>CAZYPN010000145.1:0-1663 GCA_964649085.1 uncultured Burkholderiales bacterium | reverse complement strand
CGCTCGTCCGTACTGCCAAAATGGAGAGAATACTGATAAAGACTTTCGATTTCGCGCATGGCCTCGGGCCAGCGTTGACAGGCCAGCAGGGCCTGCAATCGGAGGTGACGCACCTCCATGGTGTCGATTTCGCAGGTGCGCTCGTCGACTTCGAGATGGGGATGCAGCTGGCCGCCAGGGCCAGGGGAGCCGAGAGCTGCCAGTATGAAGTCGAAGGCTTCGAGAGCCGACTCGGCACGCCCCTTGTTCAGGCGGTGTACACCCTCGATCAGGCGGCTGCGGAGACTGGCCATGAGGATGTTTTCTGGGAAAGGCAAGAGCCTCCTGGGGATTTCAGCTCGACGGGCGAGGCTGAGGCTTTTCGGGAGTTGGCTGGAGTTCGAAATCGGGCTTGAGCTGCTGCCGCAGCCCCATGAACCGGTCGAGCAAAGGGCCCTCGGCAACGTCGACGCCGGGGATGAACTGGAAGAACTCGTCCTTGTGGCGATTGTAGTCGGCCTCGACGATCCGGCTCGGGGCTGTGGCCAACCGAGCTTCGTCCTGAACCAGCTTGCTGAGCTGGGTCTCCATCAAACCGGCATGTTCACACTGCTTGGCGAGAAACGCCAGCAAAGCGACGTGACAGTTTGAGGCTTCATCCGGAGGGGTGGTGTTTTGCAACCGGAGTCGCAGGTTCGCGAGACTGCGATTGTAATCGCAAGCCACCTGGAAGACAGGCCCAAATTTCTGCTCTCGACCCAGTGAGGCTGCCAGTTGTTGGCGATAGCGAACGGCTTCGCGAAAGACGTTGTCGGCCTCCTGGAGGTAGTCGCTGAGGGGCGTGGCCAGGGCGGGCAAAGCCAGAACAAGCAGGAACAGCAGAATGCGCATCATGCCGTTGCGATTCTTGCTGTGGGAACGGACACCTTGGACGACCTTACTGTTGTTGGTCGATCTTCTGATTGGCCTTGTAGATGCCCACGGCGCTGATGATTCCGACGGCGCCGGCGGCTACGCCCGTGGCAACCAGAGCGCCCTGCCAGCCATAGGTCGCCCCCGGGGCTTTGAGTAAGGGCGAGATGAGGGCAGCCGCACCGCCCGCGACCAGAGTGGACATGCCCACCAGGATGGGGTGGCCTTTGAATTCTTTCTTAGAACTCTTGTAGGCCCAGGTGCCGGCGGCCAGGCCAGCCACAACCGGGGTGACCACGCCCGTAAGCACGCCGGCGGCAACGGGCCCGAAGAGGCTGTGTTCAAGAGCGCCCAAGGCCGAGGGCACGCCCACCAGTGCACCTACCACGCCCGCGTTGGCCAGCGGTGTCCAGAGCGGATACTTCTCCGGAGGCTGTGGCTTTTGGGGCTCGAGCGAATCCTGGGGTTCGTCGGGCTGCTGGGGCTGTTGGGGGGGTGTGGGGGTTTGAGTCAACGTTCTCAGCTGGGGTTGGGGTGCGTGCTGGATCTTCATGGCCTGGCTCCCTTGGTACACGTGCTATTTCTCGCCGTGGAGAGTGACTGAAGGCCCTGAAATTGTTCTGAAAAGGCGGGGACGAAGGCGTTCCTCAGTGATAGGGGTCGTAGCTGGTGCGGCCGTCGGGACCGTCGAAATAGGATCCGCGCCCGTTGTCCCATTCGTTGTAGACCTCGTCGGGACCGCCACCGCGGTTGGAATTGTCCCACTCGTCGT
>CAZYPN010000144.1:0-1730 GCA_964649085.1 uncultured Burkholderiales bacterium | reverse complement strand
GCCACCTTCACAGCGTTTCGGGCTGGTTTGCCGGGGCAATCTGGGCCTACCTGCCCAATCCTGTCACCGCCACGGCCTTGATGATTCTCTGGGTGCTAGACCTGTTCTCGGGCAGCGCCCTGGCTATCAAGCAGGGCAAATTCAGCCTTCGACGCTGGCCCCTGAGCTTGCTCAAGCTGATGTTGTGGCTATCCCTGGCCATCATGTGCAGCACTGTCCGGGCCCAGGCGCACACCCTGGGCTGGGTGGCGGGATCGACCGTGGCCTTGTGCTGCGGGGTGCTGGAGTTCGCGCTGGTGTCGTTCGAGGGCGCGTCTGTGCTCCGCAACGTGGCGCAGTTCTCGGGCATCCGCTGGATGCTGCAGGTAAGCCGCTTTTGGGACCGCTCGCTCCAGCGGGCCCTGGACCGAATCGCACCGGAGGAGCCCGGTGACAGCAAGTAGCGTTCGCCTGCGCTGCTCCTGCGTCGTGTGCGGGGAGTCGGCGAGTGTGCTGCTGCCGGCGATGGCCCCGGAGGCGCAGGTCCGAGTTGGTATCTGGTGCCCATGGTGTCGGCGAGCCGGCATCGTGGCCTGGGAGAGAGAGGGATGATGTCGAGATTTGTCAGAGTCACGAGAGCCCAGCCGGGCAAACTGGACCGCACAGGCCTGGAGCCGCTGCGGATGGCCCTCTGGGATGGCGGCCGCGAGATTGACCATTTCGAGGCGATCTCGGGTGCCCCGGGGCGCCAGATTTTCCGCACCCTGGCCAACGAGGTATGTCAGGCGTTCGAGCCGATTCCCGAGGGTCGATATACCCGGGTGGGCGGCCTCGAGTGGAAGGGCGGGCCGGACAACTACAACGCAGTGTGGAGCCCTGCCCTGGGCCCTGTGGTGATCGAGATTTACGGCGAGCGGTCCATCATGGCGCACATCGACGGAGGAGCAATCGGCTCGGCTGGCTGCCTGTGTCCCCGCACCATGGCCAGCCTGCGAAAGATGGTTGCGTGGTGGAAAGCCGGGAAGCCCGAGTGGGTGGAATGCGACTGGGGTCTGGGCACGATTGGCAAGCCCGAGGTGGCGGCCCCTGGCAAGGCGGCCTGGACCAAGTTTTACGCCAACAACGGGCGCCTGCAGGCCTTTCGCAACGGCGAGCCCCAGGCGGCCCTGGCCCTGCGGCTCGACTACCACAGCAACCGGCTCGGGCTGGCCATCAACGGGAGCCAGATTCCGCCCGAGCACATTGAGAGCGTTCGAATCGAAATCGCAGTGAAAGGCGGACAGTGAAAATGGACATCAAAGCGGAAGCACAGAAGGTCCTGAAATCGCACAAGTTCAAGGGAATCGACTTCTCCGGCGGCATCAGCTTGGCCGAGGACAACACCCTTGACTACCACGTTAGCGCGACCGCCCGGGGCAACATCGACACCCCTGGCGACTCGGAGCGGGTGCTGGTGCGCGTGGCGGAGCTGTTCGGCCTGGGAAACTCCCAGCCGCCCTCGCCCGGACCGTCGGATTCGTCGCAGAGCTGACTCAACTCGGCAGTGTCCCGCGCCCGATTGGCTGGGACACTGCTCGGGATCAGCTGGCCGCGCACTATGAGCGCCTGCAGGACCGTGGCGATCACGACGACCCTCCTCTGCCTGCTAAGTTGGTGCGCGGGACTGCCGATAGCCTCCTGGCTCCCGTGGCTGTTGAGCCTGCTCGGCTGGTAGAGAGCGCGATCGAGGCGGGGCGGGAGCAGGTGGAGCA
>CAZYPN010000143.1:0-1754 GCA_964649085.1 uncultured Burkholderiales bacterium | reverse complement strand
GGGGTGGTCCTGTTTTCAATTAGCAAATGGTCCTGTTTTCGGTTGACACTGGCAGCCGTCGACAATGGAAGCGAGTTTTCCGGTGAGGCAATATGGGAACCGGCGGGATGTTCGTGGATGAAAGAGCCATACAGCGAAGGAATAGCGCACCACGCTGACCCCGAGTCAAGCGCTGGCCCAGCGTTGACAGGGGAAAGTGCGGGCCGAGTATTGAGCCGCGAATAGCGTTTTGGGGTGCCGACGGAGCAGGCGCACGACCCACCCCGCAAGGGCCCAGGCCCGCCCGTCGAGGATGGACAGGCGGGAGCCAGGTATCAAAAGAGGAACGGACCGTTGAAGTCGGACCCTTTCGAACAAAGCCGATGACGCGGCGGAGGTGAATTGCCTACTGTGCGGCGCCCAGCAAAGCCTCGACGCCGGCACAGCAGGCTGCCGCCACCACCGCACCCTGCCAGCCGAACGCCGCGCCGGCAGCGGCCGAGGCGCTCAGGGCCGTGCCCAGCAGCAGTCCGTTTTGCAGGCCGCGGCGGGCGCGAACCTGGTTGCGTTCGTCAAGAGCCTGGGCATTGGGCAGGGGGAAGTCACGCGGGTCGTGGCGCTGGGTCAGGTGGCCGACGGTTCCCAGCCCGGCGATGGTAACTGCCGCCAGAGCGGCACCGGCGGCCGGGTGCAGCCCGCCGAGCAGACCCGTTCCCAGGGCGCCAGCCGCACCTCCGGCGGCCAGGCTGCCCAAAATCCTGGCCGAGGCCGAAGCCGTTGGCGCGGCGTCAGCCGCTGTCGCCTTGCCGGACAGGCCCAGAATCTGGCGCATGCCCTGCAGGCTGGCAGCGGCGATCTCAACGGAATTGCTACTGTCGTTGCCGGCCACTCGAGCTTTGTCGTAGTAGGAGGTGCCAACCCGACCGTAACCCGTCGTGTACGTGTGCAGCTGCACGGGAGAGGCCAGCTCGAGACTGGTGAACAGTTGCTCGAGGCGCTCCTTGCACTCTTCATCGCTGCCGACCGTGTTGCCCTCAAGACCGCTCACCTTGCTGAGGTCGTTCGTGAAGTAGAGAGAACTGGCGCTGCTCATCGAGTCCATCGGCGTGCCCTCCAGCGTTGGTCCAACGTGACCGGGGCGCGTGTAGTCTACCCGCACCAGGGCGGGGTCGCTGGGCAGGGAGCCGGACTTCTGAAAGGCTTTCACGCGGGCCAGCGGCGTCTCTCCAGGGGCATCGTAGGAACGCGAGCCGCGAAATCCCCCGTTGGCGCCGTAGCTCATCTCGAAATGATGGGTGTAGTCTGCGGCCACATAACCCTGGGCTCCCTCGCTGAGCCCCAGGCTGTAGAGCTGCGACTCTACACTGTCGATGGGCAGTTGCCGGTCGCTAAAGGAACGCAGCAGCTTGCGAGAGATGTTGCACAGGCCGTCGGCCTGAGCGGCCGCCTCCAGCAGCTGGGGCGCCTCGGGTAGCACCTCGGTCTGACCGGCCAACAGCTGCTCTCCGCCCTTTACGACGGCTTCCAAAGCCTGCTGGGGCGAGGGCGCCGGGCTGCCATGAACCAGGCCTACGATGGACAGTGGTGCTGCGATTTTCATGGATGGGCTCCCCGATCGGCCAATTTTCTTCAGCCTATTCCGTCACCCCCAAAAATCGTTGAAACGGCCCTTCCGGGAAAACTTCACGGTGTGCCCCGCCCAAGTGCGCTACAGTAAGGCATCGGCTGAGTGTAGTGCAGCCTGGTAGCACGCTTGCGTCGGAAGCAAGAGGGCG
>CAZYPN010000142.1:0-1761 GCA_964649085.1 uncultured Burkholderiales bacterium | reverse complement strand
AATCTGCAGCCGGTTCAGCAAGTTCGCCGCGGTAGTCTCCGGCGACGTCAAGAACGGAAGGTGTCAAGACTTTTGAGACACATCGGGCGTCCTATTTTATGTAGCGG
The DNA here is from genome assembly GCA_964649085.1 of uncultured Burkholderiales bacterium. Taxonomy (GTDB): domain Bacteria; phylum Vulcanimicrobiota; class Xenobia; order Xenobiales; family JADMJV01; genus JADMJV01. Next base: position 1,654 of record CAZYPN010000142.1, on the reverse strand, counting down.
TCGGCGATAGGTCTGCCTCCTTTCTGGGCGGGTTGATGTACACTGCGGTCGGCAGCTCAGGGCGCCGCGGTGGGCCACCGATGAAGCGCTCTGGATGGCGTGCATAAGCTTCGAGCCGGCGAGAGTGCCGGGCTTGCAGGACTGTGTCTGCGCGGCCGTAGTGGACATCCGCTGGAGCCAGGAAGAAGATCCCGGAGTGCCGATGCTGGTTGTTGTACCAGAAGAAGAAGGGGGTGCAGAAGCCTTGAGCGTCCTCCTGACTTCCAAACCGACCCGGGAATCCCGGATGGTATTTGAGTGTCTTGAAGTGGCTTTCGCTGAAAGGGTTGTCGTCGCTGACGCGGGGGCGGCTGTGACTCTGAGTAATGCCGAGTTTGGCCATCAATCCCACGGTTGGCTGAGCGACCATTGGCGAGCCGCGATCAGCGTGTATCGTGAGTTGACCGGGCTCAACGCCCTGCTTCTCGCAGGTCTCGCGGATGAGTTGGGTGGCCAATTCGCCAGACTCCTTAGGCGCCAGCATCCAGCCCACCACGTAGCGGCTGTAAATGTCAATGATGACATAGAGGTAGTAATACTCGAACTTTACGGGCCCGCGGAGCTTGGTAATATCCCAACTCCACACCTGGTTGGGTGCGGTAGCCACGAGTTCGGGCTTCTTGTATTCCGGATGACGTCGCTGGTTGCGCCGCTCCCGGACCTCGTCGTTGTCGGCCAGAACGCGATAGAACGTCCTGAGCGAAGCCAGGTAGATATGCTCGTCGAGCAGCGTATGGAATGCCTCAGCCGGTGACCGGTCGATAAACCGCTCACTGTGGAGATGGTCGAGTATCTGCTGCCGTTCCTCGGGCTTAAGGGCGCGTGGATTGGCCGCAGACCGGGCAGCCGGATTGGGCCAAGGGATGGAAGGGTGGGCGCGATGGCCCGATAGTAGGAGGCTCTGGGCAGCCCCACGACCTTGCAACTCCCTTCGACCCCGAGTAAAGGTGCCAATTCCTGAACCGCAGCGGTCATCTTTGGCTGATCCGCTCGCCGGTCATCGGATCCACTCCGAAGAGTTCGCAAAGTTTTTTTTGAACCGAGATGACCAGTTCAGCAGTTTCCAGTCGGCTCTGCAGCCTGGCGACGTCGGCTTCGAGTTCCTTGACTCGCCGAGCCTCGGCCGGTTTGGGCTTGGCTCCCCTTGTCTTGGGCTCCAGGCCCGCCAATTGGCCTGCAGCTCGCTGTTTTCGCCAGGTGCTGAGGTGAGACGAGTAGAGCCCCTCTCGGCGCAGGAAGGCGCCGATTTCACCGGGCAACATCGCATCGGTCTTCTCTAGAACGGACTGCTTGTATTTGGCACTCATCTTGCGACGAGTCGCCTTCTTTGGCTTGACTTCCGGATCCGGGCGGGGCCCGCTGACAGTGGTGTGATTCTGGTTCATGAGCTGAGTCTCTCTCTCCACCCTCTCCATTTCTCGTCCGACCCGGTGGGACCCCCTGTCCTCGAGCCGCGCGCGCTGGTGGCGGTTTTCGCTCCGCTCACCCTACCACCAGCGCGGGGTAGTCTACACTAATTCCAGGGGGTCATCGTGTCTCAGTCCATCTTGGCACAGGGGGTCAGGACCTTGCAGCGAAAGGTGAGTCACTGGCGCCAGACAACTCAGATCGAGTT
>CAZYPN010000141.1:0-1863 GCA_964649085.1 uncultured Burkholderiales bacterium | reverse complement strand
AGCCTCGTTGGCAGGCACAAAGTGCGCGCCAGCCGGTCATGCGGGGGCGGCTCGGGACCTTGAGCCTCGTTGGCAGGCACAAAGTGCGTGCCACCCGCGCTACGGGGGCACATCGAGGGGCCGTGAGCCTCGTTCGCAGGCACAAAGTGCGCGCCACCCGCGCTACGGGGGTCCATCGAGGGGCCGTGAGCCTCGTTGGCAGGCACAAAGTGCGCGCCATCCGGTCATGCGGGGGCGGCTCGGGGCCCGTGAGCCTCGTTGGCAGGCACAAAGTGCACGCCACCCGCGCTACGGGGGCACATCGAGGGGCCGTGAGACACAAAGTGCGCACCAGCCGGTCGTGCGGGGGCGTTCCGGGACTGCGTTCGTCAACGTGGCCCAAATCTTTGCGACTTGGGTAGGATCGGATCGAGAGATGCTGGTGAGCCGCTTGCAAGACTTTGCCCACGTGGATACCGATCAAGCCGTTGCCGCGGGTTTAACGTGAAACGCCTCCTACTCTGTGTGCTGATGCTCAGCATGGGTCTGCTGGCCGCCCCCAAGCGGGTGAATCTCGACTATGATCGAGCCGAACTGGTCAAGGTGCTGCGCGAACTCAGCCAGCATTTTGGCCTCAATCTCTATGTAGGGGCCGAGGTCCGTGGAACGGTCACGGTTACGGCTCGGGATTTGCCAGTGGACGGGGCGATTGCGCTGGTGCTGAAGATGCAGCCAGAGGTCTACGAGTGGAAAAGGGTGGGGAACACGTTGGTGGTGGGTTCGCCGGGCAAAATGAAGCGCTTTCCCTAGAAGATTCTTTACGCCGAGGAGGGAAGCAATCTGCATGCTGAATCGTAGTGATCGTGTTCTGGTGTTGGGGGCGGCCGGCCTGGTGGGGTCGGCCTTTGTGCGACTGTTGAAGGCTGAGAACTTCGAGAATATCGTGGCCTGCACCCGATCGGATGTGGATTTGCTGGATGCGCTGGCGGTTCGTAACTACTTTCAGCAGATGAAGCCAGATTACGTCTTGATGGCTGCCGGCAGGGTCGGTGGCATCTGGGCGAACTCCCATTATCCTTGGGACTTCATCTACGATAACGTGGTCATGGCCGCCAATGTGCTTGAGGCTGCCCGTCAGAACCCGGTGAAGAAGATTTTGATGCTGGGGTCTAGTTGCATCTATCCCCGCGAGGCTCCCCAGCCCATTCAAGAAGAGTCGCTGCTAGCCGGTCCGCTCGAGCCCACCAACCAGTGGTATGCGGTGGCGAAAATCGCCGGCATCAAAATGGGGCAGGCGTTGTGTCGTCAACATGGCGTTCGGGTGATTGCCGCAATGCCCACAAACCTGTACGGGCCCGGCGACAACTTCCACCCCACTGGTTCTCACGTGGTGCCGGCTCTGATGCGGCGTTTTCACGAGGCCAAGGTTGCAGGGGCGCCTACGGTGGAGCTGTGGGGCACGGGCACCCCAAGACGCGAGTTGCTTTATGTTGACGACCTGGCCCGAGCCCTCTTGCTGCTTTTCGAAAAGTATGACGATGAGGAGATTATCAACATCGGCTCGGATGAAGAGGTCACCATTGCCGAGTTGGCCCGAGCGGTGGCCCGAGCGGTGGCCCGAGCGGTGGACTACCAGGGCCAGCTTGAGCACGACCTGAGCAAGCCCGACGGCACGCCTGGAAAGCGGATGAACAATTCCAAGATCCGGCAACTGGGATGGTCGCCCACTGTGCCGCTAGAGCAAGGACTGGGCTTGCTGTATGAATGGTTTCTTCAGCATCACGTGGAGGCCGGGGTGCAGGCCTGACCCCAGGAGGTGAGCGAACTGTCAGCAATTACTTTGGCAAAGTAACCGACATGTGCAGTTCACCACTCCGCCCCCAG
>CAZYPN010000140.1:0-2011 GCA_964649085.1 uncultured Burkholderiales bacterium | reverse complement strand
TGGAAGGCAAGGCGGCGCAGCTGGCGGGCGCTGTCGGGGCGCATGCCGAGCTGGGCGGTGGCGTAGTGGACGGCGCTGGAGCAGCCGAACTGGAGGTAGTCCTGGCTGCGGTGGAGGGCCAGCAGGCAGCGGCCAAGCAGGAGGCGGTAGCGGGTGAGGGTGTTGGTGGCGCGCAGGGCCAGCTGGTGGACGGCGTGGGGGCCGAGTTCTTCGAGTTGGCGGGGGCTGAGGGTGGTGGGGTCAAGCTTTGTCATCAGTCTATGGTAGGGCACGGCGGGGGGCGAACGTCAAGTTTTTGGCATGCTCCGAATGGCTTGGTTATGGGTTTTGGTGGCGATTTGTGAGATGATTTGCGGGGTGTTCGATGAGCGGGGGGTCGTGTTGGGTGGTCTTGAGGCTGGGGAGGGCTGGTTGGGGGGTGTGAGGGGCTCAGGTTACGTCCCGAGGATGCGCCGCACCCTCGCCGGCATGCTGACCGCCGCTTCAAATGGACTGCAAGCTACCCAGAATGACGACAGAGCCAGCCCTGGCCAACGATCTCGGTCACTATGCAGCCATAGAGCTTTGCCTCCAACAACACTGCGGGGGCGGCTCGTGGTCGACCAGATACCCATCCACCACCGCCTGGCGGTAGCTATAGCAATAAATGGGCCGGCCAAAAATCTCGCAGTGGCCGTCAATCCGATGCGCACCGCGTCCTGGTCGCTTCAGAGCCCTCAGAAAATCGTGAAGACCGGTTCTACTGTCCAACAGTCCCGCCATCAGAGATTGGAGTTGCGGATTCAGCCTTGGGGAACGTCGAAAGAACGGCACTGCAATTCGGCTAGCGGCTTGAAATCAGCGACCCGTCAGCGCCAGGTGCAACAGTCGGAATCGTAAACGAAAGTCCGCTCATTCACGCCGGCGCCAGCGGCCTCCACAGCCGCCTCCAGCAAGTCGCGACGACATTGAGTTGGCACGGCTACCCCATCGGAGAGAGACGTGCTACCGTCGTGATAAGGTAGCACGACAAAGGGAATCTCGCCCTTGGCATATCCTCTCAAATCGTATCGCCGCGAGAACAGGCGGTGCTTAAAGCCCGCCCAGAGCGATACCAGGGATACATTCGCCGGGTCGATGAACCGAATTCTGGCCGTACCAGGCGGGAGGGACCTCATAGGTAGGCACGCTTCGGCGACCTCCAACGAATGCAGACCCACCTGCCCACGCATTTTCAACATCACTATCCAGCCAAAACCGTAGCCACAAGCATCGCCTGGCCCTCACCGGCGTCCCTGAACGTCTCCCCGACGGCAACGTTCCGCACGGAACATCGCCCACCGAATTCTGCAGAAGCGGCTACCGTAGAAACGGAGAGACGGCTTATCAAGAGGGACATTGACCAGGCCAGCTCCGTCCATCCTGTTCACCAATTGCTAACCGATCCGTGCCTTCCTTGTTGCTCCTTTCCCCCAACATCACACCATGGACTGTCGAAGCCTGCTTCTCTGCCTGGCGCTCTGCGCCACTTTCCCTTCCCTCCCTCACAGCCCGCTGCAGCACACCGCCTGCCCCACCGACGTCGCCATCGACGGCCAGGGCTACTTCTTCCTCAGCGATTTCACCCTCACCCGCGACGGCCATTGGAAGCTGGTCGACCAGGAAATCCGCCTCGCTGCCCGCCCCCATCTCGCCCCCCTCGACCTTACCGGAATGCCCCTGCGCCTGCCCCAGGGAACTACCCTCAGCCGCATCCATCCCGACGGCATCGTCGAGGTCCGCGCCCCAAATGGCCGGGTTCGGCCCGTGGCCCGCATCATGATCGTCGAGGTGCCCCACCCCAGCGCCCCGCCCCCCTATCTGGCCCGAGTTCCGGGCCAGTTCGGCATGGGTTGGCTGCGCCAGGGCTACCTGGAAACCCCTCCGGGAACGCCTCCCAGAACCCTCTCTCCCAGCCCGCTCCCCCAACAGTCCATGTAGGGTATACCCCAACTGGACACGCGCCCGGGGCGGTTTTTGTGTCCATCTGGGG
>CAZYPN010000139.1:0-2095 GCA_964649085.1 uncultured Burkholderiales bacterium | reverse complement strand
TGGCCGAGGCCGTGCGTTCGCTGAACCCGGCCCTGGTGCTGGTTCCCGCCACCACCCACGGCAAGGAGCTGGCCGGCAAGCTGGCCGCCCGTTTCTCGGCCGCCCTGGGCAGCGAAGTCATCGGCGTCAGCGCCGACGGCGACAGCTTCCAGGCCGTGCGTCCGATGTATGCTGGCAAGGTGCGCGCCACCGTCAAGCTCAGCGGCTCACCCACCTTCGCCACGGTGCGCCCCAACGTGCTCGACGTGGCCCCTGCCGACAGCTCGCGCAGCATCACGGTGCAGGACCTGGCCGCTCAGGCCGGCGACGGCAAGGTGGAGCTGATTTCGGTCGAGAGCAAGGCCGATTCGGGTACTGCCGACCTCAGCGAAGCCCGAGTGGTGGTTTCCGGTGGCCGCGGCCTGAAAGGCCCCGAGAACTTCCACCTGATCGACACCCTGGCCGGAGCCCTCGGCGGCGCCGTGGGTGCCAGCCGCATGGTGGTCGACGCAGGCTGGAAAGAGCACCGCTATCAGGTGGGTCAAACCGGCAAGGTGGTCACCCCCGAGCTCTACGTAGCCGTGGGCATTTCGGGCGCCATCCAGCACCTGGTGGGCATGCAGAACTCCAGCTGCATCGTGGCCATCAACAACAACCCGGAAGCGCCGATCTTCAAGATCGCCGACTACGGGGTGGTGGCCGACCTGTTTGAGTTCGTGCCCAAGCTCACCGAAGAACTCAAGAACTGAACCTCAGTTCGCTCGATTCAAAAGGCCCCGGGGCTCTGCCCTGGGGCCTTTTAACTTTCGGGCCCCAAGGAACCTGAGGCGCCCGCGGAATGCTGGCCGACGTAGTTACTGGATGGCCTGGACTAAACCGCCTTCCACTCTTACCGCTGCGCCGTTGGTTGCGGCGGCCAGGGGACTGGCCAGATAGGCCACCAGCGAAGCCACCTCTTCGGGGCGAATCAGACGTCCGAGCAACGACGACGGGCGGTGCTCGGCCAGCACGGCCCGGCCCAGCTCCTCGGGCTCGGCCTGTGCCCTATCCGGCATCAGGTTGCGCATAAAGGCCAGCACGTTGTCGGTCTGGGTAGGGCCGGGCAGCACGCTGTTGACGGTCACCCCGGTGCCCTTGGTGAGCCTTGCCAGGCCCGAAGCCAACGAGAGCTGGGCCGACTTGCTAACCCCGTAGTGAATCATCTCGGAGGGCACCATAATGCCCGACTCGCTGGAAATGAAGAGAACCCGACCCCAGTTGGCTGCCAGCATTTTGGGGAAGTAGTGGCGGGTCAGACGAACCCCGCTCATCAGGTTGATCTCCAGCATGCGGAGCCAGTCTTCGTCCGAGGTTTCCTCGAATGGGCTGGACCAATAGACGCCCAGATTGTTGACCAGGATATCGACCTGGGGAAAGCGTTCGAGGGCGCTTTGAACGCCACTCGCCGTGCCCAGGTCGGCCACCAGCGGCAGCAGGTTGGCGTGACCCGGCTCCGATCGGGCTCGCTGGAGGGCAGCTTCGACGGTCTGCTGGGTGCGACCGTTGAGGATGACCCGCGCCCCCTCGCGAGCGAGCTGCAAGGCGATGGCATAGCCGATGCCAGACGAAGAAGCGGAAACCAGTGCCAGTTTGTCGTTGAGTTGAAGATCCATAGGCGCCACTACGCAGCCAGAGGTGACTTCCCTGCACTCCCCCCGGATGCAGAGCGCGAGAAGCCTGGAAGGCCTGCCTTCCGAGCTCGATCACGTTCGCATTCCGAGCGGCATCCGATATGCCGTTTTCCGACACCACCAGCACGTGGCCCGAGTCAGCACGACCTGGAACTCGATTTTTTCCGACTGGTTGCCTCGTTCCGGCTACCAGGCGGCCGATGCACCCTCGTTTGAGCGGTATGGACCCGAGTTCGACGGACGGACCGGTGAGGGAGGTCTGAAAATCTGGGGTCAAGTCTTTCGCCACAAACTTCTCAGGTGCGCCCCACGCTATCTCCCCTTGAGATGTGCTGGTTCTTCGACCTGTCGGCGGGAACCAGTCGCTAAACGAGAGCCTGACGAAGTAAAAGGGCCTGTTGACAATTGAGGCAAATTTGCTTCAGTGATGGGCTTTCGTCGGCAGG
>CAZYPN010000138.1:0-2124 GCA_964649085.1 uncultured Burkholderiales bacterium | reverse complement strand
GGAACGCCCTGCGAGCCGCCCAGATCGTCCCCCACGGCGACCTCCAGCTCGTCCAGAAAGACAAGCCCCACTGGAACAACCCCCGAGCTCGCCACCTCACCCCCAAGCAGCGCATCCACATTCTCAGACGCGACGGCTACCGCTGCCAGTGCCCCGGCTGCCCCAACCAGCTCTACCTGCACGTCCACCACCTGACCTACTATTGCCAGAACGGCACCACCACTCCCGACAACCTCATCACCCTCTGCGCCAGCTGTCATCGCAACCTGCACAACGGCTACCTGCGCATCGAAGGCACCGCCCCCCACGCCCTCACCTTCCGCGACCGCCAGGGCCGTAACCTCAGCCGGCAACACACCCTGAAGTCGCCGAATGGCTCGACTGGTACCTCGGCTGGCCCGGCGATCAGGACAACTCCCACCGCGCCCGCGCCGCCTGAGGGCAGGGCCCCGACGCCTTCGACCGGAATCTTACCTACGATATGGCCGGACGCATGTTGACGCGCACCTCGGGCGGCATAACCACCACCTTCCTCTGGGACAGCAAGGACCGCATCCGCGACCTCACTCCCGAAGGCCAACAGGCTTGCTTCCGACACGAAGGCGAAGTCGTGTTCCGGCGTGATTACGGCGCTTGGGGCGAGACCCTGCCGGGCGGGTTCGACAACGTGCCCGGTGGGATGCCCTATGCCTTTGTTGGCGGGCTGGGCGTGAGGACGGATGCTGACACGGGGATGGCGTACATGCGGCAGCGCTGGTATGACCCCCACTTGCAGAGGTTCATCTCCAGGGATCCGATTGGGTTAGAGGGCGGAGTGAATCTATACAGTTACGTTGGCGGTAATCCCGTTGCCTGGGTTGACCCTATGGGTCTTCATTTTCCTGGCTCAGACTACTGCAGGCATATTGAGGATAGACTCCGGAGTAATCGCAAGGAGATCGACGATCGTATTCAGGAACTCAATGAAAACAAACTCAATCAACCCTATGACTGCCCTGGCAAAGATTTGAGGGATACCGTTATGGGTCACTTGCTGTTGCTCGACTTGCACTACGGCAATTTGAAATACTGGACAGCAAAGTGGTTCCAATTCAACTGCGGGAGTCACCCTCCAGATGGGATTCTGGGCCCAGTTGCCGACCTCAAGCCCAGAATAGTCAAAGGGGACGTCACGGCGCCGAGCAGCATCTACCTGCCTAGTCCCTGGTGGGGGCCTGATGGCCAAGCTCTGCCTACACTCGACGTTGATAGACCGAGAATGATCCCCGGCTCGAGCAGTGGAGGTCATTCGCCTGAGAGTTTCCCTATCACGCTGCCACAAGGAACTCGAGTTCCACGACCAGTCACCCAGATACAGAAGCCTGGTAGATCCAGACTCTTTGTTCCTAGGCCACTTAGGGTCGCCAAATGAGTGTTCCAGACATACGCGCGATTGTTTCTGCAAATCAGGACGCAAACGCTTTGATAGAAGGTTTTACGCCCCTAACTTGGGCTTGCATGCTTCGGGACAGGCAGCTGCTCGATGATATGTTGAAGTTGAGGAGTTCTCCCTCTGAACGCAACATAGATGAGACCACGCCGCTAACCTGGGCGCCTGATCTAGAATTCGCCAATGCCTTAATCTGTGAGGGTGCTCGCGTTACAGATGAGCCCGAGGCTGGGTGCGACGTATCCTTGCATCGCGCAGCCAGTCGAGGCGATTCGGCGCTACTTGAGCTTTTGCTTAAGGAAGGTATGGGTGGCTGCAGAATCAATTCGTTTGATGATCTTGGCCTGACCCCTTTGGCTTGTGCCGCCAGGGCGGGGCAACTCGCCAGTTTAGAGAAACTGCTGGCACACGGAGCTGATCCGAACTACGTTGATGAGGATCTGGGGACGTATACGCCTCTGCAGTTTGCTTTGAAAGCTCGTAGCCTTGATTCGGTCAAGCGTCTTCTGATGTCGGGGGCTGATCCAGCTATCACTCATCGCTTAGTCTCTACGCAGGACATTGCTGACTCGATGGGGCTCGGCACAGAGTTCCGTAAACTCATCGGCACCAGAAACAGCTGATCCCCGGTTTGGCCCCTCGCTTTCGCGCCGAAAGCCGCCTTCGGCGGCCCTTCGGGCGGGGCCAAACCGGAA
>CAZYPN010000137.1:0-2157 GCA_964649085.1 uncultured Burkholderiales bacterium | reverse complement strand
TCCGCTCATCCTTTTGGGCGGCCATCTCGGAACTGCAGCTCAGAACCCCGACCATTCAAGCTTTACCACGGCACCGGGCCCAAAACTTCGAAAACACAAGGGGGCTACGACTTCCTACCATCTCTTTCGGACAAATTTCAGGTCTTTTGGTCAAACTTCACCATGTGGTGCGACCCCTGTTGATCCTGCTTCTCTTTCTGTGGTTCCCGGCGCTCAGCTGGGCCGAGGATGAGTTTTGCGGTCGCTCACCCGTGAGCCACCATTGTGGCCTGCACCGCGGAGAAAGCTGCCAGTGCTCCCATCATCAGCTGTGCGCCGACCTGGCCGCTGAGGAATCGGGCCAACCGGCCCCCCCGCCGGTTCGTCACGAAGTGCTGTGCCCGCTGGCTCCCTCAAGAATCCCCCAACCTTCCCAACGCCTGGCCCCGCCACTCCCCGTTCTCTGGCTGGAGATGCCCCAGGGGCCGTGTCTGACCCCAGAGCCACCCCCTCCTCGTCGTTCGGTCCTCTGACACAGACCCCTTACAGCAAGCCGTCCCGGCCCTTTCAACGCGGACGTTCAGACCCTGTTTCCATTCACGATGAGGAGAATTCATGCTTATTCAACGCGCCCCCCAGGGCGGCCAACTGCGCCGTCCCCAATCCAACACGCCCCAACCCACGCCGCCACCGCCCCCTGGGCATCACCATCACGGCCTGAGTGGGACCCTGCTGCACGTCGGACACGACGCCGCCATGCTGGCCATGACTCCGGTCTCGGGTCAGCATCATCACGGTCAGCATGGCCTTGAAGAGTCGGACATCTGCCGAGGTTCCGCTACTAGCGATGCCCACGCCCATCACGGACACCACGATCATCACGCCGCCCCTGCACACGACTCCCATGGGCATCATCACGGGTCAGGCTCCGGGACGGGCGGGAACTGGTTGGCCACCGGTTCGGCGGTGGTCAGCGGGCTGGTCGCCGTCGGGGCCGCCATTCATGGCGCCCAGATGATAACATCCAAAGACCGTTTCACTCAACTCGAAGGGGCCAACCACCTGCTGATGAGCGCCAGCTGTGGAGTCATGGCCACATCCATGCTGGCACCCCAACTCGGACTCGGCTCGCTGAGCGCTCCGTTTATGGCCGCCCACGGACTGGGAGAGGTCGCCCTGGGGGCTTATCAGCTGCTCAAAGGAACCCGGGAAGACTGCCAGCACCACAAACTGGCTGGCGTTCTAAAAGTGGCCCACGGCGGCTGCCTGGCCGCAGCCCAGCTATTCCCGGGTGCCGCCTTCCCCCTCTACCTCGGTATGACGGCCGCAACGGCCAGCCAGATCGCCCTGCAACAAGCAGGCCTGAGCCACTAAGGAGATCGCCATGAAAGTTCAAAACCATCCACCCCACCGCCATCCCTCTCCCAGCCGGCCGCCTTCAGCTCCTGAAAAAAGCCCCGAGCCTCAAGAGCCGCAGGACAGTCCACCCAGCGGGAACGTCCAAGGAGTTCTCTCCCGAGCCACCTATGGCGCCGCTCTTTATGGCCTGCCTGCCCTGGCTGGGGCGGCAATGGGAACCTCGGGTGTCTTACCTGCCGTGGCTCTGGGTGCTGGCATCGCTGCAATTACCCATCCACGCAGCCTCAAAGATGCTGCAATTTTCGGCCTAACTGGGGCCTGCGTCGGAGCGAGCCTGGGCTACGTCTCTTCGCTCCTTTCGGCAACCCCCTACGCCTGGGTGCCCGTCGTCGCTTCGACCGCGGTGGGAGCTGGAACTCAGGCTCTTTTCGCTCATCTACAAGATTCCTAAGGAGATCGCCATGAAAGTTCAAACTTTGACCCCTTCGTTTCGACGCGCCTTGCCGCCCGTAAGTATTCGACAAGAAGGCCCCTCTCAACCCCCACCCTCGCCCGAACCGGAAGGGCCGCCGTCAGTTCTCAAGTCTGCGCTCCTCGGCGCCGGCTATGGTGCGCTGGTAGGGGCGGGAACGGCCCTGCTATATCAGCATCAGCCCTTGATGACCGCAACTGGATACCATATGGCCGGCATCGCGGCCGGCGGGCTGGCTGGAGCACCCCTGCTGGGCTGGGCAAAGCCATGCAGCCCAAGGTCGAAGCACCCGCTTCTTACGCGCTGGGGGCTCTGGCCGGGGCGGGCGTGACCTGGGGAACTTCGGC
>CAZYPN010000136.1:0-2247 GCA_964649085.1 uncultured Burkholderiales bacterium | reverse complement strand
GCGAGCAGGGGCCGCCGGAATACCGGGGCATGGCCGTGCTGGTGCGGCCCGACGGTTACATTGAGGCGCAGGGGCCGCTGCAGGAGGCGCAAGAGCTGGTGGGCCGGCTGCCCGGGACGGGATAGGGAGGTTGTTCAATCGCGGGCAATGAGCCGTTGTCGGTCCGAGATCCATGATGGAGGCCTCAAAGCGAACCTGGCTCTGGGCACCGGGCCCCGTGACGAGACAAAAACCGTCACCCAGGTGATTGCCCGTTCGAAAGCCGCTGGGCCGGGGCCGAATGCGTCCTAAGAGCTTCGATTCTGCTGATTCGATCGGCCCTTCCCGATTCCATACGACCAACAAGTCGGGCAGGAGATGCCGGTTCTCGCCGCGGTATACCTGATCGACGCAGATCACTTCCTGGACCACCCGGGCCCCGGAGGCAGGATTTCGTAGCTGCAGCAGTTCCTCGGAGAGCCTCTGCACGGCTGCTTGCAGCTCGAGGCCGGGTTGGATGTTGCCGAACGGCTCGCGCCCCCGCAGGTTGAGGCGAATTGCACCGCTCATTTCATTGTGCTCCAGTGCAAACATGCGTCGGTGTCGGTAGGCCACTGTCCTGGAAGGAGGCCGTCGGGATAAGCGCTGGCGCAGGAAGCTTTCAACCTGATGGCGGGCACGATGCCACTGGCTCTGGGCGCAAGCCTGCGGCCACAAATTTTTCTCCAGGCCCAGCAAAATCTCGTCGAGGAGATGCTCCGCGGTATAGTTCGGCCCCATGTCCAGATCGCTGAAGACGACGAAATGCGTCTCTGGCGTGAGCCTTTGGCGCAGTCGCCCGATGGCCCCATCCAGGGCCTGATAGACGCGCAGCACGGGGTTTCCCAACCGGTCGGCCAGTTCGGCCGAGAAGGCCGGATGGTCGGGGTCTAAGAGGTGCCAACACTGATGGCCGACGCAATGGGCCTCTTTGAACACCAGCAAGAACAGGTCCCAAGGCTGCCTCTCGAGCAGTTCTTCGGCCAGCGTGACCTTGTGCTCGATGCTTTCCAGGAGGAATTTGAGCAATTCTTCCAACTGCCCGGAAGGGATCTCTTGGAGGCGGCACAGCCAGCGCGGTCCGCTGCTATCGGTGCGATCGTCGCCGAAACGCTCCTGCAGTTGCTCGGCCAGTTCCGGTGGCCAGCTGCGGGTCGCCTGGTCGCGACCGTGTACACGCCAGTCGGTGAGGTGCAAACCGTTGAGGCGGGTGCTGAGCGGACACTTGGGGACGTCCAGCACGGCGCAGCAGCGACCCTGCTCGCTGAGGGCATTCCAAAAGGGGCTGCGTTTGAGGTGCATGTCGCGCGCCCTGGGGTAGTCATAGGAGCCCGGCTCGACGGCTCGATAGAAGAATCGTCCATGGACGGCGGGGGTCGTGCAGGTGGAAAAGGAGGCCCAGGTGGCATCGTCGCCCATCCCGGGAGGGCTGGTCAATGAGCCCCAGGCTGCCTCTTCGATGAGGGACCGCAGGTGGGGCAACTGCCCTCCGCTTGCCCAGCGTCGCACCAGGCTCACGCTGGCGGAGTCCAGACCCAGCAGGCAGACCTTAGCTGGCAAGTGGGCCCGGGTTGTCTGGCGGCATCGGGAGGGCATTCGCAGGAGGGAACAGCAGCCCTTCCCGAGCCGGCTTTCGTGGGGGGTGGGTCAGGCCGGGGATCTGTTGTCACAGGTTTTCTTCCGGCTGGAAATCTCACGAAAAACCAAGTATAGCACTGCCAACTCTCGAACCAACAAGAAAAGAGCCAATGGCACTATCATACAAATATGCCTCGGTAACTCCAGCATAAACTGCAGGTGAAAAAAGTAGGCGTAGAGCATAAAAATCGCAGAGACCATCGTGGCTATACACTCCAGGACTACAACTCCCAGCCTACGCTTTGAGGTGTTTTCAAGCTTTCCGCAACGAAGAAAATCCATTACAGTCTATCCACCGATCACTATCATATGCTTCTGTTGTTCGACCTTGTTGCACGCATTGCGACATAGAACTATTAGTGAAATGATGGCCATGGTCCCAATAACCTCGGACGTGATAAAAATAAGCCCGACGGGAAAGAAACCCCGATCGAAGCGCTTCCAAAAATTGCTCTAAAAATCGTCGCTACCCCCAGAAACCTTCCCCCTCATCTGGAATTGGTGGAGGTGTGGGTCGGGAGCAACCCCGTTTTCAGGCAGACGGTTTTATTGGGCTCAGGCTGCATACTTCCACCATAGTTCCCTGGGAAG
>CAZYPN010000135.1:0-2271 GCA_964649085.1 uncultured Burkholderiales bacterium | reverse complement strand
GCGAAGAGCGCCAGAGAGAACAGCAAGGTTCGCATGGCCTTGAGTTCGCAGGGATGGTGGGAGATTCCCGTTGGACGGACCCTGAACTGTTCGCAAATCGTTAACATCGTCATGCCCCCTGTGCACCAACCTGGGCCCCTGCCAGCTGTAGCCTGAGGGAACTTCAACGTAGGGAGCCTGTTCGATGCAAGTACGATTCCAACCCCAGACTGGCCGGCCTGTACCGATGCCCAGAACCTGGAACCCTGGTCTCAGCCCCTCTGGCGACCGCTACGACGGCAGCCCGACGAGCGATGAATTTCTACAGCAGGCCAGAGCCCTTCAGCACTTTGCTCAGCTGGGTCGGCTCGACTACGATCGCCAGCTCTGCGACCCGTTCCTCAGCGACAAGCCATTGGTGCAGCCCGGAGAAGCCTGGAGTGGACCTCGAATTCTCAAGGCTCTCACCCAGTATGACACACAGAATGGCGCCAATCAGAACGTGCGGTGCGCGGCCGCCAGCTTTCTGGCAGGCGCGATCATGGCTGGCCCTGAGGCCCTGGGGAGGGTAGTCGAGCGGCTGAAGTTGCGAGGGTTGGTGCCTGAGGATCTGGAGAGACTGCAAGACATACAACAACGGCTCAGCCAGAGCACGGCCACCCATGGCGACCTGAGCCTGCTTCAGGAGATGCTCTTTCGCCGCTACGCCAGCGCTGGAGAGGCGGGAATGCTGGCCGAAGAGCAGTCGAGGATGCGCCGGGAACTCACGGGACAGACCCACCGGTCTCGTCGTCTGGAAGCCCCCGAGAAAACCGAGCAGCGCTTAAAGGACCTGAAGAACGGCCAGAGCTTCACTTTGAGCATTCTGAACGAGGCAGGAACCGGTCACGCGGTGCAGGTTGGCCGCGACCTGGAAGGTCGGCTGTATTTGTATGACCCGGCCCCGCCTGAGGGGCAGCCCCAGCTGATCGGGCCAGACGAACCCCTGTTTGACGCTTACGTCAACGGCACGTTTCGGCCAGAAAACCAGAACTGCGTAAGCGACACCATCAACTACTGAATCTCCCGAACGCTGTAACACAATAGTTACATTCCGCCAGCCGCTGTGCAGCGACCCGAGAACTACTACACCCTAAGCTAACCTGGACAACAACGAAGTGAGGAGCCCCCTATGCACTGCCAGACCCACCCTTGCCACTCTTTTCAGAGCCAGGCCTTTGCCTATCCTGCCTTCTGGAACTCGTCGCTGCCGGTCAACGACTTTACCGACCTCATCGAGTTGCTGCCCGAAATAGACGGTTTCACGGCAACCGAAGCCTTTGACTGGATTCAGCCAATGCAGCAGCTTCGCGAGATGGCCCGTAATTCACCCGCTACGACCGCTGCTCCGATGGCGGCTCCGGGTGCGCCAACCGTGGAGTCGGGGTACAACCCGAACAAAGCTCTAGAACTGGCACGAGCCGTGCGCGGGAAGCGCTCCGACGGCCTGCACCTGACCCCGGAACTGCGCGGTGCCTATCGCGATCCCCGCACCAATCGCAAACCCGGCAAAAACCTCAACGACCTGAACTGTGCCAACTTCGTTTCGGCGCTGCTGATGAAGAGCGGCGGAATCGCCCGAGGCACTGGAAGCTGTAACGTTTCCAAACTGGAGCAGTCGATGCAGCGTCAGGGCTGGGTTCAACGTCCGGCAGGCGAGTTACCGCAACCCGGCGATGTCTGGTTCTCGGAAGCACGTGGTCATGTTGAAATCGTTTCCAAAGTGGAGGGCGGACGTGTCTATACCACCGGCTCCAACAATATTGGCTCGGGCAGAAAGAAGCCCGATGGATCATCGCTGCAAGAGTCGGGCCAGTGGGTTACGCAACGCCAGAAAACCAGCCCGGGCGTGTTCTACACTCGAGGAAACTGATGGGGGTTCGCGAATCCCTGGTGATGATGAGGCGAGGCGGATTCTCTCTGCTGGAAATCCTGGTTGCCGTAGCCTTAATGGCCATATTGGTGGCCCTGGCGACCAGCCAGCAAACCTCGGCGCGCCGGCGAGTCACTGCAGAGGGCCTGGCCCAGGTAGTGGCTCAGCACCTTAGAAACGCTCAATCGCTGGCCCTGGTTAGCGGAACCCCGGTAGCCCTGGTGTTTCCTAGCGGGCGCGGCACGACGCCGTTCAGCCAGGGCTGTTATCGTATCAGCGGCCGCCAAGGCGGGCGCGTGAGTGAAGTGCTGGACTTCAGCCAGGATTTCCCGGGATTTTCTATCTTTCTGGGCGGGGGGCCGCGCGGTTCTCTAGACGGA
>CAZYPN010000134.1:0-2271 GCA_964649085.1 uncultured Burkholderiales bacterium | reverse complement strand
CTTCTGGATCGGCAAACACCGAATGGGCCGACGACAATTCAGCCGGGGCACCCGCGCCCTCCGGGCGCAGCCGGTAGTAGTCCTGGAGTCCTACCTGATGAATGAAGCCGTACACGGCCTTACAGCCCGGGCAGCAGAAGGACTGCTCCTCGGGCGCAGGCAGGCCGCAGTGCAGGCAGTTCATCGGTTGTTCTCCTGGACGTGACAACGTTGGTGTTGGAGCCACTTGTGGTGTTCGGACAGAAATTCCAACTCGACGACCCACCAGCCAGGGGCCAGGGTGAATTGGCTGACCAGGGCCCCGGCCTCAGAGGTTGCATCGATCTGGAAGTCCTGAGTCTTGGTGGCGGGACGCTTGAATCTCAGGCTCAGCCGTCCGTCTACCGGCCGGCCCTGGCGATCGATCATGCGAGTGCGCCAGTGCCTGGCGCCCGATTCAAGGCTTTCGGGGAAAGCAACCTCGAGTTTCCAGCCCAGTTCTCGTTGGGCTTTCTGGCGCTGCAGCTCCTTGCTGTGCTCCAGGCCCATGCGGTAGTAGTGCACCTGATCGGGTCCCTCGAATCCAGCCGAGGCCAATCGCACCAGCCCGATTTGCAGCGAGATAAAGCCGGCGAAGCACAGCCCCAGGCCCCAGGGCCAGGGGTTCCTGGGCCGGCGGCCTTCAGGGTATAACATAGGTTGCCTCCTTATGGCAGGTGAGTCCCGAGCTGTCGTTGGCGCGAGCTCGGAACCGGAAGGGTCGCACGCCTCGAGATTGCTGACGCGGGGCCACCACCAGCACCTGCGCCTCGAGCACTTCTCCCGCCGGCAGCAAGTGAGGATTGCTGAACCCCACGATTTCGGCCCCCTCCAGGCCTTCCAGATCGAGCTGAATCTGTTGCTCCCGAGCCGTGCGGTTGATGAGGTGAACCTTGAAAATGTTGGTGGCTCGTCCGTCGGGGGTGGTGCCTGCCAACTGACCTCCCGGCAGAATCACTCGCACAGCGTCGATATCGAGAGGTTGGCGGGTCAGCACCAGTCCCCAGAACAGTCCGACCATCAAGATTAGCGTTGTGGTAAAGACTAACACTCGGGTTCGCAGCCACTGGGGCCGCTGCTTTTCTTGCTGACGCTGACTGGTGTAGCGAATCAGACCTCGGGGCTTGTGAATTTTATCCATCACCTGATCGCAGGCGTCGATACAGGCCGTACAGGCGATGCATTCCATCTGAAAGCCATCGCGGATGTCGATGCCCATGGGGCACACCTGGGCGCACATCGAACAGTCGATGCAATCGCCCTTCTCCGATTGCTTGAGCTTGCCGCGGGGTTCACCCCGGTCCTGATCGTAACCCACGATCAGGCTGTCGGCATCGAGCATCACGCTTTGAAAGCGGGAATAAGGACAGACGTAGTGGCAAAACTGCTCGCGGAAGTAGCCGAAGTCGAACAGGCACCAGGCAGTCATGCCCAGCACCACCAGGGCCACGGTGGGTTCGGGTTGCCCGCTCAGCACCTGGGCAAAGACCTCTCGGATCGGCAGATAGTAGCCACTGAAGGTCATGCCCAGCCACAGGCCCATGGCAGTCCAGACCGACCATTTGCCAAGCTTGCGCGCCAGCTTACCGACGCTCCAGGGAGCCCGATCGAGCCGAAGGCGCGCGGCCCGATCGCCTTCAAACCAGCGCTCTACCATGATGAAGGATTGGGTGAAGATGGTCTGGGGGCAGGCGAAGCCGCACCACATACGACCGGCGATGGCGCTGACCAGAAACAGCGTCAGCGCCGCCAGCAGACTGAGCAGCAACAGATAGTAGGTGTCCTGGGGATGAAGCACGAGCCCGAACAGATGCAGGCGACGATGCTCGATGTCCGCCAGAACCGCCTGGTGACCCCCCCACTCCAGCCAGGGCAGTCCGAACAGCCCGAGCTGGAGCACCAGGCTGAGTCCATTGCGGAAACGCCGATAGCGTCCATCCATTCGGCGTGGATGAACTTTGGCGCGAGCCGCAGTAACGTCAGCACCGGGTAACAACACGACGAACTACCTGGCCGTCGGGCTGGCCGTTGCGGCTGGCGCACCCGTGGTGGTGTTGGAGATCGAGTGGACATAGGCCGCCACGGCCTGAACCTGGTCGGGCTTGAGGAAGCTGCCCCAGGCCGGCATACCGGCCGGGCGCCCCTTGTTGATGGTCTTGAGCAGTTCCTCGTCGCTGCTGCCGTACTTCCACTCGCTGTCGGTCAGACAGGGACCGATCTTTCCCTCTCCATTATTGCCGTGACAGCTGGCAC
>CAZYPN010000133.1:0-2289 GCA_964649085.1 uncultured Burkholderiales bacterium | reverse complement strand
CTTCTGGATCGGCAAACACCGAATGGGCCGACGACAATTCAGCCGGGGCACCCGCTCCCTCGGGGCGCAGCCGGTAATAGTCCTGAAGGCCTACCTGATGAATGAAGCCGTATACGGCCTTACAGCCCGGGCAGCAGAAGGACTGCTCCTCAGGCGCAGGCAGCCCGCAGTGCAGGCAGTTCATCGGCTGCTCTCCTGGACCAGGCACCGTTGGTGCTGCAGCCACTTGTGATGTTGCGACTGGAATTCCAACTCGACGATCCACCAGCCAGGGGCCAGCCTGAACTGGCTGACCAGGGCTCCCGCCTCAGAAGCTGCATCGATCTGGAAGTCCTGAGTCTTGGTGGCCGGGCGCTTGAATCTCAGGCTCAGCTGTCCGTCTACCGGCCTGCCCTGGCGATCGAGCATGCGGGTGCGCCAGTGCTGGGCGCCCGACTCAAGGTTCTCGGGGAAAGCAACCTCGAGTTTCCAGCCCAGTTCTCGCTGGGCTTTCTGGCGCTGCAGCTCCTTGCTGTGCTCCAGGCCCATGCGATAGTAGTGCACCTGATCGGGGCCCTCGAATCCAACCGAAGCCAGTCGCACCAGCCCGATTTGCAGCGAGATGAAGCCGGCAAAGCACAGCCCCAGACCCCAGGGCCAGGGGTTCTTAGGCTTGCGGCCTTCAGGGTATAACATAGGTTGCCTCCTTATGGCAGGTGAGTTCCGAGCCGTCGTTGGCGCGAGCTCGGAACCGGAACGGTCGCACCCCTCGAGATTGTTGACGCGGGGCCACCACCAGCACCTGGGCCTCGAGAACTTCTCCCGCCGGCAGCAGGTGAGGATTGCTGAATCCCACGATTTCTGCCCCCTCCAGGCCTTCCAGATCGAGCTGAATGTGTTGCTCGTGAGCCGTGCGATTGATGAGGTGGACCTTGAAAATGTTGGTGGCGCGTCCGTCTGGGGTGCTGCCTGCCAGTTGACCGCCCGGCAGAATCACCCGCACAGCGTCGATATCCAGGGGTTGGCGGGTCAGCACCAGGCCCCAGAACAGGCCGACCATCATAAAGAGCGTTGCGGCGAAGACCACCACTCGGGTTCGCAGCCACTGGGGGCGCTGTTTTTCCTGTTGCCGTTGGCTGGTGTAGCGGATCAGACCCCGTGGCTTGTGAATTTTATCCATCACCTGATCGCAAGCGTCGATGCAGGCCGTACAGGCGATGCACTCCATCTGGAAGCCATCGCGGATGTCGATGCCCATGGGGCACACCTGGGTGCACATCGAACAGTCGATGCAATCGCCTTTTTCCGATTGTTTGAGCTTGCCGCGGGGTTCACCCCGGTCCTGGTCGTAGCCTACGATCAGGCTGTCGGCATCGAGCATCACGCTCTGAAAGCGGGAGTAAGGGCAGACGTAGTGGCAGAACTGCTCGCGGAAATAGCCGAAGTCGAACAGGCACCAGGCGGTCAAGCCCAGCACCACCAGGGCCACCGTGGGTTCAGGGTGGCCGCTCAGCACCTGGGCAAAGACCTCCCGGATGGGAAGATAGTAGCCGCTGAAGGTCATGCCGAGCCACAGGCCCATGGCGGTCCAGACCGACCATTTGCCCAGCTTGCGGGCCAGCTTGCCGGCGCTCCAGGGAGCCCGCTCGAGCCGAAGGCGCGCGGCCCGGTCGCCTTCAAACCAGCGCTCCACCATAATGAAGGATTGGGTGAAGATGGTTTGGGGACAGGCGAAGCCGCACCACATACGACCGGCGATGGCGCTGACCAGAAATAGCGTCAACGCCGCCAGCAGGCTGAGCAGCAACAGGTAGTAGGTGTCCTGGGGATGGAGCACGAGCCCGAACAGATGCAGGCGACGATGCTCGATATCCGCCAGAACCGCCTGGCGCCCCCCCCACTCCAGCCAGGGCAGTCCGAACAGCCCGAGCTGGAGCACCAGGCTGAGTCCATTGCGGAAACGCCGATAGCGTCCATCCATTCGGCGTGGATGAACTTTGGCGCGAGCCGCAGTAACGTCAGCACCGGGTAACAACACGACGAACTACCTGGCCGTCGGGCTGGCCGTTGCGGCTGGCGCAGCCGTTGCGGCTGGCGCACCCGTGGTGGTGTTGGAGATCGAGTGGACATAGGCAGCTACGGCCTGCACCTGATCGGGCTTGAGGAAGCTGCCCCAGGCCGGCATGCCGGCCGGGCGACCCTTGTTGATGGTCTTGAGCAGTTCCTCGTCGCTGCTGCCGTATTTCCACTCGCTATCGGTCAGACAGGGACCGATCTTTCCCTCTCCATTATTGCCGTGACAGCTGGCAC
>CAZYPN010000132.1:0-2545 GCA_964649085.1 uncultured Burkholderiales bacterium | reverse complement strand
CATCAGGATGGCGAAGGCGCGAGAATTTGAGCGTGGCCTCCAGCCGATGGGTCGATTCCAGCAGCACGCCCGGGGCGTTGTCGCACTCGGCCAGCTTCTCCTGAAGCACCCCGTTGAGGTGGCTGGTCAAGAGGACGTAGCGCCTTTTGCCCAGCACCGAGTGGTAGCCGTAGTCATAGGTCTTGCCGCCAGGCTGAACCACCCGGGTCAGCAGGTCGTCGTGGCCACTGGGGGAGAGGGGGTGCGAGACCTCGCTGTAGCGATAGTGGACGGTTCGTCCCGTGTGGTCGAGGGCCCGAACCAGCAACGGACCATTGCTGCCAGAGCGCCAGTGAAGGCGAATGAACTGGCCCGCAACGGGGCCTTCCATCTTGTAGAGCTTGCGCCCCTGGTCATCCCAGCTGAACTGCTGGGTGTTGCCGTTGCGGTCGATCAGCTGCTGCAGAACCGCAGGGTCGGGCTCACTATCGCCCAGATCACGGGCGGCGGGCACTTCATAGACGGCCCGCAGATGGTTTTTGTAGGTGAGTTCAAAGTGGCGGTCGTCGATCTTGCGCAGGCGCTCGGTCAGGTCGCCGCGCGCGGGCACGATGTTGGAGCCCTGAATCAGAAAGCCATCCGATTGGCCCTCGGGGGTGCGATGGAAGATCATCCCGGCCGCGTTGTCGACCAGCAAACTGTCCTGGAAGGTCCAGTTCCAGCCGTGGGGCTGTTCTTCAACGCCCTGCTGGCTGTGGTAGACGCGCCCCAGACTCAAGGGTAGGCCCCGAGTGGCCAGCACCAGGTCGCTGGCCTCGCGCGAATAGAGCCCGCTGCCCGGGGTCACCTGGACTTCGATCGGGCTGTTGTGGGTCACCTGGTTGGGCGGGCAGGGGCAACCACAGTCGTTCTGGGTGATTTTCTTGTCTTTCTTGTTCTTTTCCGGGTCATCGTCGTCGTCCGACTCGACATCATTCTGTTCGGAAGCTGCCGGAATGTTGATGGTAAAGGTTCGATTGTAGAAGATGGTGCGTGGGGGGAATCCTCCACAGCCATCGATCTGGCCCGTCGGGTCGAGCACCTGGACCTCCCCGGTGGCATCGTCAATCAGTTGTAAAGGACCAGAAATGCCGCGGCAGCCGCCAAACCAATCTTCGACCTCAACGCGCAGCGAGTCGCCCGGAGAAGCCTGGAAGGGCACGGGCGGCAAGTAACTGGCGAAGACACTGGGATCGGTATAGACGTTCACCCCGTTGACATAGAGCCTGAGGACGTCGTCCACCAGAATGCTACCGTCGGGCGTGGTGAGCGTGTAGTTTCTCAGGCCCGAAGAGGCCAGCGCGAGACGTTGCGACGTTGGCTGGCTGGAGAAATCGGGAACCGGGACGTCCGGTTGATAGGTCAGCGACTCGATTTGAAACTGATGCTGATGGCTGACCTGATTCAGTTCCAACAGCAAGGCCTGTTGACCGGCGGCATTGCGAGAAGCTGCGGGAACGGGTTCTTCGGGAATGCCAACGACAAATTGGGGGTCTACCGATGCCCCTAGCAAAAAGGCGTGACCTTCATCATCGCGACAGTCCCACAACTGGACGAAACGTTGGACGTTGCCGGCCGGAGCGTCGATGGTGCCGTTATAAAGTCGGGACTGCCCGGTGGCCGCACGCAGGTTAAGCTTCCAGCTGAGTCGCGAGGGCGTCCAGCTGGTGGGAAAAGTCTCGATGGTCAGATGGTAAGGAATCGGTTGGTCGTGGCTGATGGGTAAGGTGGGGGTGTTGGTGGTCACCGAGGTCTTGATTTGGCGAACCTCAAGATTTTCGGTCAGTGGGCTTGCACTTCCCACCGTTTCTCGAAACCTCCAGGTGCCATAGGTGGGAAAGCCTTTGCCATGGACGACGGGCAGTTGGGTCAGGCGACCACTTCCCGAAAGAGTGGCCAGAGGAACGCCGCGGGGATAGGATGGGTCGTAAGCTCGAGTCTCGATGGTCCACTGGGTGCCGTCCGACTGGTAGTGCGTTTCCAGGCTGGCATAGCTGTGGCGTCGGGTATCGTTCAGTCCCGTGCTGGCAGGAGCCAGCCAATCCCAGACCACGCGAAAGCTTTGCTGCCCATTGGAAGCAGGCTCGGGTATTGGGTAGGACTTCTTGTGCAGAGCGAACTCGTCGTTGGTATAAAAGATCCTTTCAGGAGCGGCTTTGTAGGCCCCCAGCCGGCGACGGCTCCACCCCTCTTCGGCCGGCTCAGGCACTGCCGCGACTTGAAAACTCTCTTCGCTCAGTACTTGCCCGTTGCGGTGCGTGGTGAGCTGCCAGGTGCCCACATCGCGAGCCGCCAGGGCCGCGTGCAGACGCAACTGGCACAGCTGGGTCGGCTCCTGGCGGCGAAAAACGACCCTCCCGGAAGGGGAACGACGGTCAAAGACACGGGCCTCCAGGATGAATTTGGAATCGAGTGAGGAGGGGCCCGACCCCAGGTTTCTCAGCTTCCATTGCACCGAGGCCGCGGTCTGCCGCGAAGTGACGTTGTGCTCGGCGACGGGGGAGCGCCAATCCCACTGGATGGTTTC
>CAZYPN010000131.1:0-2737 GCA_964649085.1 uncultured Burkholderiales bacterium | reverse complement strand
CGCCCAGGGTGTGATTTATTCGTGAGGCAATACGCCGGGAGTTTTAATTGTCGCAGAACACTTCCGGCCAATCGTCATCACGGGCGTCGCGCGCATCGTATCCCAGTGCCTGTTCCGCCACATCGAGCTGGCTCATCGGCAAATCATTGGGCCCTTTCTGGCATATGGGGGCAAGTTGCGGGTCGCAGACAACGCTTCCCAAGGAATTGATGGCCAAAGGCCATGCCCCCTGCTGGAGACTGGATGTATGCCACCCAAAGACGGAACCGAGAGCCAACCCAACGGGCGGCGGTGGCGACTGAGACCTGGGGAGATCAACCCAAGCCTGTCTTCAACACCAAAAAGTGCCAACAAAAAAAACAGTCGCAGCCATCCAAAAAGGGGTCTTTGCCAAAGATTATGGACAAAGATACGCTTTGGAAACAAAATTTTCACAGTATTCACAAGCGGCCTCTCTACGGGTCGCACCAGGGGGGGAGAAGATTGCAGACGCCTCACGATGAGATCGGCGGACCCGCAGAGGGGACTCGCTGACCTGTGAAGGCTGCAGCAAAGGAGAGCCTTCATGTTGATTCATTCCTATTCCGCTCGCCCAATCGCCATTGGTTGGAGCCCTCAACGATTCGTCCCCACTGAAAACCAGGACACCTTCACCGCCAGTGTTCCTCTCTCCGACGAGCAACGTTTTCGGCAAGCCGGCGCCGAGTATCGCAAAACTCAGGGAAACAGCGGCCCTTCAGCCCAAGAGATTCGACTCAGCAGCGGAGGCACGATTCAGACAACCCCGGACAGATTGCAAGCCGCCCAACGGTTAGCAGCCAAAATCACTTTTCAGGTCAAGGCTTCGGGAGCCCAGGAGAAAGTGAGTAACCCCGTTATCCTCAAGAAAGTATCGGAGCGGTTGGCTGCGTTTTCGGTTGAAGACTTGAAGCTGCTGGAAAAGGACGGATTTCGAATCCTCCTGGTCGACAGCGCCCAGAAACCCAAAGGCGGCTATCCTGGCGGCCGGCCCGGAATCGAATTGAATGAAGACGGAAGCTGGAAAGATTGGGTGGGCGGATATAACGCCATGGACAGCAAAACCATCATTATGCCTTTGGCGCACCTTGACCGTGAAGGCTCCACCGGGGACATTCTGGTTCACGAACTGGCCCACGCCCTGGCCGACAGCCGAGTGCCCGACAAGAAGCGCTTGTTTGGGAAAAATGTGGAAATGCGCCTGGACGACGAATCCGGTCCAGTGGGCAAAGCCTATCTGAACTACGCAAAACGCTGTGGCTATTCGTTTGTAAACGGAAAGTCCGTGATTCTTTTCCCAGACAAGGTCTGGAATGGCTACGCCCTGCGCAACCCCTTGGAATACTGGGCAGTAGGGGTAACGGTCTACAAGCAGGGGGGCGAGCGCAAGGAAAATCTGCGCCGACTGGACCCCGATTTTTTCAACCTGTTGCGTCGGAGTTTTCCCAACGAATAGACCTCAGTCTCCATTTCCCAGGGAGAGAGGCCTACTTCGGCTGGAGTTCCGGGAAGTTGAGGTCAGCCTCGTTTCGGCCGAAGGGGGTCAGCTGCAGGTCACTGGCACCGCCCGGGGGTTTGCCAGGCAGGCGGGTGCCGTCGGGCAGGACCAGTTCGCTGGCACGCTCGAGCTGGCCGTCGCGATAACGCAGGATGAGGGTGGTGGCGGGATCATACTGGCGGCGCAACCCCCACCAGGGCTCGCTGTCGAAGTCGAACTTGCCCTCGTAACGATAGATTTTAGAATAGGGCTTCTTGCCCCGACGGTGGGTGGTCATGAGGCTGTGAAAGCTTTTCCCATCGGGGGTTTTGAGGCAGTTGCGCAGGGCCGTGCCGTCCGCCCAGGAGTGAGCCAGCACGGCACGAGGCTGGGGAGGAAGGGGGCCGTCGAGGATCAGGATGTCCTGGCTGCTGAGATCGGGAGCCAGTTGAAGGACCCTGGCCATGAACTGTTTCTGTAGAGCCCAGGCGCGAACATAGTCTTGCTGGATGCCCCACTGGTAGGAGCCGGTGAGGGCCAGGCCGAGGAGCACGAGGCGCAACTGTTTGAGGTCGACGCAGGCGGCGGCCAGCCAGGCGGCTCCGACAGCGGCGGCCAGATGGGTGGAGGTCTGCTGTCCGCCGAGCTGGACGGGCGGAAAATGGGTAAGCGTCAGGCTGTAGCTGCCCATCCACAGCAGCAGGCCCTGCAGAAGTGTGGCTTTGTCTGGTGGTGCGCCGGCTTCTTTGGGTAGGGTAAGCTGCATAGTGGCGGCCAGCGCCAGACAGAGTGCGGCGCCGGCTAGCGAAGGTGCGGTCAGGGCCTCCAACCAGGCGCGCGGATAGCCGCTGGCGCTGACCCAGGGGCCGATCAGCATGGCGCCGAGAGAACGCCCGATCAACTCCAGGGGGCTGCCGAGAGCCTGTTGCACACGGGCCTCACCCAGGCTGCGTCGCCACAGCATGGTTCCCACCAGAGCGCCGGCGCAGAGAGCGACGTGGAGAAGCAGTTGTTTACGGGTAGGCCGTTGCTTGAGGCACAGAGCTCGGTAGCCGGGAGCCCCCCAAAAATAGAGCAGAAAGGGGATTTCGTAGAGGGTCAGACAGGTGAAGGCGGGGATGCAAGCCAGGCGGGTTCGGGGTGCCAGCCACAGGGCCAGCAAGCCGAGAGTGAGCGACGTTTGCAACTGGGCCCCGTGCTCGAGAAACGGACGGGTGGTGTCGGCCGGGAACAGCAGGAAGG
>CAZYPN010000130.1:0-2757 GCA_964649085.1 uncultured Burkholderiales bacterium | reverse complement strand
TCCCACTGGATGGTTTCTTCACCGCCCAGCTCGTTGTAGTCGCGGGCCAGATGAACTCTCTCATCGCTGCTGAAGGCCGTGCGGGGTTCGGCCATCGGATAGTAGCGCCCGTCGAGCGAGGTTTGTCGCGACCACTCGGCTTTGGGGGATGCCAGCTCCGGATCAACCACCAGCAAGGTCCCTTCCCTAGACGGAGGGCTCGGTTCGGCGGGTTGGGAGCGCTCGGGCGAGTCAGGTCGGCTTCTGCGCGGTGCGGGCGATTCCGCTGGCGGTTCGGGTGAATCGTAGCCCCACTGAGGCTCGGGCGGAGTATAGTTCGGAACCGGATAGCGGCGAGGCTCCGCCTCCGTCTCTGAGTCGTCCTCGGCGGAAGGGGTGGGGCTCTCGTCGGGGGCGGGCGCTGGTGTGGGCTCACCATAGGCGACCTGATGGGGGTCGGGAAACCAATCGCCCCATCCTGGAGCGCCTCCAGGTAGTTCGGGCAAAGGGTGCTGGTGTTTCTTCAACACCCTGGCCAGCTGGGGGTCCAGGGCTGCCCCGCCCCCCGAACGGCGCGGAAGTCGGCTCGCTGGAGGCAGCTGCGAAGGGGGTTCTGGCAAAGTCCAGGCAGCAGGCGCCACCAGTTCTATCAGCAGGGCCCAGATCAGCACCCAGCTGAGCCTTCGTGTCCAACGATCGGAACGATGGCGCAGATCGCTTTCGGAAAAGGCTGCCCTCAGCTGTCGAAAAAATCTGCCTAAAGATGCCAGCACGGATCGTCCCCCCCTGTTTCGCCACTGAGCTGAATGCATCCGGAACCGTCCGGATTGATGGAATAAAGATGAGAAAGGTCGCTGCCCTCGGCTTTTCGTGAAAAGAGAATGCGTTTGCCATCGCGCGAGAAATGCGGCTCGCTGTCGTAAGCAGGATGGTCGGTGAGCCGGGTCTTTTTCTGGGTGGCCAGATCCATCAGATACAGCTCGGGGTTGCCATCGCGGTTGCTCATAAAGACCAGGCTCTGGCCATCGGAAGACAGCTCGGGTGAGGCGTTCCAGGCCTCGGCGTCGGCCACCAGAACCGTTTCCGCGCCGCCCCGCAACAGCACCAGCGACTGTCCATCGCGGCAGACCACCAGGCCTTCGTTGTCGGGGGCCCAGGCAGGCGCCCCGTCGTGATGGCCCGGTCGGCTGCGAGGGGTCAACTTGCCGGTGGAGATTTCGTAGACCAGCACTTGAGAATAGCCGTTCTCTACGGAAGTAAAAGCCAGCAGACGGCCGTCAGGCGAGTAACGCGGCTCGCGCGCCCCTTCGGGGTGATAGAACAGGCGACTGGCGGTCGAGGAACCGTCCAGAGGGCGGGTAAAAACTTGAGGCTTTCCGTTGTCTACCTGGACGAAGGCCAGGACCTGGCCGTCGGGCGACAGGCAAAAATCCGTGGCTTCAAAGGAAGCAGCCAGCAGTTTCTCGGTGCATCGGTCTTCCTGACGGTGCCACAGGCCTCCTGAGCTGCGATACACCAGGGAGCGCCGTTGCTTGCAACGCTGGGTATAGAGCCGGTAAGAACCTCCACCAGGGCTGGACACGCGGAGTTCCACGGCCAAGAATGACGGATCGGAGGCTTCTTGAATGTGGGCCACCCAGCGAAAATCACCAAAGGGTGGCAGAAAAACCCCGCTTCCCGATTGCGGATGCTCTTGCTCCAGCAGAGCTTCCATGTGTTGCTGGGCCAGAAAAGCGGCCGTGGTGGTCAATTGTTGGCGCTGGGAGCCCCGCAGTGCCCACTGCAACACGAGCAGAGAACTGACCAGTAGCAGAGCCAGCAGAGACAGGCTCATCAGAACTTCGCCCAGCGTAAAGCCGCCCCGCTGCCTCACGGACGTGCAATTCCTCGCAGCGAAAGCTGCGTTTCAAGCGGTAGCGAAACACCCTCAATTTGAGCTCGCAGGACGAGAAAATCGCCCTGGAGCCGGAGCTGCAAATCCTGAACGGGTCCGATCTTTTGAACCTTCTGCACACGGCCCTGGGGGTCAAGATGCTGAAGCCATAGCAGGTCGCGCTCCCATTTCAGGGCACAGGTCGTGCCATCGGAATCGACAAATCGAAGCGAATCGCCCCCCCGCAGCGACGCGGGTACGGGCAACAGCAACTGTCGAGCCGAGCGCAGCCGGTAGCAGGCCACCTCCACAGTCTTGGCCGTCAGGCGAACTTGCAGGCTCTGGTTGGTGTAGTGACGATAAGAGCGCAGGTAGAACCACACTGCCATCGAGGCCAGAGCCACCATCAGAAAGAGCACGCCCGAAGTGACGGCGGTTTCGAGCAGCGTATAGCCTCGTGCCCGACTCACGGCTGCTCCACCTTGTGGGCAGGGTCGCCATTGTGCAAGAGAATGCGACAATGCTGCTTGCCAGATAGCCCTTCAAATATCAGATCAGGGCCTTGTTGAAGGACTCGGCAATAACCGTGAGGTGAAAAATCATAGCGACCCTCGGGCGGCAACCGGCGGGAATCGCTATAGCGTTCGACTCCGGCGCGAGCGAACCAGTAGGCCTGCATCGACTGGTGCTGCTGATGCTGGGAATGAACATCGCTGGAATAGAGCGCGAAAAGAGAGGTGGCCAGAATGACCAGCAGAGCGCCGATAGACAGGGTAAAAAGCAGCGCCATTCCACGTGTTGTCGACATCCTCAGCCGTGTGCCCCCCACTTTAGCGATGGGGTTGAAATTATAATTCCAGACAGAAAATTCCTTCACCCATTTGGGTTAGTATA
Source organism: uncultured Burkholderiales bacterium (assembly GCA_964649085.1). GTDB lineage: Bacteria > Vulcanimicrobiota > Xenobia > Xenobiales > JADMJV01 > JADMJV01. The sequence goes on along the minus strand of CAZYPN010000130.1, from coordinate 11 downwards.
TTCGGGTGGGG
>CAZYPN010000129.1:0-2768 GCA_964649085.1 uncultured Burkholderiales bacterium | reverse complement strand
TGGTGGCGGCCAACGATCTCGGTCACTATGCGGCCATGGAGCTTTGCCTCCAACAACCCGGAGCGTCGGACATAACGCGTGAAAGCCGCCCTACGCGAGCATTTTCGACCGGAGTTTCTCAACCGCATCGATGCCCAGATCTTCTTCAACCGCCTGGATCACCGGGTGATTCGTCAGATCGTCGAACTACAACTGGCTCAAGCCTCGAAGCTTCTGGTGCAGCGCAGCTTGCGCCTCGATTTCGACGATGCCGCCAAAGATCTGCTGGGAGAACTTGGCTACGATCCGGCCTATGGCGCTCGTCCACTCAAGAGAGCCGTGCGTGAAATGGTGCTGGAACCGCTGTCAGAACTGATGATCGCAGGCCAGGTCCCACCCGAGTCCTGCATCCAGGTGCGGGCTCGGGCAGGCCAGCTGCAACTCCAGGTCGAGAGCCATCCCGTAACCATCAGCTAGGTGGCCTTCGGCTCGCTGGCCTTGCGGCGCTGGGCCTGGCCCAACACGCCTCCCACGGCCAGCCAGGCCAGCGAGCAGGGCACCGCTACCCAACTGACTCCCACCACCCCCAGCCGGGCTCCCTGGGTAAGGGCCTCGAAGGCCAGCGAAGCCAGCGCATCTCCGCCGCGATAGACGAAGGTGTCGATGAAGTTCTTCGAGGCATACTTCTGGTCACGGGGAACCACCGTGAACAGCGCTTCTCGAGATGGCCGCGCGATGGCGTAATTGAGGGTGCGACGCGAGACTTCGAAAAGGCTGAACAGCAGCATGTCGGGCCTGAGGGCCAGAGCCACAAAGCCCAGCGAGGTCAGGGCCGGGACCAGGGTCAACCCGGCAGTAAGCCCCAGCACGCTGAGAAACTTACCGGTAAGCAGCAGCTGCACGGCGATGGTAGCCAGCGAACCCACCGAATTGAGGGCCGCGAAGAACTGCACGCGCCCGGCTCTGGAGTCGATGCCCGAGGCCAACTCTTGCTTTTGAAAATAGAGAAACGACGAAGTGAAGGTATAGAGAAACAAGTAGCTACAAATGCCCATCAAGTAGGCCGAGCGAAGCACGGGGCCGATTCCTGAGGCCGCTCCGGCCTGCTTCATGGGAGCTTCGACCTCGCCCGGCCGGCCCTTGAGGAACCAGGCGCACAGCAAACTCATTTCGAGCAGCAAAGCCGAAACCAGCAGCAAGTGGGTGGGCCCCAGGTGGGGAGCCAACCACAAAGCCAGTTGCGATCCGGCCAGCTGGCCCAAACTGCCTCCGGCCCCAATGAAGCCGAACAGCCGCTTGCTTTGTTCGCTGGCGTAGAGGTCGGCCATCCTGGACCAGAAGAGCGACACCACAAAGAGGTTGAACACCCCCACCCACAGATAAAACAGCCAGGGAGCAAGTCCTGGCCCCGGAAAACGGTAGAGCACCCACCAGAACGTCAGAATCTGGACCGCAAACAGATGATGATAGAGTAGAACCAGTTGACTTCTGGCAAAAGTCCGCAGCGATAGCGCAAACAGAGGGTTCACCAGCAACATGACCAGCATCGACCAGCGAAACAGGCTGGGGATAGCCTCCTTGCCCACCACCAACCCCAGTTCGTCGCGCAAAGGCTGCAGAATATAGTAGGCGGCCATCAAGAAAAAGAAGTAGCCGCAAGAGAGTAGCAGCCCCTGCTCTTCGCCTCTTTCCACCGCCACCCAGCGACGCAGCCCTGAGGTCATGGCGATGGCGTTCGACAGTTCATCGGTTTGTAACCTCCGCACTCTCCATCCGAGCTAGTCTAAGGTATGCAGATCCAGGCCCTGCCCACCCCGCCTCCAGCGCCCAAGGGCCCGCCCCCTCCCCCGCCTCACAAGGACCACTCGCGGGAAGATGGCATTCAGCTCGGCCACGACGCAGCTTCGCTGGGAGAACACGGCCTCAAGACTCGCTGGCTGGGCGAATTGACGCGCGAAGAAGTCATCGAAATGCGGGCCCTGGTCGCTCGCGAGGGTCGACAGACGGCCGTGCTGGGAGAAACCGCCCACTTCGCCCCTCACTCCTGGCTGCAAGCGGGCGTGGGTGGCCTCAACGGCCTGGTTGCGGCCAGCGCGCTGTGGCACGGCGCCGAGATGCTGCGCAGCAAGGACGGCCTGCACAAAGTCGAGGGAATCAACCACATCCTGATGGGCGCCGGCTGCGGCCTGGTGGCTGGCCATTTGCTGGGGGGCGATCATCACCTGGGTGAAGTGGGCAGCAAGTTGATGGTCGCCCACGGAGTGGGCGAAATCGGCATCGGCACCTACCGCGCCTGCAAACGCAGCGGCGCCGAGCGCGTCTCGGGCCTGCTACAGGCCGCTCACGGCGCCTGCCTGGTGGGAGCCGAGTTGGTTCACGGCGCTGCCATTCCGCTGTGCCTGGCCATGGCCGGCATCACGGGCGCCCAGATCTGGCTGCACCGCAAGCACCCTCACCAGCCCGAGTCCCACTAGCTCGCGTGAAGGGCAAAAGCAACTGCTGCACTTGAGCCTGGAAACTCCACAAAATGGGCGTTCATCTTTCCCGAATTGTCAGGGTGCCGTCAGCAGTCCTGCCCCTGTGGAATCTCTCCAGCTCGGCCAGATAGCTCTTGTGCAGGAAGCGGCTGGGCAGGCGCGGGCCCAGACCCAGCTGGCGACCGGTGTCGTTGAGGCGGGCCGCCGCGGTGGGGGCGCTCAGGCCCGCACGCTGCCGTCGGCCCGATACTCTTTGTAAATCTCCCCGCCGTTCCAGAGGAACTTCTGGGTGGTGCCGTTCACCGTCTTTTC
>CAZYPN010000128.1:0-2802 GCA_964649085.1 uncultured Burkholderiales bacterium | reverse complement strand
AGCTTTGGTAGGCCTCCAGCCAGCCCTCCGCCTTCAGCTCCTCCACATCCCAGCGTTTGTCCTTATGCCGCACCAGTTTGAGACGCTCGGTGCTCAATCCGCGCGATGCCAGAATTTCGGAAAGAAACACCTTTACTCCACGAACCCCAGTTCTCGAAGGAATCTGGACGGCTGACGGGCATAACCGTTCATCGAGCGTGGATAGGCCAGTGTTAAAGTCTGGCGAGTGCGGGTAATGGCCACATAGCAGCTGCGCCGCTCCTCTTCCATAGCACTGCTTTCGTCGCCAGCCTGTACGGCTTGATAACTGGGGAAACTGGTCTCGGCCAGTCCCACTAGAAAAACGTGGTCGAATTCCTTTCCCTTACTGGCGTGTATGGTCAACAGCTGAACGTGGGGTGTCGGGGGCCGAGGGGGCTCCTTGGAACGCAGATCCAGTTCCTGCAGAAAACGCGGCACACTCAGCTTCGAGCCACAGGCCTGGAGAATTTCCCGTTCCAGTGCCATCCAGGTCCGCTCATCTTCCTCAAAGTCCTCGCCCCGGGCCGACTGTCTTATACCATCCAGGTAGTCGGCAATGAACGTGCGGAAATCTCCGCCCAATAATTCTGCTTCCAACAATTCGGGCAACCAGGTGTCGTTCTGGCGCTGAAGCTGACAGAAGGCAAACAGTACATCGCCCTGGCAGGCGACAGCGCTGGCCTGAATGGCGACCTCGTCCACGACGAGGCCCTGTAGGTGCTGATATTCCTTGACGAACTGCTGCCACTTTCGAGGACTTCCTCGCTCCACCGATAGCTTCAGCGCTGCCACAAGAAATCGCAATGCTGGACTGACGAAATCGTTCTGGCGTCGCAGCTTGATGACGGCAATTCCACCCCCTTGCAGAACGCTCTGCAGCACTTCCAGCTGCCGGTTGCTGCGGGCCAGAATGGCTACTTCGTCCAGCCGCAGCCCACGTTGCTGAATGGCCTGAGCAACCTGATGTGCCTGGTCGTCCTCGTCCTCCGCTTCCAGAAAGGCCACCGGGGGAGCGTCGCTGCGGGCGGCCCGAAGTTCGGCCCTCTCGCCCATACGCAACGAATTCCTGACGATCAACTGGTTGGCCAGCTCCACCACGCTCTTGGGGCAGCGAAAGTTGGTGGGCAACTGAAGTCGCTCCGCTTGAAACTCCCTTTGGAAGTCGACCAATCGAAGATGGCTGGCACCGTTCCACTCATAGAGCACCTGGTCGTCGTCGGCCACCGCGAAGATATCGCGAAATACTCCCCCAGCCATCGCACGAAGCAGTTCGAACTGGGCCAGGTTGGTATCCTGAAACTCATCGATGCACCAGTATGAGTAGACGCGTCGATAGTGTTCGGTCAGCTTCGGATAACGCTGAAACAGCTTCACGGCAAAGTAGAGCAAGCCGTCAAAATCCAGCGCGTTAAGTTGCAGTAGCCGCTCGTTGTAAAGGCTGTACACGGCGCGAACGTCGGCCGCCAGGGCAGGGTCTTCGATCACACGCTCGGCTTCCTCGGGGGTCAACAGGTTGGCCCTGAGATGGTTGATGGTGCGCAAAGCCTGGTCGGGCTCTAGCCAGCTATCAGATTCCTGCAGAACGCCCTGCATCACCTCCAGCTGGTCCGCAACGGTAGGATAGACGGTGAAGTCTGGGGTAAGTTTCAACCGACTGCCGTGAGTCCTGAGAACATCGGCGCAAAACCAGTGAAAGGTGCCTACGTTGGCGCGGGCAGTGGCATCGGGAATCAATTGCTCGAGTCTAGCGCGCATCTCGGCTGCGGCCTTGTTGGTGAAGGTTAGGGCCAGCACTCGAAAAAACTTGCCGGGGCTTTCGCTGATCAGCCGGGCAATGCGCGTCGTCAGTACGGTTGTTTTGCCCGAGCCCGGTCCGGCCAAGACAAGCAGCGCACCCTGCCCCCAAGAAACGGCCTCCTGCTGGCCGTTTCGCAGCTCGGCCAGTGCGCTCGATAGTGCCGCAGATAAGGGCGACTTACCCACCATCGCGGCCGGCCACCTTCTCCAAAAACTCAATGAGTTTCGACTCCATCGGTAACTTGCTTTCCGGCAGAACTTCACGCAATGCCTGAATAAAACGCGTGTTGTTCTCGTGCAGGCACCCGGCCAAAGTCGCATCGGGCTCGCTAACTTCGCAGCCCAGGCGGCTGGCGGCATCGCGAACTTGCGGCCCGGCCGGTGACTTCAGCAGATAGTGTTCCAAATCCGGGGCGGCCACGAAAATGTGGCCATCGTCGACGTCGGCGGCCTTCTTGAAGGACTTTTGGTAGCCTTTACCCGACTGATCGTCGTCACAGAATAGAAACACCGGATAGCCCAGGGCCCTCGCCAAAGAGCCGAAAGCGCTTTGACCGGCGATGCCTACTTTGAAGTCAATGATACAGATGCCCTCCTGGTCAGGGTCGATCCCGGCGCCTTCAAAGGCGAGTTTCAAAAATTGCCGATCGCTGTCCCCCTCGCACAGCAGCCAGACCCTGGAGAAGAACATTTCGCCTCGCATATGCCGGGCGGCCGAATCCAATGCACGGACATCCTCGGAAGCCAGAATGAAGCTCGAACGCCTCTGCAGCTGCCTCAGTATGGTAGCTTGCGCCGGGTTTTCTTTGGCCAGCTTGCGAAAAGTATCGTCGTCGATGGCTTGGGTGACGGTCAATCGTCTCTCCTCATACGAGAGCCCCGGAAGGGACCCGGATGGCCACTTTAGTTCCATCTCTTCAACAAACTCCGCTTCCACGAAGCGCACCTCGGTGACGTCGTTCTTCCTGTGCACAACGCGCAGTT
>CAZYPN010000127.1:0-3449 GCA_964649085.1 uncultured Burkholderiales bacterium | reverse complement strand
GCGAAGTGACGTTGTGCTCGGCGACGGGGGAGCGCCAATCCCACTGGATGGTTTCCTCGTTGCCCAGGTCCTGGTAATCGCGAGCCAGGTGGACTCTTTCGTCGCTGGTGAAGGCCGTTCGCGGTTCCGACATGGGGTAGTAGCGGCCGTTCAGGGAGGTCTGCCGCGACCATTCGGCCTTGGGAGGCGCCGATTCGGGCTCTACAATCAGCAAGGCCGCTTGGGCGGAAGGGTGTCCTTCGTGCGGTTGCGGCCCCGACGGTTCGGACCCGGGTTGTGGCGCCCGGCGGCCACGGCCCCCCGCGCTTTCCGGCTCGGGCGAGGGGGTCGGTTCGGGCGAATCATAGCCCCACACGGGCTCCGGAGGCGTGTAGTTCGGCACCGGGTAGCGCCGCGGACCCGATTCGGCCTCGGGTTCAGCCTCGGCTTCGGGGGTCGGCTCCTCTTCGGGCGCCGGGGTGGGAGAGGGCTCACCATAGGCCAATAACGTCGGATCGGGAAACCAATCGCCCAAACCTTGCGCCCCGGCCGGCAATTCCGGAACGGGATGCTGGTGCTTCTTGAGCACCCGGGCGAGCTGGGGGTCGAGAGGAGCCCCAGCGGGCGAACGTCCTGGCGCAGTCTGGCTCAAGGGAGCCGTGGTGCGAGCGGGAGGCTCGGGCAGCGTCCAGGCCGCCGGAGCCACCAGTTCGACCAGCAGGGCCCAGATGAGCATCCAACTGAGCCTTCGCGTCCACAGGTCATAACGGTGGCGGAGATCATTTTCCGCCAGTGCCGCCAATCCGGCCCTCAAAGATGCCAACATGGATCTTCTCCCCCTTTTTCGCCCGTCAACAGAGACAACCCGGAGCCATCCGGATTGATCGTGTACAGGTGAGAAACTTCGCTTTCTTCGTCTTTCCGGGAAAACAACAGGCGCTTGCCATCGCTTGAGAAATGGGGCTCGCCATCGTAGGCCGGATGGTCGGTGAGCCGGGTGGTGCGGCCGTTCGACAGATTCATCAGATAGAGTTCCGGGTTGCCGTGGCGATTGCTCATGAAGGCCAGTGTTTGGCCGTCCGGAGACACTTCGGGCGAGACGTTCCAGTTTTCCGGGTCGTGGACCAGCACCGTCTCGGAACCATTCCGGAGCAGCACCAGAGATTGACCGTCACGACAAACGACCAGGCCCTGGCCATCGGGCGTCCAGGCCGGCGAGCCCTCGTGGTGGCCTGGCCGACTTCGAGCCTGATACTTGCCACTGTGCAGATCGTAGACCAGCACCTGGGAATAGCCCTGTTCCGTGGAGGTGAAGGCCAACCATCGGCCGTCGGGCGAGTAACGCGGCTCGCGCGCACCCTCGGGGTGGCTAAACAGCAAGGCGGAATCCGCGTTGCCCTTCAGTGGCCGGGAGAAGACCTGGGGCTTGCCCTGCTCGTTTTGAACGAAAGCCAGCGTTTGCCCATCCGGCGAAAGACAAAAGTCGTTGGCGGCAAATTCGGGAAAGACCAGCTCTTCGTCGTTCCTGTCTTCGCGCCGCAGCCAGAGCCCCTGGCTGGAGCGATAGAGCAAGGACCGGCGTTGCTTGCAACGCTGGGTATAGAGTGTGTAGCTGGCTCCGGGGCTGGATACGGTCATTTCCAGAGCCAGGAAAGGCGAGTCCGAGCTTTCTTGAACACGAGCCGTCCAGCCGAATCCGACATAAGGTGACTCGAAAACCCCGCTACCAGAATGCGGGTTCTCCTCTTCCAGAAGGGATTCCAGCTGACGCTGAGCCAGGAAGGCCGCGGTCGTCCTGGCCTGCTGGCGCTGACTGCCGCGCAAAGCCCACTGCAGGATCAGCAGCGAAGTCACCAACACCACCGCCAGAAGCGACAGGCTCATCAGGACTTCGCCCAGGGTGATGCCGCTGCGGCGCCTCATTGAAGTGCGATTCCTCGCAGGGAAATCTGGGTTTCCAACGGTAGGGAAGCGCCCTGAACCGGGGCCCGCAGCACCAGGAATTCGCCTTGAACCCGGGGCTGCAGGTCCTGCACGGAGCCGAGGCTCTGGCTACCTGAGACCTTGCCCTCGGGGTCCAAACTCTGAAGCCATAGTTTGCCGCGTTCCATTTTCAATGAACAACGCCCGCCATCGCTGTCGATAAAGCGCAGCGAATCGGCTTGCAAGGAAGGCGGAATGGGCAACAGCAATTGCCGGGCCGACCGCAGGCGGTAGCAAGCCACTTCCAGGGTTTTGGCCGACAGGCGCACGTGCACGCTCTGCGCGGTGTAGTGACGATAGGAGCGGAGGTAGAAAATCGTAGCCATCGAGGCCAGACCGACCATGAGAAAGAGAATTCCCGAAGTGACGACCGTTTCGATCAGGGTATAGCCTTTTCTCACAGCTCCTCGATTCGCCGGGCCGGATCGCCCTGCCGTAGCACAATGCGACGGCGCTGCTTGCCCACATGACCTTCGAAGACGACGTCCGCGCCGCGCCGGGTAACGCTGCAGCGCCCGTGGGGGGCGAAATGGTAATCGCTGCTGGGAAGCTGGCGCGTGTCGCTGTAGCGCTCGACGCCGGCTCGGGCCAACCAGTAGGCCTGAATCGCCTGATGCTGCTGGCTTTGGGAATGAACGTCGCTGGAATAGAGGGTGAAAAGGGAAACGGCCAAGAGGATGAGCACGACACCTACTGCCAATGTGAACAGCAGAGCCATTGCTTGTCGTTCGCGGCGATACATCACCCGTGGCCTTCCCCCCAATTTGGATTTGGACGGAATTCCGCTTATTCGTGAATCACTCCTTTCGGTCGAATTTTGCCTCAATTTGTCTCAGACGAATTTCCGGGTCTCGCAGAGAACGGGGCCGCCCGGTCCAAGATTGAAGATCAATCAAAAATCCTATCTAGCCACGTTAGAAAACCTTAAAAATATTCTGGGACCGTCTCCTTTGGAGCACGCTCTGCTTTCAGCGGCGGAAAAGACTCTGGGTTCCCTTCAGCTTGAATTGAAGCAGAGATCAACTCTGCCAGGAGACCTCGATAGACGGGGTGTCCCTCACCCCACCCCCGAACTCGAGTGAAGCCTTCCTTCTCTGCTTGCTCGCGGAGTTTGCTGAGTAAAGAGGCTTGAACGCCGGAAGGAAGTCTTTCGAAGGTTTCTAGCGGTTCATCATCTGGTAGCCGATGACGGCTCCGGCGATCGCGCCAACGGCTGCTCCTGCGGGGGCAAAGAAGAGCACACCCAGGGCATCCGGCCCGCTGACCAGTGCCCCCCCTACCATCACGGTGCCGATGGCGCCGGTGGTTGCCCCGGCCACGCCCCAGGCCGCCGAATTGGCCAGCTTTTTCCACACCGGGTTAGAGGGCGGTTCTGAAGGCTGAAATCCGTCCCGAGGTCCCTGGGGGTCCTGGGGTGGGGTCGATTTCAGGTCGGCGACGTGGCAGGACGCGGGTGCGCCGGTTCAGGGGCCCACTCATCAATGGAT
>CAZYPN010000126.1:0-3537 GCA_964649085.1 uncultured Burkholderiales bacterium | reverse complement strand
AGGCAAAGGTCTCGCCGTCGCCGCCCGGATAGCGCAGGGCGGTGTTGCGGTTCAGGCGGTCGAAAACGAAGGTGGTGGCCTGGGAGTTGCTGTTGGTCAGCTTCACCAGGTTGGAGCGGGCGTCATACTGCAGTCGGGTGGGCACGGGGTTGCCCGGGGTCTGCAGCGCCACCAGGCGGTGAGCCGAGTCGTAGCTGTAGCGGGTCCTGGCCCCGTCGACCGCGATGACTTCGCGCAGCAAGTCGTTTTCGTCAAAGCGCTGGCGGATGCGCGCCGGGGGCAGGGCCTGCTGAGCGCCCTGGGCCGAGATGGCCGGCAGGACCATTTCAATCAGGTGATTTCGCTCGTCGTAGCGGGCCTTCATCCGCCGATTCAGCGGGTCGCGCACCTCCACCGGTCGCCCCAGGGCATCGTTGCGGAAAGTGGTCAGCGCGCCCGTGGCCCCGGGCGACGCCGGGGCGCTGCGAACGGACGCAACAAAGCCCCGCTCGTCAAAGGTTCGGGCGACCTGGGTGTGCCCCAGCGCGTCGGTGACCGACACGGCCTGGCCGAACTCGTTGCGCTCGATGGTCAGGGTGTGTTGGGCCGGATCGGTGATCGACACCACGTTGTGGTGGGCGTCCCTCGCCAGGTGGGTCACACCGCCCAGGGCGTCGGTGATGGAGATCAGGTTGTCGTGGGCATCGTAGCCCATGCGGGTCACCCGCCCCAGGTGGTCGGTGGTCGACAGCAGGTTTCGGCGCGCGTCGAACTCCGAGCGGGTTTCGTGATTGCGCGGGTCAACCTGACGAATCAGGTCGTGGTTCTCACTGTATTCGTAGAGGGTCTTATTGCCCAGCGGATCTTCGCTGGAGATCACCATGTCGTGGTGATCCAGCTGGTAGGTCCAGACCTGGTCCTGGTTTTCCGGCATGCCGGTAGCAGCCGTGTAGGTCAGGCGGGTGGTGACGCTCTCGTCGGGCTGACGAACCCGTGAGAACTTCAGGGTTGCCTCCAGTCGGTGGGTCGATTCCAGCAAAACGCCCGGGGCGTTGTCGCACTCGGCCAGCTTCTCTTGAAGCACCCCGTTAAGATGGCTGGTCAACAAGACGTAGCGCCTTTTCCCCAGCACCGAGTGGTAGCCGTAGTCATAGGTCTTGCCGCCGGGCTGAACCACCCGGGTCAACAGGTCATCCCGGCCACTGGGCGACAGGGGGTGGCAGACCTCGCTGTAGCGATAGTGGACGGTTCGTCCCGTGTGGTCGACGGCCCGAACCAGCAACGGTCCGTTGTTGCCAGAGCGCCAGTGCAGGCGAATGAACTGGCCGGCAACGGGACCCTCCATCTGATAGAGCTTGCGGCCCCGCTCGTCCCAGCGGAACTGCTGGGTGTTGCCGTTGCGGTCGATCAGCTGCTGCAGCACGGCCCGGTCCGGCTCGCTGTCGGTGACCGAAAGGCCCGTGGGAATCTCATACAGCGCCCGCAGGTGGTTTTTGTAGGTGAGTTCAAAATGTCGGTCGTCGATTTTCCGCAGCCGCTCGGTCAGGTCGCCGCGGGCGGGCACAATGTTGGAGCCCTGAATCAAGAAGCCGTCCGACTGGCCCTCGGGGGTGCGGTGAAAGACCATCCCGGCCGCCTGGTCGACCAGCAAACTGTCCTGGAAGGTCCAGTTCCAGCCCTGAGGCTGGTCCTCGACCCCCTGCTGGCTGTGGTAGACGCGCCCCAGGGCGAGCGGCAGGCCGCGGGTGGCCACCACCAGGTCGCTGGCGTCGCGCGAATACAGGCCGCTTCCTGGCGTGACGTTGACTTCCAGCGGGCTGTTCTGGGTCACCCTGTTGGGAGGGCAGGGGCAACCGCAGTCGTTCTGGGTAACTTTCTTGTCTTTCTTGTTCTTCTCGGGGTCGTCATCGTCGTCCGACTCGACGTCGTTCTGGTCGGGCGTCGCCGGGATGTTGATGGTGAAGGTTCGGTTGTAGAAAATGGTGCGCGGAGGGAAGCCTCCGCAACCATCGATCTGACCGGTGGGGTCCAGTATCTGTTGCTCGCCGGTGGCATCGTCGATCAAGAGCAACGGCCCGGAAATGCCTCGACAGCCCCCGAACCAGTCCTCAACTTCCACCCGCAGCGAGTCGCCCGGGGAGGCCTGGAAAGGCACCGGGGGCAAGAAACTGGCGAAAACGCTGGGGTCGGTGTAGACATTCACGCCGTTGACGTACAGCCTCAACACGTCGTCGATCAAAATGCTGCCATCGGGCGTGGTTAGCGTGTAGTTCCTCAGCCCGGATGAGGCCAGCGCCAGGCGTTGCGAGGTTGGCGCGCTGGAAAGCTCGGGCACAGGGGCGTCGGGTTGGTAGGTCAGCGATTCGATTTGGAACTGATGCTGGTGGGCGATCTGGTTCAGGTCCAGCATCACGGTCTGTTGTCGGGCGGCGCTGCGGGCCGCCACAGGGGAAGGCTCTTCGGGAATACCCACCACGAATTGAGGGTCGACCGTCGATCCCAGCAGGAACGAATGGCCTTCCTCGTCGCGACAGTCCCACAGTTGGACGAAGCGCTGGACATTCTCGGTGGGAGCGTCGATCGTGCCGCTGTAGAGGCGAGACTGCCCGCTGGCCGCCCGCAGGTTGAGCTTCCAACTGAGCCGCGAGGGATTCCAACTGGATGGCAAGGTCTCGATGGTAAGGTGGTAGGGAATGGGTTGGTCGTGGCTGATCGGCAGCGTGGGCGTGTTGGTCGCCACCGAGGTCTTGATCTGGCGAACTTCGAGGTTCACGGTGGTCGGGCTCTGGCTGCCAAGGGTTTCCCGAAATCTCCAGGTGCCATACGTGGGGAAGCCTTTGCCAAAGGCAACCGGCAGTTGGCTGAGCCGCCCGTCACCGGAACGGCGCTCGAGCAGGTGGCCCTTGGGATAGGAGGGGTCGTAGACCCGGGTTTCCACAGTCCATTGGCTGCCATCGGACTGGTATTGGGTCTCCAGGCTGGCGTAGCTGTGGCGCCGGGTGTCATTCAGGCCCGAGCTGGCAGGAGCCAGCCAATCCCAGAGCACCCGCAGCGACTGCTGGCCATTGGCCTGGGGTTGGGGCAAAGGATAGGTCTTCTTGTGAAGGGCAAACTCGTCGTTGGTATAGAACACCTGGTCGGGAGCCGATTTGTAAGCCCCCAGCCGGCGCCGGCTCCAACCCTGATCGGCGGGTTCGGGTGCCGCAGCCACCTGGAAGCTTTCCTCGCTCAGCGTCTGGCCGTTTCGGCGCGTGGTGAGCTGCCAGGTGCCGAGGTCGCGGGGGGCCAGCGCCGCATGCAGGCGCAACTGGCAGAGCTGGGTAGGTTCCTGGCGGCGAAACACCAGACGGCCTGAAGGGGAACGTCGGTCGTAGACCCGTGCCTCGAAAAGAAACTTGGAATCCAGCGACGAGGGCCCCGACCCCAGGTTTCGCAGCTTCCACTGTACCGAGGCGGCCGTCTGCATGGAAGTCACGTTGTGCTCGGCCAGCGGCGAGCGCCAGTCCCACTGGATGGTTTCTTCACCGCCCAGCTCGTTGTAGTCGCGGGCCAGATGAA
>CAZYPN010000125.1:0-3609 GCA_964649085.1 uncultured Burkholderiales bacterium | reverse complement strand
GGGGCGCCCGATTGCCCAGATAGTCCAGTTCCAACTCTTGCCAGGCGCCGAAGAAGGCCCGCGCCTCGGCCAACCCCAGGCGCTTGGAGCGAATCAACAGATAGAACTGCTTCATTCCCTGCTCGCGAACTTCCTGAAGCTGCTTCCAGTGGGCGTCGTAGAACCAGCGCAGCGCCCGAGAGGCGGCCTGACCGGGGGCGGCTTTCAGGCGCATCAGAAAATCGGGCGGGCTGCTTTCCTGGCTCAGCACGCCCCGCAGTGACAGCAGCAGCGCCTGCATCTTGAACGGTTTCAGCCGATAGTCGTCGGCCTGCAGTCGCGCTGCTCGCAGCGGCACCTCCACGTCGGCGAAGCCCGTCATCACAATGCAGCGCACCCCGGGGCGCAGCTTGCGAATCTGCTCGAGGGCCTCGACTCCGTCCATCTCGCCGGCCACCCTTACGTCGCACAGCAGCAACTCGACCGGGTGCTGCCGGGCCAGGGACGCCGCCTCCTCGCCGCTCGGGGTACTCAGTACCTGGTGGGAGAACTGGGTCAGCAGCTGTTCCAGCGTCTGACGCAGCAGCGGGTCATCTTCTAGCAGCAGAATGAGCGCCACTTAGTGACCGAAGCACTCCCAACGCGGAATCCATTCAAATTCGGGCAGCTCGTTCTGGCCGGCCGGCGAAGGCAGTAGCCGGGCGCCGGGCCGCGCCTGTTCGGCGGCCAGACGGGCTTCCTTCTGGGCATCGTCCACGTCGAGCGGCGAATAGATCACGTCGAGACACTCCCCGTTTTCATCGACCACCACGGTCAGCCCCGAGGCCAGCCGCATCTGGGCCCGGCCCGCGCTGCCCAGGTCGACCTCGACCTGCTGGGGCGCCTCGAAGGTGAAGACCTGCCGCCCCTGGCTGCCGGCCTGAATGGTTTCCGACTTCCACTCGCCCGGCAACTCTCCGGAAGCTTCCGAGGGAGCGGCCAGCAGCTGACGGTGGGCCAGCACGCCCGAGATGGCCTCGGCATAGCGACCGCCCTCATAAGCCCGGGCCTCTTTCAGCATGGCCTCGGCCACCTGGGGAAACTTGAGGTTGCGCGAGGGCAGCAGGTCCAGCGAGCGCCCCCAGATCGTCGACAGCGCCTCGCGGGCCGTTTTCAACGCCTCCAGCGAGGCTTCTTTGCCCGCCTCCTGCTCATAGATCGAGCCCAGCATCTGATAGAACGCCCCCGACCAGATGCGCGAGAAGGAATGGGGCTCGCTGGTCAGCACCTCTTCGGGCTGGGTGGGCGGATAGCTATCGGAGGGCAGACTGTCGATGGGCTGGTACTTGAAGTCGTTCAGCGCCGAGCGATAGTAGGGCCGATCGTCGTTGTTGGGATTGTCATCTTCTTTGTTGTAGGCGCTGCCAAACTCTTCGGCCAATCGAGTGATCAGGCTGGGCTTGGAGAAATCGCCACCGTTTTCGGCCAGAATGCGCTCCAGATTGGAGTCATACTGCAGTGCGTGCATCAGCGCCGAGCAGTCGCCGAAGGCCTCGTGAAAGGCCTTGCTCTCGCGGCCCGACAAGAGCCCGGGACGCATCCCGTCCAAAATGGCGTGCCCTGCCTCGTGGCTGGCCACGTCGAACGACTCGGCGGTCTTCACCGTTTTGCCCAGCGAAGGCGAGTCCCACTGACAGAAATTGACCGACTGTTCCCACCGGGAGTAGTAGGCTGTCTTGCCTTCGCCGGCGTGAGGACGCACCTCCATGCGGCCCGGGAACGACCAGGGAATGCTCTTGCCCGTGTAGCGCTCGTAGGTCAGCAAAGTACCGGCCACCACCCCGTGGGCATTGACCTGGTCGAACTGGGGCGTGCCCACCTCGGGTCGATAGTTGCCCTGGGCGTCGGCCTGGGCCAGCGCAAACGAATCGCGAGTGCGCAACCGCGACCCCTGCAGCTTCTCGCCGAGTTGCTCGGCGGGCAACAGCACGTCTTCGGGCGTGGCCACCATGGTGTCTTGGGGTAGCAGTCGAACGGCCACCGGGGATGCCGGGCGATGATGGGAGCAGCAGATATTCATGGACCCAGCCTACCTGCCCCGGACCCGAAGAGGATGAACAGGCGGTAACTTTAAGGGAAAAATCAGCCGAAACGTGATTTACTGTAGACGTGATTGAGTTTCCGCCCCGAGCCCCTTTGCGCTATCAGCCCGTTGGGCCCTGGTCCTCCCAGATGCGCGAAGGCGAATGGGTTGAATGCCGTCCCGTAACCGACCAGTTCGGCGGACCGGTGTGGCACGAAGTCCGCTCGCCGCGTTTCCATCATTGGGAGCGTCAGGTGGCCAGTCCAGATGGCCCAGACTGGAAGGAACTGGACCTCCTCGGATGCGGCGAACCGTTCCGCAGTCGGCGGGTATCGGACCCCCAGGGCGAGCTGCCCTGGACGGAAACCTGGCACGCCAGCGGACGCGAGCGCAAAAAAGACTTTGAACAGCTGGCCTTGCTCTGCCAGCAGCAGGGGCAATCTTCCTTGCGGGTAGGGGAGGTCGAGGTGCGCCTCTTCGGCAAACTCGATTCTGGCCAGCGGGCTGCGGTTGAAGCCGCCTTGAACCGGCTCCCGGCCAGCTGTCTTTGGGAAGGACTCACCCTGCATTTTTCTCAGGAATCCCTGCGAGAAGTGTTGGCCGCCGACGGTCGGATGCTCTCCAGCTCCGCGGGTATTGCTGCCGGCAAAGAGAACATCTTTCTCTATCTTCCCCAGCTTGACGCTCACGTCATCGCCCACGAACTTGGCCATGTTGTCGACGAGCGAGAGGGTCAACTGTGCCTTCGGTCCCCCTGGGGCCAGGCTCCCTACCTTTCTCGCTACGCCGCTACCTCAGCCGACGAGGACCTGGCCGAATCGTTTGCAGTAACGATGCTCGACTGGAGGCGCCTCCAGGCTCTCGATGCCGATGGTTGGGAAAGGGAGCCGGCCCGAGACAAGAAGCTGGCCTGGGTGTCGCGAGTCTCTACCGATCTCGTGCACGGGCCCTATCGGGCCGAAGTGCCGCGGCCCCTGTCCGAGCTTCCCTTTATCGCCTCGATGAGCCCGGCTCCCGACGAGTTTCAAAGCCCCGAGTGGCTGGCTGCCGCGATGCGTCCGGCAGTATAGCCCGGTGGGCACCATCGTGTCCGACGGCAGCGGTCGCATCGGGGACGACAGTCGCCACGGGCGCACCTTCCACCAAGAAATTCGCTTCGGTGTTCTCGCCTCCGCCACAAAGGTCATCCATAGCGCTAGAGACACGACCCGCAGTGTCTGAGTAGAGAAAGTGTTGAATGACGGGCAAGTGTTGGAGCCGGGGAACCTCCCTGCCGGGGGAGGCCATAACCAGGCGCGTTGGCCATTGAGGGTATACCCCAACTGGACACGCGCCGGGGGCGGTTTTTGTGTCCATCTGGGGTGGGTGGCATGGGTTTTCTGACAGGTGTCAGGCTAAGTGGCCTGGGGCACCATTCCCATCATGAAATTCACCAGATCTCCGCTGTTTCGGGGGGTTGCCATATCCCATCGTCACCGGGCATTTTGTGCTTGTACTTTCGGTAGAGTTCGGCTTGTCTGCTGTCAACTATTTTTCCCGCCAACGACAACTATTTTTCCCGATCATCC
>CAZYPN010000124.1:0-3947 GCA_964649085.1 uncultured Burkholderiales bacterium | reverse complement strand
ACACTTACGAGAGTCCGGTGATTTTCGTCTGGCAGGTGGTTGACAAGCGCACCTAAGCTCTCCGACAAGCAGCAGAAAGAACTGCGCCGGATGCACGACAGCGGCGACTACTCCATCAGCGACCTGGCCGAGCTCTTCTCCGTCTCGCGACCCACGGTCTACCGCACCCTGTCGCGCCAGCCCACTTAGCCTGACACCTGTCAGAAAACCCATGCCACCCACCTAGATGGACACTCGCCGAAGGAAGGCCCTTGGTCTCATTTCGAGCTTGCGCATCTTGGTTAACAGTGTTAATCTTGTTTTCGCTATAAACCATTTGAAGGCGAGGCCATGGACGCGGTCCAAATGCTTTTCAGCAATCCTGCTGCACACATCGCTGATCTTCGTTCAGCAAGTGCAGTATTTGCTCTATCTGGGGGTCGCTTGCGGGGTCAGTTACCGGTTACGCAAAGTGAACCCGGTAATTCGGCTCATGGTTTGCATGGCCACCTACTTCGCACTGGGCTTTCTGGGGCTTGCCGCAGTCCATGCTCAGGACATCCAATACGAATTCCAACGGCCCCTGTTCAGCTTCTTCTTCTCGCTTCTGCCAAGTTGCCTGGTCGCCTTTGGGGTGCTTTTCACAGTGCAGAGCATTCTCCCGAGCCCGGTTCAAAGCCAACCAGCCAGCCCAACCCAGACTCCCCATCCGGCTCCTGGCCCCAAAACAACTCCTTCCGACTCCAATTCAAGTCCGATTGGGGCGATTGTGGTCATCTTCTTTTTGGGGTGCGGCCTTCTCACCCTGGCGGTCATGGCTTGGTCGGTGAATTCATCCCCCAAAGTCGCTCTGAAAAAGCCAGAATATCTCGATTACGCCCCTTTTTATGATTTTGATTGGAGCCGGGTTAAGGCCGACAAATGCTCGATCACTCTGGGCCCTCAAGGGATCAGCGTGGTTACCCGCTATGGCTTCCAGGTCATTGCTTGGGAAATCTGCCGTGAGCTCCAAGTAGCTTCCGGCCAGGCTCAATTCGGGGTTGTTGTGCCGGGGGCTAAACAAATTCTTCTATCCCCCCTCGAGGAGCCCACTGGGGATCAGGCCTGGATGGCCGCCAATTATTGGCAGCCCGCCTTGAAAAGACTCCAGGAGTTGAAGCTCATGACCGCCGGCCAGTCCACAATCCCGCTGCGACTCTTTCGCTCGGACGCAGGGGTCCCG
Organism: uncultured Burkholderiales bacterium; assembly: GCA_964649085.1. Taxonomy (GTDB): domain Bacteria; phylum Vulcanimicrobiota; class Xenobia; order Xenobiales; family JADMJV01; genus JADMJV01. The sequence continues at coordinate 2,746 of CAZYPN010000124.1, read as the reverse complement.
CCCAGGTTCGCTGAGTCCTTTCCCCTGCCAGGCCAAACCTACCGGGGACTATCGTTGGAGATGTTGCGCAGTCAGTCATGGCACAATGGGGTCACCCTCTGCAAAGAAGGGCTGGTGGTTCGGGACATCTGCGCATTTCGTTCTGTCGCCTGGAGCGATATCCGCAAGTTGGTCGTCGACGTCGACCCAACTGTGCTACGGGTGGTCTGTGGCGAAGAAGGCCAAACCCTGGGGCTCTTGACCTCGGAACGTGCCACTCAGCGGTTGAAGACTCAGGAAGTGGATGAGCTTCAGGAGGAGTTGATCTCGGTGCTGGGGCTCAAGCTCAGCAAAGAGGAGTCGACCAACTATAAACGCGTCTATGTGCCGAGCCGCGGCTCCCTGGAGCCTCCCTCCTGGCCGCACTCCTACCAGGCTCACTTAGGCAAAGCCTGGTAAGCGAGGCCCTGGCCTGTGCGGGCCCGGAAGACTCTCACGTGGGGGCCTGCTTGCTACCGATGAACTTGCGGGCAGAGTCATCACTCTGGAAAACCTCATGCAAGGCCGTGAGGAGGCCGTCGGCCAGCACCACGAACAGCCCCGGCACCCCAGCTGAAGATCCAGAGGGTTGTGACTTCGCCCGTTATCGGAGGCATCTCTAAACAGGACGGCGGACTGCCGGCATCCTCGCCCCCCGCGTCTATTGGAGGACACTCTCCAGCCCCCTATTTTCTCAACCCCGCTCACCCTGTCCATACACGCCGAGGGGTTAGAGTTGCAGACCGCCGGCCACTAATCGAGGTCCGAACGCTTCAGGCCCGTGGCTTTGAAAATCACTTCGTCGGGCTGGCCCAGCTCGAGGAGCTGTCGGGCGATGCGACGGGCAGCTTCCGCCTCGCCCTCGGAGCGGCCGCGAGCCTCGCCTTCGGAGCGACCGCGAGCCTCCCCTTCGGAGCGACCGCGAGCCTCGGCGGCTTCGAGGGCGGCGTTCATCTCGGTTCTGCGATCTAACTCCCATTTTCGGCGGGCTTCGATGGCATAGCGGACTTCGTCGTCGCAAAGGGCGTTGTGGGTGGCTTCCATAGCGGTGATCATCCCTTCTTCTTGTTGCAGGGGTTCGGGGAGTTCGGAGACCCCCTGGTAATGGGTTCCTTGTCGGAGAAAGAAGAGCCAGCGCTCGAGGGGGTGGTGGAGCTCCTCGAGATGTGTTTTGTGGAACTTGGCGATTTCGATGTAGTGCAGCTCGAGCAGGTCGCCCAGCGTAAGGTTGTGCTGCAGGTCGTGCAGCCGGTAGATGCTGTGCAGGTCGTCGTAGTCGGGAAAGAGGACAAAATCGGTCAGCGAGATATGGATGGTCTTGCGCAACTGTCGGTAGTCCTGTCCGGACTCGATCTGGCCGTTGATCATATTGGCCGCGTAGTAAAGCGACCGCTCGCGGTAGGCTACCTGGGGCTGGACCTGCACTTCGATATTGTAGACCCGTCCGTGGCCGTCGCGGGCCTTGACGTCGAGGGCCGTGCCTTTGTCCTCGAGGCGTTCTTTCTCGCGGAGGGGGTTGAGCAGGGTGATTTCGGCGATGCGGTCGCTGCCCTGGAGGCCGAGAATGGCGTTAAGCAGGCCTCGCAGCGCCTCGGAATGGCGCTGGGTGCCGAAGACCACTTTGAAAAGGATGTCGTTGAGCAGGGTGATTTGCATGCCTCTGCCAGTATAGCGGAAACGTCAGGGCAATGGCGAGCCAGAAGCCACGCCTGAGTTCCAACTTTACAATGTCTGACTGGCCAGCCGCACGACGGCTCTGAGGCTGGCAGCCAGCAGGACTCCGCTGGGGCGGCCCCTGGATGCCTGCGGAGCGCCTCGGGCGCGTGTCCAGCTGGGGTTTAGCCTAAATAGAAGGATCCGGCACTGAATGCGCCCGCAGCCACTGTCCTAGCTCTACCTCATCGAGCGAACCGCTTGCCAGCTGAAGTATGACTTCTACGACCTCTACTTGACTGGCCTCCAAATCGAAGTCGTTCAATCCCAGAAACAAATACATCGCCAAAAACGCGATCCGCTTATTTCCATCCGTGTAGGGGTGGGACGTCGCCAAGCCAAAGCCGTAGCCTGCCGCCAAATCAAAAAGATCGACATCCGATTGGTAAGACCATCGATTCTTCGGTCGCGCCAGAGCCGATTCCAGAGCGTTCTCGTCACGCAAACCAGGAAGGCCACCATGTTGCTTGAGCTGGTCTGCGTGAACTTCATCGAGAATCTGTCGATTCAACCAGGTGGGCTCGTTCACGGAAAACTACTTCGCCAGCTCCTTGAGCGCATCGCGGTATTTCCGGGCTCCGCGACGGTAGACTTTCATAGCTTTCGCAAAATCCGGGTCATACGGAGTCACCAGAATGCCTTCCGGCGTCTCTTTGACGAAGACTCTGTCGCCTTCTTGAAGGTGAAAGCGCTCAGCAAACTCTTTGGGAAGCGTGGCGCTCAAGGAGCCGCCCGAGCGGCGTATCTTAATCTCTCTGGTCATTTCTATACGATACTACTTGTGTGCTACCAAGACAACCCTTTGGGGTTGTAACCGAGCCCTCCATGCCAATCTGAGGTGTGTCCATTTTCTGGCTCGTTAAGGAGTTCATGGGAGCCTCTCAGATGAGGTAGACTATGTTCAGGGGTACGAACTTGAAGTAAGTTCACCCCCCGGTCGAGCCAGAAAAAATTTCAACGCACAAACTCCGTTTTAACGGGGTTTGACGAGGTTATTTCGATGACTTTTGTAAAT
>CAZYPN010000123.1:0-4022 GCA_964649085.1 uncultured Burkholderiales bacterium | reverse complement strand
AAAATGCCCGCCCCTTCGAAGAACACAAGGGGGGCTACGATTTCCTACCATCTTCGTGCTGGAACAACCCGTGGGCGTCGCCCACAGCGACCATCTGGAGCAGTCCGGCCTGGCCGAAACCTCGGCTGCTTTGAGCGCTGAGAGCGCCAGGGACCTGGCCCGCCTGATCATTGCGGAGGCTCAGCGCTACAAGGCCACCCTGAAAAGCTAAAGGCTCGACGCCTCCCAGCAGGATTCTTTACGGCAAGAACCAGAATCATTGCCAGGCTTGCGAGCGACAGGGGGCAGCGTCACACTCGAAAGGCGTCCCACTGCAGGAGTATTCCTGGCTTCTTTGGATTGGCCGCAAAGCATACCCTGATGGGTTGGAGAATGATGAACATGGCAGAATCACTATGGAAACGCTTTAGAGGCTTTTTTGAACATTCGGTAGGGGAGCACGAAGTGGCACCTGCCGCCCAGACGGTCAATCCGATCGACGCGGTGCTAGGCTCTCTGGAGGCCTCTCGGGCCAAGGCCTTCGAACTCGACGAGTCGGCCATCCGCGATCAGGCCCGCAAGAGCGCCCTGGAAGAAGAGAAGCGCCAGATGGAACTTCGTCGCGCCGAAATGCTCCAGGACATTGTTGCCCTGCATACCAAACTGGGCACGGGATTTAGCCAAGCAGATCTGGAGAAAATGGCTTCGGGACTCAAAGAGCACGTGAATTTGTTCTCCAACCGCAATACCGATGGCCTGGCGGACCAGGGACTGCTGTCGATCCTGGCCAGCGTCCAGGAAGATTCGCTCAAGGTGGGCTGGGACCGCCTGGACGCCGAGTTGAAGAAGGCCGGCCTGGAATGGCCTCGACCCTCTGGCATTTCGCCGAGTTCGAGTGCCGACGAAATCGCTCACAAGAGCGCCCTCCACCTCGAGCAGCAGCATAAGGATTACCTGACCACGCCGTTACCACGCCTGGCCGACCTGATGCTGGGAGTCGTGCCCGCCTGGCGGTCTTGTTACCCTGAACGAAATGGAGCTGTCTGGACAGAGACGGTCTTTCAGGCCGTCGCCGGAGCCTGGTCAGCCGAACGCCACGCCCGGGTGGTCGCGCTGGGGCTGGAGGCAGCCGAGGAACTGCGGGCCAAAGTAGCCGAAAATCTGGCTAAAGAACTGCAGCCCGTTCAAGCTCGCCTGGCGGAGGGCGTCAGTTCTTTGGCGGAAGCGCGCAACCTCTCCGACCAGGCCACCAACATCACCCGCACAGTGGGACGCGAGATCTTTTGGGCGGTGGTGGGCCCCAAGCTTGAAGCAGCCAGGGCCGGTCAGGCCTGACGCGAGGACGCCCCCGGGCGCCCAAGGCCCCGGGGGCGAATCAGCTTGAATTCGAATACCCCATCCATCTTTCACCGATTTTGGACCGACGATAAGAGCCTGTCCTATCTTCTTATCCTCACCGTGGTCCAGTTTTTTCTTCTGCCCCCCCTGCGGGGACTGGACGCGCGGGTCTCGTTGGTGGGACAACTGGCTTTTGCCCTGTTGCTGCTATCGGGCGTTGAGACGGTCTTCGTCAACTCATCTCTGCGCTGGGCCGCCCGCATTCTGGTGATCATCACCTGGGTGATAAACCATCTTCAGCAACGAAACGCCACTCCGCAGATGGCCATGGTTGACTATCTGGTTACCGGAATCGTGCTTGGACTGTTTGTAGTGGTCTTGCTGCGAAGGGTGCTGGGAGACGGGGAAAGCAACAGCTTTCGCATTCAGGGCGCCATCGCGGCCTATATTCTATTAGCCATTACCTGGGGACATTTCTACGCCTTGATTTCGGCCTGGCTACCGGGAAGTTTTACCGCCCCCCCCGGCTACCTCGACCCGGACCGACTGCTCGCCAGCATGACCTTTTTTAGCACCGTGACCTTGACTACCGTGGGTTACGGAGACATCACTCCCGTGGCTCCGATGGCCCGCTCCCTGGCTTGCCTTGAGATGTATCTGGGCGTGCTCTATCCGGCCATTCTGGTCGGTCGACTGGTGGCCCTCAATCTGCCAAACCCAAATACTTCTGCGCCAGACCGTCAAGACGGTTAGATCTACCAGGACAAATCTACCGCGTTGCCCCTTGCAGGAGTCGCTTCCTAGCGTCAGAAGACCCTGCTCGTCGCCACCCTTGGGATGGCTCGGAGGTTTTTTGTCTGTTCACAATCAGGAGGTACGGCTCAAAAGAAAGGTGGTCACTTTCGCTCTTCTCAGCGCTCTGACGATCGTTTCCGCGGCTGCCGAGCCCAAACCCAAAGCAAGCGCTCAGCCCAAGAGCCTGAATCTGCTCTCCAAGCCCCTTCCCCCTTTGAAGACGATCGACCCGGCCAACCCTCCCGGAGCCGCCCGCGCCGACCAAAGCGGCTCCTACACCCTGCCGAAGCGCGCGAGCTGCGGGCCCTGACCCAGGAGCAGCTGTCCGAGCGGGCCCACCTGGGGGTTCGAACGGTACGCCGTCTGGAAGCCGGAGAAGGCTCTCTGGAAGCTGTCCGTCGCGTCACGGAGGCACTGAATATTAGCCCTGAAGAGACGCTCGAGCGTGACGTCATCGCTTGCGTACGCGATAGCCTGTGTGTGGACCCGTTGGTGTTGGAGTTCGGCCGAGGGCTGGTGGCCATGGACACGGTGATCGAGCCCCTGATGCTTCGAATTGTGGAGATGCGGCGAAGACTGGCCCGAGAACTGGGACTCATTCTTCCGGGCGTGCGCTTTCGAGACAACCTCGATTTGTCTGCCCGGGCTTATCGAGTGCTCTTGCGAACTCACTGCTATTTCCTCGGTGAGGCTGGCGAGGACCCTGTTGAGGACCTGGTCTCGCGGCTCGAAGCTTGCGTCCGCCAACATGTCGAGCTGCTTCTGGGGGTTCAGGATGTCCAGGTGTTGCTCCGAGAACTGCGCCAACCGGCCCTGGTGGAAGCGGTCATCCCTCATCGGCTGGACCTTCCGGGGTTGACCGCGATGCTCAGGAAGTTATTGGCCCAGGGGCAGTCGATTCGAGACCTGGGCTGGATTCTCGAGGTGGTGGGGCAGCGTCCCCTACAGCAGCTCGAACCCGAGGCACTGGCCCATTGGGTCGGGGGCGAACTGGTCGCTTTGCAACGTCGGATCGAGGAGAAATCGCAATTTGACGCTTAAGCCCCTGGCCCTCCTCGCTCTGCTTTAAGGACCGATGTTGGTTCAATTCATCCGTTCCAAGGTCGGGCGTTCCTTGGGGCTGATTGTTGTAGAGGATGGATTACTCCACAACAGGAAGCCACAGCCGCTCGGGCCGACCTCCGCTCCGTCTGCGATATCTAAGGTGGTAACCATGAATAGACCTGGTCGACTTCCTCCGGGTCGTGCTCCAGCCGTTGCGCAGCGGCGTCCAGGGCCCCCACGGGAGTGGCCAGCGCCAGCCCCATGAGCATCTTTCCCGACTCGTTGGGAATCAGCCGAACCAGACCACCTCCCAGCGCCACGGCGGCGTTGGTGGCGCTTCGCGCGCTGGCCGCCACCAGCCGACGAAAGCCCCGCGACTTGGAGGGTTGGGTCGTGTAGGTGAACTCCACCTTTTGCCCTTCCGCGTTGTGGGTCTCCATGCGCCCCCCCGGGCGAGCGGGTGTATCCCACGTTCTCGAACTGCTCGGGTTGGTGAACCAGCAGGTCCACCGCTTCTTTCAGTTGACTACTGCGCTCGAAGGCCTGTAGCTCCAGAGCCGTCAGGCGGCCGCTCTGAAGGCGCTCGGCCGAGAGTTGAACGTGCTGAGTGATGGTCATACCTGCAGTGTGCGGGTGGTGGCTTAGAGCTGGCTTAGAAGGCGAATCAGTTTCGCCTCGCTGGCCAACGGTCAGCAAATCCCCGCTGCCCAAAGACAGCTACGGAGGCAGCCTGGTGGTCTCGAGCCATGACCCTACTTCCTCGATCGCACCGTGACCAGCCTGCTGGTCTTTGAGAACGGCTCCCCTCCCGACCCTTCACCGGCTTCGAAGCCAGCCGAGCCCGAGTCAACAGCTGACGGTCCTGG
>CAZYPN010000122.1:0-4319 GCA_964649085.1 uncultured Burkholderiales bacterium | reverse complement strand
GCCCTGGCCCCCGACCAGGTGGTGCGGGTGAGGGAGCGCCTGGCCGAGGGGGCCAGGGTGAGCGAGGTGGCTCGCGAGCTGGGTGTGAGTCGGCAGACGGTGTATGCGTCGTTGCGGCCTGAGTAGAGAAAAAGATTCGGCCCTGCAACGGAAAGGTTTCCGGTGCAGGGCCGATGGTCAGTTTTGGTTATAGGCACAGCCTCTAGAGGGCTATTGCCTGTGGCCTGTGTCTGTTCCGGTTTGGCCCCGCCCGAAGGGCCGCCAAAGGCGGCTTTCGGCGCGAAAGCGAGGGGCCAAACCGGGGACTGTCGATGCTAACAGACGAACAACTAAGGCGGCTCCTGCAAGAACCTTCGAATCTCGTCAATCGGAAACGGCAGTCTGTCAATGAGCGTCCTGATTTTTGGCTCGTCGAAGAAGGCTATTGCTCTCCAATGCGATATTGCAGAAACAGAAGTCGTTTCCAACTTGTCGGCATAATCGATAAGACTCCTTACTCCAAGGGAGTAAGGTGAAGCGAAGCCATCCGCTCTGGATGGACCTACTGACTTCTGATAAAGTGCTATCTGTTGAAGAAGCTCTTCGTACGGAAAACCAGCCGCCTCCAGAAACCGTCTGGTATCCTCGTTCTCCATAAGAGCCAGGAAATAGTCCAAGAAATGAACCTGATCGTGTTGCGCCAAGGTCGCTATTTCCCAAGCTCTTCGAAGCAACTCAAGTGAAGAATCTGAGTGGCTCAATTCATCCAACCTGGTCCGCGAGGATCAGGAGGCACCGGCTTTGGTCTGGGAACAGGAGGCGCAGGATGCCATCGGCTGTCAGGCGGCACGGGAGATTTTCGAGGATCCAAATTATACGGTCCCGTGGGTCGACTTTTTCCTGGCCAACGTCCACTACCGCGACACTTTAACCCAATTTCTGCGCACCACTTGAAACAACGTTCTTGCGCATCAAGACCTAACCAACTCCGATCAATTACTATGTCCACACAGTAAGCTTCACAAGCACGCTGCATTGTTAAGCAAATAGCTCCCCTGAAGCAAGGATGCAAGCGTTCGATGAAGCCTATTTGGCTCGGACCTGGGTCGAACGGCGGGATCGGAGAACTCGTGTCGGTTCCCCTGAAATCAACATATCGAGTTGGACTCTGTCTTGCATATTCATATAGGTTCGGTTCATCAGAAGCTTCGATTAAGAATCGGGGTAACAAAAGCCGACTTTGAGCGACTTCTGCAAAACTATCACCAGCTAGCAACTGGTATTCGAACATCTTCGGCAAGCGAGGATCTCGTGAAATAAACCGCTGGGTTGTGGGGTCATACCACCTTTGACGCATGTAGAGCATCCCACTGTCAGCATCCGTCCTCACGCCCAGCCCGCCAACAAAGGCATAGGGCATCCCACCGGGCACGTTGTCGAACCCGCCCGGCAGGGTCTCGCCCCAGGCGCCGTAATCGCGCCGGAACACGACGTCGCCGCTAGAGTCGGTCACCAGGCGCACGCAGCCCAGGGCGTCGCTGGCTACGGAATACTGCTCGCCGTCGCGGCGGAAGCCCAGCAGCTGGCCTTCGGGAATGAGGTAGTGGGTGGTCGAGGTGGGGGTGGATTCGCGGATGCAGTCCCAGCCGTCCCAGAGGAAGGTGGTGGTTACGCCCCCGGAGGTGCGCGTCAACATGCGTCCGGCCATATCGTAGCTAAAATTCACGTCAACCCCGCCCGGGCCCTGCACTCGCAGCAGGCGATCTTCCACCGGGTCCCAGGTGTAGGTCCAGGTGTCGGTGCCGTTGCTTTTGCTCAGCAGGGCGCCGCTGTCGGAGTAGGTGAAGAGCCAGGTGTCGCCGCCCACGTCCTGGCGCTGGATCTGGTTGAGAGCGTTGAGGCGCTGGCCGCTGCTCCAACCGGGGTCGTCGCGCAGGTCGGTGGTGGTGCCGCTGTCGGTGGTGGTGGTCAGCTCCAGCAGGTTCCCGGCCTGGTCGTAGCGGTAGCGCCGCACCTGCGAGGGCACGGCCGAGGCGCTGTTGCAGCTCAGCTGGATGTCAGACAGGCTGGGCGTGGCCGTGCCCGTGCCGGTTAGGGTGGCGCGAATGCGCGCATAGCGCCCGGTGGTGTTGCTCGGCAGCGCTTCGCCCGCGGGCGTGGTGAACACGCTGCTGGCTCCGCTGGGGCCGAAGTAGGCTGGCGGGGAGACTCGGTTTTCGAACTCCGAGAGCTCGTCGGCCACGGCCACCTCCAGCACCACGTCGCAGCCCGAAGGCAGGTTCTCGGTCCAGCGGATGCTGTCCCACGAGACCACGCTTCCCGCGTCGTAGATGGGCGAAATCCAAGTGCCCTGTTGGGCGTGGGTTTTGCCATCCAGGTGGCGGAAGTTGCTGAGGTCGATGGACATGGAAGCCTTGTAGTAGGAACACCTCAGCTCCAGCAGGACATCGCCGTCGAGGTTGGTGGTTTGCCAGGCGCCGTTCCAGGTGCTGCCCCCCAGTTCACGGTAGTAGGCCGTGTAGGTGGTGCCGACGCGTTTGAGGCGCAGCTCGCCGGAGTCTGAGTTGGGGTTGGTTGTGCCGTGGGTGGTTGCGGCGTAGTTGTCTATGGTCTGAAAGCCGATGGAGTCGGTGGAGGGTTGTTTGAAGTAGTACACCTGGAGACAGGGCTCATCGGGGCGAACGGCACCGAACTGGCTGACCATCATGTAGAACACGAAGCCGACACCGCTGCCGCTGGGCATGGTGCCCTCAACCGCTTTGTAGTCGATGGCGATATCGAAGTCGCCCTGCAAGGGACTGAGGTGTTGAAAGAGCACCTGGAAGTCCCGTGGGAGTGGAGCGGATTCGGGGTAGAAGTGGTTACCCCATTGAGGATCCAGTTTTTCCGGGGCGTCCAGGCCGATCGAGTTGTCTACCGGGGCTCGATGAACCAGGGCCTGATTGGCCATCGCTCGAGGGAAGTCGACGTGGAGACCCTGATGGTGGCGAACTTCGAGACCGGCATTGAGGTATTCGCCGGGAAAGTAGCCATAGATCGTATAGGGTTCGAGCCGCTTGTGCATTTTCCAGCGGTCAACCTGCAGTTCACTGCCCGCGAAGTCATCGTTGAGAGCCAGCAACTTCAGGGCGGAATGTTCGGCATCGAACGATACCTGGTTCCATGTGCCCTGTCGCCACACCGAGGGTTGGTGGACACAGAAGCGGTTGTGGGACTCTTCCACCAGGCGGCCAGCCTCGTCGGTGAGGTAGTCGAAGGTGTCGCTCTCGGTGTGCTGGCTGATGCGATCTCGGCCGGCGGTGTAGCCGTAGGCGAGCTTCATCAGGTCGGTGCTGTCGTATTGAACCTGAATTTCCCGTAGCTTACCCACCACATCGTAGCGGAGAAGCTGCTGCACGCCCTGGGCGTGGGTCAGGCTGGCCAGACGGCCTTCGATGTCGTAACTCAGCTCGAGCGGTGTATCGCTGGCCAGCTGGCGAACCTCGAGCAGGCGCCCGACGTCATCGCGGCCGCCACTGGGAACACTCGAGCCCGGCTGGCCAGAACCCGGAGACATGGACAGGCGCTGGCCGTTTTCATCGTAGCCATAGGTAAGCTCCGCCTTCAGGCTGTTGGCGTTGTCGTATTGACGGGCCTCGATGAGCCGGTTGAGGTCGTCGTATTCGTAATCCCAGCGCCAATCGTTGCGCTCGACCTGGCGCGTGAGGTTGTCGACGGGGTCGTATTCGAAGCTGACGGTGCTGGAATCGGTCAGGTATTCGATTTCGACCAGGCGGTGCAGCTCGGCCTTCGCCAGAGTCCCGCGAGAGTTACTCCAGCAGGCGATCGGTCGGGTCCGTGAATTGACCCAACCTAAGGAAGACCGCTATCGTCAGGAACTGCTCCGGCGTTACACTGGAGTTCGCCGCTTATTTTTCATTTTGTTGAGGGTCATCAACCTCCAGGCCAGCCCGGCCGGGAATTCGGTTCTCCAGGCGCTGCAATTTCTGGCTTCGATAGAGTCGCAACGTAACTTCAACATGGACTTGGCTCCCACGGATGGCATGTCGCCGGCCTCGCGTCGGCTCTTGAAGGACCGCGATCAACAGCTGAGGCGCAAAGCAGGTCAACCTACGCGGCGCGGGCGCGGTGGGAGTTGTCCTCGTCGCCAGGCCAGCCGAGGAACCAGTCGAGCCATTCGGCCACCTCCAGCCTGGCTTGCCGGCCGAGATTGCGGCCTTTCTGGTCGAGGAAGGTGAGGTTGTCCGGCGCACTGCCCTCGATGCGCAGGTGGCCGTTGTGAAGGTTGCGGTGGCAACTGGCACACAGGGTGATCAGGTTGTCCGGCGTGGTGGTGCCGT
>CAZYPN010000121.1:0-4388 GCA_964649085.1 uncultured Burkholderiales bacterium | reverse complement strand
TCAGGTCCACCTGGTCAAACAGCGTCTGGCCCTGAATCTGCTTGCCGACGCCCTCGGTTTTTACGATCATCATGGGTCCCCCCTTCTCAGCCCCCCCAGATCGACCTTTCGGCCCGCAAACGAGCAGCAGGAGGCCAGTCCAGGGTTTTCGAACCATGCCAGATGAGGGGGCAGGTTCGGCGGCAGGGTCTCGGTCTCGCCAATACCCTGGGAATGACGGCCCTCATCTCCATGGTGGCCTTTGTGTGCGTGGGCGCCAGCTTCGCCCACCTTACGGTCAGCAGCCGGGTCGAACGCCTGGCCGAGGCCGAGTCCGTGGCCGACGCCGTCCTCCATCTTGCCAGTGCTCGCCTGCTGCAGCAGCCCTCCTTCGGGGTCCAGGGTCCGGCCCAGCAAAGAAGTCTCGTCCTTACCTTGCCGCAGGGCAGTGCTCGGCTCACCTTCGATCCCCAACAGGCCCGCAGCTGGGGCATTCCGGTCTCGTTGAACAACCTCGAAAACGAGTCCAGCGCACCAGGCTACCGCCGAACCCTGCCTCCTCAAATGGTGCAACTGCTGGCCGAGGGGCGCTCCGGTGGTTCGCGGCGACTGGTCGAAGTGCTGATCTCACAGCCGCCCTTCAAATGGGCCGTGGCCTCCACCGGTCCGGTCCATTCGGCGGGGGGGCTGAAGGTCTTTGCCGTTAAAGACCTCAGCCGTCTGGTTCTGGGTGTCGACAATCTGCCTCCCGATCAAATTCTCCCCGGGCACATCCTCAGCGATCATCCCTCCGCTCAGGCTCTCAGCCTCGATTCGACGCCCACCAACCCCAGCCTCATCACCGGCGACGCCCAGACGGTAGGCAGCGTGGCTCTGGGGGCCTCCACCACCGTCCAGGGGCAGGTGAAACAACACGCCGATCCCAGCGACCTGCCGGAAGTGCTGGTCGAACGCTACGACCCCGAAGGCATTCAGGGTTTGCAGGCTCTGGCTGCCGATACCCACGGTTCGGGCCTCGACCTCTCGGGCATCTGGCGCCGCCAGGGCAACCTGACGGTCGCCGCCGGCGGGCTCAATCTCGAGCAGGGCTATCTCTATGTCGACGGCAACCTGGAAATCCAGGGAGGGGTCACCGGCAAGGGCGCCATCTTCGCCACTGGCAACGTGGTCATCCGCGGCATGTCCCGGTTCTCCAGTGACAGCCTCCAGGCCGTCGTGGCCGGTGGCGATCTCACGATCGAGGGCAGCAGTCCGCAGCAGTCCTCCTTCCAAGGCCTGCTGATGGGGGGAAAAAGTCTCCGCGCCCGCCACCTCACCCTGGCGGGCAGCTTGCTCGGTGCCAATCGCGACCCCGAGGGCAGTGCCATCGAGCTCGAACAGGTCAACCTCGTCAGCAACCCGGCCGCCATCAGCCTGGATTTTCCCGAGCTTTTCACTCCCCCCAACAACCCCGTCGGCACAGGGAAATACCTTATGCAGGGCGGAGGTCAAATTCAGGCTCAGATGATTCTCGCCCCCCACCTCACGTCCGACCGTTTCTACGATCCCGTGGCCGATCGGCTCGACCCCGATCGCGTCACTGCCGAGAGTGTCGACATTCGCTGGGTTCAGCTGTCCGACGGAGCTATGGTAGGCAGCTTCCTGGCGCTCGATCCGGTGTATGGCGCGGGCAACGACCCTCTGGAGTATCTCAGAGGGCGGGAGAATCGCGAGGAGATCGTGGCCAACCTCAAGCAGGGGGTGGCCATGGCCGATCAGCTCTACCAACGCGCCCGGTCCCGGGGTCTTCAGGCCGGTCGCTTCAGTCTCGATCCCAACACCTTCATTCAAACCTCCGACAAAATGCGCCGAATGCTCTGGCGGGTGCTGGAATGATTCGCCGCGGTTTCACCGTGCTCGAGTCCCTGGTGTGCAACCTGTTGGTGGCCTGCATTACGCTGGCGGCCTTTGGGCTCTTTGTGGGTTCGTCTCAGGCTCTGCACCTGGCTTCCCAAAGGTCTCAGGCCGGCGATCTCGCCCACCGCGAAATCGAAATCCGTCGCTCTCTGGGCTTCGCCCAGCTCCTGCCCGGGCGAGTATCCCTGCCTGCCCAAACCATCGAGGGTGTCCGCTACACCGGCGAATGCGAGGTGGCGGTTCACCCCGATTTCCCCACCGACCTCAAGACCGTCAGGGTCCGCATCGAGTGGACGGTTCACAACCGGCCTCACCAGGTCGTGCGAGAAAGCTGGTTGAGTGCCTTGCGCAACTAAGCTGCCGCCGGCCCGCCGGGCCCGGGCGGCAACATTGGCAGAGATCCTGGTGGCTGCGGGGCTGCTCCTGTTGCTCGGCCTGGTTCTCGTCGCCCTTTTACGCAGCAGCCTGTCTCATCAGCAGCGCACGCTCTTGCGAGCCAACCTGCAGCAGCAGCTGCAGCTGGCCCTGCAGCGAATGAGCCGCGACCTGCAGCAATCGGCCCTGGGTGGCATCGGCGTGGCCGAGCAACGCATTTCCCTCCAGCGCATTGCCGACATCTCTTCCGACCTCCCCCCTCGACCCTTCTGGGAAACGCTGCTCGTCCTCTATTTCGTCAATGAGGGCGGGCTTTGGCAGCGGCTCTGGCCGCCCGAGCCGCCGGCCCTGGGCATCAGCCTGTCCAGCTCGCACCCCTTTCGCCCCGATGCCCATCAGTTGCAACAGTTGTGCCGCCCCGAGCGGGCTCGCCTGGTGGCAAGAAATGCCGTGCGCCTGCAGCTCAGCGACCCGGCCACTCTGCCGCTCAGCTTAAGCCTGGAGCTGGCCGACGAGGGCCTGCGCCTGCAGGCCACGCGAGTGCTTACCCTCAGGAATTCCGAATGACCCTCAAGCTCGCTCTGCTTTTCTGGCTGTTGACCAGCGTCGGCTTTGCGGAAGAGCTTCAGCTTCGCATCCCCACCAACCTGGCCGAGCCGCCGCCGGTGCGAAAGATCAGCGGCATTCCCAAGTATGTCCCCCAGGTGGATACGGTCTATCGACTGGAGGCGGGCTGGTTGGCCAGCGAGAGAGACCCCTGCCGCTTCGAAATCCAGCAGGAGGGTTACGAAGCCGTCCAATTCCAACTCACCCGCCAGACTTTCAACGCCCTTCCTCTCGACCCCGCCAACCCATCCATTCGTCTCCATCCCGAGCTCCGCTTTCGTTCCAAGGGTGAGTTCTGGCTGGCAAACTGGCTGCGCAATCATCCCTGGCTGGCTGGTGCCGGGGCCCTGCTCCTGCTGGCCGGGCTGCTCACCTCGGCGCAACGCCATCGCGAGTCGCTGCGCGACCGACAGAAGCTCGAAAAGATGTCGCGCATTTCCGAAAGCAACGGCGATCCCATGGTGGGTCTGCGCATCCAAAACTACTTCCTCACCGGTCGCCTCGGAAGTGGTGGCATGGCCACCGTCTACCGCGCCATTCCCTTCGACACCATGCAAGAGTCGGATGCGGTGGCCCTGAAAATCCTCAACTCCGATCCCTCCGACCCCGACTTCCTGCCGCGCTTTCGGCGCGAGGTCGAGGTGCTGGCCGGTCTCCAGCACCCCAATGTCCTGCGTTTGCTGGATTGGGGAGAGCACGAGGGCCTGTTCTTTCTGGTCACCGAACTGGTCGAGGGCCGTCCTCTGCGGGCGCCCGAGGGGGGCATGGCGATTGCCGACTTCCAATCCATCCTCCCCAGTCTCAGCGCCGGCATCCTCTATGCTCACGGCCGTGGGGTCGTGCACCGAGACCTCAAGCCCGACAACCTCATGCGCTTGCCCAACGGCGACATCAAAATCATGGACTTCGGAATGGCTCGAGGCCAGCAGATGAAAACGGTCACGGCTACCGGCACAGCCCTGGGAACCCCGTCCTACATGGCGCCGGAACAAATTCTGGGCCACAAACCCACGCCGCTGTGCGATCAGTACTCCCTGGGCATCACCTTCTATGAACTGCTGTGTGGTCGACTTCCCTTTGTGCAGGAAGAGATGATGTCTCTGCTGCGGGCTCAACTCCAGGAAGAGGCCATGCCCTTGCAGATGTATCGCCCCGAACTCTCGCTAGAACTCGAACAGGTCATCATGCGAATGATCTGTAAACAGTCCGAAAGGCGCTACCCAACCCTGGTCGAGGCCCTCACAGAACTGCAGCAAAGCGTTGCCGACATGCTCGCCAGTCCCCACCTCTGAAAAGAGCACGGCCCGCCCCCAGTCCCCGCGTCCGTCCCCAGTCCAGCCATTGCCCGTCCCCCATCCCCGCGTCCGTCCCCAGTACCCACGTCTGGCCCCAGTCCAGCCATTGCCCGCCCCCCATCCCCGAGTCCGTCCCCAGTCCCCACGTCCGCCCCCAGTCCAGCCAATGCCCGTCCCCCATCCCCGCGTCCCGCCCCAGTCCAGCCAATGTCCGCGCCCCATCCCCGCGTCCGTCCC
>CAZYPN010000120.1:0-4493 GCA_964649085.1 uncultured Burkholderiales bacterium | reverse complement strand
GGCGCGCTTTGGTGACTGGCTGGCGCTGCGGTTTCGCTCTCTGGACACGCGTAAGAACTACCTTGCGGGGCTGGGTCCGTTTCTGGAGTTCATCCAGGGCCTGGGGCTGTCGAGTTGGGCCGAGGCCAACCTGGACGTGCTGGAGGAGTATCGCTCCCAGCTGCGTTCGCAGCGCCACTCGCGTACGGGGCAGCCGCTGCAGGTGAGCACCCAGGTGGGGCACTTGATGGCCGTGAAGACCTTCTTTCGCTTCCTGACGCGCGAGGGCTATGTGCTGGCCAACCCGGCCAGCGCGCTGGAACTGCCCCGGCCCCGCAAGCCGCTGCCGCTGGTGCTGACCGAACGGGAAGTGGCAAAGTTGCTGGAGGTGCCCGACCCCGCCACGCTCACGGGGATCCGCGACCGCACCTTGCTGGAGCTGCTCTATGGCACGGCCCTTCGCAACGGCGAACTGTGCGCGCTGAGGCTGGAGCAGGTGGAGCTGGACCGCCGCCAGCTGCGCCTGGAGCAGACCAAGGGCGGCAAGGGGCGGGTGTTGCCGCTGGGGCAGGAGGCCCAAAGCTGGCTCGAGCTCTACCTGGAGAAGGTGCGCCCGGCCTGGCTGCGCAACCCGGCGGTGCAGACGGTGTTTCTCGACCGCTGGGGCCACGGCCCGATGCTGCGGGGAACCCTGTCGACGGTGGTGCGCAAGTTGGGCCACCGGGCCGGTCTGGGCAAGGCCGTGACGCCCCACGGCCTGCGCCACTCGTGCGCGACCCATATGCTGGGGCGGGGGGCGGACCTTCGCCACCTCCAGCAGTTGTTGGGGCACGAACAGCTGTCGTCCACCGAGCACTATACGCGGGTGGAGGTGTCCGACTTGCGGCGGGTGCTCTCCAGGTGCCATCCGCGCGAATCGTTTCCCAAGCAGCCGTGACCTGGGACGATTTTTTTGTGCGCCTGGCCGCAAGGCCCGTATCCAGGGCTACCCAACGCAGCTATGAGCAGGCCTGGAGGCTGTTCTTGCGCCAGTGGCCCGAGCTGACCGGCCCCCGAGATATTGATGAGCAGCATTTGAGCGAGTTTCACCGCCAGCAACGCACTTCGCCGCGCATCTCGGCGAGCACGGCTGGCCAGCGCCTGCGCTGCTTGCTGACCACCCTGCGCTGGGCCCGCCGCCAGGGCCATCTGCTGTGGGACCCGGGCGAATCGCTGAGCGTGCCCAAACCGCGCTGGAACATCGGGCCCTTACTGAGCGTCAAAGAGGTGCAGCGCCTGTTGCTGGCCCCGCTGAATTGCCACCGCATCGGCATGCGCTATCGCGACCGGGCGCTTCTGGAGCTGCTCTATGCCACCGGGATGCGAGCGGGCGAGGTGGCGGCTCTGGATCTGGGCGATCTGGACCTGGCCCGGGGCGAGCTGTCGATTCGCGCAGGCAAGGGCCGGCCGCGGCGCATGCCGCTCCTGGGGGCGGCGGTGGCAGCGCTGCAGCGCTACCTCAACGAAGCCCGTCCGGCCCTGGCGCTGGAGGGCGAGACAGCGGTATTCGTTTCTTTTCGCGGCAAGCGGCTCACAGCCCAGAGCCTGGGCTGTCAGGTGCGGTTGCACGCCGAGAAACTGGGCCTGAGGGGCGTGACGCCCCACGTGCTGCGGCGCAGCCTGGCCACCCATTTGCTGGAGAACGGGGCTTCGGTGCGAGAGATCCAGGCCGTGCTGGGGCATGCCGACCTGGCCAGCACCCAGACCTATGCCCGCGTGTTGCCCGTGGAACTGGCGCGCGAGCACCGGCGTACCCATCCCCGAGCCTATCGCCGCAAGGAGGCACGATGACCCTGGACGAGCTGTTGCAACGCTACCTGGAGGCCCATTCGCTGAAGGGAAGCCTGCTTTATGCCACCTGTTGCGGCTGGAAGAAGTTTGTGGCCTTTTGCCGGGCCCGCGACCTGGTGCAACTTCAGGACGTCACCGCCGAGACGGTGGAGGACTTTTACAAGGGCCTGCTCTGGCAGCCCAACGACCAGGGCCAGTGGTTCAAGCCCAACAGTGTCGACCAGTATGTGCGACGGGTGCGCCAGGTGCTGCGTTGGGGCGCGGCCCAAGGATGGCTGGCCAGCGATCCCACGGTGGGCCTGTTGCTGCCGCGTCGACTGAAGGCGGTGTCGCGGGACCTGAGCCGGGACGAGCTGCAGGCCGTGCTGAACGCCCCCGACCGCTGCACCCCCGTGGGACTGCGCGACGCCTTGCTGTTTACGCTGCTCACCGAGACCTCGCTGGGGCTCTTGCGGGTGGTGGCGCTATCGCTGGAAACGGCCCGACAGCTGCCGCTGGAGAGCGCCAGCGAGCAACTGCGAGACGACTACCTGAACCACGGCCGGCCGGCTCTGGCCCGGCCTGGCATCAGCGGCCAGGCCCTGTTTCTGACCCGCGACGGCGCGCCCCTGACTGCCCCCACCGCGGCAGCCCGCCTCAACGACACCGCCCGCCAGCTGGGACTGGGCCCGCGCCTGCCCAGCCGCCTCTTGCACAAGAGCTATCTGGCCGAGCTGGATAGATTCCACAGGGGCAGGACTGCTGACGGCACCCTGACAATTCGGGAAAGATGAACGCCCATTTTGTGGAGTTTCCAGGCTTTACTGAGGTTGTCGAGTATTATCTCAAGGATGATGAAAGCTACTTCCGGCTTCAGACCTACTTGGCCCACAGTCCAGAGATGGGTTCTCTCATCGCTGGAACGGGTGGAATACGCAAGTTGCGCTGGCCTGATCCGCGCCGAGGCAAAGGGAAGCGCAGTGGACTGCGGATCTGGTATCTCTATATCCCGAGCCACCACCAGTTTCTGATGATCGACATCTATGACAAGGACGAGGCAGACGACCTGAGCAGCGAGCAAAAGAGGCGCCTGTCGCGCTACGTTTCACAATACCTGGAAAGCCTGGAGAAATGGAGGAAAGGCCCGTGACACTGCATCGCAAGCCCCTCTTTGAAAGGGTGGAGGAAGGGTTTCAGGCAGCTCTTGCCTACGCAGAAGGCGCGCAGAAGCTTCGAGAAAGCTGGGTTCCCGCCGTCGCTCCTCCCCATCTGCGAAGTGGGCAAGAAATCAAGGAACTACGGGAGCATCTGGGCCTTACCCCCGATACCCTGGCCCAAATACTTTCCATATCAAGCTCCAGCCTGCTCGCCTACGAGCGTGGCCAGCGAAAGCCTCCGGGTTCAGTGCTTCGCCTGTTGGACATCCTGGAGCGAGTGGACAAACCGACCTTGGGCACCATCTTGAAAGCCCCCGACCAGGTGCCTGCAAGCCGAGGCAAGATTCGCGCGTCCAGCTGACCTTTTCTCCTTAACCGAGCCCCTTAACCGCAGACGCGACCCAGGCCGGGATGCTATCCTGAGCGGGTGATTCCCCTGGCTCTGGGCCTGATCGGCAAAGTGGCGGCTGCGGCTGTGCTTCCGCGCGTGGTGACGGCCGTCTGCGACCTCGTGCGCGGGGCGGAGAACCACCGTGACAGCGTGCGGGAGCGCTGTACGGACGAAACGAGCAATCGAAACAATCCCGTTAATTTCGTGGATCCCGATGGGCTGGAAGCCGGAATCGTGGGCAGAGATGGAAGCTATCAACACTTTCCTGGAACCAACGAAGGTTGGACAGACTTTGTTCACACGATTCAGAATGCCGCCCCTGGGTCGGTCCAAGATATTTTGATCTTTGGACACGGTAGCTCTAACACTATCTACCCAGCGCGCTACCCTGGCCATGCCAACAAGGACTCCTACATTTGGCACAACCGTGAGACCGACAGTTTGATTGTGAGATTTTTGGAAGATGGAGTACATTATGACATTCCTTTCGAACGGCTTGGCTTGCACCGGCTAAAACCGGACCGGATTGTCTACAAGGGCTGCCATACTGCTCGGACCAAGGAAGATGACAATCTGACGAAGCGAACAGCAAAGATCTTGCCCAAGGGGACAAAGGTCCAGGGGAGCACCGACTTCTACTACTTCGATACCAATGAAGAGAAAAAAGACCTCAGGTTGCGGGGCATCCAGTGGCCACGGACGTATCGAGGTCAATGGGGAGAATAACGAAGCTTCTGCTGCTGCAGGGCCTAATTATTGCTGGCTGCCAGGACGGAAGAAGAACTCTGAGCCATTGCAAGGGGAATTTGCTTGAGATTTCCCATTCGATGGAGATTTATGCGGAGAAGCACGACAACGCTTACACGGCTCGGCTGACAGATTTAAGCCTCTCCTACGATGATTACCCCAGATGCCCGACAGGGGGGAGTTATCGTGTCTTGGTCAACGGAACAACCTTCACTATAATCTGTGACGGTCCACACGAGGAGAAGTTTCCAACCCTGGCTCCTCGGTTCTTTAACTGCTACAGCAACAAAGAGGGACTTTTATATCGTCCTAACCGAGGAAGAATCCCCAAGTAGGCGCCCACGGACTGGCCCCTCTTTTCCCCGAAAAGCCGCCTGCGGCGGCCCTTCGGGCGGGCCCAGTCCGAACCG
>CAZYPN010000119.1:0-4603 GCA_964649085.1 uncultured Burkholderiales bacterium | reverse complement strand
TTCCCCCCGGTGTTTGCGGGGGGTTCTTAAGGCTGAAATCGGCCCCGAGGTCCGTGGGGGTCGTGGGGTGGTGTCTTTTCCCGCCCCCCCTGGCACCTGGGCACGGCGTGGGGCAAGGTGTTGATTTTCATGCTGGAAGTATAGCCGGGCGCGATCAAGGAATCCTGAAAAACGATGGCTCCCAGTTTGAATTTAGACACGTTAACAAGCTATCAATCACTCCTTCGCTGAAGCTGAGCATGATAGGGGCACCATCATGAAGATTCAGCAGGCGCCCACCCCACCTACTCCTCCTCGTCCTCGTCCTACGCCTGTGCGGCCGGACCCGGTCGAGGTATGGGCAGAGGGGCTCAAGGACCAGATTCCCGAGGGGCGCTGCCTGATTGTGGAGTCGCCCGAGGGGCAGCAGTACCGCATTAACGGCAGCAAGATTTCCACTCACGACAGTCGACTTGGCAACGTGACTCAGTTCTTTGGCGCGGCCGTCCAGGAAATTCAGGCGGCCATTGCCGCCGGGCCCAATCTGGCCCTGCTGGGAGCCACCGAAGTCGTCAAGCCGCTGGTGCTGAACCAAGCACCCCCGGCCGTGGTGGCTCATATCGACTCCTGGTATCAGCCCGCGATTCAGGGGGTTTCCATCGGCCTGGCGGTGATGAACTTCAGTCAGAGATATCGAGATTTTCAGCATCGTCGCGCCGTGGGCATGATGACCAGCCCTATGCAAAAGGTGGGCCTGGCGATGAGTGCTCTGCACGTGGGCACCACGGCGGTCGGTCTGGCGGGCCTCGCAGGTGCGGCTCTTTCACCCACTCTTCAGGCTTATGCGCCGATGGCCACGGGGATTGCCCTGGCCGGCAACGTGGCCTGCTTTGGCTTTAACTGGTTGGAATACTTCCAGACCCGCAGCCAGACGCTTCATCCATTGGGAGACGACCACCGCCCCCCCTCCGCCTGATCGTGTTCTGAGGTCTTGCCTGTTCAAGAATGTGTGAGATTTTGTTAATAAATTAGATCGTCGGTCCGGTTAGCCTGAGGATCCACACACACCTTGCTTACCGGAGGTTTCATGCGATCATCGCTCATTTTCCTTGCCGTTGTGCTCACCTGTTGCCTGATGGCCCTGGGTCAATCCCTGGCCGTGCCCGATAGCAGCCCACAGGGCGTGCTCCAGCACGAGCTACAGTGCAAAGCGGATCAACTTGTCCACGCCTATCTTGGCGCGGCCCAAGGCCGCGTCGTCGTCACCTTGCGCCAGGGCCAGGGGCTGCGCCGGGAGGAGCGACAACACCTGGCCGAGCGAGGCTTCGTGGTGGCCTCTCAGCGCAAACTGGAGAAATACCGCACCTACCAGCAGGAGGTGGTCTCCGAGAAGTTGGACCTGCCTCGCAGCACCACCCACCAGGTCGAACACCAGTGGATCGAGTCGATCCAGGTGGCCGTGGTGGTCCCCGCCACGGCCCATCCCGAGCCGCTGAGCCGATTGCTCGAGGCTGGACTGGCCCTGAGGCCCGATCGCGGCGATCGGGTCGTGGTGGTGCACTCGCTCTAGAGTTTGTCCGGGTCGGCCGGGCGGGCAACGATGTTGCCCTGGGCTTCCTGGGCGGCCACGAGCTGCTCGTTCAACGCTACCATGTAGTCGCCCCATCCGGTTTCCTGGGTGAAGTCCAGGGAACGATATTCGGCCATTTTTGGCCCTTTGGCCAGCTTGTCCGAAAGGGGCGCGAATACGCTCAGGCCGTGCGAGTCGTACTGGCCCGAGTATTGGCGATATTCGGTGAAGGTTTCCTTGCCGTCCAGGCTGCGACCCTGACCGGTGATCTCGTAACGCTCATATTTGTGGGCCAGATTGTCGATCACGGCCGCGCTGACCGAATCCACCACCGCTTTGGCAGCGGCCCGCACCTTTTTGTCGGGCATCACGTCGGCGTCGGCCAGGTTGGCGGCCAGACCTTTCAGGTCGCGGATCTGATCATAGAAGGGGTAGATCTTGCCGGTGGTAATGCCGAAGTTCTGCGATCCTTCGATGGCGGCGGCCACGATTTCGGGGGCAACCTGGCTGGCTTTCAGGGTATCGACCAGCTTCTTGAAGCTGTCCTTGACCTGACCCATCTTGGGCAGGTCGACGGCCGATTTGGTTTTGAAGGCTTCCGGCTTGTCGTCGTAGTGATGCACGATGGCTTTGGAAAGGGCCTTGGGCGACATCGGCTTGCCCTTCTCGCTGGCCGCGTCCAAACCGGCGATGATGGGCCCGTAGTCGAAGGAAGCCGTGGTTCCGATGTCTTCTGAGGCCAACAAAGACTTGGCCCGATCCTTCATCTGATAGGACACCTCGCTGGTGGCCATCAGACAGGCCACCATGTCGACCACGTCGGGTTTTTGGCCGGTGGCGGTCTCGGCGATTTTGAAGGCCGCCGAGATGTCCTCGGGCTTCATGATGCTGTGGCCCGAAGCCGAGGCGTCGCTGGTGAAGGCCCCCAGCCAGCCGCCGCCGTGGTCGGCCAGCACCACCATATAGCGCTAGGCGGGGTAGTTCTTCATTCCATAGACCAGGAAGTCGGCCAGTGTGGTGGCGTTGGACATCGCCTTGTCGTCGGTCTGTCCCAGGCACTTGGAGAGAATCTTGTTCTCCTGGGCATCCGTGCGCTTGTCCTGTTGAGTGACCAGGTAGCGTCGAATGCCGCCCCAGTCGCCATCGATGTTGGTGGGCTCATATTCGCGATTCTGTGACTTGTAAAGCTTCTTCAGCGAGGGCTGGTCCATACGACCGAGCTGGGCCACCACGTTGATGTTGTCGGTGGTGCCGCACTTGTCTTCCACCTGAAGCATCATCTTGGAGGCGTAGGGCTCCAGGTCGTTGTCACCGGCGATGTACATCAGCACGGTCCAGTCTTTCTCGGGCTGAGCAGCCACCTCTTCAGCTTTGGGTTTACTGCTCTTGGGCCGGGCAGCCTGGGCGTTTTTGGCGGTGGCGTTTTGAATCAGCATGTTGCGTTCCTGACCTCGACTGGTATTTCCCCGGTCTTCAGGATAAGGCTTCAGTACCCGAAACTGGTTAGAAGCATGTTACAGAAAAGCTATCAGGCCAGTTGCAGGCTGGTCCATCGCTGGCAGGCGGGGTGCTGGGGGCGTACTTTTTGGGTGGCCTGCACCAGCGGAGGCAGCAGACGGTCCACTCCGGGGGCCTGGCGCTGACTCCACAGGAATTCCAGCCACTCCAGGTTTTCCGGCACCACCCGAGCCAGTTGATCGAGGGCGGCATAGGCGGGTTTGCCCGCCATTTGATTGAGCACGGAAAACAGCTCCAGCAGCACCGTAAGTTGCCTAGCGTCTGCCGCAAAGCTGCGCATCAGAAACTCGGCGGCGTGGTCGTAGCCCTTTCGACTGGCATACAGTCGACCGAGCTGCAGCAGAGCTTCGGCATGGCGAGGGTTGGCGGTCAGCACCTGACGCAGGGCTTCGAAGGCTTCCTGGGAACGTCCGGCCTGCAGGTGAGCTCGGGCCAGATTGAGCTGCTGGTCTGAGTCGGAAACGCCCTTCTGGCGTTCGACCAGCAGTTCAGGCTGGATTTCAGCCAACGCCGCTCGCAGGTCTTCTCGGGTGGGATTGCGTTGATAGGCCTCTTTAAGAAGTTCTGTGGCAGCTGGCAACTGGCCCATTTCCACATAGCACTCGGCCAGGTCGAGGCAGAGCTGAACGTCGCCCGCGCGAACCTGAAGCGCCGTTTTGAGAAGTTCAGCAGCTTCGGCATAGCTGCCGGTGGCCCTCAGTTCGCTGGCCAGGGTGTAGGAGGCGAAGGCATCTCCTGGCTCCAGCTTCAGCTGGCTGCGCAGGGCCGTAATGGCCTGCTGGCGATCGCCTTTCTGCAGCGCCGCCTTGGCCAGCAGCCCCAGAACCTCGGGATGGTTGGACTCAATGGATAGGGACTTGCGCAGGGCGTCAATCCCTTCGTCGAGCAGCCCCATTTGCAGCGACAGTTCGCCAAGCTTGGCCCAGGCCTGGAAACTGCCGGGTTCGAGCTGGCTGGCCTTTTGCTTGTTTTGAAGTGCCTCTTCGTAGCGAAACTGCTCTTTGTCGCAGGCGGCCAGGGCCAGATAGGCGGCGGCCGTGGGTTGATGATCGAGAATGAAGCGGAAGTGTGACTCGGCCAGGTCCATCCGTCCCTGGGAAAGGTAGATTTCTCCCAGGGCCTGGCGGGTGGGCAGATGGTGGGGGTTCAGCCGGGCGGCGGTCTCCAGGTGGCGCAAAGCCTGAGCTACCAGGTTGCGCGCGCGCAACAGCAGGCCCAATTCGGCCAGAATATGCGGGTCCTCTGGCACCGAACTCAGCTGTTTTTGCAACACCTCGGTGGCTTCATCGTTCTTGCCTCTGGCGATCAACAGTTGAGCCAGGCGAACGCCGTCGATGCCTCGACTGACGTCGAGTTGCATGGCCCGATACAAATGTCGCTCTCCCAGTTCGGGCTGATCGAAAATCAGGTTGGCCCGTCCCAGGCCCGAGTGATAGAGCGCATTGTCGGGGTATTGCCCGGCCAGCTGCATCAGCCGCTCCCCGAGCCGACGACGGCGCGACGGGCGGCGGCGAGGGCTTCCTGGGCGCCGACGCG
>CAZYPN010000118.1:0-4637 GCA_964649085.1 uncultured Burkholderiales bacterium | reverse complement strand
CATGGCGGTCCTCGAATTTACGCGCCGGAGGCTACCGCGCAGCGGTTTAGTCCAAAGATAGCGGAAACAGGGGCATGCCGGAAAGGACGTAGCCGCGAATGCTCCAAACCACCAGAAGCGCCAGGGCCATGAGAAAGATGCGTTTGTGTCGCAGCAGTTGCCAGCGATAGTTATTCACGAGCACAAGCAGCGTCAACCCCGAGAACACCAGGTTGGAGAGCTTCACCGTAATGGCCACGGCTGCCAACGTGGCCAGAAGGGCGTCTTGCAAAGCTGGAGAGGTCTGGCCGCGGCTGATACGCGAGATCTGACGGGTCAGAGATACCAGCATAAGGATCTGCAAGAGTTCTCCGGTCAAGTCAGGGGAGGCAGAGTTCAGGCTGGAAAAATGGGTCCCCAGGTATGCCAGATAGGCGATGGGGAGCAGCGGAGAAAGCTTTTCCAGGGGGCATCCCTGAAGGAAGTTTCTCCAGGAAACCAGGGCCATCAGGCTGGCCAGTGTCAGCAGGTAGAGAAAGCTGTTGGCCAGGGCTGCGCCGTGTCCGAAATAGGGGTGGAAGTTCAGGGCGGCTGCGAATTCGAAAAAGGACTGGTTGAAGGCCAACCGGTCGTGCAGATTGCCCAGTCCGGGAACCAGGGGAAAGGTGTTGTCCCAACGGATCGACTGCAGGTGATACAACCCGGTGTCGTAGTTGGTCGGGACCAGCATGGACCGCGCTGCAACCCAGGTAGCCACTGGCAGCGCCAACCCGCAGGTCACGCCGTGGCGCCACGACAGTCTGAGCCCTCGCCACGGTTGCGCCCGCAAGAATACCACCAGCCCGAGTAGCAGCGGGGGTGACACCACTGCCGCTTGCAGGGGCAAGAACAGGTGAACACTGAGAAGGAATAACAGATACAGGGCCCAGCCCTGCCACACCAACCATAGGGGCTCGGGCCGTTCGCTTGTTGAAGCGCCCAGCACGCGAATGCAGGCGAACCCCAAGCCGTAGAAGGCTGCGGCCAGCATAAGATAGGCCAGGAGCGTGATGGTAAGCGCCCCGAGCATTACAATTTGAGCTCGGTAGACAGAAATTGACCGGCCAACTGGTGCCCAAAATCGGTGGGATGTACGAAGTCCCACCAGAGCATCCCCCGGTCTTGTCGTTCGGCCTCGCCAAGATGCTGGTAAAGGTCCAGCACCTGCCAGCCGTGAACCCTGGCCACTTCTTTCATCGTTCGGTGGTTGCCCTCCAGGGCGTAGAATTTCTCCAGTGAGTTGGCCTCCAGTACACAGGCCACCCGGCATGAATGGGCGTTAGCGATTTCGGCCCAGGCTTGCAGATTGCTGCGCAGCTGCTCCGTACTTGGGTCGTTCGTGCCCAGGTTGAGAACCAGCAACTTCGGACGAAACTTCATCAGGTGGCTGCGGGTCCGTTCCAACAGCGCCGAGGACTGGCTGCCACAGCGCGCGGCGTTGACAACGCGAAAGCGTCGGCCGGGATACCGCCTATCCAGGCTTCGAGCCAGCACCCCCACCATACCGTCCGAATAGCAGGTTGCGCCCGAGCCGTGGGTTTGGGAGGTCCCCAGCACCAGCAAGGTTTCCATCGTTTCAGGTCGAGCCTGCAAGTAGGCATCGATTGCTTCGGGGGAGTCCTGAAGCGCCGTGAGCCGGCCGGCCTCGAAAACGTTGAGGGACGAACTGTACTTTGGCCCCGCAGAAATGTTCAGGTAGTTTCGCAGACGCTGATGGGCTACGACCGAAGGCTGGATTTCGTGGGGATCGATAGCCGACATGACGCTCGTGCGCACCCATTCCAGCGGGTCCATCTTCATGTTTTCGCCAAAGGGCGACATGCCGCCGGCGCAATAACGATGCGACCAAAACCCATAGTCGATCAGTGTGTAGGTCAGCAGGCCCGAAAAGACCGAGAGCCTTAGCAGGGCCAGTGTTCGAAGCCCCGCTCGCCGACGGTTGAGCCACCAGATGAGGTCGAGGCTCAACAAGAGGCCAAGGCCACAGATCAGATGGCGGACAAAGAATCGCCGGCCATCAAAGGTTTCTCGAAGGGTTCGGCCGGCGGTGTCCTTGATTTCCAGGTCATCCACAATGACGTTTCTGCGGCCGCCCCAAAGACCCACCAGTCCCTCGGCGTCGGCCGACGACTCCAGTCGGCACTGCTGATCGTCCAGGTGGACCTGCCAACCCCCCGGCTGCCGTTCCACTCGCAGCCTGTGCCAGCCTGGGCCGGGCCGGGACAGCGGCAGGGGGGAGCTTCTGGTGATTTCGCCGCTAGACCTGGCTTCGAAGTAGAGGTTCGGCCGGCTCTGGCTGCAACTGATTCGAATGGCGCTGAAGCCCTCAGCCCGACGCAGGAGAATGACGTTGAGATAAGCCTCCTCTTCAAGAAGACAGCGCAGACGGATAGACTGAAGCCGTATCGGGGGCCCGCAGAAGACCTGTTGGAAACCGTGCCAGACTCCCAGATGCAACTGATTGCCGGCCAACAGGTTTCTGCTTTCCAGGCACTGCCCGGTGCCCATCAGGTTGTAGGGCAGCTCTTTGCCGAGGCACAATTCGGGATGGCGTATGGGGATGTTCACGGAATAGTCCAGGGTTGCGGCCAGGAGAATGCCGTTGATCAGCAGCGTGGCCAGCGCCAGTTTGTGGTTCACGCCCCCGTGATTCTGGCTA
This sequence comes from uncultured Burkholderiales bacterium, assembly GCA_964649085.1. GTDB lineage: Bacteria > Vulcanimicrobiota > Xenobia > Xenobiales > JADMJV01 > JADMJV01. The sequence goes on along the minus strand of CAZYPN010000118.1, from coordinate 1,960 downwards.
CCAGGGGAAGCTCCCGCTTCGCTTTCCGAGTCGGCCCAACCCAAAGGAACATCTTCCTCAGCATGCCGAAAGCCCTGCGGTGAACCGACTTCACCTGGCGCTGCTGGCGTTGCTGCTGTTGCAGAGTTCGTTTCTCTTGATAAATCAGTTCGGCTTTTACGAGGACGACTATGCACTTGTGGTGCCTTACCTTGAAGGTAATGCCCACCAACTGGCCTCGAAGATCTCCTGGGATTTTCAGCATTGGCCCCACGGGCGGCCGCTCAATCACACGCTCCCCGCTCTGTGCGCAGGGCTCTATCCGTGGGGCGGCCGGCTCGCCCTCTACGGAGTTCTTTTCTTGATCCACTGGCTCAATGCTGTGCTCATCTATCGCCTGTCTCGCGAGTTTCTATCGCCAGGAGGGGCCTTCTTAGCGGGGTGCGCTTACATCGTGTTTCCCGGCGATACCTCTCGGCTGCTGTTGACTCACGTTCATGTCTTTGGCGCACTTACGATGGCCCTGTTGGCCCTGGTGTTTCGATCAAGACCCTGGGCCTATGGGCTTGCATTGTTGACACTGACAAGCTACGAAAGTGCATTCCTGGTCTTCCTGCTGGGAAAACCAGCGCTTGATGGTCGTCTACGCAGACACCTGGTTGTTTGTTGCTTGATATTGTTGATTCCCTTGACAATTCGAGTCCGTCACAGTGAGGCCAGGCTGCAAGGGGTAATCGGCAACCCCGCTAACGCCGCGCATCGCTCGGTGAGTTCCTTGGCGATCGGGCCGCCTGTGAGTCTATCAGCCTTTCCTCGAGCCTGGGCCTTCGCAATTCATCACAACACTTTGATGGGCGTGCTTCTAATTGTGACCGCCGGGCTCATTCTTGTTCGATGTCCTCCCGATGGCACAGGCACGGGCTGTCGTCGGCTTTTTTGGACGGGCACTTTCCTTTGGGTTGGGGGCTACGCTTTGACGCTGGTCAATTATCCGCCTACCCAAGTTGCGGGACGACTGACGACCACGCACCTGGTGGCTGCTCTAGGATTAGCTTGGATGATTGCTGCTGCCACGGAGGCCGCCGGCAACAAGTGGGCACATCGCCTGACTTGCTTGGGGCTGGCGGTGTGCATGCCGTGGTTATGGCAAGTTCAACTGGACTATGCTCAGGCTTGGAAGCTGCAACGAGCCTTCTGGACCGAGGTAGTGGAGGTTTGTCCCGACTTGCGTGAGGGGGATCAGGTCGTCATTGAGGGATGTGCACCTCAGCCGGCCTCCATTCTGGCCCACAGTTGGGCAGACCCGGTTGTGCTGCGAATCGTATTTGGCTATTCGGAGGCTGGATTACACTGGGTCGCCGACTCGACCCGCACGCCTGAATGGCTCGAGAGAAATTTTGACGGGTCGCTCAGCTTTTTTTCAGAACCCTGGTATCGGCGAAGACCGAACTATCGCACCGAGGCGACTCTATTGGTTCGTTTGGAAGGTGCACACCTGAGACGCTTGCCCGCGATGCGGCTGGGGGAAATCGAACTGCTAGGGCGAGCCCCACCTGAAGCTCAACGCTGGCCTTCCTTGTCGCGCTTTGCTCGGGAAGAAATTCTGCTGAGGCCACCCCGGTAACTGGTTGCCAACTCATGGTTCGAGTCTACCGGGATTTCTCGAGCGCCAACACTCGGCCTGTCAACTACGGCTCCGCCGCCACCCGCTCCATCTCATCCAGCTCGGCACCCGCAGCCAACCGCTCCTGCAGCCGCTCGAGTCTGGCCAGGTCGCAGTTCTTCAGGCGATCCAGCAGACGCTGGGCCCGCTCGCCGAACAGTCGCTGGAGAGCCACCTCGAGGCCGCAGCGAAGGCCCTGCTCCAGGCCCAATTTCTGGCCCTGCTCCATACCCAATCTTTGGCCCTGCTCCAGGCCCAGTCTTTGGCCCTGCTCCAGGCCTTCCTCGCGTCCTCGTTGCAGGCCCATTTCAAGGCCGC
>CAZYPN010000117.1:0-4749 GCA_964649085.1 uncultured Burkholderiales bacterium | reverse complement strand
GTGGTCAGGATGGCCAAAGAACGGAAGCTCCTCTCAGAGGACCACTTCACGGTCGTCGGCCCGCAGTCTAGCCGAAAGCGGAATGTGGACGCCTCAAAGCCCGATTTTTCTGGCTTCGGGTAGAGTATCGGCGAGTTTGCGGTCAAAAGGCCCGCTCGGTACTGCTGAAATGCACTTTGGGGGAAACCCGAGCCCCAAACGTTTCCCGGGAGTTCACGGACGGGCCCATTTCACTTTTGGAAACACCCTGCTAGTTCTCGGGCTTGGGAACACCCTTGTTTTGACCGACCTTTTCCTGGCCCTGAAAAGATTCGCCGAGTTCGGCTGTTTCCTTGATGCAGAGGTAGGGACTTCACCTCGAAAATTTGTAGTGTAAAAATATAATTTTTACACTACCTGCGCTTGAGGCAATGCGCGCGCGGGAACCGCCGGGCTGACGTGGACTTAGGCAGAAGGACTGGCCATCCACGGTGACTGCGAGTCGTGCGTCTGAACCGCAAAGGAAAGTCAGAGCTTGGGCTGGGGAGTGATTGAGCCTCAGAAGAGTACTTGGGCTGGCGATGGGTTAGCTCGACCCGGAAGCCGACAAACCCTGAGTTACCTCCGCCCCGAAAAGGAAATGAACGCCCAAAGATCGTGAGTGCTGTGGCCAACGCAACGGTCAGCGAAGCTCTTTACCACGACTCAAACGGGGTTGATCCTCATCTTTCCACGCAGTGGAGGGGGGACTAGTTTCAACCCCCCTGTTCCGGGGAGCGAAGCGGACCAAACAGGAGTTGGGAACCAACATCTACCCGGGGAGCGAAGCGAGCCGGGTTAGGGTCTACTTTAGCAAGGATTCATGGTGACGGGGCCCAACGCCGATAGGTGCTTGCGTCGTCCGGGTGAAACCCCCGAGGGTGGATATCGAGGCCTATCTCGCCGAGCTTCAAGCCGCTGGGCAGCAGACCAGCAACGGAGCTTTCACCTGCGACCTCCGGCGAATGCAAGAAGTGCTGGGTCGCCATCAGTTGGCACGACCTGAAGAATACGTGCTGGCTGTCATATCGGCGGCGGTGCTGCAGCGCGCCAACACCTTTTCTCTGCAACAGCAGGGCCGGGTCACTCGCCTCTCGTGGGATGGACCACCGCTAACCCCAGAACAGTTGCAAAGCTTGCTTCCCAGCCTGGGCCAGCCCCGCTCGGCGCTGGCCGAACTGGCGGTGGCTCTGCTCACGGCCGGCCGTCTGGGCGAGGTGAGGCTCTTCTCCGAAGGGGGTGAAGTTCGCTTCAGTAACAGGAAACTGGCGATGGAACTTCGCTTCCAACCGGGCTGCGGCAACACCTTCGAGCTTCGCCGTTCCGGTTGGCGAGGCTGGCTTCCGCTTTCCCCACCGGAAATCCGCCTGTTGCAAAGGGCGCGCCGTGCTCCGTTACGGCTGTCTCCTTCACCCAGACCGGTCCGGACACGGTCGACGCCGCTGGCCCTTTGCTTCGGCCATCCCCCGCCCCACGATTTCGAGGCTCAAGAGTGGGTCCAGTTGCCCCATGCGCCATGGGGCCAGGGCCTGCTCCTGCTTGGCACGGGCCCCTGGGAAATCGTCCGTGACGGAATCAGCTACTATCAGCCCTCCGCCACCCCAGGCATCCAGGTGTTGTGGTGGTCCGACCGCTTTTCTCTCGACCTCTCCCGGCAGCAGTTCGTCGAAAATGACGAATTCCAAGAGTGGAAGAACTGGCTGCTCGGCCAGTTTGCCCGTGAGGTGCTGGCACGCGGAATGCACTGCTCCTACCCCTGGCTCATAGACCAGGCCCTGCGCGACCCCCACAGTCCCCTGCTCGAAGCGCCCGTATTTCGACGTGGCGATCAGTCGCCCATGCCCCTCAGAACCCTGCGCGACTTCTACGCTCAGCAAGGCTGGCTGCCGGTGGTCAGCCGCCCCATGGACATCGAATGGGACCCTCACTGCATTGTCATCACCCAGAGCAAATGGGAGCTCGAGCTGCGCCGCGTGTTCCCCAACTGGTTCCAGCTCGACAAACTCGAGGGCCAGGTCAACATTCCCCGTCTGCCGCCGGAAGAAGAATACCTGGTGCGCATGCCGCTGCTCGACCCTCCGGGTGAGGCCGGGTTGCGGGCCTATCCTACCTTCGCCTTCCGTTGCCGGGAACATGGAACCTGGCATGAAAGACATCTGCATCCCTTTGGGGTCGACACCAGTCGTTCCGAAGAATCGGGACTGAATCTCGTTGCACTCTATGCCTGCCTGCACGAGCTGGTGAAGCGGCCGGGTTGTCAGGACACGGCTCAGTGGCATATCCTGGCTTGCTTCCTCTGGCTGCAAGCCTCTCTGTACAAGAAGCTGCCCCTCGACGGCAAGAAGAGCCACCCCCTCGCGGTGCTGCTGCAACCCGCCAGGCAGGTGCGTTTGGGCAATCCCAATGGGGGAGGCAGCCTGACCAGCTCTCAGCTGGTTGCTCTGGCCAGCCGCGCCCATTTTCGCAGCGAACGAGGCATGGTGGCCCTGGCCGACTTGCTGCACCGCGATCGGCCCGTCCGCATCAGTCAGTGCGGCTGGGACCCTCCGCTTCAAGATGTCTCCACCGACCATTGGGGTTGCTGGGCCCTTACTCTGCTCCTACGAGAGAACGGTGTGGAAGCGATGGAAGGCCACCTGCGCCTCACCTCTCTCGCCTACCGACTGCTTTCCGCCGGGGGAGGGCCGGTGGCCTTGTTCCGTCGGCTTCTCTTGAACCCCAATACCCAGGCTTATCAGATGCTCGAAGAATCCGGCCGCAGGGCGGAGTGGTTGGCGGCCACCCGTTCCCTTGCCGACCCCCAGGACGCCCTCGATTCGGTCGTTGATTTCCTGCGTCAGGAGCCCCTCTGGCCTGGGCTGAGCTTCAACTCTCCCCATCTGCTGTTGGCCCTGTGCCAACAACCGTCGCTGCAGGGGCTGGGGTTGCACTCCGATTGGCTGCTGCCCCAGCTTGCCGCCCGCGGTCAACTCGAAGCAGCAGCGGAATGGCGCTGGTTGTTGGCCATGCCCGGGCAGGATGCCGAGGGTCGAAACAGTGTACGTGCGCTGCTGACCGAATGCTATGAAAGCCGTGAAGAATGGGACACCGTTCTGCAACTCTGCGAGCTCTTGCCCGGCCGCCAGGCGTTCTATCGAAAGGCCGCGGTGGCCCACCGGCGGGGCGACTTCACGACCGCCCTGGGGCATCTCGAAAAGCTGCAGGAGTTTGCCCCCAATGCCAGCTTCCTGGCCTGGCAGGCCGAACTCCTCATGCTCTTGGGGCGGCGCCAGGAGGCCCTGGCGCGATTGCCCACCGAGAGCAACTCCTACGCCGACTATGTCCGCTCTCGACTGCTAGACGACCCCCAACAGGCCCTGGACTTGCTGGACTCTGCCCTGACCAAGCCCCATCCCGTATTGGACATTTGGGAGCAAAGGGGGATCCGCCTGGCTCAGCTCCATCGACCCCAGGAGGCACGCCAAAGTCTGGCGCGATTCCTGCGGGCCCGGCCCGACATCTATCCGCGCTTCAACCTCTTGGAGCGCCAGCGTCAGGCGCGTCAGCTAGTAGATTCCCTCCCGCCCGATCCGGGGCCGCCTCAAAACTCCTAGGCGCCAGGGGGGAGCCGCCAACAGCAAGAAAGACAAACCCAGGACAGCATCCTGCAGCAGCGCATCGCCCCTCTGCTCTACGTAGCCATCGCCGAGAGCGACCTATGGGCCGACCCCGAGGGCGAACGCCTGGCCCTGGAGCAGGCCGCGCCGGTCTTCCAGCGATTCGGTGGGCGAACCGGCTATCATTGCCGACCCGGTATGCACGCCCTGACTGTCTAAGACTGGGAACGTTTCCTGGACTTCGCCGATCAATACTGGAAGAAGCCGTGAGCTTACACTCGGTCGCCCTTTCCTGAGGACGCTGCACTGCCAGGGGTGAAGCTGGATCCCAACCCTCAACAGGCCTGGCAACAGTTTGCCGCGGCCAACCACAAGAAGAAGGGTCATTTGCTTTTTCCCCAGACGGAGATGCCGATTTGTGGCGCACCACGGAGATATGGCTTTAATAGCTGCTCGCCTGAGGCGAGTTTCGGCCGTCCGCCTTTCAACGTGTGCCCCAGACCGGACACTGCAGGTTGCCCCCGCGTACTCCAGAATCTCTAAGAATGACACTTCAGCCTCGCCGCCACCTCACGATCGAGCAGTACTTCGAGCACGAAGACAAGCGCGAAGACCGCTCGGAGTATTTCCGAGGAGAGCTATTCCTGATGGGCGGAGGCACTCTGGAGCACAACGCCATCCTGTTCAACTTGGTCAGTGAATTGAATCCTGTTCTGCGCGGCCGAACTTGCAAGCTCTATGGTCAAGACCTGCGTCTGTGGATCGAGGCTTATCAGCTCTTCACCTATCCCGATTTGCTGCTGATCTGTGGTGCACCCAGGCTGTTCCCGGGGCGCAAGGACACCGTGACGGATGCCCATCTCATCGTAGAGGTCCTGTCTCCTTCAACGCGAGACTATGACGCTGGAGACAAGTTCAAATTCTACCGCTCCCTCCCGTCCTTTCAGGAGTACCTGATGATCTCCCAAGATGAATTTCGAGTCGAGCACCACGCTCGACAGGCCAGCGACCGCTGGATGCTGACCGAGTTTACCCGGCCAGAGGCTACCGTCGCGCTGGCCTCCCTTCCTGGTGTGCAGCGGGAGCAACCCCAAAATAGTGCAAAAAGCGAGCGGTACCTGCGTACAAAAAGCGA
>CAZYPN010000116.1:0-4795 GCA_964649085.1 uncultured Burkholderiales bacterium | reverse complement strand
AGCCTGCTCGGCTGGTAGAGAGCGCGATCGAGGCGGGGCGGGAGCAGGTGGAGCAGTTGCTCGAGCGGGTCGAGGAGCAACTGCTGGCGGAGGCGCCGGAGATTGAGCCGCTCCCCGACCAGATTCCCGGCCTGGAGTGGATGCGGGACTGGCGTCCGGAGCGTGGGACGTGATAGACTGAGTGAGCCGAAACCGGGGTTGATCGCCCGGCGCACCAAGGCCCCCTGGGAGTGATCCCGGGGGGCTTTTTGCGTTTGTCCAAATTTATCCACCTGTTCACCTATACACTTTGTCTGCCGTGCTGTATAGTCTGAGTGTCGGAAGCGACAAATACCCCGGTCGAAAGGCCGGGCACGGAGGAAAGACCAAATGAACTACACTACCGAGCAACTAAAAGAAGGTCAAAGCAAGGCCGATTACAGCGCCCGGCACTTCAAGACCTACGAAGCATTCCGCGAAAGATGCCTCGAAAATCTAGCCAACGGGCTGCCCCACTGCCCCGACCAAATGCTGCGGGGCAACGACAAAGCTCGCACGGGCGGGCTCGTCAAGGGCTGGATCAGCAAGATGGAGCAAGAAGGGCTCCTGGTCCGAGTTGCCGGACCGACTGGCAAGCTCAATTACATCGCCAAGGCGGACCAATGAGCAAGGCAACTCACGCCGGCCTCGCGACCTGCGCCCTGGCCGAGGCCCAGAAAGCCATAGTCGCGGGCGACTGGAAGGCGGCCCACGAGGCCATCTCGGTGGCCCTGCTAACCGCCGAGGCGGCCCTCAGAGCCGAGGGAAAACTCTAACCGCCTGACGAGGCCCCTGGCGGGGGCCGAAACGCCGAGAGGCGTAGCGGATGCCGCACCCGGTCGAGAGGCCGGGCATTACCCCGACCTCGGTCGGGGCAGGAGGTAACAAATGATCATCACTTTTAGTTGTAGTCTGGTGAAGAGCTTCCTGGCGGGGGTCAACGCCCCACAGCCGCCACAGGTTTCCCTGGAGGTCGACCCGGCCGAGCTGGCGCCAGAAGTTCGCGCCGCTCTGGCGGCGCGAATGAACGAAGCCGGCCAAATCTGCGCTCGCGACCGAGAAGGCTTTTTCTCAAATGGGCGGCATCGAGTCCCTTCGCCGTCGGTTGGATACGCGCCGCGCAGCAGTTACGACGGACAGGCTGGAGAGGCGGCCCTCGTGCGAGCCGACCTGCCCACAATCGAAAGCCTACTTGAGGCCATCGCCGCCGAAGAGGCGGTGGTCGAGGCCGAGGCCGCCAAGCAGGCCGCAGTCAAAGCCGAGAGAGACGCGGCATACGCAGCACAGCAAGAGGCCTACCGGGCCCAGAAGGAGGCCGAGGAGCAGGCCGCTGCTCATAAAGCCCAGGCCAAGGCTGACTGGATTGCCAGTCACGGCAGCCGGCGCCTCCAGCGCCTGGTCGCAGAGGAGATTGAGCACGGAGAAGTCTACGCCCGAGAGCGGCAAGCCTGGGAGGCGGCTCAGCTCGTCAGTCTGCTGGAGAGCAAGCGTCCGGGATGGTCCGTGGCATCCAGTCAGATTTTCCCTGTTGAAAACGTAGGAGCCCGCAGCTTCGCGCTCCTGGATGCCGCGCGCGCGGTGGCGCCGGGTGCAAAGCTGGGTCGCCACGAAGGCCGCGTCGTGGCCTGGGAAAAGTTCGAGGGCCGAATCATCATCTGGCCCCGCGACTAAAGTTTTCCTAGCCTGCCGTCTTGGCTACCCTTCCATTGTGGCGAATGGTCGGGGCAGGAGTGGAGAGTCGAGGGGTTGCCGCCCCTCATTTTTTGCATTTGGAGGGAAAATTGAAACTTTTTTTCACGCCATCGGCCGTCTCTGACTTCCGCGAGATTTTCTCGCGCGAGTTAGCCGGCCGACCAGACAGCTACCTTCTGGCCGAGCTGGCCGCCTCGGCCGGCGCGGCTCGACATCACCACACCAAGCCCAACGGGGCCCAGGTGTGGCGAGCAGGCCGGCCCTGGCGCCACTATCTCCTCGTGGGCAAGCCGCGCCGGCAAGGCGATGACCCGCCAGTAATGGCCGTAGGTCCGCCCAGCAACGCTCACCAATTGCCCCCAACCCGGGCTACGCTCAAGCCCGGGGAGTCGCTCTACTGGTGGCGCTACGAGGACGGGGACACCCTGGCAGAGGGTGTCCCCGAGGATGTCGAGCCGCAAAATGAGCCGGGGGCCGCGCGCCCCGGGGCCCATCCAGACGTGGTGGCCCTGGTGGCCGAGGCCGACCGCAGGGGCCTGGAGCCGGCCCAGGTTGCCAGATTGCTCGGCATCCAGCCCAGCAGTTGGAAAAAGCTGCGACAGGGCTCCAAGCAGCCGGGGCCCCAGGTCCGGGCCCTGCTGCAGGAGTGGGGTGCCCTGCCGTCCAACATCCGGGCAGAGCCGGCCCCATTGCGGCGGACTGCAGCCAACCCCGAGGCAGCTCCGGCTCTCCGGCGGGAGGAGACTCCCGCCGGCCATCGCCTCCCCCCCGACACCGTTGCCGAGATCAAGCGCCGCCTGCTGGACCACGAGCCCCAGGCTGCCATCGCCCGCGACGTGGGCACCACCAGGGCAACCGTCGCGCACTACGCCCGCCAGCTCGGGCTCGCGCCTCGAGCAGGGCGCCCGCCGGTCGAGGAGCCCGCCGACCAGGTGCTGCGGGTGCACCTCACCGAGTCTCAACTGGCGGCCGTCAATGGCCGCGGGGGCCCGCGCTGGGTCCGGGAGCTGATAGCGCAACATCTCGGCAACAACTCCGGCGGGCCGTAGTCAATCGGGAGTACGGACCGCGCTACCCTGACAGCAGTTCCTCCAGCGCCCCGGCAAGTCCGGGGCTTTTTTTATGCGCTTTGGCAAAAAAATGCCCCGGCGGGGCCAGGGCAAACTGGAGGAACTAAACCAAGTCTATCCTAGCACCCTTTCATAGACGGTGAAAACTCTGGCCCGGTTTCCCCACCCCTGCAAAACGCTAACCACCGCCACCTGTCGAGCATCGGGAGCGGGCGGTCGAGCCCATTGATAGTGTAGGACCCCATACCGTCCACCCGGAGCCAGCTGTTCCCAGCAGCGCTTACCCACCAGGCCCAACTCCGGGAACAGAGCCGCGCCCACCCGGTAGTTGCTGGCGTCTTCCGCGGAATACGGGGGGTCAGCGAGAATGGCTCGCCAGGGGCCCAGAGGCAAAGGCTCCTGGCGGATGTCGAGTAGAAAGTCCGGCTGGAGCTCTGGGTCAGCGTCCACCGTCAAGTCGTTTGGGCCTACTCCCCGGAAAGGATAGTCTCGCACTCTACCCCCGCAGACATGCAAGACCGGCTCGTAAAGGGCAACCCCCAACAGAGCCCGAGCCCTCTCCAAGAAACCGCTGGGATAGGCTCCATAGTAGGCGACTTTTGGCCTGGCCAGTATCCAGGTGTCCGTGATCGGTCTGAAACTTCCCATGGCCGCGACTTCGTACGCTGCAGCAACGTACCTTCTGGCACTGGTGCCAGTCCACGGGGGATAGGGGGATAAGGGGGATTGCCCTATTAGTTCCTAGGGAGAGATAGTGTAACCTATATCTTATCTATTTTTCTTCCTAGAACTGACATGGACAATCCCCCTATCTCCCTTACCCCCCGTGGAGCCATATGGCAAAAGGCTTCCCTGGCACGGGGGATAGACGGGGGATAGCTCTATCCCCCGTTGATTGTTTTTCAAGCCGTGTCAGGTGCCAATCTGGTGCCAAACCAATGCCAAAAGATGGTAAATCTTAGTGAAAGAATGTCAGCCGAAAACTCTTTCGACTAGAACAGGAAGCCCTTTTGGGCTAGATGCGGAAGGCGGGACTCGAACCCGCACGACCTTGCGGTCCCGGGATTTTAAGTCCTGGCTGTCCGGGCTCGAAAACCCGATTAGATTTGAGTTTCTTCGCCCTGCGTTTTTGCCGGTGCCAGGCTGGGTGCCAAACCACCCCATTTGACAGCCATCCTGTCAAGCGCTTCGGCCGACTGGTCGGGCGCAAGATGAGCGTAGCGCAGGGTCATCTGCAGGCTCTTGTGTCGAGCGAGCTGCTGGACGACCAGCAGATTCTCCCCCTGGATCACCAGGCGAGACACAAAAGTGTGCCTGAGAGTGTGCCACGAAACGCCGCGGACTCCTGCCGCGCTGCAAGCTCTCGCCAGCTGCTGAGCCAGCACCCGGCGCGCCACTCCGCCCTGCCGACTGGGAAGCAGCCAGTCTGAGTCGTGAGAGGCCAGTAGTTCCCGGACGGCCGCCAGGGCCACCGGATTGAGCCTCACCCGCTGGACTCCCCCGCCTTTTGCCTCGGGGATGGTCAGCACGTCCTTTCGCACGTCTCCCCTCCGCCGCTCGCACAGCTCAGAGATCCTTAGCCCGGTGTGAAGGGCTATGGTGGCGGCCAGCCGCAGCCGAGGCTTCATGGCCGCCAGTAGCCGAGCTTCTTCTTCGGGGCTCAGGATGCGCTCTTTTGCCGGCGCCTCCCGGAGCATCTTCACCCGCTTGGATGCCAGCGGGTTGCTCTCCAGCAGGCCGTCTCGACAAGCCCGACTATAGATCGACTTCAGGTAAGCGATGCGCCGGTTGATGGTGGCCGGCGCGTTGCTGGACAGCCATTCGGCCTTCACCCGCTCGATGTCTCCCGGTTGTATGCGCCTAGCCGGCCGGTCCCCCAGCACCCCGCTCCAGTGTGCCTGGATGCGCACATCCCACTCCCACGACTTCTTGTTCGCCTTGATTTCTGGCAGGTAGCGGGCCATCAGTTGGTCCAAGGTTTCTTCGCGTCGGCGCAGTTCGGGAAGCTTCTTTCC
>CAZYPN010000115.1:0-4915 GCA_964649085.1 uncultured Burkholderiales bacterium | reverse complement strand
GCGACCCCCAGAACCGCAGCCACCAGAGCGAACTGCGCATCCAGGCCAGCGCCGACGCCATGGCCCTGCTGGAGCGAGCGATGCAGAGCCTGTCCCAAGAGGCGGGCCGCATCCTTTCGCCGGGCGAAGCCCTGGAATACCTGGCCGCCGAGTATCTTTCGCGCAGGCCCCTGGACACCGCCGCGCTCGAAGCCGCCCGCCGCCAGGCCCAAGAAGACCGGCTGGCCCAGCAACGCCAAAACGAGGCCCTGGCCGAACTGGCCGAACGTTCCGCACGGAACATCGCCCCCTGGAATGCCCTGCGCGCCGCCCAGGTCACGACCCACGGTGAGCTTCAACTGGTGCGGCGGGATACACCGCACTGGAACAACCCCCGCGCCCGCCACCTGACCCCCAAGCAGCGCATTCACATTCTGCGGCGCGACGGCTACCGCTGCCAGTGCCCTGGCTGCCCCAACCAGCTCTACCTGCACGTCCACCACCTGACCTACTATTGCCAGAACGGCACCACCACGCCGGACAACCTGATCACCCTGTGTGCCAGTTGCCACCGCAATTTGCACAACGGACATCTGCGCATCGAGGGTGTTGCGCCGGACAAACTTACGTTTCTTGACCGGCAGGGCCGCAATCTCGGCCGACAATGCCCCCTGGAGGTGGCCGAATGGCTCGACTGGTTCCTCGGCTGGCCCGGCGACGAGGACAACTCCCACCGGGCCCGCGCCGCGTAGGGCAGGGCCCCGACGCCCTCGACCGGCTGGTTCGACTTACTTCCAGCAGCGACTTCCTGGACCGCAGGGCATTCGCCGGCGCTCGGCCGTCAGGTGAATATCCAGACCGGAAAGACCGGGTCATGGAGCGCCAGATTATGAAATACGTCAGCTCCTGCCAGGCCGTCTCCAGAGGCAACTGCCAGCGTAAGGCCGTTCGTGGGTCTGGACCCGTGACCTCAGGGGCAGCTCCGGCTTACCCTGGGCGGCAACTGCCTTGACCACCGTGCCCGCAACCTCAGCAAGATAAAGGGTCCAGCGTGCCAGGAAGTTCGGCAGCAAGTTGAACACACCGTGTTCTTTGCAAAACCAGCGCTCGGCTCGGGTTCTCGGTCAGAATGGGGCAGAGATCGGCCCCCTACACCCCCCGAGCGCCCCAGTCGTGCGAAATCGTAACACGCCCTGGTGGCTGTTTTCGCTCTGCTCGCCATCGCTACATCGGCGAGCCTTCGACAAGCCTACCTGGCCCTATCGGACGAAGACCGGCAACAGCCCGCTACAGCCGGTAGTGCACCTCTAGAGGCAGGCTCTGAGTGCCGTGAGGCAGTCGAATTTCCAGCCTACCGCTCACCTTATCGCCAGCCAGCAGGAGCTCTTTCAGGACAACCTGCGAAAAACGCTTGTGGGGCAGTTGTTCCAGTGCTGCGATGTGGGACACCGCAAAGGTCGGGGGAGTTGCGGTGGGAAGGGCAGTGGTGGGGCGCTGATAGCGTCGCAGCTCTGCAGCCAAACTGGCATATACCACGGGCTCTGGGTGCCAGCGGCGCTGGCCTCCATCGGAGCTATCGACCTGTTGGGCTATCGACCAGAGTGTGTCGTTCAAAGCCAGAAATCCCTCGGGAGCAGAAGCCTTCAGGTCTGACTGCAGCATTTTCCAGGCCGTCAGCCCCAAAAGCTGAAGATCGCTGGTTTGCTCGACGGGTCGGGTATACTTCCAGACGGCCTGGTAGCAATACAGGGTGCCACCCAACACCAGTAAGCTCAAAGTGGAGGCCATCAGCAATTCGGGCAGAGTGAGACCGCGCCTACCAGGAAGCATGGGCTACCCGCCGCTGGCGCATGACCTTAAAGCTTCGTCCTCGGGCTTCCCAGCTCACCCGCACTTTGATTTCCTTCAGTTCCTGGGGTGTGTAGCCGGAAACCGGGAGAACCTCCACCTGGCGGTGGTATTCCACTCCGTCCGCTCCGCGAACCACCTCGAGGTTGTGAACCCCCACCTCACGGGTCTGAGCGGCCTCGAAATCGGAACTCAACAGACACAAGGCCACTTCGCGGTAGGTGGTCAGCCGATTGGGCTGAGTGGTGCTCAGCGCAAAGAACAAAACGATACTGGCCAGCACCCCCAGCAAAGCCATGCTAACAATCACTTCAACCAGACTGAGCGCCTTTCTCACAGTCGGGCCACCACCTGAGTGATGGGGTAAAACATCAGCAGCGCCAGCACCCCCATCACCAGGCCAAGAAAGGCGATGACCAGAGGCTCGAGCAGAGCCAGGGCGCGCTCCAGCTGATGCTCGACCTCGGCCGCCATAAATCGAGCCGCCTGAGCACACATTTCGGCCACTTTCCCGCTCTCTTCACCGGCTCGCAACAGGTGGATTACCAGCGGCGGCAGGATTTGAGGAGCGGCCAGGGCTTCGTACAGTGGCCGTCCTTCTTCGAGGTGGCGCTGCATTTCGCGCACGTGAATTTGCAGCAGCAGTGAGTTGCTGGCTTCGGCCGCACCCTTTAGCCCACCCAGCGCGCTGCCGCCTGACTGGAGCTGGCTACTGAGGGCGCCGCAAAAGCCGGCGCTGCGTGCATAGAGCAACGTGCGTCCAAGGGAATCGCCCAGGGGACCCACCAACAACAGCGCCTCCAATCCTGCCAGTAGCCCCTGCCAGCTACTGGCCGAGGCATAGACTCCTTGGAAATAGTAGCCGACGGTGGGCAACATTTGCAAAATCTTCAGACACGAACGACAAAACATTTCGCGCTGGGCGGGGATCAAAGCCACCGACAGCACCAGCGCCAGCAGGGCAGCACTGCCCAACCAGAAGGGGGGCTGTTGGGTGAAGCGCATCCAGGCCACCACCTGACCGAAAGTGCCGGTGGCTTCCATTTGCAGACTGTCAAGCAGGCGCAGGTAGGCGGGGAAGATAAATCCGGGTAGCAGCACCCACAGCAGCAGGGTGGCCAGAGCCAGCAAGAAAGCTGGCATCGTCAGAGCCGCTCCCAGGCGCTGCTGCAGCCTCCAGCGCTCTTCCTCATTGCGCGCCAATGCCTGCAAAGCGGGGCTTACGTCGCCGTTCGACTCGCCCAACTCGACCACGCTGACCTGGTAGGGATTGAACATACCCGCGCACAGGCGCAGCCCGTGGCTGAGCGGCTTGCCTTCAAGCACCTGGCGCTCCAACACCTCGATGACCGACAGCTCGACCGGGGTGGCGTCGGCTCGCAAGGTCGCCAGGGTGCGCGTGAGTGGCAACCCCGCCGCGTTCATGACGGCCAACATGCGAAACATGCGCCCCCGCTGCTCCAGAGAGAGCTTCATGGGCCTGTGTTCTTCCCTACCCCCCGAACTCCCCGAATTGGGTGAAAGTTCTTTCGGGCGGTTCTGGACCACGACCGACTCTTCAAAGAACTGCTGACCTAGTTCTTTCTTGAATTCCTCGACCTCTTCTTTCCCCACCCTGGCGGCCTGAGTAGACCGTACGCGAGGCCTGTTTTCTGGTGCATCTGGAGCACGAGGGCCAGGACCGGGGGAGCTGCCGCCCACATCGACTCTGAGACCACCATCAGCTGCCTGCACTGTTCTCGTTCGCGGGCAGAAGGGTGCAGCCTCAGAGCTTCTCCCTGCACTTTCACGACCTGCCCGCCCTGGAGTTCCGCTACCGGACCGTGCAACTCAACCAGCTGGACTGGGCGGCCTTCGTCAACCAGCCCAACCCGGTAGCCAGCGCCCTGATGGCCCGAATGAACATTCGCAAAAGCGACCGCCCTCGCGTGAAGGTTCAGTGCCTGAGACTGCTGGCCACACTGCGACTGGAACCGGCCAAATCGCGACTGATCTCGCGATTCGTCGATGCCTACCTGAGGCTGAACGACCAGGAAATGAGGATTTTCGATCAGACCCTGGAATCTTTACCCGTAGACGAAAGGAAAACCGTGATGAGCTACACCACCAGCTGGGAGGAACAGGGCATCAAGCGCGGCCTTGAAATGGGCCTGCTACGAGGACGCGAGGAGGGCCTTCGCTCCGGCCTCGAGGTCGCTCTCCAGCGACTGTTTGGCGAGCCGGCCCAGCGCCTGCTAGAAAGACTGAAGAACTACGACCTGCCCAGACTCGAGCGGCTGCAGGAGCTGTTGGCTGCGGGTGCCGTAGTCAATTAGACGAAACGTATCGAAACCAGAGAAGCCACCTGGCGGAATTCTTCGTCGCCTGTGATCAGGGTTGCGTTCTTTTGCGCGGCCAGTGCTGCTGCGAAGCAGTCGGCATAGGACATCCGGTAATGGGCCTTTAGCCTGGCGGCATCGCGTGTTAAGGCCCAATCAGCATCGGCCACACGGATACCCAACCTCAGAATGTCAGCAACGCTACGCTCGGCCTCGTCTTCGTTGACCTCACGTTTCACAATATAGAAAATCTCGCCCAAGTTCACCACGGAAATCCAAATGGACACGTTTGACTCGCAGGCTTCTGCGAGGATATCTGCCACCTGCGAACCCGCGGGTTCGTCCTCGAGGTAGGCCATCACCGCCCAAGAATCAAGAACGATTCCGTCAACCTTGCCCTCCACTAGAGTTCTCGTTCCCGTTGCTTCTCGGCCTGCAAAGCCTTCACCAACCCTCGCCCTTTCAGTCGACCACGCAAGGCTTGAATATAATCGCGGGTGATGGGGCGGAGGATAATGCAGTGGCGCTCTTCGTCCACTTCAACCAGAATTTTGGTGCCTTCAGAAATCCCAAACTGTCGTCGGACAGACACAGGAATCACTATCTGGCCCTTCGAGGTAGCGGTTGCCTCTAGAGTAGTATCCATGATGAAAGTGTAATGAAGGAGCAAAGGTAAGTCAAACCAAGAAAGTAAGCCTAAGCAGTTCGTTAGAGTCCCAGGCCGCGCTAGCATTGCGGCCATGGACCACGACCGACTCTTCAAAGAACTG
>CAZYPN010000114.1:0-5701 GCA_964649085.1 uncultured Burkholderiales bacterium | reverse complement strand
CCCATGGCGGAAATCCTCACCTCCCAGGTCGATTTGCCCGGCCTGATGGCCGTGCTCGGCAATCACCTCTACTCCACCCCCGAAGTGGCCGTGCGCGAATTGGTTCAGAACGCCCACGACTCGTGCGTGCGTCGCCAGCTCGAGGACCCTGCCCCCTTCCAACCGCGAATTCGCGTGGCCCTGGAGCGGCAGCGGCTGATCATCGAAGACAACGGGGCCGGTTTGACCCGCGCCGAGATCATCGAATATCTGGCCACCGTCGGCCGGGGCTACACCGGCAAGCTGCGCGCTCAGGGGGGTCCCAGCAACCTCATCGGGGCCTTCGGCCTGGGCTTTCTATCGGCTTACTTCGTGGCCCGGGTGGTGGAGCTGCACACCGTCTCCTGCCAGTGCCCCGAAGAGGCCTGGCACTTTACCAGCAAGGGCAGCGAAAGCTTCCTCCTGCAAGCGGGCGACCCCGCTAACGTCGGCACCCGGGTCGAGCTGCATCTCAACGACCAGGCCCGCGCGCTGGGCGAGGTTGCCCACCTGCGCAACCTGCTGTGCGACTACTGCGGGCTTCTCAGCGTGCCCATCGAACTCGAAGGTACAACCCTCAACTTCGAGGCTCCCTGGCGCCAGCCCGAGGCCAATCCCCTGCAGCAACGCCATCGCGAGCTGGAGTTCGCCCGCCAATTCGAGCGCAAGTTCCGCCCCCTGTGCGTCCTGCCCATCCCGGCCCCCGGCCCCGTGCAGGGGCTGCTGTGGATTCAGGACGGCTGGAGCTATGGCACCAGCGACCACCGCAACGTCTCGGTCTATGTCCGGGGTATGCTCATCAGCCACGATTCCCGCGACCTCTTGCCCGAGTGGGCCGGCATCATCGGGGGAGTGGTCGAGTCCGACCACCTCACCCCCACGGCCAGCCGCGAAGACCTGCAGCGCGATGCCGTCTTTGCCCAGGCCCAACAGCAGCTCCGCCGGGCCCTGGTCGAGGGTCTGGCCCAGCTGGCGGAGCGCCAGGGCGACACCTGGCAACAGGTCTTGCTACGTCACAGCGAGGCCCTGCTGGGAGCGGCCCTGTGCGAACCCCCGCTCTTCGACCTGTTGGCCCACCAGCTGCGGGTGCCCACCAGCGAGGGCGACCTCACGGCCCCGCAAATCTTGCAGCGAAGCCAGGGGAACATGGTCGTTTCGCTGGGCCGACAGGGGGGCTACGAGGAGGTTCTATTCCGCGCCCTGCGGCAACCCGTGGTGCTGGGGGTGCGCTACGGCGCCCTGGCCTTCTGCAGCCTCTACTGCGAGCGTCGCGGGGGCAAGCTGGTGCAACTGGGCACGGCCGACGGCAACCGCAACTTCTTCCGCCCGGCCCAGCTTCCCCAGGCCGACGACGAGCGCTTGCGAGCCCTGTTTGCCGCGCCCGGTCAGCAGGTGGTTCTGGCCCGTTTCCAACCCTCCAGCCTGCCGGTGGTGTTGGTCCCCGATCGCGAGGTGGCGCTGAAAAAGCGCGTTCAAAACACCCCCATGAATGCCAAACTGCTGACCCTGGTCAAACTCTACACCGACCAGGTCGACGACAGCCACACGGCCTGTCTCTACGTCAATGTCGACTGCCCCCTCATCGGCAAGCTGCTCAGCAGCCCCCGGGCCGCCGACGTGGCCTTGCTGCTGCGCTGCTTGGGCGAGCTGATGTCCTCGCGCAGCGACGACGCTGTTCCCATCGACGCCGCCCAAACCCTCGAGCAGCTGTCCCAGGTTCTCGATCGGATGTGCGACTGATGGATGTCTGGAATTGGGTGGCCGACGCTCACCGAGCGCTCGAAGAAGAAGGTCAGCATCGGCTGGCCTATCTGCTCTACGAATTGCCGCGCTGCACCCTGGCCGACCAGCATCAGCGCCTCGAGGCCCTCTATCCCGAGGCGCTGGGCCTGGCCCGGGCCAGCGGCAACGCCTGGTTGGAAATCTTCGTGCGTCACTGGTATCTGCAAAGCCGGGTGCTGAGTCGAATGGACGCCGGGGCCCTCAGCGAGGCCATCGACCTGGTGGAGTTTTCCCACCGCCCCGAACACATCGCCTGTCCCCAAAGTGTCTGCACCACCCAGGACCTGGCCGCCTGTTATGCCAACGCCGATGGCCCGGCCTATGCCCCCGAGCGCCTCGAGCTGGCCCGCGAAACCCTGTCGCGCTTGAACCCCAAGTGGAATTGCTTTGTCTGCGTTTCCATCGAATATGCCGACGCCCTGGTGGATGCCGGGCGCTATCAGGAGGCGCTGGATTTCCTGGAACAGCAGCGCCGCGAGCTGGTCCGGGTTGGCATCAAAGCCTCCCAAATCGCGCGCTTCTTTCGCAACCAGTTCCGCGCCCTTTACTTTCTGGGGCGCCTGGAAGAGGCCTTGAAAGTCGCCGAGGACGCGCTGCCCGTGCTCGACGACGAGCATCAGGAGAAAATCGCCCGCCTCTACTGTGCCGCGGTGCGCCTGGACGAACTGCCGCCCATGGAGCAGGTCGAAGGAGTGCTGAGCTTCTACGAGCCCTACGCCTGGGCCGCCCTTCGCCAGGTCGAGGCCGGCAAGCTCGACAACGACCGCGCCCTGGATGCTCGCCTGGGCCTGTTTCAGAAGCATTTTGCCCAGCACAAGGCGGCCCGGCTGGCCTTTGACATGGCCTTGAGGCGCGCCCAACTGGCCCTGCAGCGAGAGCACTTTGAGGCGGCTCGTTGGCGGCTGCGCGAGGCCGAGCAGCTGATGGCCGGGCTGCACCTGCCCCTGGACGCGCCTGAGCAGTTGCAACAGCTGCGGGCGCGGTTGCCCGCGCCGCGAGCCCTGCCCGACGACCCGGCCTTGCTTGAGATCCCTGAAGACCCCGACGAGGCCTGGGAGTGGCTGGCGCCTGCCTGGGAGAAATGGCCCCAGCACGAGTGCCTGCGCAAACCCGTGATCAACACCCTGCAGCGACTGGGCCAAAGCCAGCAGGCCTTGCAAGTGGTGCACGATTGGTACGCGGCTCAACCCGATGAGCTGGAACCCTTGATGTTGCTGGGCGAAAGCCTTTTGAGCGATGGCCAACCCGAGGCGCTGATCGGCCTTTGCGAGCAGGAGCTGGCCGCCGGGCCCCAGGGCGAACGAGCTCTATGGTGCCACTGGCTTCGCGCTCGGGCTTTTCGTCTGCTCGGCAACCGGTCGGCTTGCATCCAGGATTTGCTTTCGGTTATCGAGATCGACCCCGGTGCCACGAATTGTCGCTTG
Organism: uncultured Burkholderiales bacterium; assembly: GCA_964649085.1. Lineage (GTDB taxonomy): Bacteria > Vulcanimicrobiota > Xenobia > Xenobiales > JADMJV01 > JADMJV01. Next base: position 2,477 of record CAZYPN010000114.1, on the reverse strand, counting down.
ATGCTGGCCCGTGTCCTGCTGATGCAACAGCAGGTCGCCGAAGGTCTGGAGCATCTGCTCGAACTGGCTCGGCGCAAGGGCGAGGAAGTCGGCCCCTGGGACTGGGATATCATGATTCACGCCAGTCTGTTGGGCCAGTGGGATCTTGTCCGCCGGCACGCGGCCCGACTGGGCATGGAGTACGAGGGCGAAGGCGAAATCGACGACCCGGGCGAGACCGTCTGGCTGCGCATCAGCGAGCCCGATGGCACCTGTCGCGATTGGCTGGGCCAGCGCAACGGCCCGGTTTCGGCCCGAGTTCTGGAGTGCGCTCTGCCCGGCAATCCGAACCACCTGGCCGATGTGGTCGTCTTTGAACCCAGCGTGCTCTCGCGCGACAACGAAGAGGTGCCGACCTTTGAGGTGCTGGGCACGATTCGTCCTGGGGGAGCCCGCCTTTATGCCCTGGAGGGTATTCATCCAGGGGACGAGCTTCTTCAGGCGCTACGCGAAGAACTGCTCCCGCAGGTGTGGATTCGCGACTTCAGCAACCCCGACTATCGCCTCGGTGCCGAATTCAACGAACCCGGTTTCTATGGCCTGTTGGCCGTTTTTCCCGAAGTCGATCTGGCCGAGCTGCACGCACGTCTATGCCAGTTGACCGCCGCCTGGCCTCATCGCCTGTTGTGGCCCGAATTGCTTGAGGCCGCGGGGCTTCAAGAAGAGCGCGACCGCCACCGGGAACTGGCCGAGCAGTACGGTATTCCTCTGGATTGAGCCCCAGAGCCCGATAAACCTTTCCCGAGGCGAGACATCGCACGCACCGCGATGAAGCAAAGCGTCCAGGCAGCGATCTCAAGAGCTACTCCTAGAGGATTCACTGAGGTTGAGCCCTCAGGAGCGCCCGGGGGGGGTGGTGGCGGCGCTCGAGTGCCTGACTGGCGACTAGCCTTGTTCCTGCTCTTCGCAGCAGGGGTGCTGAAACGGACTTCCGAAGAAGTGCTACTGTGTGGTATGGTCGATGAAGTATGTCTTTGTTGAAACCAGTTGGTTCACTCAGTCTTTACGAGATTTCTTCCCGACAGATCAGGACTACGCAAGGCTCCAAGACTACCTCACCGAGCAGCCCGACAAAGGGGATGTTATTGAGGGCTCCGGAGGTCTGCGTAAGCTGCGCTGGGCGGATAAGAAGCGTGGCAAAGGCAAGCGTAGCGGGTGCCGGGTGCTCTACCTGCACCTCTTGCCGGTTGCAAGGATCTTGTTGGTTGAGATCTATGGCAAGGACGAGCAGGACGACTTCAGCGCCGACGACCTCAGGGTATTTAAGAAAATGATTGAGGAATATAAAGCCACATTTCAACAGCGAATGAAGAAAAGGAAGTGACCAAGATGGCCAAGACGGAGAAACCCTCTCTTGCTGAACGCGTCAAACAAGGCCTTCAGGAAGCCATCGCTCACGAGCGTGGCGAGATTACTTTGCGCACTCGTGAAGTTGTCAAAGATTCTCCACCGCCGGTGTATCGAGCTGAACAGATCGCAGCTCTGCGCCATCGGCTGGGGTTCAGCCAGGGAGTTTTCGCCCTGAAATTGGCCGTTTCTGTCAAGACGATTCGCAGTTGGGAGCAGGGGGCGCGGACTCCCTCCGGTGCCGCCGCGAGACTGCTTCAATTGATGGAAGATCCGAAGACTCTGGAAGCTCTGGTCGGGCATTGAAGCGCTCATTCCGGGCCCGCCCACCAGCATTGCTATAGGGCCGTGCCCAGCGATAGAAGTGCAATCAGCAATTCTTGCCTGGGGGTGCTGCGATAGATGGTCTGCGTGGTGGTCACCAGACGGCGGCCCAGCACCTTTCAGGGGTCACTGACCCCCAATCAAGTCGCGGCTCTCAACTCAGCTGCGGCTCAGGTTTGGCTATCTCCCATTTCCGCCTGGGAATGCGCCTTGCTTGCCGAACGAGGTCGGTTGCATTTGCCACCGGCCCCCGTCTCCTGGTGGAACGAAGTGTCAGAAGGACACAGGCCCGCGAAGCCGCTCTAACCCACGAGGTTTCCTTCGCAAGTCGCTCGGTGTTCGTTCCCCATCAGGATCCTGCCGACCGCTTCCTGACAGCTACCGCCGCGTTTTACGACCTGGAACTTGTCACTCTCGACCCACACCTTCTGGCAGGCACGGGGTTCGCCCTATTCAACAACTGATCAATTGCGCACAGGCCTGCTAGTCTTCGACCAGTGCCTTGTGGGTAAACAGATCCAGGCTGGTCAGCCGAACGTTCCGCACGGAACATCGCCCCTCGCCTCCACCTCCCTCGACCGCCAGGGCCGACTCACGAGGACCTCAACACAGCCGGGCCGAACCTCAGGAAAACATATTGAAGTCTCTTCAAATGCACAACGTCGGCCCCGCCCCCGAGATGGAAGTTGAACTGGCGCCCCGACTGAACTTGATAACCGGAGACAACGGTCTGGGCAAGAGCTTCCTACTCGACGTCGCTTTTTGGG
>CAZYPN010000113.1:0-5767 GCA_964649085.1 uncultured Burkholderiales bacterium | reverse complement strand
TGGTCGGAGTGCACGGATTTGAACCGTGGGCCCCTAGTCCCCCAGACTAGTGCTCTAACCAGGCTGAGCTACACCCCGATGATGCCGGATGTTAGCACAACTCTTCCAGACTGGCAAGCACCGAGCCCCTACAATCAAAAAATGAGACCACTGCTCCTCTCCCTGGCCCTCAGCGCGGCCCTGGCCGCTCAACCACTGCTCCCCGTGCCCGATGTGCGCCAGAGCACGCCCTACAGCTGCGGGGCGTCGGCCTTGCAGGCGGTGCTGGCCTACTACGGCATCGAGCTGCGCGAAGACGAGTTGCAGCGTCGCCTGGGCACCACCCCCGAGCAGGGCACCCATCCCGACCGCATTCTGGCCCTGGCCCGCGAGCTGGGGTTTGTCCCCCGGCTGCAGGAGAACACCACCCTGGAGTTGCTCCAACAGGAGCTGCTCCAAGGGCGGCCGGTCATCCTCATGCTCCAGGCCTGGCGCGACCCCGACGAGCAGCAGCTCAGCTGGAGCGACACCTGGGAGTCGGGGCACTATGTGGTGGTCATCGGCATCGACGAGCAGCAGCTGGTGTTCGAAGACCCTTCGTTGCTGGGCAGCCGGGGCAGCATTCCCCGCCGTCAGTTTCTGCAGCGCTGGCACGACTACGAAACCACCCCTCAAGGCCGGCGTAACTATCATCGCGCCGCCATCCTGCTGGGCGGCAAGGCCCCTCGGCCGCCCCAGGCGGTGTTGCCAATTCTCTAACCTCGCAGGGTCGCCCCATTCGTCTCGGGAAGGCTCGCCAGCATGAAACCCCAGCCCAAAAGCGACCTGCCCGGCGCCGTCGCCGTCTTTCTGGTGGCTCTGCCTCTGTGCGTGGGGCTGGCCCAGGCCTGTGGCTTCCCGGCCGTGTCCGGGCTGGTGGCGGGCATTCTGGGCGGGGTGCTGGTGGGGCTGCTCAGCGGCTCCCACCTGGCCATCACCGGTCCGGCCGCCGGCCTGGTGCCGGTGGTGCTCATGGGTTGGGTGCATCTCAAGAGCCTGGGAGCCATCCTGTGTGCCACCTGTCTGGCCGGGGTGCTGCAAATCGTGCTGGGGCTGGCCCGTGCCGGAGCCGTCACGCGCATCTTTCCGGCCTCGGTCATTCGCGGCATGATGACGGCCATCGGCCTCATCATGATTTTGGAGCAAATGCCCCACGTGCTGGGCTTCGATCAGGCCGCTTTCGGGGTGGAAGAGCTTGAAATCGTCCGTGCCAGCGCGGTCGAGTGGGTTCCGGCCAGCATCGGTGTGCTCTGTTTGGCCGTGGTGGGCCTGTGGGAGTGGCGGCTGCATCGGCGATTTCCCCTCATCCCCGGGGCTCTCATCGCGGCTTTGCTGGGCCTGGCCTGTCAGTGGGGGCTCACCCTGGCGGCGCCCGAATGGGCCCTGAGCCAGTCTCACCGGGTCCACATTCCGCCCCAGTGGTGGACGGTTCAACCCCAGCCCGACTGGAGCGCGCTGCAGAACCCCGCCACCTACTGGATTGCCCTGACGCTGGCCCTGGTGGCCTCGTTGGAAACGCTGGTGGCCCTCGAAGTCATCGATCGCCTCGACACCCGCCACCGGGTGGCCCCGGCCAACCGCGAGCTGCTGGCCCAGGGCACGGGCAATCTGCTGTCGGGGCTGCTGGGAGGGCTGCCGCTCACGGTGGTGCTGGCCCGTTCCAGCGTCAACCTGGCCGCCGGCACCCAGACCCGCTGGGCGGCCATCGGCCAGGGTGCGCTGCTGGGTCTGGCTCTGTTGCTGTTCGTGCCCCAGCTCAACCTGCTGCCCCTGTCGGCGCTGTCCGCCGTGCTGGTGGTGGTGGGCGTGTCGCTGATCCGGGTTCAGTCCATCCGCGAGCTGCTGGCCCAGGGCAGGGCCCAGGTGGTGCCCTTCGCGGTGACGGTGGTGGGGGTGCTGGCCCTCGACCTGATGTGGGGCATTTTGCTGGGCATGGCCACCTCGTTCAGCTTTGTCATTGGCGACCTGTTCAGCACCCGGGGCTTTGTGGCCGAGCGCCACGGCAAGGTTCTGGAAATCAAGCTGGCCAGCGAGGTCACCTTTTTCCATAAAGCCGCGCTGGTCAAGGTGCTGCAGAAAACCGAGCCCGGGGACGTGGTCCACATCGACGGCTCCGACAGCCGACGCATTTCCTTCGACGTCATCGAAGCCATCGAAGAATTCCGCCAGGGGGCGCCCTTTCGCGACGTGCGCGTGGTGGTGGGCGGCATCGAGGGCATTCCGGCCTACAGTGAGGAGCATATGCAAGAACTCGACGACGAATATCACCGCCTCATCGAGAACAACCGCAGCTGGGTGGAAGAGAAGCTCAAAGAAGACCCCGACTACTTCAACGAGCTGTCCCAGGGGCAAACCCCGTCCTTCCTGTTCATCGGCTGTTCCGACAGCCGCGTGCCGGCCGAGGCCATTACCAAAACCGACCCCGGCAAGCTGTTCGTCCACCGCAACATCGCCAACATTGTCAGCCACTCCGACGTCAACCTGATGTCGGTGCTGCAGTATAGCGTCGAGGTGCTCAAGGTGCCCCATATCATCGTCTGCGGCCACTATGGCTGCGGCGGGGTAAGGGCGGCGCTGGGCAACAATTCGCTGGGCCTTATCGACCAGTGGATCATCCCCATCAAAACCACCTTCAAGCTGCATGCCGAGGAAATCACCCAGATCAAAGACCCCAAGCAGCGCGAGCGCCGCGTCATCGAGCTGCACGTCATCCAGCAGGTGCGCAATCTGCTCAAGACCTCCATCGTGCAGCGCACCCTCAAAAACTTCGGTCGACCCAAGGTGCACGGCTGGGTCTACGACCTGGAAACCGGATTGATCAACGACCTGCACGTCGAGCTCAACCCCAAGGAAGACCTGCTACCGATTTTCCAGTTCGATTTTCCCGATCAACAAGAGCACTGAGCGGCCATCCGCTGCTTGAGTTCGGCCGCCCAGTTCGGCACCTGGGGGCCTTCGCCCACCACCAGTTCCTCGCCGCTGCTCAGCCGCACCCGCAAGCAGCCGGGCTGCTCCAGCAGCTGCAGGTTGCCAAAGGGCAGATTGCGCCGGGCGTGGTGCACGTCATAGACCAGACGGTCCGAGAGCACCCGAGTCTGCTTGCGTCGCAGCGCCCAGGCCGCGCACAGGAACATTCCCAGCACCACCCCGGCCATCCCCAGCTTCAGGGGCATGCCCGCCAGTGGATGGTCGAAAATGAGCAACATGGCGGCGCGACCCCAGATCAGCCCCAGCAGCCCCGCCATCACGGCCAGTTCGCGGCTGCGCGGTGGGCCCTGCAGAATCACGGTTTCACCTCGAAGAACACCTGCTCCCGGGCCTTGCGCCCCGACACCCGGTCGCTGGCTTCCACTATCAGCACATATTGGCCGGCCGGGGCGTCGGAACGCACCTGCCCCTGGGTTTGCAGGCTGGCATAGGTGCGTCCCGTGCGCTTGGCAAACTGCCACCCGCGAGCGATGTTCTCCAGGCCCGTCAACACGCCGGTTTCCGGACCCTCGACCCGCAGGCTCACCTCGCCCTCGCACATCTTTGCGCGATTGGGAGTGCAGCCGCGCAGGTTCAGGCTCAGGCGATAACGGGCCCCGCGTTCAACGGCCAGGCTGCCGGCGTGGTCGAAGCTGACCTCTTCCAGGCGGAAGCGCCGGTCGTCGAACCACTCGGGCAGTTTCCAGCCGGCATAGGCCAGCCCCAGGAACAGGCCGTATTGAATCAGTCGCCGCATTCGCCCCATTTCGAGCGTCCGAAGTTAGCGACCTCTGGCCATGTCCCACAGGGTGCCGAGCACCTGGCCGCCAAAGCTGATGTTCTCGCCGGCCGATTTCAGCACGCGTCCCCCGGTGCCCACCACCGTGCCCGCACCCAGTTCGGCCGTACCTCGAATCACCGTCAGGGGGCTGCCCGAGTTCCAGCCGTTGACCATCCGGTTGGCGCCCGCGTCGGCCACGGCGTCGCCGCTCTGCGACAATTCTTTGCCGCCATAGGCGGCCAGGTCGCCGCCTGCGATCACCGGCAGGCTGGCCGCTTTGCCCACGGCCGCCGAGTAGTTGCCGCGGTTGAGGTCGCGAGCCAGCATGTCGGCCTGATAACCGCTGTTGCTGGTCGACGGGCTGTCCAGCGGAGCCGGGTTCGAGCGGTTCAGTTTGTCGGCCCTGGGCCCGCTCAGGTTCTGGGTGAAGTAGTCGGAAATGGTGCCCTTGGCATTGGGGTCCACCTGATAGGTGTGCATTTTGCCGTCGGGGTGGCGAATGTTCATCGCCCCCGCGGTTCCCGGAGGCACTTCTTTGTAACCCATGCGGGTGGCGAAGTCGGACCAGTTGCCGCCGTTGGGCAACAGGGGATGGGTGCCGTTGGCGTCGTGGATGTTCATGGTGCCGCCCAGCGAACCGATGCGCTTGGCCACTTCGGGGTTGCCAAAGACGCCGGGTTTCTGAATGACTTCGATCTGCTCCTGATTGCCCAGGTTGAGGTTGGCCTTCTCCACCAGCGATTGGCGCTGGGCCAGCAAGGCGTCGCGCTTGGCGGGGTCTTTCTCCTGCTGAGCCTGCAGCCCCAGCTCGCGGGCCTGCTTGTAGTCGCTCAGGGCGCCGTGAATGAAGCCCTGGGGGTCTTGCTGGCTGCCGGGTTTATAGCCGGCCTCCTCCAGGGCCTTGATGCCCCCGGTGCCGTTGGCCTCGCCCTTGAGGAAGGCGTCGTAGGCCGGGGCAAAGTTGTTGTAAATGCCGTTGTTGCCGCGGGTCAGAGCGTCCAGCATGGTGTTGGGGGTGGTGAAGGCCAGGTCGCCCACCGCGTTGCCGGCCACCTTGCCGGTTTCGTTGAGGGGGTTCAGGGCCGCGTTCACCGGGTTGGCCCCGGCCACACTGTCGCCAAAGCGGTCCTTGGCCAGGGCCAGGGCCTGCTCGATCGACTCCGAGTTGGTCATATTTTTCTGCAGCCGCCGGGCGGCTTCCACGTCGCCATTGTGCAAAAAGGTGGTGGCGTCTTGCATATTGCGAATCTGCTCGCCGGCCTCGCGCGAGGCATATTTGCCAAAGGTGCTCCAGTCGGCCAGGGGCGGCAGTTTGGCCCCATTGGGGTCGCCCGCCAGGTAGCGCTGCATCGCCTCGTTCAGATTTTTGTAGCCCTCGGTGATGGCCTGGTTGGCCTGCACGGGCGATTCGCGCTTGCTGCCTGGGGTCCAACCGATCGAGGCCGAGTGATCTTTCCAGGGCACCCCGTCATACTTGAAGTAGGGGTCGGGCTTGGCCTCGGCCTTGGGCTGCTCAGGAGCCGCGGGGGCTGCAGCGGGTTGCTCCGCTTCCTTCGCGCCGGGGGCCGCGGGTGGCTCGGCCGCCTCGTCCTCGGCGGGCGCCTGGGCCGAGAAGTTGTCGGCAAATCCCCCCAGTTGCGGCCCTTCCTCGGCCTCTCCCGAGTCTCCCGAAAGTTCTACACTGTCCTGGGTGTCGGTCGGCAGTTCGGCCTGCTCCGGCTCGCTCGACTCTTCGACCCCCTGGTCGACGTCTTCGGCTTCTCCGCTCTCGCGCGGGGTGTAGGTCTGGTAACTCTGACTGGAGCTGCTCAGGGCGTCCATCGTGATCGGTCCTCCGAAGTAATTCCTGCTCTTCAGATATAGGGTGTTCGGAGCAGGTCTTGCCTGGGAGATTGTTGCCGACATGTTTCCAGTCTGCTACGACTTGTGAACTCTCTGCCTATCGCCTGGCTCCCCCTGTCGTGTCGGCGGACACGACACGACATCTTCCCCAAAGCAGCC
>CAZYPN010000112.1:0-5835 GCA_964649085.1 uncultured Burkholderiales bacterium | reverse complement strand
CAAATGAGATGGGCAGGTACACTGGCTGGGCCGCTGCCTGAAGGGGGAACAACCCTGGCGACGGTCGTTTTGAAACTGCCGCCCTTGCAGCCCTCCCAAAGGGTATATACGGTGGCAGCGCCCTTTTTCTCGATAGAAATGCGGTCGGTGGTGACCGTTCCATCGTCAGCAACACAACGCTACTGGGCTTCTAGAGAAGCCACCCCACCCTGGCCATCCAACTCGAGAAACGCATCGGTAGCCTGGCCACATCGAGAATCAGGTTCTTGACTCCTTCGACAGCAGCACGAGCCGCTTTGAAATCGTTGATCTGCCCAAGGCTGTTCAAACGGTTGGGGTTGATTTCAAAGCGCACCGAAAGGTAATCATTTGTCCCGGACGAGCCTGTCAAATTCTTTGCAAGGAGCCGCAACTGCTGAGGTTGGCCGGCGACGAGGGCAGGGAGATCTTGCACCGACTAGAAACGCTGTGTATGACAAAGCGTGGGGTCGCGTTGGTGTACGTTCTGCTCGTCACCGTGGTCCTGTCGATCCTGGCTACCGCTCTGGCCTTCAGCTATCAGCGCACCGTACGAGCGCTGCTCTACGACGAGCGCAACGTGCGGGCTCGCGAACTGGCCGATTCGGCGGTCGAGCTTGCCCTGGTGCTGCTGCGCGACCACGCGCTCGACTGGTATACGGCCTTTCCCCCCACCATTACCAGCGAGGCCCTGGGTTACACCGAAGACCGACTGGGAGGGCGCTTCGAACTACGCATGGAGAGTCTCAAAGAGCTCTATCCCGTCGGCCAGGGCACCTATCTCACCCTGGTCGCTACCGGAATTGCTCAGGGCCAGCAGGCTCGCACCGTAGCCAACGTCAAGCTTTCGACTCCGCTTACCAACTTTGTATTTTATTCCAGCGGCAGCTATACCTTGGGGCCCGGCGGTACCATCAACGGTCCTATTTTCGCTGGGGCCAACGGCGACGGCGGCGACATCCGCATGTGGCACGACCAGTACTATTTTCATGCCCAGCGCAATCGGCCCTGGCACTCCTACGGTAAACTAAACCTCAATGCCCAGCTCAAGGCCAGCGGCAAAATCTACATTCGCAACATCGACAGCGTCAACAACCGCTACTCTCAGCCCGAGAAAACGCTCGACGGCGTGGTGTCCGCGGGCGACCTTGTCCACGACGACCTCAGCGACGTACCGGCCAAGGGGGCGGTCTCTATCGCCTCGGGGCTGCAGGCCCAGCCCAACATCCGGGTTGGCGTCGACCTGCCCAAAATGAGCGAAATCCTGGGCAACTTTCGGGCCAAGAAAGAAAAAACCGTGCTCGACATCAGCAACTACCCGAACGGAGTCATGGCCGAATTTATTGACGGGCAGCTCATCGTCAGCGAGGCCAAGCCCAAAGTCGTGGGACACGTGTTCGACAAAGACCTCTACCTCGCCTCAGGCTCTTCGATGATCGCCGATGTCCAGGCCAACAGTCTCGACACCCTGTCGGCCGGCGAAGCCGACACCCTCTTGCGCAGCAGCGTCGTATGGGACGACCCCGACCTTCCCAACCTGCCCTATCCCCCCGATCTGCACGGCGACCTCGACAGCGACGGCCAGAGCGAAACCGAGGGCGACGCCACCCCTATTACGCGCATCACACGGGGCGACGAGTTACTGCGCGTCCAACTGTCCCGCAGCGAATACAGCACCCTGCAACTACTGACAAGTCGCACCGACTACCCCGACGCCACCGGCCAGCTCCAGGCGCCGCCGCTTTACCTGCGCGGTCATGTCGAGGGCAAAGTCAACCTGATCTACGACGTCAGCGACGACCAGCTGGACCCCAAGTTCGACCGCCTCCACACCGTGGTGCTGGCCGACCACGAGGACCCCTCAGATTCCGAGCGCAAACTCACGGCGCCTGACTCCCCTGGCGTTCCGGGGGGGCTGCGTTACCAGGACGCACGCATTGCCAAAAGCCCATCCGATACCGAAGTCAGCCCCGACCTGCTGATGGTGGTCAGCCGTGGAAGCATCAGCGGCTCGGGCAACTCGATGGGCTTCAAGAGCCGCGCCCGCGACCTGGAGGGGAACCTGATCAACTACGACCAGCAGCTCAATACGCTGAATCGCAACCACAGCGACTACTATCTCAGCAAGGGCAACTGGCCGGCTAACGATTTTAGCAACACTCGCGGCAACACCGCCACAGTGTCGATGTACGGTGTCTTCATCGGCTCACGCGTCAGTGCTTCCGGCACGCGCACGGCGGCCGGCAGCCTGGTGTCCACCACCAGCCGAGCCTTTCCTACCACCGGCTCCAACTACCGCTGGTCGCACTTCGGCTCCACGCCGGTCGGCGCCCAGGCCGACCAGTTGGCCGTGCTGCCGCTGCGCCAACGCAACGCCAGCACCACCTCGGGCACCTGGATTCAGCTGCGCGGCTCCATGTCCAGCCTGTTCGACCGGCTGCGCCACGCCGGTGGCGACAACCAATACGACTACAAGCTGCAAAATCTCGACTCCAAAGTGCTGCGCCAGGAAATGGGTTTGCCCGTCAGCGTCATCCTCTGCACCTGGCAGCGGCTTTGAATCGGCGGGGTTTCAGCCTGCTCGAAGCGGGCATCGCCTTCGTGCTCATTCTGGGTATTCTGGCCTCCATGCTGCTCTTCTTTTCCAGCCTGTTCGGCCGTCACCAACGGGCCGAAGTCCAACAGGATGCGGTTTCCGCCCTCGAGGCCGTCTCTGCCATCTTTCGAGAGCGGGCCCGCAGCCTGTGGCCCGCGCCGGTTTCTGTGGGGCGCGACGAATACTCGGGGTATGCCTATCACGTCGACGACCTGGGCATGCTCGTCAATCCTCTCGACAGCCAGGCCTCGGTGGCGGTGAAAGAACTGTCGATCAGCGTCTACTACCCCACTCCCTCGGGTGAAAAATTCTACAGCACCCGCCTCTGGGTAGGAAAATGAAGCTCCAACGGGGCTTCACCCTGGCCGAAGTGCTCATCGCCGCCAGCCTGCTGCTGCTGGTTACGGCCATTACCCTGGGCGTACTCACCAACACCTATCGGCGAGCTCTGCTGCTAGAACAAAAGCACGACACGCTGCAGCGCTTCATCCTGGCCCGCAACTACCTCACCAAAAGGTTGCTCAACTCCAATCTCCAGGTCGCCAGCAGTAGCCCCCAGCGCCTGGTTTTCCTGTTGGCGGCGGGCGAGGCTACCGCCTACGGCCAACTGCATCGCGTGAGCAGCACCGAAATGACCCAGTGGCTCACCGATCGACCTCAGGAGGTCACCATCGAAACCCGGGGTGCACAAAAAGTATTGGTCGACAAGGGTGGGGGCTCGCCGCCCCGCACGCTCTGGGTCATGGGCGAGGTTGGAGAGCTTAAAGCCGACCTGACCCGACTGCCATTGCTGGACATCACCCTCAGTACGACCGATCGCGATCGTCGCCCCTGGTCGAGGACGTTCACACTGCGTGTCGAGAACTACCAATAATGCCTCGCTTTCAATTTACGGCCACCACCGCCTCGGGCGCCCGCTTTTCCGGCCTCCTGCGAGCGCCGTCTCGGTCCCATTGCCAGCAACTTCTGACTTTCTTTGGCCTGCGTTCCCCTCAGCTCGTTGCCCTGCCTTTTTGGAAGGACGTCCTGCTGGAGTGGCAACAATCCTGGTGGGGTCAGGGCGACCCTAAAGAGTCGGCCCTCTTCCTGCGCCAGCTGGCCACCATGCTGCTGGCCGGAGTGCCGCTGCAACAGGCCCTGCTGGCTCTGTCGAAAACCTGGAGCTTCGCCGGACTGCTCGACGAGGGGGTCAGCGCGGGCAACCCCCTTTCCCAGGCCATGGCCTGTTTCCCCGACCATTTTACCCCGGGCGTACTGCAGATGGTAAAGGTGGGAGAGTGCAGTGGGCAGCTGGCCGAAACCCTGGAGCGATCGGCCACATTGTTGGAAAAAGACCTGGCCCTGCGCCAGCAGGCCCAGGCCGCGCTGGTCTACCCGGCTTTCGTGGTGCTGTGCTTTTCTGTGCTTGCGCTGCTGGTGGCCTGTTTTGTCATGCCCCGTTTTAGCGAAGTGCTGCAAACCTCGAATCAGCCCCTCTCCGGTCCGGTTGCGCTGGTGCTGGCACTCTTTGGCTGGCTGGGCCAGCCTCCGGTCATCCTCACGCTGCTCCTGGCGCTGCTGTTGGTCCTGTCGCTATTGCCCCTGTGCAGCGGTTCGGCCCGGTTCCGCCGGCCGGTGGAAACACTGTTGATCAGCCTGCCCCCGATTCGCAACTTTCTGGTGCGCCTGGCCCTGGTGCGCCTCACCTACAGCCTTACGGTCCTGCTACAAAGCGGCATCAGTCTGGCGGACGGTCTGTTGCACTCGGCCAACGGCTCCGACTCGCCCCACATTCAGGCGGCTTTGCTACGCTGTCACGCCCGCGTTCTGCACGGGGCCAGCCTGAGCTCGGCGCTGGCCTGTGAACCCCTGTTCCCGTCCGCCTACGCCCAGACCCTGGCCACCGCCGAAGAGTCGAGTAGCTATGTGGCCCTGCTGAACAACCTGCGGGCCATGTATGAATACGAACTGGAATTGACCCTCAAAACCTTGCTCAGCGTTCTCGAGCCGATGATCCTGCTGGTGATGGGCCTCGTTGTGGGGGCGTTCCTGCTCACCATGTTCTTGCCCATGGCCCGGCTCTTCGAGAATCTGGGAGGGGCCTGAGTTGAAACGCCTGTTCATCGCCGCCTTGCTGTGCCTGCGCCTGTGGGCCCAGGAAAGCCCTGAAATCCTTTTGCCTGAAACCGCTCCGCTGCCGACCATGCCCAACCTCGGGGGCCAGATCCTCGAGCAAGCCCGGGAACAATGCCCGCGGCCGCCCAAGCTCGTCTACCTCAGCAGCGGCGGTCGTCCCAACCGCGTGCTCTACCAGGTGCCCGGTGCGGGCGCCGAAGTCGCCGAAGGCCAGGACATCACCCTCTACATCAGTCGTCCAGCCCCAGCCCGGGCACTACCGCATCGGCCAGTGGCTGCTCAGCGACCGAGACTGTCACCCGTGTGGGTGATCTCGCTGCTCGCCCAGGGTGGCTTGATGTTGTTATGGATTCTGGCCCTGCTCGGCTTCCATCGTGAACGCGCCAACCCCTCACAGGCGAGCTTCGAGACTCTTCATCAGCGCCGCCCCTGAGCCCCTCCTCACCTGGTTCAGCCGGCCAGCGTGGTCAGAGGGGGGGAGGTCACGGCCAGCAGCAGCCAATCAGGCATTAAAGCACGATAAATATTTCGTGAATCCCATTTATTGCAACCGGCTTCCGTGATATACTGGGAACCGGTGTGAATCATCCCCAACACTGGCTCAATGGAACGACCGTATTTGGCGGTTGTCTATGTGGTTACGATTTATCTTTGCCCTTGCGCTGTTCTCCAGTCTGCCAAGTCCCGCAGCCAGAGCCGAACAACGAACGCCCCAGGCGCCAGAAGTTCGCATGCTCTTCTGCGACGACCGCTACTGGCATTCACGTGGGCTGAACGAGACGATATCGGGAGCTGGCAACTGGAATTCAGTGAAATCCGAACGTTTCCAAGCGGTCGGTCGGACACCGGATTGGCTAAGGCAATTGTATCGACTTGAGAGTCCCCAGGTCATTCGCCAACGAACTTCGACACAAACGACCTCTGCGTTGAAGGAAGAGGCAAGCCGTTGAGGCCTACGAGCGCGCAAGGCTTTCGTTGACGGGAATTCGGCTGAACTCCTATCGCCCGCAACTGCTCAAGGTTGAGCGCAGCACCGGGGCGAACCCAGCCACCCATGGCGGAAATCCTCACCTCCCAGGTCGATTTGCCCGGCCTGATGGCCGTGC
>CAZYPN010000111.1:0-5835 GCA_964649085.1 uncultured Burkholderiales bacterium | reverse complement strand
GAGGCCCCCACGACCAGCGCGACTCGACGTTCTGAGGACGGGTTGGCCGACATGGGGGGCTGATTCGGAGAGACCGCCCCAGGGCTCCTTTTCTGGGACTACCGCCAGGAAATCCGGAAAGAAGGTTCGTGATGCAGAGAATTCCCTGAACCTGGACCTCCTTGTTACGCGACATTGTTGCGTGACAAGGAGCAACCCGCCCCGATGTTCAGCGACAATGTCGCGCGACATGGGTGGGAGGCAGAGTTCCCCAGGCTGTGGGCTCAGCCCGGCGCACCGATGGATGAAGCACCCGCTCGACATCGAGCCAGAGGTGGTCCACCAGGTCATCGATCTGCTGGCTGGTGACCGGGATTTCCCCACGCTCGACCTGCTGCAACAGGTCGGCGCGCAAACGCTGGACATCAAAGCGCTCGGGCATGCGCCAGTGCCAGAGGGCCCGTTGGATGACGGTTTGCAGATGGCGCGCGCCCAGGTCGCGATGCAGCTGCCCCCTGCGGTGAAGGGCCTCGGCGGCCTGAACAATGGCCAGAGCAGGGCCGTGGTGGGGAGCGGGTTGAGCCAGACGCCAGAAAGCACTGGGGTCCAGCGGAGGAGGGCGCAACAGAGGGTCGAGGCAGTATCCTTCGAGGTCGTGTTGGAGGCTGGGCTGTTGGGGGGAAAGCTCGAATTGCAGCGACGAGGCCACGAGCATATTCTGCACCCCAGGCAAGTCGCACTGGACCACGCTACCTGCCGGCAAGGTAAGCTGAAGTCGGGTGGGAACCAGCAAGTGGATACGGGCCCGAAAGACGGTACCCGCAGTTCGTGCCTGGCCTTGAAGGACAACCGATACGAGGCCCTCGTCGACCGCCTGACGCCAGTCGGAACCTCGGGAAGGCCCCAGGGGCTGGGCAGCAGCCTGCTGTTCCTGGAGGCGCATCTGGCCCAACCGTTCCTCGAGGCTGAGGCGATGGGCACGCAGTTGCGCGCGCGAGAGGTCTTTGAAGAGAGCGGCATACTGGCGGGATAAAGCCTTTTCCAGCCAGGCCCCCTGGGCAAGCAGCTCCTTTTTCTCCTTGTCGAGCTGGCTCGCCGTCGCCTTGAGTCGATCGAGCTGTTGCTGCAGTTCACGCAGACGAGCCTGGAACTGGTCCCTGACCTTTCGCAGCTCGGGCTTGTCGGCGTCGTTGCCTCGGTGCAGCTCGAGGGTGGCCTTTTTGACCTCGGCCTCAAGTGCGCCCAGGGCGCGTTTGAGTTCCTGGATCTGTTGCTGGTTCTCGTTCTGGCGCTGCAGCAGGGCCTGAAGTCGAGCCTGTTGGTCGGCCAGCGCCGACAATTTCGCCTGCTGCAGGTCGTCGCGAAAGCGCGAGAGCATGGCAGCTAACTGCTGAGCGTCCTGAACCTGGCCCAATGCAATGGCCCTGGCAAAGTAACGGTTCTCCAAAATCTTCAGCTTCTGTAGGAGCCGGGCATGGATGGCCGCGCGCTGCTCGGGGAACTCGCATGCGAGGCGTTGCAGAATGCCCATATTGATGACGTAGCAGCAACACTCGTGGCAGGCCAGTGCCGGGCCACGATCTTCGACTTGACCTCCGTCGGACTTCCAATAGCCGCGGGCCGAGAGGCGCATGAGCAGGGCGTGGGCGAGTTCGTGGATCATGGTGTCTTTCAGCTGCCACATGCTGCCATTGCGATCGGAATTGAAGATGATCAGAATGTCGCCACCCTGGCCCTTGATCATCTGAAACGGACGGGTGATGCCGCCGGCCACTTCGTCTTCGTGCTTGAGACCCGCCTGAACCTGAATGCGCAGTTTGCCCGCCCGATAGAAGGAGGCACCCGCCTCTTGTTCCAGCTTGAGCTGGCCGTCGCCGATCAAATCCTTGAGGGCGTCATCGATGGACTGATTGGGATCGAGTAGGGGCTGGAGCAGATCGCGGTGTTTCTGCACAACCTGGTTGAGAGCGGCCTGAAGGGTGGCCTGATCGAGCGTCAGTGGCTCGGCTCCCAGTGGCCACAAGAGGACAAGCCAGACCAGCAGCAGCCAAATTCGTTTCCCCAAGGCAGATACGACTCCCCCCGTTGGAGTGTTGCGCTGCATGATTGGCCGACCAGCGCCGGGGCACCTTCGATCCGGTCGAACTGACCCTTACAAAGGCCTGGAATTTTACTGAAATCAAGCTGAAATCCATGACGATCCGGACGCCTGGAACTTCGTTTACAACCTGGCAACATCTCATCGCCGCAGTGTTACTTTCCCGGACTATGCTTACAGCATAGAGAGCTTCAACAAGCCTGAGCAGGGTAGGAGAGTGTAAGATGATTTCAAGCCTGTCAATCGCAACTTCCGGTGCCGTGCCAGTTACGCGGCCCGCCTCGAAGCCGACGGCGGCTCCCAGTCAGACGAAGGATGCTTCTCCTGAGGACGCTTTCGAATCGAGCGGAACCGATAGCCTGACGGCTTCTAAGAGCGGACCCAACGCTCAGGCCCTGCTCGGCTCGGCAGGGGTGGCAGAGCTGGTCATCGCTCTGGGCCCGCCGATCATCAACCTGGTGATCAAGTTCCTCGACATCTTCTTCCCAAATCGCGACAAGAAGACATCAGAGCAAGAGCCTCAGGCAGGCATGCACGAGGGATATTTGTTAGCCCGCTAACCTATTTGGATTCCCAGATGACCCGGTCGACCACCCGGCCAGTCAAGCTGTTGGCATAGCGTTGGCACAAGAGGCTTCGGGCCGTGGCGTCGTCGCGCAGGTAGGCGTTGAGAAAGGCGACGGTCATGGCAGCCGAAATATGCACCACGTCGTCGGCCTCGGGAGTGGCTCGTGACCATTGCCTGCGCAGCCAGGCGCTGGCTTCGCGCAGGTCGTCCCAGCCGTTATGACCGGCATGTGCCAGCCAGAGATGATACTTGTCGCCTTTGGGCATTAACTGATAAGCGCGGTATCGGTCGCGGGCCGACTTCAGGCCGCCACTGGCCTGAACATCCTTCTCGCCGGTAAAGCAGAGCATGGGGCAAGCCATCTCCCGGTAGCTGGTTTCATTGAACCAGTCGCTGCCGGGCCCGCTTGGAGAGTAGACCACACCCACGTCGATGCGCGGGTCCCTTTGGCTGGGTGCAGGCCCCTTGCCCGGGGGCACGGGCGGATCGAGGCGATCCAGAAACGGGCGCGCCCCGCAAACGGCCTGCACCGTGTAGGAACCGTAAGAATGCCCCACGGCGCCGATACGGTCCAGGTTGAGCTTGCCTGCCAGGCGGTGCTGTGGGTCGACGTTCCAGCCACTGGCCTGGTCGATCAGAAAGCGAATATCGGCAGGCCGACCCAATACAGCGCTGGGGTCTCGCCCCGGATTCGGTCCCGTGGAATAGGTGCGGCGGTTCTTGAAGACTCGCTGGGTGTCGCTACAGGGATGGTTGGGAGCCAGCACCACGTAGCCGTGAGAGGCGATGTGATCGACCAGATGCTGATGACTGCTCCAATTTCCTCCGTTGCCGTGGGACATAAGAATCAAAGGGAACGGACCTGGGCCATTTGGGATGGTGATTCGCGTCTGGACCAATCGGTTCTGGCGGGCCGGATCGACGAGCCCATCGAGCTCCCAATGCGTGATGGCGAAGGGGCCAGGTCGGGAGGGATCGGCCAGGGCGGATGGGCAATCCAGCAACAGCAGAAGCAAAAGCAGAGCCCACTTCCAGAGGGTCATCGCTGCGGCTCGAGCCAGCAAGGGTCGGCATCCTCTCGGAGTTCGATCAACAAGCGTCCCTGGCTCTGGTCGGAGCACCATCCCTGCTGATCGCGGTCGAGCACCAACAAGCACGGCCCCTCGTCCAGCCACCGCGACCACGCGTCGAGCAAGCGATTCCAACACGGAAGAGAGGCGAAGAGGTGAGTGGCACCGTGCAGTTCAAGAGCGTCGGGTCCGTCACCAAAAGTCAGCTCGATGGGCAAAAGCGAGAAAAACATGTCGGAATGGGCATGCCAACCCGGGCTCTCGCGCAGCTGCTCGCGGATCCCTTGAATAAGGGCCGCAAAGGCGACGCGGTTCAACACCAGCAGAGCCTCCCCCTGATCGGGGCGCAGCCAACCCAGAGCCCTGGCCTCGTCCCATCGTTGCAGTTGATGCTTGCGATGAGCCTGTTCGACCATCTCGGGGACGCGCAGCAAGGCGCGCCCAAAATGGTAGACAATGCTCAGGCTGGCCAGCGGCAGAACGACCAGCAGCCGGCGCCAGTCGGCGGGGCCCGGCGACGGCAGCCTCAACGTGGGGGCGGGGCTCAGGTTTGAGCGGTGGTCGAGCGAGTAGCGCATCCCCAGCATGGTTTGCCGCCAACGGGCTCAACCCTGGCCGTCGGCCTGGCTCGGGTGGATCAACCACGGTTGCTTTGCCAGGTTGGTAGCGCGCACGTCAGCTCGATGAGTGACGAAATCTGGCAGGCCGTTGGTGTCCAAGGATACCAACGGAACCTTGGACATCTTCGTGCATGACCGTCAGACCGGCAGCACCAGCCGGGTCAGTCTCGACTCTGCTGGGGTGGAGGGCAATGCCGAAAGTTTTCAGGCCGCGATATCCGCGGACGGTCTATTTGTCGCCTTTCAATCCCTCGCCTCGAACCTGGTCACAGGTGATAGCAACGCTGTCTTCGATATCTTTGTAACCGACCGTTAGATAGTGGCGATTTCGAAGCCAACGCGGCCAGCCCATCGCGGGTGTTTGGCGGACAGGTATGATGCCTGTCAGTTCCGTCAAGATCAGCCTAAGGTATCTTGGGTCCGAAATTTGGAGGCGTTATGAAAGTTTTTCTCCTTTGCCTGCTCCTGGTGGTGGCCGTCTGCGCTCAAAGCTGGGACGGCAGTTTGCTGCAGTATGGCAAGATGCGTGAGGCGATTGGTCAAGGGCAGCATCAAAGCCGTGTCGACCTCAAAGAAATCACCGCCCGGCCGCACTTCTTCGGTATTGCAGCCCTGGCTGGACTGAGCGGCGAGGCCACCATCCTGGATGGCCAAATCGTAGCCACCGAAGTGAGCGCCGAGAGGAAACTGCAACCGGCCAGTTCCAGCCAGGCGACCCTTTTGATAGGCAGCTATGTCAAAGCCTGGAGGCAGGTCCCACTTCAGGAGGATCTCTCTTATGCTCAGCTGGAAGGGTTTCTGGCTCGGTCGGCTCGGCAACTTGGACTGTCAGAGCAGGGTCCTTTTCCTTTTCTTGTCGAGGGGGAATTCTCTGACGTTCGGCTCCATGTTATCCACGGTG
Source organism: uncultured Burkholderiales bacterium (assembly GCA_964649085.1). GTDB lineage: Bacteria > Vulcanimicrobiota > Xenobia > Xenobiales > JADMJV01 > JADMJV01. The sequence goes on along the minus strand of CAZYPN010000111.1, from coordinate 599 downwards.
CCTGCCCGATGCACGCTCGCCTGAACAAACTGGAGTTGTCTGCCGAGGTCCAACCCTACGAAGGGGGGTTCTCGTCGCTGGGCGGCACCCTGCTGGGTGTATTTGTCGAGAATTCAGTCGGCAACTTGACCCATCCGGGCACCTCGGTTCACGCTCATCTGGTTTTCAATGACCCGCTCAGCGGCGCAAAAGTGACCGGGCACGTCGAGAAAGTCGGGATACGATCGGGGGCAAGCGTTCGTCTGCCCGAGCCCTGAACTCAAACTGACCAGCGTCTCGGAGCCCCCGGGCCTGGAGGTTGGTGCCCTCTCGATATTTCGCTAATATTGTGACAGACAAGTCGCATCGTGAGACACGTGCCGGACTTCGCAGAACAATACAGGTTGCTCCGACCACTGCTGAAGCGTCCAGCATTCGAACTGGCTGGCTAGCAACGCCCTGGACGCGTTGGGTCGAATTCAATTCACTGTCCCTAACAGGGACGTCCATTCGGCTCGGGTTGGACAACCCCGGTTCCTACCACTACACTGGAAACCCACCAAAGAGGAGGACGAATTCATGGGCTTGCCTTGGAAAACGATGCTAGCGACAGTGGTCAG
>CAZYPN010000110.1:0-7683 GCA_964649085.1 uncultured Burkholderiales bacterium | reverse complement strand
TCAACTCCTGACCTACCTGAAACTGTCGGGTCATAAGATTGGGCTTCTGATCAATGTCAACGCAAGAACGATCAAGCAAGGCTTAAGACGGATGGTCCTATGAGCAATCTCTCTGTGGCCCTCCTCGCTCCGCTCCGAGGACCGATGTTGGTCTCAAACTCCTGTTCGGTCCGCTTCGCTTCCCGGAACAGGCCGTTTGATACAGGCCCCTGGCCCTCCTCGCTCCGCTCCGAGGACCGATGTTGGTCTCAAACTCCTGTTCGGTCCGCTTCGCTTCCCGGAACAGGCCGTTTGATACAGGCCCCTGGCCCTCCTCGCTCCGCTCCGAGGACCGATGTTGGTCTCAAACTCCTGTTCGGTCCGCTTCGCTTCCCGGAACAGGCCGTTTGATACAGGCCCCTGGCCCTCCTCGCTCCGCTCCGAGGACCGATGTTGGTCTCAAACTCCTGTTCGGTCCGCTTCGCTTCCCGGAACAGGCCGTTTGATACTAGGACGTTTTTGGGGGGGCGGGCGGGTAGGGTAGGACCTCCTCTCGGTCGAAAAAAAGCTTTCACCAGGGGGCAGCTGGAGGCATTATGGCGCACGATTATCGGGGGTTCCAAGACAAGGTCAAGGGCGACCTGGGGGCGGCTGCCGCAACCGCCCAGGGGCAGAAGGCCAGCAAAGTTCGACTTCGCGAATCGGACCTGCCCTCGCTCATACCCCAGGGCTCGTCGGTAGAGTTTGCGGCCGTGCCGTTTCACCGCTTGAAGTGGGGCGACATCATTTTTATCAGCGTGAACCGCGAGTTTGTGCTGCGTCGCTTCGTCGAGTTTGAAGTGCGCAAAAAAGGCACCGTCGTCCGAGTGGCCCGGGCCACGCCACCGGGAATCGAAGAATACCCCGACACCTCGATCGTGGGTCGAGTGATGTCTGTAGAGGTCAAGGGTCAGAAGTTTGACCCTCACACCAAAGAATCGCAGATGACCCGCTGGGGCAACGAGTGGACCTGCTTTGGCACCAGTACGCCCATGGAGCGAATCGCCAAAGGGCTTCGGAAGTACGGTTTCCTGGGCAAGAAAAAGAAGTAGTGTCGAAACTTCTGACCGTTTCCGAGGCCGTGGCGCTGATTCGCAATGGCGACACCGTGGCCAGCGGTGGCTTTGTGGGCACGGGCTTTGCCGAGTATCTGGCCCGCGGCCTGCGGGAACGATTCGACCGCGACGGAGGTCCTCGCGACCTGACGCTGGTCTATGCTGCCGGTCAGGGCGACGGGCAGGGCCGTGGCCTGCAGCACCTGGCCTGTCCGGGCCTGATCAAGCGGGTTATTGGCGGGCATTGGGGCCTGGTTCCGGCCCTGGGCAAGCTGGCGGTAGCGGGCGAGATCGAGGCCTACAACCTTCCCCAGGGCGTGATCAGCCATCTCTACCGAGACATCGCGGCCGGCAAACCCGGCGTGCTGACCCACGTCGGCCTCAACACTTTCGTGGATCCTCGCCTGGAAGGCGGGCGACTCAACGCTCGTAGCACGGAACCGCTGGTCGAGGTGGTCCAGCTGGCCGGGCGTGAATGGCTGTTCTACAAGGCCTTTCCCATTCAGGTGGCTTTGCTGCGGGGCACGACCGCCGACGAGCGGGGCAATGTCTCGATGGAGCGTGAGGCCCTGACGCTGGAGGCCCTGGCCATTGCCCAGGCGGTGCGCAACAGCGGGGGAGTGGTGCTGGTGCAGGTCGAGCGGCTTACCGAGCGCCACCGTGTTCATCCTCAGATGGTCTCACTGCCGGGCATTCTCGTCGACGCGGTGGTGCTGGCTCCGCCCGAATTTCACCCCCAGACCTTCAGCGAACCCTACAATCCATCGTATACGGGCGAGGTTCAGGCACCACGGGCAGACTTTCAAGAGATGCCTTTGGACGAACGCAAGCTGTTGGCCCGACGAGGGGCGGTGGAATTGCGGGCCGGCGCGGTGGTCAACCTGGGCATCGGCATGCCCGAGGGCGTGGCCCGGGTGGCTTTTGAAGAAGAAATCCTGGATTCCATTACGCTTACGGTCGAGCCGGGCGGCATCGGGGGGTTGCCTGCTGGCGGTCTCAGTTTTGGAGCCAGTCGCAACCCCGAATCCATCATCCCCCAGCCGTCCCAGTTCGACTTCTACGACGGCGGTGGGCTCGACCAGGCATTCCTGGGCATGGCCGAGCTGGACGCCCAGGGCAATGTCAATGTGAGTCGCTTTGGCGATCGTGTGGCCGGTGCGGGCGGCTTCATCAATATCAGCCAGAACGCCCGCGAAGTCTATTTCATGGGCACCTTTTCCCACAAGGCCAGACTCCTGTTTGAGGACGGACAATTGAGGGTGCTCGAGGACGGTCCCTGCAAACTGGTCGAGCGGGTGGGGCAGATCACCTTTCACGGCGCCAGCTCCAGGCAGCGTGGCCAGAAGGTGCGGTATTTCACGGAACGAGCGGTTTTTGGTCTGGGTGAAGAGGGTCTGGAGCTGCTCGAGATCGCCCCCGGTGTCTCGCTCGAGCGCGATATCCTGGCCAGGGTGCCTTTCCCTCTCAAGGTTTCCGACGGGCTGCTACCCATGGATTCGGAGCTTTTCCGGGTGGCTCGCCTTGGTTTGCGTCGCCGTGCCTCGCTCACGTTGCCAGAGCGGGTCAGGTTGGACGCCGACGACCGAACGCTGTATCTCAACCTCGAGGGTCTGGAATTTCGCAATGCTGAGGAAGTGCGCCAGTTTGAGGCCGACCTTCTGCCGCTTTTCACTTTCCAGGGCAAGGTTCGAGCCGTGATCAACTACGACCGTTTCTGGCTGCGCGAAGCCGCCACCCCCGAATGGATGCGCCTGGTTGCCGAGAACGAAGCCCGCTACTTCAGCGAATCCATTCGGCTTACCCGCAGCGCAAGGTTTCACCGCAGCTTGCGCGACGCCTTTGAACAGACCCTCACGCCGCTGCAGCTTCGTCAGGAAAGCGGGACGTAGGGCTCACAGGTGCAGTGGCCGGACTCCTATCTGCAGGAACTCCCCCCGCTCGAGGCCTTCGCTCGCATCGGCGAATTCTTGTGGAGCCTGCGCGAGGCTCAGCGTTGTCCCGAGCCCGGGGGGCTCAAGGTTTACTGTGTCGAGCAACTCCTGTCACAGACCTTCACTCGCGATCCCGAAGACATTCGTCGCTTCAGCCTGCAGGCGTTGGCAGCCGGCTTGCTTTGCGGTGCTCTGGAGGGGGCCGGCTATTTTCTGGCCTCTCGCCCACCCGAGCCCTGGCCCGAGCATCCCGACTTTGAAACCACTCGAGAACGACTGGAACAGTCGTGGATGACGGCCCAACAGAGCTGGCCTCAGATGGCGGTCGATGACCTGCAGCTTCAGTCGGCCTACGGCAAGCACCTCAACCGGGCTACCGAACTGGAGAACATCGAGTTCCTCAGCCCCGAACACCGCCACCAGGGCGACTTCCGCAGGGCCCTGTTAGAAACCTATCGGACCGGTTACAGCCTGGGCCTGATCGACTCGGCCATCGTGTTCCTCGGGGGCCAGCTACCCGATCGGCTGTAAATAGGCGAGGGGCACCCGGTCGGTCAACCATACTCCGTTGGCACTGCGGTAAAAAGGCCATCCCTCGGCTTGCATCGCCGCCGCGTCGACCTGCAGCACCAGCAGTTCCTCCTCTCGATGACGGCTGCCCACCTGGTGGGCGGTGGCCCGATCGTGGCTCAGATGAACGTGGTGGCGACGACCGGCGTGAAGGCCGCCCGACTGCTGGATCTCCGTCCAGCGCTGACGGGTGGTGCCGTGATACAGAGGCGATGGGGGAATGGCTGGCTCAAGGCCGAGGTCCACGTTCAGGCTGTGCCCTTGTTGAGCACGAATGCGACCGTTTTCCAACCGGTAACGCTGCTTGGTGTCCCTCTGCACCACTTGCTCCAGCTGCTGCAGAGTAAAGGGGTGCCCGTGCTGGTGCAGAGCCGCCAGAAGTTGGGGCACCTCGGCCCAGCCCTCGGGGTCGAGTTGCAGGCCGATCGAGTCGGGTCGGTGGCGCAGGACGTAGGATAGCAACCGGGACACGCTCAGGATTTCTGGACCTTCACCGGGGGGCCCTGCCCTTGTCTTTTTTAGTTAGTGTGATATATACACTAAATAGAGAGGAGGTTCTGATGCACCTCAACTGGCCAGAACCCTTGCCCGCCGATCGCCTCAGCTACGAGCCTGGCGACGTGTTTCAGGCGGGAGAACGCAATCATCACATCTCGAATACGGCCTATCCCATTGCCCACGAGACCACCTGGGGGGGTTATCGAGTCGCGCGTGAGCGCCACTCCGAAATCGTGGCGGTTGCCTTCCAGGGGGTGAATGAGCTTTGCCTCTATGCCCATATCCCGTTCTGCGAGAGGCGATGTAGCTTCTGCGAATACACCGTGGTTTCGGGAGCCGATGTGCAAAACACCGAGGGCTATATGCAGGCCCTCTATCGGGAGCTCGAAGTTTACCAGAGGTTGCTTGGGCAGCGCCGGCTGGCCGGCTTTGACATCGGTGGGGGAACGCCGTCCTACGTTGCGGCCGAGCACATCGCCGAATTGCTGCAGCGGGTGGCGCTACACTGGGATTTGCCTGCCAGTGTGGCCATCAGCATCGAAACCACCCCGCGCATCGCCGCCGAGCAGCCCGAAAAGCTGGCCGCCTATGTTCGCAGCGGTATCCGCCGCATCAGTATGGGCATTCAGGTGATCCAGCCCGATCTGCTCAAAATACTGCATCGTGACGGCAATGGGGTGGAGCACCATCGGCAGGCCGTCGACCATATTCGTGAGGCCGGGTTTCGCGACTTCAACGTAGACCTGATGTATGGTTTTGCCCACCAGAGCCTGGAAAGCTGGCAGGCCACCGTGGAGCACGCCCTGAGCCTGCAGCCCGAGGCCATCACCCTCTATCGGATGCGCTACAAGCTAACGCGAATTTCCGATCAGGCTCCCATGGTGACGCTCGAACAGGTCAGGCTGCAGGCCGACTGGGCCAAAAACCGCCTGCGCCAGGCCGGCTACTGGGCCCCTCCGGGCAAGAATACCTTTGTGCGCTCGGACGACGCAGGGCCGATGCACCCCACCGGCACCAGCGACTACATCAGCCGCCGGGTGGTGGAGGGCATGCCCTACCTGGGCCTGGGCCTGGGGGCTCAGACCTTTACCCACCACACGATCAGCTACAACGATGGGGCGGTGGGGAAGAACTTGCTGCCCTATTTGAGGTCCCTCGAGGCGGGGCGGTTACCGCTCCAGGACCTCTATCATTTGCCCAGGATTCACATGATGGCCAAAATGGTTTGCGTCAGCTTCTATTTTGGAGCGGTGCATCGAGCATCGTTTCTACACAAGTTCGGCATAGCCATCGAAGAGGCTTATGCTGCAGCGGTCGAGTTCGCCGTGCAGCGAGGATGGATGGAGTTGAACCCCGAGTATCTGGCCATCACCGAGTTGGGGGAACGACACTTCTCGGGCCTGTGCGCTTTGTTTCACGCGCCGTCGGTACAGCGCTATCTGTTGGAACGCGACCCCGATGCGGCCCAGGATATGTGCCTGAACCGCAAGCGGGCCAACCGCGTGGCCCTGGAGCGATGAGCCGATGGACTTTGCCAATATTCTCTTCGGAGGGCCCTGCAATCGCAGCTGTCCGTTTTGCATTGGCAAACAGTTGCCGGCTGCGCTGCAGGCCAACAATCTGGACCGCTATCCTCTGCTTGGCCAACAACAGTTTGTCGATGCCGTTCTAGAACAAGACATCGGCCAGGTGGTGATGACCGGTACCGTGACCGACCCGCAACTCTACCGTCACGAGGCCCGACTGCTCGACGAGCTGCGCCGTCAGCTGCCGGGGCGTCAGTTTTCCCTTCACACCAACGGTGTGCTGGCACTGCGGAAAATGGCCGAATTCAACGCCTACGACCGGGTGTGTCTATCGTTTCCCAGCTTTCGCTCCGAAACCTATCAACGCCTGATGGGCTCGGCCAGGGTTCCCGATCTCGCCCAGATCGTGGCCCGGGCGCGCGTGCCGGTGAAGGTTTCTTGCGTCCTCACCCCCGACAATCTGCCGGAACTGGAAGAATTTCTGGAAAGCTGCTCGGCGCTGGGCATCCGCCGCCTGGTGCTGCGCCAGTTGTTCCTGCCCTCGGGGGAGACCGTAGCCTGGGAACTGCCCCAGGGCCTGACTCTCCAGGGCTACTATCGTGCCAACCCGGTCTATGCCTGGAAAACGATGGAAGTGACCTGTTGGGACTTTCGCAAAAGCGAGAGCCAGAGCCTGAATCTGTTCCCCAACGGAACCCTGAGCGCGCGCTATTTGCTGAGCGAGGCCGAGGTGTCTTGAAGCGGAAAGGGAGGCACCGGTGTGGGGGGGGTAAACAACCGGTGCCTCCCGACTCCAGAATAGTCGGAAGCGGGCATGCTCACCACCGACTTTGTATCTAATATTATGTATTTTCTAATGGTTCATATTGACCACTCTCACGAAGTGGACTTTTTTGACCTTTTATGATAATGAATATTCATTATGGCCAGTGCTCTCTGGATCGCCTACCTGAGCTGGGTGGAAAGCGTGCGACGCCGCTTCTTCTGGATCAGCCTGGCGATGTCGCTGTTTCTGCTGCTGCTGCCAGCCTACGTGAACGCCTTCAGCATGGGACTTCAGGCTTTTGAAGTCGTGGCCAAGGAGTTTGGCCTGACGCTGATGGGCCTGTTCTCTACCTCGCTGGCTCTGCTGTTGGGCTGCACGGCCATCCCGCGCGATGTGGAACGCGGTTCCTTGCATCCGCTGCTTTGTCGGCCTATTGCACGCCTTTCCTACGTGCTGGGTCAGTGGCTGGGGGTGTTGGTGCAGCTCACAGCCATGCTGGTTCTGGGAGGGGCGGCCTTGATGCTGGGCATGTTTGCCCTCAACCGGCAGGTCGAAATCGGCATTGCCAGCGCCGTCTTTGGCTTGGTGCTGGAGAGTTCACTGCTGGCGTCGGTGGCTCTGGCCGCCAGCACCGTGGCCAGCCCTCCACTGGCAGCGGTGATCGCCTGTTTCGTCTATTTCATCGGCGGGATGCCCGATGATTTCATCGACTTCTTTCTGCGCGACGATCGCGGGGCCCCGCAGCTGGCCAGCAGTGTGGAGTGGCTCAGGAGCCTGATGCCCCACTTTGAGGTCTTCCGCCTGAAATATCCGGTCGTGCACCACTACTTTATCCTGCCGGCTTACTACCTGGGTCAGGCCTGTTACTGGCTGGGCTGGAATGCGGTCATGCTGCTGCTGGCCGGGATTCGCTTTGAGCGCAGGGACTTCTGATGAACTCTCGAGCGCGGATCGCCATTTTGCTGCTACTCTGGGCCGGGCTGGCCGGCCTGTCCCAGGTGTTACGCTCCCGCCACCGGGAACTGCTGCCCCAACGACCTATGGTCCGTTTTGAGGACGTTTTGCTCGATTTGATGGGCGAAGGACGCACGGTGCTGGCTCGCTATCTCTGGTTCAAGATGGATCTGATCCACGAGCAACTCGATGACGACGGCGTGCCAACCTTTCACCAGAAGCAGGTGGTGCCACTGTTGCGCATGATCACCTTTCTAGACCCCTATCTGGTGGACGCCTATGACACCCTGGCCTACGAACTTCATCGCGGCCCCTCCATGCCAATCTGAGGTGTGTCCATTTTCTGGATCGTCAAGGAGTTCATG
>CAZYPN010000109.1:0-8331 GCA_964649085.1 uncultured Burkholderiales bacterium | reverse complement strand
CCTTCCTGCTGTTCCCGGCCGACACCACCCGTCCGTTTCTCGAGCACGGGGCCCAACTCCAGCCCTCGCTCACCCTGGGCCTGCTCTCCCTGTGGCTGGCCCCCCGCACCCGCCTGGCCTGCATCCCGGCCTTCGCCTGCCTGACCCTCTACGAAATCCCCTTCCTGCTCTACTTTTGGGGAGCCCCCGGCTACACCGCTTTGTGCACCGGTAAAACCCCCTCCCGCAAAGCCCACCTGGCCCTCTGCGCCGGCGCCATGCTCAGTCTCTTGTTGTGGCGTCGCAGCCTGGGCGAATCTCGCGTGCAAGCGGCCCTCGGCAGCCCGCTCGAGCTGATCGGGCGCTCCCTCGGCTCCATGCTGATCGGCCCCTGGGTCAGCGCCAGCGGCTACCCGCGCGCCTGGCTCGAGGCCCTGATCGCTCCCTCGCTGGCCGGCGCCCTGCTCTGCCTGGCCCTGGCCGCCGCCATGCGGTTCGGCCCGCCCCAACAACCCCAAGGCCCCCCGCGCAGAGCCCTCTGGCTGCAGGGCCTGCTCTTGTGGATGGGCAGCTACAGCCTGACCCTCACCCACTTTCCCCCCACCCAGCTCCATGGCCAGTACACCTCCACCCACCTGGCCGCGGCCGTAGGAGCCGCCTGGATCGTGGCCGCCTGCGCAGAACTCAGGCCCCGCCTCGTGCTCCTCGGCCTGGCCCTGACCGGCTCCTACCAGTGGGGCCTCCAGCAGGACTACGTCCGTGCCTGGATTCTGCAGAGACAATTCATGTCACAAGTCCTCAACCTTGCTCCCGACCTCAGCAGCCACGACATCCTGATCCTCGATGGCCCCCTGCCCCCCCAGCCTCGGGCCATGATCGCTCACTCCTGGGCAGACGGCACCGCCCTGCGCAACTGTCTCCAGACCCCCGACGGCAAAAGCTTTCACAGTCTGATGGTCACCCATCGCCCGGGTAAGAAGCCCTATTCCAAAGTCTATCGCTACGAGGGCAAGTTCGACTTCGACAGCGAGCCCTGGTGGGGGTTGCGCCGCCAATACGATCCCGCCACCACCCTCATCCTGCGCTATCGCGACGGCCAGCTCGAACGCGCCTCCGAACTCACCCTGCCGGATGGCACGCGCCTGCCCGGCAAACCCCCGGGCGGTGCCAGCGACCTGCAACTCACCCCCTTCGGGAAAAACGAAGCCGGCCTCAGCAAGGAAATTCGCTAAAGTCGTGAGTCCCCACCATCTCCACCTCCGGGTGGCAGGCGGCAAGGCGGCGCAGCTGGGCCAGGCTGTGTCGGCGTAAAGCGTCGTCCACGGCATTGCGGCTGGCCAGCAGGTCCACGGGGTGGTGCTCCTCGTCCAGCTCCGCCCGCAGGTAGTAGGCGTCCCCCACGTGCAACAGCCAGCGCTCGCCCAGCTCCACCGCCACCCCACAGTGGCCAGGCGTGTGGCCGAACAAGGCAATCAGGTAAAGCGGAGCGTCCGGGAAGAGACGGCGTGCCTCCAACCCAAACCAGCGCTGACGGCTGCCGCCATGCGGTCGCCAGTGCGGTTGGTGACAAAATTGGTCAGCGGCGTAGCGCGGATCTCCCGCCTGAAGTGCCGCCAGCTCCTCCTGAGCGAGATGCACGGGGACTTGAGGAAAGTCTGCCAGGCCTCCGGCATGGTCGGGGTCGCCGTGGGTCAGCACAATGTCGCTCAGTTGGGGCACCTGGTGCACGGCCCTGAGGTTCTCGTGGAACTGAAATCCGGCCGCCTCCACGGCCTGCGCCGGCACACGCTCTCGGGCACCCACCCCTGTATCGATCAGCACCACGCGTTGCCCGCACTCTACGAGCAGGCAGTGGCAGGCCGCCGGCGGACCCCCAGGGGCCTGCAGAATTCCGCAGTTGAGGTGATGAATCTTCACCGCTCACCCGTTCCTTGCCCGGTTTTGTGGCCCTCCCCGGAGCAAATCGTTAACAGTCGCCTGCGATGCTGGCCTCATCTTGCAGAGGGAGGATTCCGCTTGTCTGATAGGACCCTACAGGCCGTCTATCAAGCATTCACCGACCAGAATCTAGCGCTCACCTCCATCGAACCCGACTCCCTGGTGTGGGCCACAAAGCTGCTCGAGCTGCTGCCGCCCAACGCCTACTGGGCCCTCGTGCAAACCCACCAGTCGCGCGGCCTGTTGGCCCTCTACACGCTTGCTCCCAACCCCCACGACCACTTTCCGGCGGCGCCCAGCTTGTCGGAAGACTCCCTAGTTCAGGTTCAGGCCTGCCAACTGGCGGCCACCCTGCCAGGCCAAGGGCCCTGGTGGGTGTTGCTGTCGGCTCGTCCCCAGCCCGAACTGAAGCCCCCGGGCCGCATCGGAGTGGCTACCAACCTGGGCTCCTTGCCCGTCGACGAAAGCCTGGTCCGGCTTGCCCAACGCTGGAGTCAACCGCCTTCCGACCGCTCGGCTGACTTGCGCCGGCAGCTGGAGCAACGGCTGCAAGAGCTGGCCGAAGTCGTCGCGCCCCACCTTCCGATGAACGAGCATTTGATTCGCTATTTTTACAAGAACGTCTTTTACCAGGCCAGCTACGAAGTGGGGCGCAAGCTAGGGCATCGGCTGGGGGAGGCGGCCTCAACCCCGAGTCCGCCCGAAGACATTCCCAGTCTGCTTGAAGTCGACGCCCTGTCGTTCGAGTTGGGAAGCGGCTTGCTGCCCCTGGTTCAAAACGAAGCTCCCTTACTGGCCCGCACCGCCCTCGTTCGCCGCCACCTGGCCCAGGAGCTAGTGGTCCGTCAAAACTAAAAACAGGTACAACCAGGATCTTCGTCGTACTCGTGTCACGGAGGTCAACAATGACGAAGAAATTTATCGTTCGGCTGTCTGACACAGAGAGGCAGTCTCTCTTGGAAATCACAAAGAAGCTTAAGGGTGGCAGCGAGAAGGTGCGACGAGCAAATATTCTCCTTAAGGCCGACGTCGATGGACCAAATTGGAATGATAGCCAAATTGCCGCAGCGTTCAATTGCAGCCCCCTGACCGTTGGAAGTGTGCGCAGACGGTTGGTGGAGAATGGCTTTGAGGCCGCTCTCAACCGAGCGCAGCGCAAGGAGCCCCCCACGCCAAAGAAACTCGATGGCCGCCAGGAGGCTGAGATCATTGCTCTCCGGCTTGGCGTTCCACCAAAAGGCCATTCGGCTTGGTCACTGCGACTTTTGGCGGACAGAGTGGTTGAGCTTTCCATTGTTGACTCAATCAGTCACGAAACGGTCCGCAAGACGCTCAAAAAAACGGGTTTAACGCCCGTAAAGTCGAGTATTGGGTGATCCCACCCGAGGCAAGCGCCGAATTCGCTGCGGCAATGGAAGAGGTTCTCGAAGTCTATGAGCAACCCTACGATGCCAACGCTCCTGTCCTTTGCATGGACGAACAGCCGGTGCAGCTCATCAATGAAGTTCGCTGCCCCATCCCGGCCACCAGGGAGCATCCAAAACGAGTGGATTACGAATACGAAAGAGTTGGCACTGCAAGCATCTTCCTTTTCACAGAGCCACTGGTTGGATGGCGGCAGGTCACGGTCAGAGAACGAAGGACCAAGCTCGATTGGGCGAAAGAAGTGGCAGCCATCCTCGATACCCGTTACAAGGACTGCAAGAAAGTCACCATCGTGTGCGACAATCTCAACACTCACACGAAGGGCGCGTTCTATGAGGCTTTCGAGCCAGCGAGGGCAAGGGCGTATGCGAAGAAGGTCCAATTTTGTCACACCCCCAAGCACGGAAGCTGGCTGAATATCGCCGAATGCGAACTAAGCGTCCTGACCCGGCAGTGTCTTGACGGCCGTCGAATTGGGGACGTAACAGAGCTACAGACAGAGACTAAGGCTTGGTCGCAAAGAAGAAATTCAAGCCAAACCGGAGTCGATTGGCACATGAAGGTCCAGGATGCCCGGGTCAAACTCAAGAGAATCTATCCAGAGATTAAGTCTTGACGGACCACTAGGCCTCGAAATGCCTCCGGTGCGCGTCCGCGACAATCAGAAGTTCAAGCCCTTCGAGGCGTTGCTCAAGATCCGCGACATGCCGGTGGGCCGGGTCGAACTACGCGAAGGGCATCTGTTGTGCATTGGCCCGCAGGCAGTGCTGGAAAGTCTGGGAGGCGACCGGGTGGTCGAGCCGACCTACGGAATGGAGGCCCGCTTGGTGTTGCCAGAACAGCGTTCGCGGCTCGAGCAGCAGGGGGCTCTGGTATTCTGCCACGTGTCCGTGTTGGCGACCCGCCTGGTCGATGCGCTGCGGGTCCACGCTGCCGAAATTCTCACTCTCGAAGCCGCTCAGCGCCGGCTGCGCTCCCCCTCCCTGGCCGCGCCCATGGCGGCGCTGGCGAAGCGGGGCATCGACGAGGTCAAAATCTGGCATCTGCTGCGCGAACTGCTCCGCGAGGGGGTGAGCGTGCGTGACCTGACCACCATTCTGCAGTCACTGCTCGACGACGGCGACCTGCCCGAGTTGGCCAAAATTCGTCGCGGATTGGCCCGACAGTTGACCCGTGACAATCTCAGCGAAGACGGAAAGCTCTATGCTCTGGTGGTGAAGCCCGACGACGAACAGCAACTGCTTGGGCCAGCCCCCGAGGCCACCGCTCGCCGCCTGGTGCAGCATCTGCGCGAGCTCTCCCGGAGCCAGATATATCTGACCTCGTCCCAAGGGCGGCCAGGCGTCAGCGCCCAACTCCGCAAGCTTGCCCCGATTTGCCATGTGCTGGCTCCCGAGGAAATTGTGGCAGGAACGACCATCGTGGACCTGGCCTGAGGGAGACTTATTTCGGCAATCAAATGGCAAGGGATCTTTTCTTGCCAGCCCCACCCAGGGCTCTATAATGGCCTTAGATTTCTCCCGGAGGTAGCGATGGCCGACTCGTCTCCTGATATGGTGTCCCTTTACAGGCTCGTTCAAAGCATCGACCAGAAGCTCGAAGGGCATGGTCAACGCCTGGACGAGCACGACAAGCGCTTCGACGAGCACGACAAGCGCTTCGACCAGATTGACCTGCGCCTGGATGAGCACGACAAGCGCTTTGACCAGATTGATCGGCGCCTGGACGAGCACGACAAGCGCTTTGACCAAATTGACCGGCGCTTGGACGAGCACGACCGTCGCTTTGACCGGTTGGAAGAGAAAATGGACCGGGGTTTTCAGCAGCTGGGGATGCAAGTCGAACGTGTCCAGTCGTCGGTGCAGTTGCTGGCCGAACAGGTGTCCTTTTTTGCCAGCTCTCATCACGACGTAAAGGTTCGCGTGGAGCGACTGGAAGAGAAGCAGGAGCTGACCGACCTGCGCCTCAGGCTGCTGGAGAACGCCGGCCAGGGATAGGAACTGCGTCCAGATCTCAGAGGTCTGCTCCCAGGCCGTGTCGACTTGGTCAGGCATGAGTTACGAAACCACAACCCCCCCACCCAAAGCCCTGCTGGTGGGCATCGCGTTGCAGCAAGACAGCGACCAGGACCTTGCCGACTCGCTGAACGAGCTGGCCCGGCTGGCCACCACCCTGGGCTTTATCGTGGTCAAGAAGCTCTCTCAGCGGCGTCGTTCCCTCTCCGGGGCCACCGTGGTTGGCCAGGGTAAGCTGCAGGAGTTGGCCCGATGGACGGGGGGCCCAGGGACGACGAGCAAAGAGAGCAGCCAGGATGAACCCGAGGAAGAGCCCGAAGACGACCCGCAGTCGGGCGACATCGAGCGGGTTGAGGCGGTCATCTTTGATTGTGAACTGACCCCCTCCCAGGTCAGCAATCTGAGTCGGGCACTGCGTGTTGAGGTCCTCGATCGAACCGGCGTCATTGTGGAAATCTTCAGTCGCCACGCACGCACCCGCGAAGCGCGGCTGCAGGTTGAAATCGCCCGCCTGAAGTATCTGGCCCCTCGCCTTCGATCGCTGGGAGGCAAGTCGGGCAGCGACCGCATGCAGAAGGCAGGGGAAAGCTCCCTGGAGCTCGACCGCCGAAAGATCCGCGACCGCATCGCCGAACTCAAACAAGAGATTCTGGCCGTTCAGAAAGAGCAGTCCGTGGTCCGCTCCCAGCGCTCCGAGCAACAGTGTGTCGCTCTGGTGGGTTACACCAATGCGGGCAAATCTTCGTTGATGCGAGCCCTGACGGGTAGCCAGGTGCTGGTCGAAGACAAGCTCTTTGCCACCCTGGAAACCACCGTGCGCACCCTTGTCCCCGAGACCACCCCGCGAATTCTCATTTCCGACACCGTTGGTTTCATTCGCAAGCTGCCCCACGACCTGGTGGCCTCGTTCCGCTCCACCCTCGAGGAGGCCCGCAACGCCTGGCTCTTGCTTTATGTGGTCGATGCTTCCGACCCCGCCTTCCGCGCTCAGCTGCAGGTCACCCAAGAGGTCCTTTCCAGCCTGCAGATTCAAGACGTCCCTTCGCTGCTGGTGCTCAACAAATGCGACCAGGTAGAGGATGTCCCGGCCCTGCTCCGCGAGTTTCCCCAAGCCATCGCAATCTCCGCCCGGCAGCCCGCCGACGTGGCCCGCCTGCGTCAAGACATCATCGATTTCTTCGAGTCGCAGATGGAAGAAGCCGAGATCTTCATCCCCTACACCGCCAAGAACGCCGTGGGGGCGCTGCGCAGCCAGGTGACCGTAGTCTCAGAACGCTATGACGAAAAGGACGCCTATTTCCTGGTCCGGGGCCATCATCTGCAACGCTTCCAGGGCTGACCCGAAGGCAACCAAGAACCTCCCGCGAAACCCTCGCCATGAAGGCCGCCTATATCGAGGAACTGGGTCCTCCCGAAGTCATTCGCTACGGCGACCTTCCCCAGCCCCAGCCCGGCCCGGGCACGGTGCTGGTGCAGCTCACCGCCACCACCGTCAACCCCATCGACACCTACATTCGCAGCGGGGCCTATGCTGTGAATCTTTCCTTCCCCTTCGTGCTGGGTCGTGACCTGGTCGGGGTGGTCCGCGAGTTGGGCGAGGGGGTCACCCGCTTTCGCCCCGGCCAGGCGGTCTGGGCCAACAACCAGGGATACGCCGGCCGCCAGGGGACCTTCTCCGAGTTTGTAGTGGTGGAAGAGTCGCTGCTCTACCCCTTGCCCGAGGGAGTCGACCCACTGCAAGCCGTATTGGTTTTGCATTCGGGCCTGACCGCCGTCACCGGACTGGCCCGAGCGGGCCTGAGCGCGGGCGACACCCTCTTCATCCACGGAGGCTCCGGCAATGTGGGCACAGCCGTCCTGCAGCTGGCTCGGGCCTGCGGGGTCCGGGTGGCCGTCACCGCCGGAAGTCCGCAAAAGGCCGCCTGGTGTCGGGCTCAGGGGGCCGATTGCGTCATCGACTACCAGCGAGATTCTGTGCAAGAAGCCTTACGTGAGTTCGCCCCGCACGGCCTGGATGTCTACTGGGAGGCCACCCGGTCCCTCGACCTGGAAGCAGCCTTTTCGGTCATGGCCCCCCAAGGACGAATCGTAGTCATGGCCGGACTCGAGCGCCGCTGCCCTTTCCCCGTCGGCCCGTTCTACACCCACAACCTCTCGCTCCTCGGGTTCACCATCACCAGCCTGACCCCCCCACAACTGGCCCAGGCCGCGCGCCAACTCAACGGCTGGTTGGCCCGGGGCTGCCTGCAAGCTCACCTCCACGCCCAACTCCCCCTGAGCGAAACGGCCCAGGCCCATCGCATGGTTGAGTGCGACGACCTGTTTGGAAAGGTCCTGATTCTGCCCACCCCAGAATTTGGACGATGAATAAAGCGGAACAGACAATCGGATACGATGCGCGCGTGGCCGGTAACGACGGCTCCCAAGATTGGCCGGAAGAGCGTCGAGAAAGTTTCCTGTATCGCCTCGATGTGCGCAAGGTATTCTCGGTGGATACAGCGGTCTGGCCGTCCCTCTTCAGCGGCCTGCCACAACCCTTGCCCGGGCAACTCGAGTCGCTGGCTCCGGGCGACCTGTGGGCCAAACAGCGCGCGCTCCGGAAAGCAGTTCGGCTGAGAGCCAGCATCGGCCCCTTGCCCCCGTTCCAGACGATCATGGTGACGCTTGTCGCGGAGGGAGCTCAGACCCTCCACCCGGCAAATACCCCTTGGCAGTTCGCGGGTTACGACGTGGCCGACGCTTATCTCCTGAGCGCCTTGACCAACTGCGGTTTCCTGCCGGGCCACGACAACCCCGAGTCCCTGCGGCGGGAATGGGCGCCGCACCTGAACGAGTTCCACCTGTTCTCCCAGTTGTCGGCGGCCAGCGCCTTCCGCCGCTTTTCGGATGTCCGGCTGGCAAACGATCACGCGCCTACCTTCGTTTACGGCATTTACACCGCCCCACACTAGCGAATGTTCCGCCCGGAACATCG
>CAZYPN010000108.1:0-8632 GCA_964649085.1 uncultured Burkholderiales bacterium | reverse complement strand
CACGGAGGTCCCCGAATTTACGCGCCGGAGGCTACCGCGCAGCGGTTTAGTCCAAGCATGACAGAGTTGACCCCCCTGGCAGATCTGGACAAGGCCGACCGCGACATGGGTTGGCTGCTCGGATTGTTCCGTGAAGTCCTTAGCAGCACAGGCTCTACACAGATCGCCGACATCTTGCCGGAACCAGGCACAGACCTGGAAGTGCCCCCCCTTCCGCGCTCCAAACGGGCCATTCAGGCTCTGGCCATGGTTTTTCAGATGCTCCATCAGGTCGAGGAGAACGCCGCCGCGCAGTTGCGACGTCAGGCCGAGGACCACAGGGGTGTGGCCCACGAGCGGGGGCTCTGGGGGCAGGTGCTGCACGACCTGCGGCAGCAAGGACACAGCTTCGAAGAAATCGCCAGCCTTCTCCCCAAGATTTGCGTTGAGCCCGTATTCACCGCCCACCCCACGGAAGCCAAAAGGGCGACGGTACTCGAACACTATCGACGGCTCTATCTCCTGCTGGTACGCCGGGAAAACCCGATGTGGACAGGCCTGGAACGCCAGGCCCTCGACTCGGAGGTGACAAGCCTTTCGAGCCCGATGATCATCAGGGCTATCCTTTTGTCAGTCTGGGCGATGTCATTCAACGTCAACGAGTAGGGTGGTCCCTGGCGTCGCAACGCAAAAAGGACGTCAAAGCCCCAAAGCGGCAAACCGTGCTCCCTCAAAACGTGGTCGACGCTGTCCTCGAGATGTTTGTAGATCGCAAAGATCCGGCCGATGGTGGCCAGACCGATGGTTTCCATCGCGGGCATCTCGCGATTCCAGTCTTCGATGACCTGATCTAGATAGTCCCCATTCTGCACGCTAAACATCTTAGCAGTCCGAACCGGGATTCCCTGTCAAGAACGCCGGATGAGCTCTTGACGGACCGGGCCTTTATCTTTACATTAAGATACTTAACATGAACACAGTATCCCCCCCGCTTCCCCCTGCCGTGCCTATCTCCCAACCGTCCGCCGGGTCCTCACGAGAGAGCAAACGGTCACAGCTTCTCAAGGCAGTAGGCCATGGCGCTTCGCGCTAAACACCCGCCTTGCGTCTGCTTACCTCCTCTTTTTTGTTCCTCAGCCTGTGGGCCTACGCGGTGGCCCAGCCCCCGCCGCTGCTGTCGCTCGAAGAGGCCCTGAAACAGGCGGGACAGCAGAACCGAAAGTTACGCGCAGGCGACAGCGAGATTCTGCGCCAGCAAGAGCTTTGGGACGCCAGTTCGGCCCAGCGCTTCCCCAAAGTGTCCAGCACGTTTCAGAACGTGCACTTGCTCAACCCCATTGATTTCAGGGTGCAGCAGGGGGCCCTGGGCAGCTTTGCCGCCACCGGGCCCATTCCGGCTCAAGACATCGCCATCAGCAACGTTCGAGGCACGCAGAGCACCACCCAGATCACGGTCACCCAGCCATTGACTCAGTTGCACAAAATCGGGCTGGGGCTCGAAGCCCAGGACCAGGAAATCGCAGTGGCCCGCCATTCCAAACGGGGCACCGAGCTGGGCGTAGGCGTGCAGGTACAGCAGGTCTACCTGCAACTGGTCGATACCCAGAACGCTTTGGAAGTAGCCCATCAAAGCCTGGAATTCGCCCGCGAACTCGAACGCCTGACCGCCGAGTATTTGAAAGAAAAGACCGTGCTCAAGGCCGATCTGCTCGAAGTGCAGTCGACGCGGGCTCAACAAGAGTCGCAACTGCAGGCCCTGGAACGGGCCTGGCAGAGCCAGAAAGAGCAGCTGAACCATTTGCTCGGCCGCGATCTGGGCCAGGATTTTTCCGTGGCCCTTCCCACAGTTCAGAGCAGCGTACAGGAAACTTTAGAGCAGCTTCAGGACCTGGCACAACAGCAACGGCCCGACCTTGCCCAGGCTCGAGCCCGCCTGCAACAGGCCCTGATCCAAACCGAAGTCGAGCGGGCTCGCTACATCCCCGATGTTAGCCTCCAGTTCGGTTACCAGAACAACGGCAACAGTGGCCTTCTGCCCGGCAGCTTCCTCACGGTGGCGCTGGTGGCAAGTTGGGAACTGTGGGACTGGGGCTCTCGCGACGCCAGCATCGCGGCCCGCGGCCATCAGGCCGAGGCGGCCCGATTGCAGGTGGAAGAGAGCCAGTCGCAGGCCCTGCTGGACGTGCGCCAGCGTTTTCGCTCGGTGCAAGACGTCGAGGCCCAGGAGATGAGCAAAAAGCTCGCCCTGCAAGCGGCCGAAGAGCGACACCGGGTGGCTCAGGCCCGCTATCGAGTCAGGTCGGCTCTGACCCGAGAACTGCTGGAGACGCGGGTCCAGCTGGCCCAGGCCCAGCGCGACTATCACAAATGGCACATCGACCGATTGGTCGCCATTGCCGAGCTCTATCAAGCGATCGGAAAAGCCCCATGAAGCAACACCTGCTTGTTCTCGCCCTGACCCTGGCCGGGTGTTCGGGCCAACCTTCCCCCGCCGGTCCGGCCACCGCCAGCGCCCCCCTGGTGGTAACCCACCAGGTAAAAATGCGGCCGGGCCTTGGCGGAGAGCGCTTCTCGGCTACCGTTGAGGCCGACACCCGGGTGCGGCTGACTTTTAATTCACCCGGCTATGTCCAGTCGATCGCCCAACGCGAGGGCCAGTCGGGGCGCCACCTGTTGGGCGCTGGCGACCGTGTGCGTTCGGGGGAGGTCCTGGCCGAGCTGCGCACCGCCGAGTATCGGGCTCGGGTTCAGGAAGCCGAATCGAATCTCGGTCAGGCTCTGGCCGGCGAGCAGGATTCGCTGGCCGGCGTCGACCTGGCTCGTGCCCAAACCCGCCAGGCCCGAGCCCAGGTCGAGCAGGCGCGCGCCTCGGAGCTGCAATCGCGAGCTCAGGTGCGCGAACTGGAGGCGGTGCTGCAGGCCGCCCGCGCTCAGGAAGGCGAAGCCCGGGCCCAGCTGCAAAAGAGCCAGGCCGACTGGGAGCGAGCGCAACAACTGATGGCGGCCGATAGCCTGACCCGCCCCGACTTCGACACGGCTCGGGCCAGCTATGAAGTGGCCCGAGGCAAACTGCGTGAGGCCGAAGAGCAGGTGCGCCAACGCGCCGCCCAGTTGCTCAAGGCCCGCACCGAAGTGCGAGCGGCCGGAGCCAGGGTCGAGCAGGCGCTGGGTCAGGTCGACGCCAGCCTGGCCCAGGAAGGCCGGGCCCAGGCCGGTGTGCTGTCTTCGCGCTCACGCATCCATGGCGCTCGCTCCAACGTAGAGCAGGCCAATGTCCAACTCGGCGACGTCTACCTCAAAGCTCCGATGGACGGAATCATCCTCAATCGGGCCGTGGAGGTGGGCGCGCAGGTGGCACCGGGAACGGTCGGTTTCGAACTGGCCGACACCCATCACGTGCTGGTCACCTTCGGCGTGCCCGACATCCTGGTCAAGCAACTCAAGCTGGGGCAGACTTTGGCGCTTCAGTGCGAGGCGCTGCCGGGAACCCGTTTTCAAGGGCAGGTGCGCACGATTTCTCCCGAGGCCGACCCCCAATCTCGAGTCTACAAGGTCGAAGTTCGGGTTCCCAACCAGAAAGACGAACTCAAGGTCGGCATGATCGCCAACCTCGACCTGGGCGGTCCCCAGCCCAATCGGGCCGTGCTGACCGTGCCGCTGGGCGCTCTCCAGCCCTCCAAAAAGACCCCCGGCGGCTATCAGGTTTTCTGCGTGGAAGGCGAACGGGCCCGGGCCGTTGAGGTAAAAGTGGGCAAGCCCCAGGGCGACCAGATGGAAGTGACCGAGGGACTGAAGGCCGGCGACAGCGTTATTGTCGAGGGGGCCCATCTGGTCGTCGACGGCCAGAACGTCAAGGTCAAGTCCTGACGTGTCACACGGAAAGAGCGACCAGCAATACATCGACGAGGTTCACAACCTCTCACGTTTTTGTATGGACTACAAGGGCATCGCCTGGCTGGGCCTGCTCTTCACCTTGCTGTGGGGCTGGTTCGGCTACCACACCATGCCCCAGCGTAAAGATCCGGATGTGCCGGTGCGCAAGGCAAAAATCATCACGCCCTGGCCCGGCAACAGCGCGGAAAAGGTCGAGCAGTTGGTCACTCGCCGCATCGAAGAAGTGCTGGCTCAAAATAATCTGTTGTCCTCGGTCAAGTCGGTGTCACGGGCGGGACTCTCGGAGATCACCATCGAGATCGATGAGAACCGCGGCGACGACCCGGTCAAGGTCTGGACCGACATCAAAATCAAGCTCGACAAAATCAATGACCTGCCCGACGGGGTGGGAGCCATTAACTTCAACACCGATTTCGGCGACACCCTGGCCCTGATGCTCACGGTGGCCAGCCCCCGACTGACCTCGGCCGAAGTGCAGCAGCGGGCCGTTCCGATCGAGGCCGCCATCCGCCAGGCTCGCTCCCGAGCCCGCCTTCAGCAAGAGCGCTTTACCGTGGTGTATATCTTCGCCCCCCAGCAGAGCCTGTTTCTGGTCAAGCAGGCCTTTGACCGCTATGCGGCCTTCGCTCGTAGCCGCAAGCTGCTAGACGACCCCGTGCTGATCGAAGGCCCCGACTACCTGGGTCTGGATTTTTCCACCGCCCGTCCCGAGGCAGAAATCAAGCAGGCCATTCAGGATTTCGTGCAGCAGCACATCAAGGTGGCCGAGGTCCACCCCGATGCCTGGCCGGCCGTGGTCATCGCCGACCCCGGACAGGTTCAGCAACGCCTGCTGGAGGTGGCCGGCGACAAGTATTCCTACCGAGAGCTCGACAACTACACCGAAACCATCGAAGAGCGGCTGCGCACGGTCGGGCCGGCCACGAAAATCGACCGAGTGGGCGTGCTGGAAGAGCGAGTCTTTCTGCTCTTCAGCCAGGAACGTCTGGCCAGCTATGGCATGAGCGTGGCCAACCTGGCCAATGTGCTCAAGGCGCGCAACACCAGCGGAGCCGCAGGCAGCCAGGAAACCAACCAGGGTACCACCGTGCGGGTCAACACCGGGGGCGAGTTTACCTCGGAAAAAGAAATCGGCGATGTCGTCGTCTCGCAGTCCGGGGGCAGCCCGGTCTACCTGCGCGACCTGGTCAACGTGATTCGGGCCTACGAGAGCCCGCCTCGCTACCTCACCTACCTCACCTACAAAGACACCCAGGGACACTGGGTGCGTTCACGGGCCAATGTGGTCACCGTGCAAATGCGCCCGGGTCGCAACATCCACGACTTTGGGCGCGAGGTGGAGGCGGCCCTCGAAGAAGTGCGCCGCCAACTGCCTCCCGACCTCATCATCGTGCGCACCTCCGACCAACCCCAGCAGGTGCGCGAGTCGGTTGCCCATTTCAACAAGTGCCTGGAAGAGGCCGTGGTGCTGGTGGTGCTGGTTTCCCTGGTGGGCTTTTGGGAATGGCGCTCGGCCGTGCTGATGGCGCTGGCCATTCCCATCACTCTGGCCATGACCTTTGCCTTCATGTCGCTGCTTCAGCTCGATATCCAGCAAGTTTCGGTGGCCTCCTTGATCATCGCTCTGGGGCTGCTGGTCGACGATCCGGTGGTGGCGGGCGACGCCATCAAACACTCGCTGGCCGCCGACCATCCGCCCAAAACCGCCGCCTGGCTGGGCCCTACCAAGCTGGCCACGGCCATTCTCTACGCCACCGTGACCAACATCGTGGCCTACCTGCCGCTGATGCTGATCGCTGGCGACACCGGGCGATTTCTCTACAGCCTGCCGCTGGTCATCGGCTCGTCGCTGGTGGCCTCGCGCATTTCCTCGATGACGTTCATCCCGCTGCTGGGCTACTATTTGCTGCGCAAAGTACCGGAACCGACTCCCTACGAACTGCGTAAGAAAGCCCCCTACAAGTGGTATTTCGCCTTTGCCAGCTGGTGCGTAGACCACCGCTGGAAAGTGCTTTCGGGCTCGATGGTCCTTCTGTTGTTGGGCGGCCTGGCGGCTGGCCAGCTGAAGACGCAGTTTTTCCCCAAAGATCTGCAATACATGTTCTTCACCAACCTCTACCTGCCCAGCGACAAAACGCTGTCGGCCACCGACGCCAAGGCACGGGAGGCCGAAAAAGTCTTGCTGGAGACGATTCCCAACGACAAGCTCAGCTTTCTGACCACGTTTCTGGGAGGAGGCGCTCCCCGTTTCTGGTCTACCCTCGACCCCGAGTCGCCCAAGCTGAACTTTGGCATGATTGTGGCCACCGTCGAGGACAAACATCTCACCCCCGGCCTGATCGGTCCGGTCGATCAGGGGCTTAGCGAACGAGTGGCCGGGGTGCGCGCCGACGTCCGCCAACTGGAATCGGGCAAGCCGGTGGGAACCCCGGTGGCCGTGTCGCTCTTTGGCGACGACATCGCTCAACTGCAGGCGGCCGCCGACCAGGTCAAAGCTTTGCTTCGCGACATTCCCGGGGCCCGGCGCATCCGCGACAACTGGGCCGAGTCGCTGCTGACCCTGGACGTACAAATCGACCCCGACCGCGCGAACCTGGCCGGCATTACCAATGCCGACATCTCCCAGTCGATGGCTGCGGCTCTCAACGGCACCGAGGTCACCAGGCTGCGCGACGGTCACCGACGAATTCCGGTGGTGGTCAAGATGCGCATGGACGAGCGCACCCAGCTTCAAGACTTGAGAAACCTCTACGTCTACTCTCACGATGGCAGCCGCAAGGTGCGCCTGGACCAGGTGGCCACCGTGGCCATGGTAATGCAACCCCAGACCCTGTGTCGTGAAAACTTTAGCCGGGCCCTTGAAGTCGGCTGCTTCCCCGCCGAAGGGGTGATGGCCAGCGAGATCTTCGCCCAGTTGGAGCCCAAGCTCAAAGAGCTGGCTCCCAAACTTCAGGGAGTGCGTATCGAGATCGGCGGAGAGGCTAAAGAGCAAAAGAAGGGTTTCAAGAATCTGGCGTTGGTGCTGCTGATCTCGGTGACCATGATCTACGTCGCCTTGCTCTCGCAGTTCAAGAACGTCATCAAGCCGCTAGTGGTTTTCGCCGCCATTCCCTATGGCATGGTTGGGGCCATCGTCTGCCTGTGGGTCATGGGGACCCCCTTTGGATTTATGGCCTTTCTGGGCTGCGCCAGCCTGGTCGGGGTCATCGTCAGTCACGTCATTGTGCTTTTTGACTACATCGAGGAGATGCACGCCCACGGCGAGGCCATGCGCGACGCGCTTCTCAATGCCGGCATCGCCCGACTGCGTCCCGTGTTCATCACGGTGGGGGCGACGGTCATCGCCCTCTTTCCGCTGGCCAAAGGCGGGGGCCCCCTGTGGGAACCCCTCTGCTACACCCAAATCGGAGGTCTGATGGTGGCCACGCTGGTCACCCTGGTCCTGGTGCCAGTGCTCTATACCGTCTGCGTGAAAGACCTCAAAATCCTGCACTGGGACGAGCCGGCACCGCCTGCCGAGAACCCACCAGCGCCGCCTGAGAGCGAGGTTGCCGCAACACCCGAAGCACCGGTCTAGGTCTGGTTCAGCCGGCTATTGCGTAGTCCGTAGACAAAATAGACGATGATACCGACCGCCAGCCAGGCGAAAAAGCGCACCCAGGTGACCCAGGGCGAGCCCATCATCAGCCAGGTGCAGGTCACGATGCCCAGCATCGGTATCAGCGGCGTGAACGGGGTGTTGAACGGGCGCTCGCCGCCCGCCGGCAACAGCAGGTAGGCCCATCCAACCAGCAGGCTCAGGGGTGCACACAGATAGCCCGTCAGCACGTCGCCCCGGTTGCTACTTGTCGACGCCCAGATCGCCAGCCCCAGAGCCAAGGCCATGGTAAGCGCAGCGCTGGTCACGTAGGGTCGGCTCGGGCCCCCAGCAGCGTGCCCGTCGCGATAGCGCATGAGCAGCACGGCCGCACAGACGATGACGAAAGCAAACAGGGTGCCAATATTGCATAGCTCAATTACAGCGGCAATGTCCATGAAGGCAGCCGCTCCGGCGACGGCCAGACCCGTGAAGATGGTAGTCACGTAGGGGGTCTGGTAAACGGGATGCACCTTGGCAAACCACTGGGGCAGCAGTCCGTCGCGAGCCATGGAAAAGAAGATGCGGGGCTGACCCAATTGGAACACCAGCAGCACCGCCGTCATCGAGAACAGGGCGCCAATGGTGACCACGAAATGGCCAAACTTGAGCACATTCAGGCTGGCCGCGCTGAGCCCGGGGCGGGCACTGGCCAATTCTAGAGCGGTGGCCATCGGGTCTTCGGTGCCCAGCAACTTGTAGTTGGCCAGACCTGTCATCACCAGCGAGATGGCAATGTACAGCGCCGTACAAATGACCAGCGAACCGATCATGCCGATGGGCAGGTTGCGCGACGGGTTCTCGGTTTCTTCAGCCGCGGTCGAAACCGCGTCAAAGCCGATGTAGGCGAAGAAAATCACCGCCGCAGCCCCGTGGATACCCTGCCAGCCATTGGGACTGAAGTCCGACCAGTTGCCCGTATCCACGTAAAAGAAACCAAGCACGACGAAAAAGGCCAGCACCAGCAGCTTGATCAGCACCACCAGGTTGTTGAAGCCCACCGACTCCTTGACGCCCCGCACCAGCAAGGCGGTGATTAACAACACGATGACCAGCGCCGGCAGGTTGAAGATGGTAGGAAATCGTAGCCCCCCTTGTGTTCTTCGAAGGGGCGGGCATTTT
>CAZYPN010000107.1:0-8891 GCA_964649085.1 uncultured Burkholderiales bacterium | reverse complement strand
AATACTTTGGGTCAAGGGAAGGGCTGAGATCAGCGATGCTGGGAACCGGCCGACGGTGGATGTCCAGAGGCACGGGTCAAGTTGCTGGGCTTCCTGGGTCAAACGCCGCATTTCTGGAGGAAATGCAGCACTCTTTGCCAGTAGTCCAGGAGGTGGGCGCGCGTCCAGGTTCCTTCCCAATGCCCCTCACCGGGATAACTCAAGTAGATGACCTTCTTGCCGAGCCGGCGCAGTCCGACGAAGACCTGACCTGAATCGGCAACCCAGGGGCCATTGTCCTGATCGCCGTGGACGAGGAGCAAAGGAGTTTGCACCTTGTCCAGGGCAAATACTGGCGAATTCTCGAGGTATCGGCCAGGGTTCTCCCACAGGGTACAGCGCATCTTGCCCTGACCGGTTTCAACATAGGCCATAAGGCTCGAGCGGCCGTCTTCGAAGCTCAGATACTGGTTCACCAGGTTGGCGCTGCCAGCGCGAGAGATGGCGGCCTTGAATCGATGGCTGCGAGTGATGAGCGACAGCACCGTGTAGCCCCCATAGCTGTGACCCATGACGGCAATCCTCTGGGGATCGGCATAGCCCTGTTCAATCAGGGCATCGACGGCCGGTTCCACGGCAGCCACGATGTCGGCAACAGGATTCTTGTCGATGGGAATATCGGGCGCCGCCACGATGTAGCCGCGGGAGGCCAGCAGGTGCATGTTGTCGCAGCCGCTCGAGCCCAGGCCAAATCGTTTCAAACGCTCGGAACCCATTTGTCCACCGTAAACCAGGAGGACGGTGGGATACGGGCGTCCCGGCTGATAGTCGGGCGGCAACAGCAGAGCCGCTTTGAGGCCTGAGCCATACTCCAGCAGCTTGGGTCGGCCCATGGTGTCGTCGCTGAAATGTTGATTGAATTGGTGCAGGCGTTGGCTCTGGCCATCTCGGGAGCACCACAATTGACTGCCCAGGCGCAAATCGTCGCGCAGAAAATAGATTGGACCTCGACCCGCTCCAACCGCGGTGAGGCAGGGAAGGTCGGATTCAACCTGAGCAACTCCCGTCGACAGATTCACCCGGACCAGGCCGTTTGAAGCTCGCAGATAAGCCTGGCCGTCGCGCACACAAACCACCCCGGTGGACTTGACTCGAGCCAGGGTTGTACAACGGCCTTCGATTGTGCACTGGACCAATTCGTCGGGACCGCGCAACAACAGGCGATGAGGGTCGAGCCAGGTCGGACCCTGAGTTTGCTGAAAGTACGGCCCTTTGGCCAGGCTGCCAAGCCGACCTTGAAGATCGATGCTGAGGACTTCGGTCTGCTCGTAGTCGTTGACGTTGCATTGCGTGAACAGGGCAAGCTGGCGGGAATCGGGTGACCAGCTGGCCCCGCTACCAAAGTCAGAAGTAAATCCCGAAGCCAGCGTGCGAGAGGCGCCGGTGCGCAGCTCGATCACTCGAAGGTCGAAGCTTCCCATCTGGCTCGTCGCCTTGCGCAATCCACGATACTGGGTGTAGGCCAGCCATTTTCCATCGGGAGATACCCACCAACCGCCGGTGAAGGCCTGGCTCGCCAGACGACGGACCCGCCCGCTCGCAACCTCAACCAGGGATAGATCGGCGGCAGCCTGGCGGGAGGACAACACTTTGGCCTGGTCATCCTCAGAGTCGTAAACGCGTACGGGCTGCGAGCGCAGCTCGTGACTGTCTTTACCGGGCTGCGGCGGAACCTCGCGGCGAGTGGCTTGCTGGATGCTCATACCCGAGGGCAGAACTTTGACGATCAAGCCACGGCCATCGGGGGTCCACACCGGTCGCTCCCAACCCACACCCAACCAGACAATGGCCGAAGAGACTCGACGAATCCCTGATGGCTCCCAAATCCAAAGTCGAGTCGCACCATCGCGGTCGGAGACGAAGGCCAGTCGCTTCCCGTCGGGGCTCCACACGGGCGCAAAGCTGCTTCCCTTGCCCTGGGTAAGAGTTCGAGCCGAGGCAGCTTCGACGTCGGCAAGCCAGACGTCGTTGCCGATCGACTCGGCAAAGACTCCTGTGCGAGAACGATAATGATCCTCGCTCAGCATGGCCTGCTTACGGGAGGGTTGGGTGATACAGTAGGCCACCTGACGCCCATCGGCGCGCACCGCCAGGGGGATGCGCCAACCGGGCTCGAGGGCGTCGATGACCTGGGCGGGTTCGAGAGGACGAGCCAGAGCGCTAGACACGGTCAGGAACACCAACAGAAGTCGAAATAACAAGAAGTCCTCCGAATACGTTTTCCTATAGAGACCGGAAATCAGCAAAAAGTTCGTGGTCCAATCCAGGGAAAACCGGAAATAGGCCCGCAGCCACTCATGGATCGGCTAAGAATCCTCCGGGCAGGTGCCGCGACCAGTTTTCTCCAGGGGCGATCGGGGGCGGTTTGCAGTCTCCAGGGCGTTGCCCCATCTCGGCAGTACGCGCAAAATAGGCTTCCCAGCTCCCCGAGGCCAACCGATACGCACCCAGTGCCTTCAGTTGACCCTGAGAACGACACACCCGGTAGTGGAAGTGATGCTGTTGAAGGTGTTTCTCGAGTTCTGCGGCCCATTGACCCACTGCGGGGTGCTGGCTGAACAAGACGTAGGCTCGACATTCGGTTTCGTAACCAAGCATGCCGTCGCACCCCGGGGGCAGGGCTCGAAGGACCTCGGCCTGGCTCAACTTTTCACCGAAGCGATCGACCACATCGTCCACTCGGCCGCGAAACTCGAGTCGGGGTGCCTCACGGAAGTAACCGGTGACCCTCACCCGGTCGCCGAGTCGATAGCGATAAAGGCCACCGCTGGTGGTGACGGCCAGCTCATATTCTTCTCCCTGGGTGACTTCGTGGGCCAATCGAGAGCGCCCCTGGTTGTCGAGAAATTCAAAGGCGTGGCTGCGCACGGCCAGCACCGGAGAGTGTCCCCAGGGTAGGCTGCAGAAAGCCTCGGTAGCGATCAGGCCCTTGGGCTGCAGCCAACAAGCAGGGAAGAGCCGGTGTAGTTCGGTCAAAAAACGGGCGGAGTAGCCGTCGGCCCAGCAACTGATACAGGCCAATCGCGGCCAGCACTGGGCGGCACAAAGCCCACGACGTTCTTGCAGGCGTTCCGTCAACATCAGCCACAGGCTGGGGCTCCACACCGACACCATGGAGAGATCTGGGCAGGCCAGCAGGGCATCCAGGGTGGCCTCGAGATAGTCCTCTGCTTGCAGCACCGTGGGAGGAACGGCCATGATGCGTTGCACCAATCGACCCGAGAAACCCGCCAGATACTGGCTGTCGTGATCAAATCCCACAGGCACACGGTCATCGCCTCGGGCGTGTAACTTCACGGGCGGGGTGATCGACCAGTAATGTCGCCCAGTAAGCAAGGCGGGGCATTGGGCAAAGAGGCGACCCACCCAGGCGGCGATGCCCCGCTGAAACTCCTGGCGCAATCCGGGTGTGTAGGGGATCAACTTGACACTCTGGCTGCCGCTGGTCGGTTCGAGCAAATGCACGGGCTGACGACTGAGCAGGTTGGACTCGCCGCCACGAATGCGCTCAATCGATTCTTGATAGTCGCAATACTGGCTAAGAGGCACGCGGGCACGAAAGTCGTCCCAGTTTTCGCACCCGCTCAGTCGCCACTTTCGAGCCAGGGTGCTGGGGACGGCCTGGGCGAGAATTCGAGACAATTGGGCCCGTTGGGTATAAGCAACGCTGCCACAGGCGTGGGTGAAGGCCAGGGTTTCGGGCCAGCAAGAAGCCCACCACAGCAGAGTGGCCGGGTTCACCCTCGCAACAGTCTCTGCAGAGCGGCCGATTGGTTGTCCACGCTGAGACGGGTGAGGCATACCAGCTCGTGGCCTTTAACCCAACCCGGGTTGGCACTTAGAAAGAACTGCGCATGGGGGTCCAGCTGGCGCTCGGGGAGGCCCTCTTTACAGGCGCTGGCCAGCCGGACGACGCCGTTCTGCGAGTCGTAAAGGGGTCCGAAACGGCGTTCTGCCAGGGCGCTCATGAAGTTTGCCCAGTCGGGCGGCGTGGGCTGGTCATAGCGCGGATAGAACTCGCGGTAGAACACCGAGAGAAATCGGTAGGTGCGAAAACCCGAGCAAATCAGAAGCCAGTAGCAAGGTAGCGTGTCCTGGGCCACCAGTTCAAACACCGCACGAGCCCACAGCCGCGGAAGCTGGAAACGATGGCGATGCTGCGGGAGCACCAGCGTGTCCCCCGAGAAATATACGGCCACCGGGCTTCCTTGAAAATGCTCCAGGCTGCGCTGCAGGGTGGAGAAACCCACCAGCTGGTTGTCTTGAACCAGCAGCAGAGCCCAGTCTTTTTGATCGAGGTCGACGTCGAACTGGGCACTGTCCTGATAGATCTGGCCATATAGGGATTTCATCGACGAGCGGATGTGCGGGCTCAGGTCGCCTACGCGATGCAGGGGCAGCTCAACGGTCATCGCCCTTGGTGGTTCAGGCCTCAGCCAGCAGCCGTTTGCCCCAGCTGACCATTTCGCCGAGGCTCTCGGCCGGCAGAAACAGCGAGAGCCGGCCCTCGGCCTGAGTGATGCGCACCACCCCGCCCTCGGGTAGGACGATATGGCGCTCTTCGCCGGTGGCTTCCAGGGGTTGGCTGTGGGTGACCAGAGCCACCCCGTCCAGCACGCCGTAGTAGTGGATGTCATCGGCAGTGGCCAGCGGTTGGTCGCTACGTTGGGCCGTCAATAGTTCAGAGTCGAGGAGGGCGAAAAATCGACCTGCGGCCTCCAGCGCAGCCGAGTCTTGGGGCAACTCGGTCAACGGTTCTTCCATCAGCAAAGGACCGCTCAGCGTGCCACTGCAGGTCCGACCCGTAAAGTCGGTGGTGCAGACGCCTTCGCTGCGCGGCGTTGAGGGTGGGGTGGATTTCGGCTTTTTGGTTTCAGCCGGAGGTGGCGGAGGTGCGACCTGAGCCTTTTGTGACAGGTCGACGCGCGTTTGCAACGATAACGAAGCCACGCCTTCGCTGACCTCGGGGGCCGGGCGCACCACGATTGGGGCGGCCATGTTTGCTCGCACCGAAGTCCTGGGAGTAGCGCCGGTAGTCGTGATGGGATTCATAACCAGGCCATGTTCGCCGACTCTTTGGAAAAGCATTCTGAGGCGTGCCATCCGCTCGGGTGACAAAAAATGTCCCTACCGCCGCTAAGAGGGCTTTTGATGATAGACAAAGCGCGCCACCCCCCAACTCCCGGGTAGTTGCTGCATTCGGGTGACCACGAAAGGGGGGTCGAGAATCCAGTCCTGGGTTACGATCCAGCAGTTTGAGGGGGCTTGATGCAGGTGCTGTTGGAGCTGAGCTCGGAAGGGTTCGGGGAAGGCGGTGGCTGATATCAGGTAGAGTTGGGCGGGTGGCAGGGGGCGCGATAGCAGGTTGCCGCTCAAGAAGCTGGCGGGAACTCCCAGGCGCCTGGCAATACGAGTCGAGCGTTCGGTATAGACAGCAAAGTATTCCAGGCCCAGCGAGGGAACTCCACGAGCTGCGGCTGTAAGACAGGGCAACCCCCTGCCGGAACCCAGATCGACAAGCCTCGAGCCTGCCTCGAGCTGGGCGGTCTCAAGAATCTTTAGAACCGACAGGCAAGGCGTTTCTCCAAAGGCCAGAGAGCCGATGTGTCGTTTGCCTCGCAGGCGTTGCACGAGTTCATGAGGATCGAGGTCGGCGAATTCCTCTTTCAGGGCCCGACGGAGTTCCCACCACCAGGGCTCTTTGCGCAGACGGGCCCATTCGGTCAGCCAGATCGAGGCATTCCAGCTCAACGAGCCCAGGGGCCCGAACCAGGGCATAAAGCCTAGATTTGCTCGGGCTCGGGCTTCACATCACGGAAGCTCAGCGTGCCGAACATCCAATCGGCTAGCGGCAGCACCACGTTGTAATTGATGTTGGAGCGATGGTGATGGCGGCGGTGATGCTCGATCAAGAAGAGAAACCAGCGGTGCTTGCGGAAAGGAAATTCGTCGGGGCAGTGGATGCTCCAATGCAGCATTTCGTAGGCGCCCACATAGGCCGCCGTGCCCGCGGCCACGCCCAGGCAGGCCCAGCTCCCCAGCCACCAGTACACGGCGTAGAACAGAGGCGTATGCAGCAGCCACAGGATGGGCATAAACGAGGTTTCGAAAAGGTGATACTCGCGAAGCTCCTCTTCCTTGGCAAAGAACTTGCCCGGGGCACGTCGCTCCGAGTGATGCAGCACGGCGTGTCGATCATGGGGTGTGCGCATGAAGCGAATACTGTGCATGAAGTGTTTATGCACCACCCATTCAATAACGCTACCCAGGGCCAGGGCCAGCGTGAAGGCGGCGATCAGGGTTAGGAATGAAACGGTCATCGAGATTGAGATGCACGCTCAGTCAGGGGTTTCCTGCCAGGTTCAGGCAAAGGGGTTGCTGAGTTCGGGATAGCGTCGTTGTAGCACTCGTTCGAAAGCGTCCACGAGGTCGGGGTCGAAGTGGGTGCCTCGACCTTCCTTCAAGATGGCCTGAACCCGATCGATGGGCATGCCGGCTTTGTAGGGCCGCTCGGCGGCCAGAGCGTCGAAGACGTCGGCCACCGCAATGATCCGAGCACCCAGCGGAATCGCTTCGCCTTTGAGTCCGTCAGGGTAGCCTTTCCCGTCCCAGCGCTCGTGGTGACCCCGAATGATGGGGCAAAGATGACGCAGCGACTCGATGGGGTAGACGATCTGCTCACCGATGACGGGGTGCAACTTCATGATGTCATATTCTTCTTCGGTCAGCTTGCCAGGTTTGTATAGGATTTCGGGAGGAATCTTGGTCTTGCCAATATCGTGCAGCAATCCGGCCTTGCGCAGGTCCTGACTCTTGAGAAACTCGCTCATTTTCTCGATTTTGCCCGGTGGGGCTTCGTCCAGCATCAGGGCCATTTCACCGGTGTCCTTCAGCAGGGCCCCATGGCGGATCTGACGGCGCGTCCGCTCGTCCACAATGCCCACCTCGTCGGCCAGGTCCATGGCCAGTTCCAATACGCGGGCTGAGTGGGCATAGGTGAACTCGCCCCCCATTTTTAGCACCAGGCCCAGACAGTTGACGGCCTCGTCCTCGCTGAGTTCTTTGAGCGAATCCAGTCGATAGGTCTTCTTGAGCAGCGATTCCATGTTGTGGCCCGCGTGGCGGGTCATCAATTCGGCCAGCTGCTGACCTTGTGGGTTTTGCTGACTGCTCAGGCCCACTTTGAGAGCGGCTTCGGTGCGAGCGATTCGGTAGGCTTCGAGTCGCTGCAGTTCCATTCGGGTTTCCGACTGGGTGCGTCGCTGAGCCTGCACCTGTTGTTGCTCCAGTTGTTGGGGAGCCCTTTGTTGACCGCTCTGGTCGCGATCTTTTCCCTGGCCTCCGGAGCCCGACCCCCCGCGGCCACGGCTGGACTGGTCGCCCACTTCTTCACTGTGCTCCTGGCGCTGGGCCGAGGGCTGAATCGCCTCTTCTTTGCGACGGGGGGCAACCCGCTCCGCCGCGGGCAACAGCGCCCCGCTGCGTTCGATGTTTTCCCTGCCACGTTCTTGTTCGTGACGCGGGGACAGCAGGTTCTCTTCGCTTTCGGCAAAGAGACCGCGGCTGCGCACCTCTTTGCGTTGTTTCTCGGCCAGCTCGTCGAGCATGGGCGACACGACGGGGATGTGGCCCGTGGCCACCCGACCGTTGTTGAGCTGGGTATCAGCAGTCTTTTCGCCACTCCATCCTGCGGCCACATTGGGCAACAAGGCTTTGCTGTCGTCCTGTCCCTCGCGCTTGCCCACGGTTCCTGAAAGGGCGCCCTGCAGGCCCCGCAGCGAATCCACGGGGGCTTGAGAATGCACTCGAGCCCCTCCGCGGGAAGTCGCAGGCGCTATAGCTTCAGTCTTCTCGTCTCGTTCTTCGTTGCGCGAGGATTTGGCTGGAGTCTCCTGGCTACGACTGGTGGTCTCTGGAGCAACTTGACGCGGCACGGGCGCGAGGCCCTGACTGACCACATTGCGCACGAGTTCGCTCTGGGCGCTGGCGGAAGGCGCCGCGGCCGAGAACTGAGCACGAACTTCCGGCCGCTCCTCGCGCTGGGCATCGGTCCTTCGCGCTTCCGGGCGTAAGGCTTCTGGGGCCTCACGTGGTCGGACCGCCGGAGCCGAATCGGGCAGTTTAGGACCTCGGGGTGCTTCTGGGATGGCCGTCAGATAGGCTGGAGTTGCATCCTCGGCTTTGCCCTGAAGCCATTCGGGATAGCGACTGCGCCCTTCGATCGGGTTACCGGCCTGGATGGCCGTCGAGGTGATGACTCGACTCAAGGCCAGATTGGGCGACAGTGCGGGACGGGGCTTTTCCGAACGCTCCTTGATGCCCTCGATGGCATCGTTCTCGCGTTGACGCTCTTCAATTTTGATTTCTCGCTCTCGGCGGACCTCCACCGGATTTTCCGATAGCTGCTGTTGTTGGGCCAGCACTCGTGCGGCCTGCTCTTTGGCCTGGGCTCGCAATTCGCGAATGTTGCCCCGGGTCTGGTCGTTCTCGTCCGGAGGCGGTCCAAGTGGGGTCCGTGGACGCCCCGAGTCGTCTACTTCACGAGGACCGGTGAACCTGGTCCGACGAGCAAAGGTGCTGAAAGGGGCTGATAGAGCGTAGTCGTGCTGATGCAATTCAGGCTCGGGACGAACCTCGCTACGAGGTGCATCGACCTTTGCCGAGGATCCCTGTGCAGTTGGAGTTGCATTGGGCGGCCTTTCTTGGGTGGGGGGAACCGGCGTCGGGTCAGGGGCTGGAGCGGCCTGGGCCGACTGTGGCTGGGGCTGGTTTGTAGCACCGGCTTGTGCGGGTGGCTTCTCCGGGCGCAGAGGCGTCGCGGCGGAGGGTGTGGCCGAAGCGGCCGGAGCCGA
>CAZYPN010000106.1:0-9657 GCA_964649085.1 uncultured Burkholderiales bacterium | reverse complement strand
GAGTTGACGGGGGCTGAGGGTGGTGGGGTCAAGGTTTGTCATCTCTCTAGGGTAGGGCATGGAGGGGGGCGAACGTCAAGTTTCGGGTTTGTTCGGAATGGCTTGGTTATGGGGTTTGATGGCGATTTGTGGGATGATTTGAGGGGTGTTCGATCGGTGGGGGGTCGTCTTGGGTGGTTTTTGGGCTGGGGAGGGCTGGTTGGGGGGTGTGAGGGGCTGTGCTGGGGGAACCGAAGTCGTCGTAGCAAACCAGACCCACTGTCTGGTTTGCCATGAGTGCGGCCAAATCTTGTTCCGAAGCAACTTCCAGCTGCATGTCGGTGAGTTCGAGGCCGTGTCTCAGGGGAGCGGAAATGAGCTTCATCTTTCGGACGCCGACGAACCGTAGGGTGGCGGGATGGTCGTCGCAGAAAAAGTCATCGAGAACTTCGCTCTGGCGGCCCACGTGTTCGGCCTGCTGAAAGGCCTCATGGTCATCGGCTGCTCGGATGAGGTGGAGGTTCTCCCAGAGGGGTATGGATTCGTCGGGGCGGGGATCCTTGTAGACGACCCGCAGGATCAGGTGGGCGATGTAGCTCCTGGTTTGCTTCCCCATGGGGCGGGTTTCTGGCCGGGGCCTGCGGTCTCCTGGAGTGGATGAAATGGACGATATGCCAGACCTCTTGATCGGTCAGTTCTCGACGATAGGGTCTCATGGCCGTGCCGGGCAGACCTTGTTGGATGAGCGTATGCATGGCCTCGAGCGAATCTCCGTTCTGGAGCTTATGGTCAGCTTGCAGAATCAGGGGGCCTTGCGACGTACGCGGAAGATGGCGATAGTGAGCACCGTCGAGGTGGCACTCGGCGCAGTGCTGCGAAAACAAGGTTGCCCCTTTCCTGAGCGAGGCTGAAAGGCTGGCGGGGGCGGGGGAGCGGCTGCATCCGCTCAGGGAGAGTGCTGCGGCCAGAAGGATCAGGCTCGATTCGCTCTTGGTCAAGGACGGGGTTGTTTCGCTGAGGTGGTTTCGGCGATCCAGGGTCCGCGACTGGTTCCGAAGCTGGCGGCCCAATACCATTGGGAGACGTCGTGGAAGCGGCGACCGTCGGCGTCGTAGATGGTTTCCTCGCCCTGGAAGGGCAGGCCGGCGGCCCGATAGCAGTCGGCGCTGCTGTGCAGCAGTCGGGTGGGGCGGTTGACCCAGCGCAGCAAGAGGGGGCCCTGGGGGGTGTGGCAGCGGGCGATGCGACCGGGGAATCCGGGCAGGGTGACTTCCTGGGCGATGTGCAGCGGCCGACCCTGCCACTGGCGAGGCCAGCCGGGAAAGGCGGGCGGGGCTGGGGGAGGGGCGCTGAAGAGGCCGGATGCCGCCAGCAGGAGGATCAGAGGGGCGGGAGGAGGAGCGGCTTCGGGGGACGGGGTTTGGGGCTGGGATTGGTTTTGGGGGTCCTGGGGGGGAGGGGCGAGGTGGTGCAAGCTGGCCAGGCCCAGCAGGAAGGTGACCAGGCCCACGGGCTGGTGCAGCTCGGGGCGATGCAGCACCAGTTCGCTGAAGAAGAGGCCGCTGAGGCGCAGGACGTTGGCGGCCCAGGCTACGGCCACCGCCAGGCCGGCCATGGTAAGGGTGCGGGGGAGGTTCCAACGGCGCTGGCTGGCCAGCAGCATGGTGTAGAAAAGCAGCATCCAGAGTCCGGCCAGGCCACTGCAAGGGGGGTCGACGGAGAGGCGTTGTTGGCCCCATTGGAGGACCAGGCCCTGAAGCTGGATGGGGAAGCCTTCGAGGCTCAGAAGGTTCTGGGCGGCGCAGGCGGCGCTGAGGCGGGCGGGGTAGCCGAGGAAGAACTGCAGGCTGGCGAGGCTGGGCAGGCTGAGCAGGGCCAGGCCCAGCCAACCCGGGAGGATGCGTCCGTGACGGGCCTGGCTGAGGGCGGCGGCGAGGAGCAGCAAGGCCAGGGCCGAGGAAAGCATGGGCGGGGCATAGGGCCTGAGGCCGCCATAGGCCAGCAAGCCGACCAGCCAGGGGCCGGCCGGTTTTGATTGGCGCACCGGGGTGCGCGAGAGCCAGAGCAGGCTGGCGGCGGCCAGCAGGCCCAGGGGTTCGTCGCTGCCGTCGACCCAGCGCTGCAACAGGTAGAGCCAGGCCGGCCAACAGGCCAGGGCTAGGAGCGTGGACGTTGCCATAGCATCCAGGCGGCCAGGGTTGAAAGCAACAGCACGGTGGCGGGCTCGGGAACGATGGGCATCTCGCCCGCGGGGAGGAGGCCGTATTGTCGCTCCTGTTCTTCATTTTCGAGCACGACCGCGCCGGTGTCGGGCGTGACCAGGTGATACTGCTGCGCCAGCTTGAGAGCCTCGGGGTGGGGCAAAATTTGACACTGCTGATGGGCCCACAGGGCGTTGAGGTGGGGGCTGTGGCTGTGGAAGGTCTGAGCTTTGTTGGAGCGGCTCAGCTCGAGACGCGCGTAGGGCGCGGCCTGGCCACCGAGCACGGCCAGCTGGTGCTGGAGGTCGCTGGCCAGAGAGCCGAGTCGGGGCACTTCGCGCAGGTTGAGCTGCTCGGCGAGGGTGTTGGGGGCCTGTCGGCAGCTGAACGAGAGCAGGTTGTCGGCCTGGGGGAGCAGGGCCGAGGCGTCGCAGGGTTGGGGCTGGCCGGCATGCAGCCAGAGCACCGTGGCCTGGGGGTCGGCCGCGGTCAGGGCCGCAAGGTTGTCCTGGCCGCCGACCAGGGGGGCGTTGAGCAGCGCGCGGGCCGCCTCTTCCAGCCGTTCGGGCTGAGCCGGTCCCGCAGGCAGCAGGGTGAGCTCCTGGTCGCCAGCTAGCAGCACGCTGACCGGCTGGCTGGAGCGATAGGCGCGCAGGGCCTGGGCCAGGACCGGACGATAGGGCTGCATGCTGGCCGATCCGTCGATAACGATGCAGAGGGGGCGGGCCGCCTGGGGGGATGAGGTCCAGCGAGCCTGGGTGAAGGCTTTGCCGTCGGCGCAGCTCCACTGCTGGACGGGGGGGCGGGGCAGGCGGGCGGCGATGGGACGATGGGTCAGCGAGAGGGCGCCGACGCGGGCGGGCATGCCGGGAGCCTGGAGCCGGTGGGGGGCGCGAAGGCTGAAGTTGCGCTCGCTGATGGCGGGCAGCTGCAGCCAGGCGAAACCCTGCGAGTCGTTGAGCAGCGGAGCGGTGAGGGTGAGCTCGAGAGACATCTCGCCGCCGGGCGGCACCGGGAAACACTGAACCAGCACGCGGTCGCGTCCGCAGGTGGTGATCAGCAGCGGATCTCTTTGGGTTTCGACCACCTTTTCGTAGGCCAGTTTGGCTTTGCCACGGGAGGCGATGAGGGTGCGACGTTTTTTGTCACCCACCCAGAGGTAGGCGTCGTTGACCACCGCCTGGGGCGGCAGTTGCACTTTACAGCGGGCCTCTGCCTGTCCGGCCTGGGAGTGGCCGGCGAAGGTCAGCTTCCAGTGCCAGGCCACGGTGGAGACGGTTTCGTCGACCTCGGCCCGGAAGCTGGACTCTGTGAGCTGGATGAGGGAGCGCTGACCCACCTCGCCCTGGCCACGGTCGGGATCGAGGTCGTCGCCGAAGCCTCGAAGCTGGAGCGGCGGTGGCATTTCGTTGAAGGGCGTGCCGGTGACGCGATAGTAGAGCGGCTGCACTTCTTCGGGGGCGGGAGGGTTGCCCAGGGTGATGGCCATACCCAGCAGGCTGCTGCTCCAGCGCGCCTTCTGGTAGCAGGCTTTGAGCATGATGTCGGGGTGGCCGTAGCGCCGCAGCCAGGCGATGCCCTGCTGCTGGCGCTGAGGGTTGCGGGCTAGCTGCAGGCCCCAGTAGGTGAGGGCCTCGGGCCATTGGGCCAGGATGAGCAAGAAGATGCCCAGTAGAAAGCCGAACCCGCGGCCCGCCGGCCGGGTGGGCTGGGAAACCGAGCGCAAGGCGGTGAGACAACAGGGGAGGGCCAGCAAGGGGGAGAGCGAGCACATGCCCAGGCCCCAGAATACGATGGCGAACAGGCTGATGGGAAGCAGGGGCAGGAACAGCAGGGTGTAGACGATGACCACCGCCTGGGCCACTCCGCACAAGACGCCCAACCCGCGGCGGGGGCCCTGGCGCTGGCGCAGGGAGAGCACCCAGGCGTTGGAGAGGGGGATGCACAGCCAGAGCAGCGAGTGTAAGGGGGTGGGGAGTGGGTCGAAGAAGTTGTTGCGACAGACGTGGGTGGCGCTCTCGACCAGCCAGGCGATGAGGGGGAGCAGGATGCCGAAGAGGGCGAACATCAGGAGGGATTCCTTAGAGGAGGGGCCTCCCCCTGGTCACTGGGAGCGCAGGGTGAGTCGGGTTTCGGCAGGCTGACCGGAAATCCACTGGCGCAGCGCCCGGTGCAGTTCGGCGAGGCCGCTGCGGCTGGGGTCGTGTTGGTCGAGCCGGTGGTGCTCGACGGCCTGGCCCGCTTCGGCCACGGCGTGCTCTATCCAGAGTTCGGACTGTTGGTGAGTGAACCGCGCCCGCAGGCGCGCCTCGGGCAGTTGGTCGCCGGCCTGGGCGAGCCAGTCGCCGATCAGCTGAGCCAGCTCCGGGCCGCGCTCGCCGCCGAGGAGGGCACTGGCCGACCAATGCTGCTCACCCTGGTGCAACTCGGCTCGCTGCTCGGAGGGGGCGGAGAAGAATTCACTCCAGCTGACTTCGCCGCTGTCGGCGACGGGAGCGATGCCGGCCAGCAGTTCGCGAGCCGCTGCTTTGGGGATTTGAGAAATCTCTAGCGACATGTCGACCTCCTCAACGTTGTCCATTGTTCAAGATGGTGGTCTGGATCCAGTGCAGAGCGTCCTGGATATCGTCGCGGCTCCAGCCCGGGGGAAGGTTGTGACCCTGGAGCCAGTCGAGCTGGATGGCACCCTGCATCCGGCTGGCCACTTCGCTGTAGTCGCGCGGTTTGAAACCCGAGTTGAAGAGCGTGCGCAAGCCGATGACCCCGACGGCCACCGCCGGACCCCAGGGAGGGATGCTGCCAGCCACCGCCGCGACGCCGTCGGCGACGCCGTTGACGATGTTGTTGCGCTCGGAGTCGGAGGCCTCAATGGCCGAGAAATGCTTCAGCATTCCGGAAATGACGATTCCTGTCACAATGCCGGCATTGGCGGGCGTCGCCTCGAGGCCTGAGCTGGACACTGCCCGCATGAGCTGCTCCATGGCGGTCCGGGCGCGTTGGGGATCTTTGCCCGCGTGATGCTCGAGATACTTCTGTACCAGGCTTCCCAATGCGTCCAGTTCGGGGGGCTCGAGCTTGCCGCCGCTGGAAGCCATTTCGCGAAGGATCAAGGCCATGTTCTCGGCCGTCAATACGCGCGCTCCACCTCCCGAGAGATGCGGCAATACCTGGGCCGGGGAAGCCGCAAAGGCCTGGGCGAAGGCCTGGCTGTCGCCGCTGGCCCACATCACGGCCGCCAGGGCCGTGGCTCCATTGGCTCGCCCCCTCCCGCTGCGACCGCTGGCGCTGGTGGTGGAGACTTCGACCTGGGTGCGCGCCAGGATGTCCATCAGGGCCTTGCGATGAGTTGGGCTGAGACGTTTGAAGCGTTCGGGGGTCAAGCGCGACAGCACCAGTTGCCCCCGGTCGTCGAAGCAGCCATCCAGGGGCGGCTCGTTCCAGGAGGGGTGCATGGGGATGCTGGAATGAATGCTGGCGCTGGCGATTTCGTTGCCCGTCGGGGTATGGCGCAGACGCTCTAGCCGCTCGGTGCCATCGGTGGCGAAGGTGGTGCGAACTCCGGAGCGACCGGTTTCGACATAGGTGCCATCGGGGCTCAGCCCGACTTCGCCGTGCCAGGTGTTGCCGCGGTCGCTGGTCCAACGGTCGCCCTCCTGGCGCGTCCACAGCTCGCCCCGAGTATCGCGCACCTGGCGAATTCGACCCTGGTCATCGTAGCTGAAGCTGCGCGACCGCCTCGACCCGTCGCTGCCGGGAGGATAGTCGATGGCGGCGATGTGCTCTCCTCGCGTGCGCAGGCGGGCGCCGCTGGGACCGAGTTGGCGAATGGCCTCGACGTCTTCGAGGGCCTGTTGCTGGTAGGCGAGCTGTTGGGTGGCATTGCCGGCCTCGGGGGTCACTTGGCGCGTTGCGGGCCCGGCCTCGGCACGTTGCACCGGGACCGTGCCGCGCAAAGTGGGGGTTCCAACCGGGCTGGCGGAAATCGGATCGCTCACGGGCCCTCCTGATTGCATAGAGTCCTAAGTAATTCGCTGGCAGCCCGAGAGGCCCTTCCTCGGGGGGGGGCGAATCGGCTCAGGGGCTGCGATGGGCGCGAGCCTGATCGAGGGCTCGCTCAGGATTCGATCGGCCGGGCCAGCCGAGTAACTGGCCCCGCTCGAAGGGCCGCCGAAGGCGGCTTTCGGGGTGAAAGCGAGGGGCCAATCCGTGGATTGGCTTCTTCTCGAGATTAAGGCAGGAGGGGAGCCTAAAGGGGCCGGCCGGTTTCGCTCCAGGTCTCCGTACTAGACCAGCATCAGTGCGGCCGCTTCTACGGTTCAGGCGCTTCAAGGTATTCGTTGATCCAGCGATGTGGATGCTGGAAAAAATCTTTCAGAAGCTTAAAATGTTCAACATCCTCCAAGCAAATTGGGCGCAAGCCATTTGACGAAATCTGTAGTAACTGCGCGCGCGGATAGGCCATAAGGATAGGGGAATGGGTCGCCATGATAACTTGGCATTGACGGGAGTAACCCCAAAATAGTGCAAAGAGCGAGCGGTACCTGCGTACAAAAAGCGAAGCCCCCGTTGTAAAAACCACATCAAATGTGACGGAGGCTCGCCATGCAGTGTTCTATTGGAGACCAGCCAGTTCCTTGGATCCGGGCGATTTGGGAGACCTTGTTTGGGGGGCTCCGGTGTTTGGCAGTGAAACTTGAAGACTTCTTCGCAACCCTCGAGAGCCCGACCCCTGAGTCGCTACTGCGCCTCGAGCAGTTGGTTTATCCGCAGGTGAAGAGCCTCATCGGCGACGCCGTGATAGCCCATGCGATTCGAATCCTTTTGGCAAGCGCTCCGATTAAGGCTGCTGCTGAATCACTGGTGGCCCAAAGACCCGGTTGTCGCCTGCAGCGGTCTAACGCTCCAGTCCGCGTGCAGCTGCTCGGAGGAACCATTGAGAGATTGGAAGCTCCCTATTATCTTACAAGGCCTCCCAGGCGCCCAGGCCGCCCCAAAGCTGGCAGAAGCAAGAGCGGGAACGGGTTTTACCCAACTCTGGAACTGCTGGGAATTCATGGTCGTGTAACTCCGGGTGTCGCCAGTATCGTCGCCAGCCAGTTGGCCAGAGCGCCAGTAGACGAGGCCACTGCGGTGTT
Source organism: uncultured Burkholderiales bacterium (assembly GCA_964649085.1). Lineage (GTDB taxonomy): Bacteria > Vulcanimicrobiota > Xenobia > Xenobiales > JADMJV01 > JADMJV01. Next base: position 2,342 of record CAZYPN010000106.1, on the reverse strand, counting down.
GACGGAGCAGGGCCTCAAGCTAGACCCAAAGACCGTGACAAGAATCGGCATGCAGCTTGCAAGTCGAGCTCTGGAATTTGAGGGACACCTGACAGAGAGGTTGGACAAAAAGCTCCAGGGCAAAGCGTGCTCGGGTATGCGAATTGGCGTGGCTATCGATGGCGGCCGAGTGAGAACTCGAGAATCCTATGGGAGACGAGGGCGAAGGACCAAGAGGCGGAAGTTCAAAGGGGTTTGGAGAGAGCCCAAAGTCTTTGTCATCTATGAGTTGGACGAGGGTCGGCGGCGCAAAGACGGACTTTGCGTCTACGGCGGCACGATGGGCGGGGCCGACGAGTGCTTCAGACTCCTCGCTGCCTACCTGTCCTTCCTTGGTGCCCATTTGGCCAAGGAAGTGATCCTGTTGGGAGACGGGGCGGAATGGATCTGGAATCGAATCGACGACCTCCTGAAGGCAACCGGAATTGAGCGCTCTCGAGTGACCGAACTTGTCGACTACTACCATGCCGTTGAGAGGCTTCACGACGAGGCTCGCGGGCGCTGTGACTGGACCGAGAATCAACGCCATTCTTGGGTGCGGGCAAGGATTCAAGAACTCCACACCGGCCAATTGGAGCGCTTACAGATGGAGTGCGAGACAGTTCGCACGGGCTCAAGCCACTACTTCAGCAATAACTCCAATCGACTGGACTACCGCGGCTGCCGGCGCCGCCGACTTCCCCTCGGCTCAGGTGCCGTTGAGAGCGGTATCAGACGGATCGTTAACTTGCGACTCAAAGGAAACGGGATTTTCTGGGGTATCCCAAATGCACAGGGCCTCATGCATCTACGCTGCCAACTCATTGCTGGACGCTGGAAAGAATTGATCAAGGCCGCAACTCTTCCCAAGGAACTTTGGGAACACTATGTGGCCTGAGCCCTGTAAAACCGTCTGCATGAAAACGGGGTTGCTCCCGGCATTGACCACTATAGTCCATCCGACGCAGTTGTCGAAGAAAGTCTATTTGACGCGAGGGCGACAACGCCGACTCGGGTTCGTCGAAAAGGAAAAATCCCGGGCGAGAGCAGCGTTCCTGAAAAAATCTTAGAAAGCCTTCGCCGTGCGAGTGGGATAAAAAATCAGGCCCTACATGGCCTACTTCCTCAGCGGCTTGATCCAGGTAGCGAGCTACACTGAAGAAGCTTTCGGCCCGAAAAAACCACCCCGTGCTAATCTTCGGCAGCCAAGCACCACGCAAAGCCTGCCCCAAGGTTCCACCCATCGTTTCCCTGGCTTTTGAGTGATCAACGGCCACATAACCTTTGCCACCGCCAGCCTCGTCGTATCCAGCTAATGCTGCTATTCCTTCCAGCAGAGTGGACTTCCCCGAGCCATTCTCGCCAGCCAGGATGCAGATGGAACGGTCGAAGCAAAGATCTAGACCGAACCGAAGAAAAGGAAGACAGAATGGATACTGCTCTCGAGACGGAACCAGCTCAGAATCAAGCCAAACCCGCCGCAGGTAAGGAGCAGTCACAGTCGGTCGAATCCTAGTTTTCTTCATTTTCACCATCGTCCGCTGCGCTAGCAATGTTTTTTGCAAACAGGACAGGGGAAGCTGGCCCTGTGGCCCGCTTCTCAGTGGTCTCAGCTTGGCAAATCCTTCAAAGGGTCGAGTTCCGGATACTGCTTGGTGACTGGAACCGTTAGGTTGGTGTAGGTAATCGCAATGATTTCTGCGATCTCTTTTCTGAAGCGTCTTTTCTCATCTTGATCCGAGATTTGTTCGATAGCCTCTATTACGCCATTGAAAGGTCCGTTCAAGGCCACCAACCTCTTCATCAGCAACTCAGCGTTGTCTCTGGTCATTATCAGCAACCATTCTCATCTAGACATTGACGAATGCACCTCTGGAGGCGCCCGCCAAAGTCCCTACCAGACCCCATACGGCATCCCACCGGGCACGTTGTCGAACCCGCCCGGCAGGGTCTCGCGCCGAGCGCCGTAGTGGTGACACGACCGGAAGTGCTAGGAGCGTCCATCACAAGAGCAATTCAGCCCATGAGCTCTAGGGGCCTGCTCTGGGCTCGGTGGCGGTGGGAGTTGTCCTGGCTGCCGGGCCAGCCGAGGAACCAGTCGAGCCATTCGGCCACTTCCAGCTGGTGTTGCTGGCTGAGGTTGTGGCCGTGGCGGTCGCGGAAGGTTAGGTCGTGGGGGGCGGTGCCTTCGATGCGCAGGTGGCCGTTGTGCAGGTTGCGGTGGCAACTGGCGCACAGGGTGATGAGGTTGTCGGGCGTGGTGGTGCCATTCTGGCAGTAGTAGGTGAGATGGTGGACGTGCAGGTAGAGCTGGTTGGGGCAGC
>CAZYPN010000105.1:0-9720 GCA_964649085.1 uncultured Burkholderiales bacterium | reverse complement strand
TGGTTTGCAGGCACAAAGTGCGCGCTGGGTGGCCCGGGGTGCGGGTTCTGGACCAGAGGCGCCCGGATAGGCCCGGGTCTGATCACAGGAAGGGGTCGGCCATCAAGGAACTTGACGGGATGCGCTGGCTTCTTCTCCTGATGCTGGTCTCGGGATGTTCCGGCAAACCCCATTCACCACCCGGCCCCCCTCGAGAGCTGTACAATCGCCTGCTGAATGTGCGCTGCCTGGCCTTCGACCCCAGCGGCAACTGGTTGTGCGGCGGTCGCAACCAATCCAGCGGCGGAGGCGGCGATTTGCTGGTCTGGGACCTGCGCGGGCAAGCAGCGATGCGCGAGCTGCCCGCTCACGAAGACAGCCTGGTCAGCCTTGGCTTTGGCCCTCAAGGCCTGATCACTGCAGGCTATGAAGGCCGTCTGCTGAGCTGGGATACGGCCAGTTGGACCTCCCAACCGCGATTGCAACTGAAGCGCTGGTTGGCCTGCGCCCGATTTTCCTCGCACGAGCCCGTGGTGGTTGTGCTTCGCGCGGGCGGGAAAGCGACGTTCCAGCCCCAGCGAGCCGAACTGCTGATCGACAACGAAACGATCGAAGGTTCTCCATCCCACTTCGAAGTGTCGGGGGCCATCGATGTCGCCCCTTTCTCCCGATGGTCACACCCTGGCCACGATGATGACCGATGGAAGAGTCAAGCTCTGGAATCACAACGGGTCGGCCGGGCCGGAGCTGGACTGCAGAGCCACCTGCCTGGTGTTTTCCCCCGATGGCAAGCAGCTGGCTGTGGGCGACCAGCAGGGCCTGGTGACTTTTTGGGATCCGGTGTCCGCTCGGGCTACGACCACCCTGCCTCCGCTGGGCCAGCCTCTTCGAGCGCTTTGCTTTTCACCCGACGGTCGCCGTCTGGCCTCCAGTTGCGAGGGACACTTGAGGGTCAGCGAGCAAGAGAAAATTCTGTGGGACCAACAGGTAGAAAGCGACGCAAGTCCCCTGGTGATCGCCTTCTCTCACGACGGCAAACAGCTGGCCACCGCCGGGCCCTCGAAGGTGCTGCTGTGGTCTGAGCTGTAGTGACAAGTGGCCGGGCCCGAGGATGATCGGTATCTCGTCAGGCCGGCCAATTAGGGCGGTGAAGTGGGCAGGATGGAGACGTATTCCAGTTCGTCCGACTGGCCTTGATAACGAGCCTCCACCAAGCCGATGTCCTGGGTCATTTCGGCTTTGGCGAAGTTCTTGCGAAATTTGGTCAGATACCAGTCGCGCTTCAGGTGGCCGCTGAGCACCTTGAGTTTCTTCACCTCTTCGGCCGGTGCATCGCGGTTGTAGGGACGATCGCCGGTCAGCACAGCCAGGCGGTTCTGGGTAAGCTTACCGGCCCACTCCAACTGGGCACCCTGGGGGTTGGGCTGGGGAGGCTTTTTGGCCAGGGACGCTTTCCAACGTTTCTCCTCGTCTGTAAGCTTTTCGGGCACGGCCCAATCCATAGCCTGGCTCCACATACTGAAGTAGTTGGCCTGGTAGGACCAGTTGCCGTCCATGTCCATTTTCTTCCGAGCCATAACGTACAGCAGCACGTCGGTTCGGTCTTTCACGCTGATCTGGGTGATGCGCAGGGGGTAGATGGGCTTGTTGGATTTGAAAGTGAACCTTGTAGGCGTAATGTCGCCCAGAAACCTGCCGTCGGGGCCCTTTTTCATTTGGCGGGGGTCGATCTTCATCACGGTGAAGTTCCAACGCTGCTGGATATAGTGCTGCAGCGTGGCTTCGTCGCCAGCATAGTGATAGCGATTGTCTTTGAGCCAGCGAAAGAGGGCATCGGCCTTGTCGGCCTCGAGGATTTTGTAGTCGAGGTTGCCCACCACTCCACGTTCCAAAACGCGCACCGCGGGGCGGGTTGGACCGCCCGCGCTGTTCTTGGATTCGATCGAGGAGCGCATGACCTGCATCTGCTTGAACTTGCTCATGTCCATCGGTTCCAGGATGGTGAACACGGCCAGAGCGCGGAAAAAATCGCGGGGCATTTCCTGCAGCTTGGGCTGGCTGGGAGTAGGAATCACCATGCCGAATTCGTCGGCATTGCCCTGAAATTGGGGCTGAACCGTAAACGTCTCGAGTTTTAGCTGCTCGTCCCAACTGATGAAGGCTCGTTGCCCCGGCTGGGTGACGTCTTTGTTGATAGCGGCGAAGTAACAGCAGGCTGCGGTGGCAGCGCTGCTCAGGGTCAGGGTGACAAACAGGGTGACGGGTTTCATGTGGGCTCCCTCCGAGATACTCCGGCTATTCGCAATCGAGAGGACGATATTCCCGCCAGTGCGTCTTTCAGGCTCTTTTCAGCGCCCGACCTTAGGCTGAGAGTACACGATAAATAGGTCACAGACCAACCCGAGGAGAGCACTATGCAGATTCGACCTTCGAACCCACAAACGGTTCAACCCCTGAACCGGCGCCCAAACCCGCCCGGCCCCCAAAAGCCCCCAAATAACCCTCAGTTGGACCGCAAAGACAACGAGGCCACCGGCAGCTTTTCAACCATGCTCAAGCGAGGGGCTTCTTTTGCCGCCTTCTTTGGAGCTCCCGCAGCCATTGGAGCCCTGGGCAGCCAACTCGGTGGGACGAATCTTGACAGCCTGAGTCGATTGACCACTCAAACCGCCGCTGGAACTTTAGGCGCGGGTTATGGAATGCTTCACGGCGCCTACGCTGGCTGGAAGTCTGTGCCTGGCAAAACCGCTGGCGGCATTATGATGGCGATTTACATGGTGCCCGCCGGTGCCATCGGAGGCACCGTGCTGGGCACGGGCCTGGCCGTTGCTGGCGCGGCTGGTGGCTGGCCCGTGGCCCTGGGTTTGGCGGGGGCAGGCTTTGTGGGCGGCATGCTTCACGGCTACCATCAACCCGACCTGGACAAACTCTGAGTCGGCGCCTGCGGACTGCCCCGGCCAAAAATAACAGGCTCCCAGGTGCTCCCGGCGAACGTAGGGCTATGACCTGGCACAAGCGCAAAGGGTTCAGTTTGATGGAAGTGCTGCTGGCCTGTTCCATCCTGGCAATCCTGCTGTCGCTCTCGCTGACCTTGTCATCCTCTCGTCAACGCAGCCAGAAATCAGCTCAGGCTCTGAGCGAAGAACTGGCCAGCCAGTTGCGTTGGGCCCGCGAGCGGGCCCGCGCGCGTGGGGCAGCCGTGGGGGTCGTGTTCCCCCGAATTCCGGCCCCCACGTGTCGTTCGGCTCAGGTATTCGAGGGTGAGGTCAGGGCACGTCCTCTGCAGCGGCTCAACTATAGCGGCGACTCCGAATGTGTGTGGCTGGGTGACCAGAGTGCAGCAGCCATGCCTCAGTTTCAACCCCAGGAATGGATCCCCGCGAACCTGAGAGACCAGTCTTGGGTGGTGTTCCTCTGGGCTGATAACGGTGCATCGCGGACTGGAGGAACTCCAGCCCCTTTCGTTACCGACCGCCTCTCTATTGTCCAACCTGCCATCCTGGTCGGCGCCGGCGGCGGTTCGTCCCGAAATCGTTCAGGCTGTGGCCCAACCGGCCGAATCCAGCGGCCAGCCGATCACCAGCGAGCCCGATACGCTGCTTCCCCTGCGCGTGAAGGTGCGCGATTCCGATAGCAATCGTGTCTACTGTCGCTGGACGAGCAATCTGGGCGTGCTCAGCCACCAGGAAGCCGTGCCCCTGCGCTGGGACTCGGCCGAACAACTCTGGATCGGGGAGGCCTCGTGGACCAGTCGGCCCGAGCAACTGCCCGACCAACCTATCGAGATTCAGGTGGAGGTCACCGACGACCAGGGACAGAGCACACAGCAGTTGATTGCCGCTGCTCTGCCCCCACGAACGGGCAGCGGCCAGCGCATTCTGACCTACGCCATTTATGTCGGGGCTGGGAGCCAGGTTTTTGGGGGTTTTGCCTCGATACGACCCGACGGCTCCGGTTTTCGTTTCGAGCAGCGTCCACAGCGTGACGCCCGGCTCTATGGCCTGAATCGGGCGGGCCTGATGGCTGAAATCTACCGTTTCGAGGGCGAGCTGACCCGCGTGATCCAGGATCGTCGTGGCAACCCGGTGCCGGGCACTCAATTTCCGCCCCCCAATGGAGTGCCGGGACCGAGGCGATGTCTCGGCGTGCCGATGTTCAGGGGTTTTACCCTTATCGTTACGAAGAGTATGGCCTGGAATATCAGTTTACGGGCAACGTTCAACGAGGCCAATCCTGGCTAAGCCAGCACGGCCAACGCCTGCAAAACTGGACGCTGCAACAGGAGTGGCAATCGATCCACTATCCTTTGGCCGGCACCACGGCCCTCTATACCCAGGGGCGCTACGGGGGCGGCGATTTCAGTCTGTTTGAACTTCCAACGACACCCGGCTCGGCCCCTCGCCACCGGGGCGATTTTTCGATACCCCCCGATCCGAATTATGATCGGACGACCTGCTGGAACGCACCCAATGGAGACATCTACCTGGCGCGCCGGTATTGGGAAGATAGCCGCTATACCGGAAAAGAGCGATGGTGGAGGGTGCGCAACGAACCGGGGGCCAGTGTTGAAGAATTTGGGCTCAGGGAGGCCGATTCCAATATCGCCCAGCGCGAACTGGCGTTTTCCCCGGACGGGCGCTATTTCGCTACGACCCAATCCTGGACGCTGCCTTACAAAATCACGGTGTACGACTCGCAAGACATCAGCCACCCGCGGCAGCTCCAGGCACCAGCCGGGATCTACCTGGCCTCGGGAGTCAACGGCTACGCCGCAGCCATCTGGAAGCCTTGAACCGCTGGGAAAAGACTTCGCTGGCCCTGTTGCTGGCTGCGCTGCTCTCGATGCTCATCGGTGGCCGGCCTGGCCCTTCTGGGCCAGGGGATAGCGACAAGCAACCTCAGGCCTGGAACGTGCGGGCGCTGGGTCGATTGCCCAAGGCCGGCCTGCAGCTGAAACTGCATCTGGACGGACCGCTGGACCTGCAACTCACCAGTGACCCCGAAGGGCTTGTGCGATGGGAAGGGCGGTTGGTGCAGGTCGAGCCGCCGGCAAGTGCGGAACTTTGCCTGATCGACGGCCCCCTGGGACCGCAAGTACTGGCCAAAACCACCCTGCAAAGAGCGGGTAATGAGGTCATCGCAGACTTCGGAAGCGTTCCTCTGCCGCCGGTGCCACAGGCCGTTCCTGCGGCTGTGACCCAGAGCCAGGCACCGGCGAAGGCTGCCGGTCTGATCAACGTCGCCTTACCGCCGGACAAGGTTGCTTTTCCCACCGGCAAACCGGTTCTACCCTGAAGTTAGAATTCATCGTAGCGAATCATGGTCCAACCGCCGGTTTCCATGCGAAAGGCCGCCTCGACCGTTCGCTGGGCCTGGGCCTGCTCCGGGCTTGCACCCCCAGCCTGTGGAACGTAGTTTCAAGACATCGTAGGGGGACTGATCGTAGCTCCAATCCAGTTCTACCTGGAACAGGCCAATGCGTTTCCCCTGACTGGAATCGAGTGCCTGACTGTAGCAGAAGCGGTTCTGGCCATGAATGGACGGCGGGGGAAACTTGGGATCTTTGAGCAATTTGACCCGCCCGTCTTCCAGCCCGGCCCGGGCTAACTCCAGTGCTTGCAGGCCCAGAGCCGACTCGGACAACTGACGCTGCTGATAGGTTTTGGAGGTCATCAGCGCCATGCCCATGATCAACATCAGGGTGCCCAGCAACAAGACGGCGGGAAGCAGGAAGCCTCTCATGGCTCGATCCTTCGGGTGGCCAGCAGGCTTAGAGCGCGACTATGGCGAGCCGAGCGCACCTGGAGCTTGAGCAATACGGCATGTTCCAAAGATTCACACTGGAAACCCAGCACTTCGCTGGCCAGAATCTCCGTCTGGGCACCATCCTGCAGCAACAGCAGACCCTGACCGTCGGCTGAAACGCTGATGACCCGGGCAGCCTGAGGTGTCCATTCGGCGGGAAGCGGCGTGGGAACCGTGTCAGGAAGCCAATCTCCTCGTGAAACCTGGTGAACGCGAAGGCGAAGCACCGATGAGGCACCGGCCGCTGGCGACTCGACGGCAAGGCAACCGCGAATTTCGCGAGCGATTCGTTCCAGACCGGTGCGACCCGACTCGACGGTCTGGTCGACGACTTGCTGAGTGGAGGTCAGATCGGCCGCACGGCGGGTGAGCAAGGCCGCAGCAGCCAGCACCAGCGCCCCCAGGAAACAGGTGAAGAGCACTTCAATCAACGTGAGTCCCCTGCGCTTCATCTCGCCTCCAGAGGCACCAGGGGACTTTCGACGAGCTGCCCCTTGCCGGCATAGTAGGCCTCGACCATGAGGCCGGCCAACCCGCCTGGGTAGGCCACCGGCTCGGAGCCCAGTTGCATGCGATTGCGCATGCTGCAGCGCCGTCCGTCGCGGCTGCTGTTAATGGTTACCGGCACGCCATAGGGCGAGGCATTCCAAACCGACATGGCGTCGGCGATGGGGCGGTCGAAACGATCCTTCAAAATGGCGGTAAATTCGACCGTTTTCTCGACCTCCAAGGTGGTGGGCAAGGGAGACATGGGCACCACACTCAGCGGCGGATCGGCCAGTTCACGCCGCGGGTCACCCACAAGCCCCACCAGGCTGTAATGACCCCGCGCCCATTTCACCTCGATTTCGACACGCTTCAGAGAACCGCTCAAGACCCGGATCCCCGAGGGATGCTGGATAGACTCGAGGCTCTGGCAGGGAGAGGCCGTTTGCCAGGCCTGGATACGCCGGGTAACGAGATACTCGGATTCCTGGCTATCCTCAACGGGCCCGATGAGTTCGGGCAGACTGTCGAAGCCATAGCCGCCCGGACCCACCGATCGAGCCAGGCGGCGCACGTCCTCCATATTGCGCTCGGCCACCATGAAAGCGATCAGGCTTTGCTGCTGCCGACTGGAGTAACGCGTCGAGGTCATCAGTAGAGAACCAAAGACCACCAGACAGGCAGCCAGCAGGAAGGAGGAGATCACCACTTCGGCCAGACTGAGTCCGCTGTCAGACCTCATTGGGCCAGACTTCCCAGATAGCTGGAGAGGGGAAGAAATACCGAGAGAACCACCAGACCCACAAGGCTGGCCACAAAGGCCAGGATGAGCGGCTCGAGTAAGCGCGAGCAGAGATCGAGGCGAAGCTCGAGCGAACCTTGGAGGTAGTTTGCGCTGATGCGAAAGGCCTGGTCGAGGGTGGCCGACTCTTCGCCACCGGCCACTAACTGGCGCATCGCCGCGGGGTAGAGTTGGGGAGCCGCCGGATACACCGTGCTCAGGCTCTCGCCGGCCTGAATCCTCTTCACGATTCGCGCAAGGTCGTGCTCAAAACGCGGATCCTGGCTGGCCTGGGCGGCAGAGTGGAGGGCTGAGAGCAAATCTTGTCCCGCCTCCAGGGCCATGCTCATGGCCAGGCAATAGCGCAGGCAAGCCCCCTCGGTCGACAGCCCGCCCCATTGGGGAATCTTTACCAACCACCGGATCATCCGGGCTCGGCCCTGGGGGGTGGATTGCAGCCGTTGATAACACCCACGGACCAGACTCAGCAGGGCGGCAAGGGCCAGCCAGAAGGGCAAGGTTTGCACGGCCCTGGTCGTGGCCCAGGTGGCCCGGGTCAGCCAGGGGAGTTCCACATCGAAGCCCTGGAGAACTTCGAAGAAGCCCGGCAAGATGAAGCGGAACATGACCAGAGTGAGGACGAGACAAAGGCTCAGGCAGAACAGCGGGTAGGTGAACGCGCTGACCAGCTGCATGCGCAGGCGTTCTTCGCGTTCGCTCCAGTCGGCAAGCAGTCCGAGGCACTCGCTGAGTCGGCCACTGCGCTCGCCCAGGGCGGCCATGGCCGGCCCCAGCTTTGGAAAGGCCTGGGGCTGATGGGCCATGGCTTCCGACAGGGCCTGACCAGCCTGCAGGCGGCTCGAAAGGTCTTCCAGGACGCGCCGCTGGACGGGCGAAGCTGCTCGGGCAGTGCTTTCGACCGCCTGACCCAGGTGCATCCCCGAGGCCAGCATGACGGCAATCTGGCGGATGATCACCGCTTTTTCTCGCGATTTCACGGAAGCCACCGGAGCGACTTCGACCTGAATGGTCTCAGGCCTGGCTATAGACGACCTGCAATGGTTCCTCGCTGTTAGGCCCGCCCTCCAGTCTGCGCGAATCGCTGTCGGTGATCAGTCGCACGTTCCATTTCCAACCCAGGTAGGCCCAGCCCCAGCGCAGCATCACCATGATGCGGTTCTGCAGGTCGACGATGAAGGCCAGGTGCACGGCCAGCCAACCCAGCCAGGCCGGCCAGCCACTGAGGATGACCCCGCCCGGCAGCACGGCCACGGCCGACTTGCGGCCAATGGTGGCCATAGAACCCTTATCGAAATAACGGAAGGGACGCAAAGACTTACCATCGATGTGACGGCAGATGTTCTGGGCGGCGTGACGCCCTTGTTGAATGGCCACCGGAGCAACTCCGGGCAGGGGCCTGCCGTCGGAGCCTGCCAACATGGCCATGTCTCCCAGGCAGTAGACGTGGGGCTGGGCCTGTAGATGCAGTTCAGGCGTTATGGGTACGCGACGGGAGCGGTCCAGTGCGCAGCCGATGCGCGTGGACAGCGGATGCCCCTCAACCCCGGCCGCCCACACCAGATTTTCGGCTTGCAGAGTCCGTCTTTTGGTTTTGACGGTGGCGGCGCGGATGTCCTGAACCTCTTCACCAAGCAGCACCTCCACCCCAAGACGCTCGAGTTCGCAACGGGCGGTCTCCGATGCTCGGGCTGGAAAACTTGGCAGCAGGCGAGGACCGGCTTCGAGCAGCAGCACCCTGGCTTGCTCGGGGCGGATGTTCTTGAAGTCGCGGGCCAGCACGTGGCTGCGCAACTCGGCCAGAGCTCCGGCCATTTCCACGCCGGTGGGTCCGCCACCGATGACCACCATGGTCATCAGTCGACGTCGAACTTCCGGATCGGGCTCGTGCTCGGCCTTCTCAAAGGCCATCAGCACACGCTCACGGATTTTCCTGGCATCGTCTAAGGTTTTCAAGCCGGGGGCGTGAAAGGCCCAGTCGGAATGCCCAAAGTAGGATGTGCGTCCGCCCATGGCCAGAATCAGGTAGTCATACTCCAGCGTGGTCTTACCCCCGTCGACTTCCACCGTCTGGCGAGCCCGGTCGATGCCGGTCATCAGTCCCAGCATCACGTGAACGCGGGGCGACTTGCGAAAGAGAGAGCGAATGGGACTGGAAATTTCCGAGGGGTTCAAGCCACCAGTGGCCACCTGGTACAGCAAGGGTTGGAAGAGATGATGATTGCTGCGATCCAGGAGGGTAATCTGGACATCCTGTCGCGATTCCAGAGCCCGGGCGGCACTGAGCCCGGCAAAACCTGCCCCGACGATGACCACGCGCTGGACCTTCTTGCTTCTCTTGCTCCAGAAGGAGAACATCGACGTAACTCGCTTTCACTGTGGTGCTTCGAGCCTAGATCGACAAACAGGACTTGTCAATGTTTTGTACAACTTTTGTCTGAATCAAAACCCAGGAGGTCCACGCCTTGTTTCCTCGAGAACCTGTAGAGGAGGGTCAGGAGCCGGTATGGGACTATCCTCGCCCGCCACGCCTGGAAAAGGTAGAGGACGTGATCCGCATCGAACTCTTCGGCAGGGTGGTGGAGAGTCGCGGGGCCGGCTGGTGAGTGCAACCGCTCAGGGTCGTAGCGAGTCGAGATCCTCTTTCAGGA
>CAZYPN010000104.1:3984-11108 GCA_964649085.1 uncultured Burkholderiales bacterium | reverse complement strand
GACGACGCTTTTCAGCTCGCGAGCTATGAGTTACCCCATCCCCAGGACTATGCCCTGATTTTCCTGGCCTCGGGCCAGGTGGTGAGCAACGGCGTGCCCCATCAGCAGGGAGAATACCACCTGGTGGTGTGCCAGGGAGGCGAGGTCCGCTCGGCCAGCTATCCCCAGCCCGACCTGGTTCAGCTGCCGCCATGTTTTGAGATGATTTCGGCCCACCAACCCTGGACCATCAGTTTGTCGAGCCTGGGCCAGGTAAGGACGCAGGCCGGGCCTCCCGGTGGGGTGCAGCGTTCGACACAGGCCCATCCGGTTGTCACTGCTGCGCTGCCGAGCCCAAGTCAGACCGGACGGGTGGTTCCCAGACTTGAGTCGCTGGCTCTGCTGCCCGATCCCGCTCGGATGCCCCGCCCCGCTGGCGTGGACACGTTGGTTCCGAGCGATGGCCTGCTGACGCTGGAAGCCACAGCCGAGAGCCCTATGGGCCTGGATCTTTTCGTGCGCGTCGAAGACGTCACCGAAAGCCATCGAGGGGCAGCTTCGTCAGACCGCTGGTGCCCCATGACCTGGGATGCCCCCAGTCGGCGCTGGCGGGGAGAGTGTCACTGGCGCCCCCCCTCGGACTGCAGCGATCTGGAGCGTTTTCGGCTGCAGCTGCGGGTCAAAGATTCGGCCGGCAACCTCTCGCGAATCGATCAGGTGGCTGGCATCGAGCTGCAGGTCACCGTGCCGCGCCAGCGCATGTACTACTGGCCACTGGCATTGGCCGGGGTGCAGAACATGGGACTTCACGCCATAGAAGAAGACTCGACCCGCAATCGCCGCATCACGAACCCTCCGCACTCTTTCCAAGACGTATTGCCCAGCATCAGCCCCGATGGACTGCAGATCGTTTACCATCGCCGCAGCATGCCTTTGCCCAATATCAACGAATTGCGCATCGTAACCAGCGAGGGCAGCGACGATCGCCCGCTGGTCCAGGTGGGCGATGGGGGAATCGTCGAGTTTCGTTACTCGCCGGTAGGCTGGTCGCCAAGCGGCAATCGGATCGCCTTTACGGCGCTCACCTCCAACACGCTCGAGTTGTTCTGCGTGGCTCCCGACGGCAGCGGCCTGACCAACCTTTCTCAAACCACCGATTTTCAGGAGTTTCGCGACTGGGTCAGCGGAGGGACCCCCGACCTGGCCTGGACCGAAGACGAGAACTACCTGATCACCTGTCAGAAGAGCCGCCCGGAAGACGACAGCTACGTGGTAAAAGTTGCCTCAGACGGCAGCGGGGTTTCCCGTATCTATCCGGGCAGCGAATTCACCACCAACCCCTCGTTGAGCCCCGGCTTGCCCTCTGACCAGAGCTGGCTGGTGTGCCTGGTGCACACTCCCCCTCGTCCTCAATACTTTCGCATGAAGCTAGACGGCAGCGAAGTGACCCCGCTGGGCGTCTACTGCGCCATCGACCGCTGGCATCGCTCCATTCCTTTCAGCCAGCACCACAACTACGCCGCCATCTCGCCCGACAGCCGGCGCATCGCGGTGATGGGCTGCGACGCTGCGGGTAACGGACGCGGCCTCTACGAGGGCCCGGCCGATGGACCCCTGCAACTGGTCAAGTCCTTTACCATTGAAGACCGCATGCGCTACCTGCAGTATCTCGACCCTTCGAGGCTGTCCTATCAAATGCCCGACGGCCAGGTGTGGCTGCGCGAAGTCGGCTCGAGCAACGAGCGGCCCCTGCTGGATACCAGCCAGCCCGAGGTCGACGCCAGTTCCTGGTGCCTGGCGCCGTGAGTCGGCGCGGGCTATCGCTCGTCGAAGTGGTCATCGCTCTGGGTTTGCTGGTGACGGGAGTGCTTTTTTTACTACCGATGATGCAGTATGCCCTGCGCTATTCGCAGGAGGTGGAGAAGTCGAAACTGGCCGCCCAACTGGCCGAGGCCGAACTGGAACGCCTGCGCAGCTGGGCCGCCCGCCCCACGGCCGCGGGCTTTCAGTTTGACGAGCTGGACAGTTATCCGTCCGCAACCAGTGCCAATCCGGAGCGTCCGGACTTCCTGGTTTCTGTGGCGGTAGCGCCCATAACCCTCTACAGCCCCAACTCGCTGCTGGAGGGAGTATGTCCGAGCGACAACCGTCGCATGCTGCAGAACTCGGCCCGCAAAGTGCGGGTGACGGTGAGCTGGCCCTCCTTCGGGCGCCGCGCCCAGCTGCACATCGCCTCGCTGATCGCTGCCCCCACCCGCAGATTTCGCGCCCATCAACCCATCGAGGTAGTTGGGGTGGTTCCGGGCCCCCCGTTGGCCAAGAATGCCACCCTGGATTTTCAAGTTCGAGCTTTCGATGAAAACAACCGCGAGATCGACGACCTGTTCTACGACTGGTCGGTGGAGCGGACCAGCGGAGGCGGCACCATCTCGTTTCTGTCGCGAGATGGCAGGCGAGCCACTTTCCAGAACCGCAGTCGAACGGCCCTGGGCGGAGCCTACTACACAGGAGGCAACTGCAGGGTGAAGGCTATTGCACGTTATCGAGGGGAGGAGAAATGCGGATACTCTTCGCCCATCGCTCTGCAAAGATAGCCTTCAGCCTGTTCGAAGCGATGATCTCCATGAGCTTGCTGGGGCTGGTACTGGCGTTGGTAGGCATGTTGAGCCAGCAGTATCTACGACTTTCAGGTCAGCACAACGACCGTTCGAAAACCAGCCTGGTGCTGCACGGCCTGTTGCAGTTGGCCCACGACTTGAAGTCGGCCGTCGAACTGGTGGTGCCGGGCAGTGACAATCTGTTGACCTCGGAACTGAGATTTACGCGCTACGATCCTGCTCGGCCACGATTTCCCAGCCCTGCGCCCACGCCCTGCCCTACCTTCCTGCCCGGCGGCCTGATCACGGTGCACTATTACCTCGATGCGGGTTCACAGCACTTGCTCCGCCGCTGGGGTGAGCAACCCCCTCAAGTCTTGCTGACCGACATTCAAGGTTTTGCCCTGAAACGAGAAAGCCGAGGTGAGCTGGAGCTTTCGCTCAGCTATGTCGGCGAGCGCGGAGTGCAAACGCTGCGCCATCGCGTGTGTCTATGGAATTTGAGATGAAGCGAGGTTCGGCGCTGATTTCCGTTCTGATCGGGCTTTCCTTGCTGGCCATTTTGGGCGCTGCTCTGCTGCAACGCCAACGACTGGCCTATTCCGAAGCCACTCTGTCGCGCCACGGCCTGCAAGCCCTGGCCCTGGCTGAGGCAGGCCTCGAAGACGCTCGCATCAAGCTGGAAAAAGACGGCTGGTTTCCGCCCCCCGGAGCTCCCACCCAGCAGCGCTTTTCCTATAGCGAACCCCTGGACTGGCAGGGGAAAGAGGTTGGCCACTATCAGGTTACGTTGGACCTCACCCAGGCCTTTGCCCCTCACCACGTGCTGCGCGTCGAAGCCTGGGGATTTGAGGCCGAGCAGGGGACGCGGCGCGGGCTGATGGCAGAATTTGACACCAGCCCCCATCGACGAGATCTGCCCAACCTGCCCAATCCGGCCCCCTATAAGCTGCTGCGGGTCACCCCACTGGCAACACCGTGAACTGGCTGCAGCCGTTGGTCACAGCCACGCTGGTGGCGCTGGTAGCTTTGACCAGCCATTGGGCCCTACCGGCCGAGGGCTATACGGTCGGGTTGTGCCTGGGGGCCTTGGCGCTGGACCTCGCAGCCGTGAGCCTGCCCTTTGGAGGCAGTTTCAGCTGCTCCTGGGTTCCCTTGCTGGCACTGGCCAATGCCCAGCACGATGGTGGGGGTGTGGCCCTGGTATGCGGGACGTTGGGTCTTTCGTTGCGCCGACTACGCGGCCCGACTGAATCGGCTACGGTGGGACTGACTCTGCTGAGCGTGGGCTGCTTGTGTGCCAATTATTGGCAGTCTTCGATAATGGGCTGCCTGATGTCCATGCTTGGCTATCACCTGATGGATGAGATGTGGAGTCGCCGTCGGGCCCGGGCTCGACTGAGCAACGATCAGCTGGAAACCTGGCTGAGGCTACAAACTACCCTGCAAGAAGTCGGCTGGCCCGGGCTGCTGGCCTGCCTTGGCCTGTCCCAGGCCTCGGCTTTGGGCTGGTGGGTATTGGCACTGGTGGTGCCACTGGTCAGCACGCAGAGGGCCGTAGCCCACAGTATTTTTCGGCTGCAGGCCCGGGCGGCTCAACAAGCCATTGAGCGAGCCCGTGAGTTGCAAGTTCAGTTGGAACAGTCCTATCGGGCCTTTCAAGACAGTCGTCGCCAACTGGGAACCTCGCAAAGCGAGCGGGCCTGGCTCGAGTCGCTTACCCGCGCTCTGAGTGCAGAGCAACCCTTCCAGCAATTGTTGAGTTTGCTTGCCGAGCACATTCGGGGCTTTCAGACCTGGGCACTGGTGCAATGTCCATCGAGCCAGTTGGCCACCTGGCAGATACTGGCCAGCCATGGCCCCCCCCCTGCCTTGCAGCGCCTCGCGGGAAGCCTGGTCGAGGATTGTTGGAACTCGGCCACCCCCAGATTGCTGAGTGGGCCTGAGAAAGCGCTGCTGGAGGGCCAGTCCACCGCAGTGGCACTACCCATAGGGCCTCTGGTTCTGTATGTCGGGCGAAGCGGAGCCCCCTTGTCGAGCGAGGAAGGCCAACGGCTGATCCAGGTAACCAATCAGGCTGCTCCGTTAGTGACGCCACGGGTTCAAAATCAATACCTTCACCAGAAGGTTACCGCCCTTCAGGGGTTGCAACTGGCTTCTCAGCGCTTGTCGAGCCTGACTGAGGAAGGCCCCATTTTGGAGGCCCTGCCCGAACTGTGCCAGAGTCTGGCACCGTTGAGCGCCGGTCGAGTGTGGCTTACCCAAATGGCAAGGCCGGCCCACCATTGGGGCCAGCTTCCCGAGCCCAGCTTGCAGAGCTTGCAGCAGTGTCTGTCGCTCCAGCAGGTGATTGTCTCCCCGCAATGTGGCCCGTTCTATCTACCGCTGGGTAGTCGGCGAGGCGTTTTGGAACTGGTTGGAAAAGCGGGTAGCGAGCAACTGGAGGCACTGAACCTGCTGGCCCAACACGTGGGGCTGACTTTCAGTCAGGTCCAACATCAGAACGCCAGGCTTCAAGCCAGCAAAATGGCCGCCATAACGCAACTGGCGGCGGGGGTGGCCCACGAACTC
Source organism: uncultured Burkholderiales bacterium (assembly GCA_964649085.1). GTDB lineage: Bacteria > Vulcanimicrobiota > Xenobia > Xenobiales > JADMJV01 > JADMJV01. The sequence continues at coordinate 5,961 of CAZYPN010000104.1, read as the reverse complement.
AACACCCCGATGGGAGCCATTTCATTGAGCCTGGAAGGCTTGACGGCAAGTCCTGACAGCCCCAGCAACCCCAAAAGAATTGAGCGCGCGACCCGAGCGCTCGAGCGTTGCCGGAGCATTGTGGGACGGCTGATGATCTACACCCGGGTCGGCTCACCCGAGGGGGCACCGACCGAGCTGACCAGCCTGGCCAGAGACACTCTGGAGCTGTTTCGCTCGCCCCTGGGGCTGGAGCGATATGCCCTGGAAACCAGCTGGACGGAGCCATTACCCGTGCAGGTCCAGCCCCAGGAACTGCAGCAAGTTATGGTCAGTTTGCTGAGCAACGCTCTGGAATCCTACCCCGCCGACCAGCCTGGCTGGGTGGGTGTGCGCACGTTGCGTTGTGGCAATCGGGCCTGGCTTGAAATCGCCGATCGCGGCTGCGGCATGGATGCTGAGCAACTGGCTCGAGCTGCCGATCCATTTTATACGACCAAGAGGATTGGCGAAAACGTGGGCCTGGGCCTAACCGTGGCCCGCGAACTGGCACGGCACTACGGTGGTGAACTGGAGCTTCATTCGCTGACACATCAGGGCACGTTGGCCAGGCTGCAACTACCCCTCAGCGAAGATTGAGCGCACCACGATATCGGTGGGCTCGGCAACGGACCCACCCCTGACCCGGCGGCCGACCACGACCCAACTGCAGGTCGTAGCTGTGGGCGCTGCCATGGACCTCAAGCAGTAGTGGCACATCGGGAAGCTCCAACTGCAGGCGACAGTCCGAGCCGCAATGCTGGGATGCCTTCCAACTGAGACGGAAAGAACGGGTTTGTTGTTGGGTCTGAGATGGAGGGGTCGGCCAGTGCAGCAAATCCCAGGTCATCCAGGCCAACCCCAGCCAGAACAATCCCCACAGCCAGCGCCTCACTCAAAGACTCCGTAGCGGGCCCGATGGAAAACTTCCAGCATGGCGGTGCTGGGCTCGATGCCGTATTCCCGCCGCAGCAACTTTTCGCTGCTTTCAAAGTGACGAAGAACAGGCTCGACCTGACGCAGCTGGAGATAAGATTGAAGCTTGCAACGATGGGCCTCCAGGTCGGAGGGGTCGAGCGACAATACCCAATCGGCCCATTCGAGAGCCAGCTGGGGACGTTGCTGACTCAACTCGAAATCGGCCAGCGTGCGGGCCGCGACCGTGGCCCGTTGTTCCCAGGTATGACGCCGACGCACGACCCAATCCATGTAATGCCCTTCGAGATAGGGCCCCTGGTAGAGACCGCACAAGCGTCGGAAGAGGGCCACCTGGCGAGCGGGCTCTTGGTGGGCCTGTTGCCATAGCTCTTCCGCCTCGCGAAGGTCGTGCCAGATAGGAAGCTCGAGATTGAGGAAGAGAGTGTTCTTCTCGCGTTTGAGGTAGTCGAGTTCCCCCCCGGTTCGGGGACGGAGCAATCGTCGCAATTCCGTGGTGGCCACATAGAGGCTGCGCTTGATAGCCCCACGGGATTCAGGCCAGAATTGGTCGAGCAATTCGTCCTCACCCACCCGCCGATCCCAGGCCGCAGCCAGATAGGCCAGCAGTAATTTGACCTTCTGGGTACGCCACTCGTTTTCGGCCACCTTGCGGGAGCCGCAGTGGACGGCGAACACCCCCAGACTCTGCAGACGCAGACTGACCAACGAAGTTCTCCCCTGCTGCAAGGCAGAGGCCCGTTGACGAATGTGACCGGAACGATGCTCGAGCAACGAATTGAGTAGCCCGGGCCCGAGTTCGGGAAGGCCCAGCAACACCTCGAGAGCGGGGTTGCCGAGCCTGTCCTGGCTCACCAACAGGGCCAGCTCCTGCTCAAAATCCCAACACAGGCGCCGCAAGAGCGGAAGCTGAGGGGCCAGGGGCAGCAGTAGATCCAGCAACCACTGCCAGTGGCGGTCGACCTCGGCACGGGCTGACGGTGACAGGAGCAAGTCGACATCCTGAGCCAGCAATTCAGGCTC
>CAZYPN010000104.1:0-3974 GCA_964649085.1 uncultured Burkholderiales bacterium | reverse complement strand
TAGCAGCCCAACCGCCTTAAAGCCATGCGGGTACGGGCCGCGGCCGACTGGTGGGTGGCGCCTCCGAGTAAAGCCAGACCTTGCTCGAGCCATTCTCTGGCCTGTTCGGGTTGACGTTCGAGAAACCATATTCCGACTTCGCTCAACACCCTGCCTTCAAGCCCTCCCCCAAATGCTCGAGCCATGCTTCGAAGCTGTTGCGACCACTGTTGAAAAGCTTCGCCGTGCTGCTGACGATGGGCCAACCTGGCCAGGCCGAGAGCCGCCCCCAGGCGTGTGCGAGGTTCGGCCGTGGGAGCTTCATAGGCCTGCAGGTAGGCCTTCCAGGCCGCCCGATCGTCCCCAGCCTCCTCCAGGGTTTCCGCCAACGTGAGCAGCGAGGGCGCAGCTCCTTCACCGGGTTGAGTGCGTAAAGTCCACTGACGATAGGCCTCGCGGACGGGTTCGCCCAGGATGAGCGGAAGCTCTTCCACCTCGGGCCATTCCTGATCGCTGCTCCAGTGGGCCTGCAGCCAGTCGCCCAGCAGTTTGACCTGATGTTCGCAATCGCTGGCCGGGGGCAGTTCCAGCCAGCGTTGCACGACCGTCGGAGCTTGCAGCCCCGGAAAGCCCCGGAGATAGGCCTTGATGGCCAGGACCCAACTGAGCCGACGGGCGTCGCTGGGGGAACTTCCGGTAGCCGTGGCCAAACCCCGAGCGAGCTGGGGCAGGTGAGGGGGTAGTTCCGGGCGGCTAAGGCACAGCCGCTCCACCAGCCAATCGAGAGCCTGCCGCAGAGCCTCCTTTTCGCGTTCGTCGTCGAGACGTTGACGCTGCCGCTGAAGTATTTCCCGGACCGACTGAAGAAAATCCTGACGAGAGAAGGGCTTCCTCAAGTAGCCACCCACGTTGAGCTGGAGGGCGCGCAAGGTTTCTTGCTCGGAAGCATAGCCCGAGACCACCAGGCTGGCCAACCCGGGGCATTGTCGGCGAGCCCGGCCAATGGCCTCCAGGCCATCGATGCCGTCCATACGGATGTCGCTGATGAACAGGTCGAATGGGGTGCGCGTGGCCAGGGCCACGGCCTCCTCGCCACGACCCGTGGATTGAACCAGATAGCCTTCCTCTTCGAGCAACTCTTCGAGGGTTTCCCGCATCTCAGGGTCGTCCTCCAGCAAAAGCACCCGATAACTCATGGGCCTGGGCTTCGCCGCCGGCCTCAGGATTGCTCCTGAAACAGCTGATGGGCCGCCTCTTCAGAAGCCTCGGCCCGTTCCTGCTTGGATTCGGTGAAAGCATCGATGACCCAGGAGCCGATCAGCAGGGGAATACCTACGACCGCTCCGCCGGGAACCGCGCAAAGAACCCCGCCAGCCAGGCTACCGGAACTGGTGGCAATGCGCACCCCATCCCCCTGGGATACCGCATCGGCGACGTTGATGCCGTCGAGCAAGCTGCCCACCGGGCCCAGGACTTTGCCCACTCGACCCAAACCATTGAGCCATTTGGATGGAACTCGATCGAGACGACCATTGAGTTTGCCCATCCATCCCCCTACCAGTGGCGCCCTTCTGGCCGAGCGGATGACCCCGGGAGCGTCGGCTACAGCCCCGACAACATCGACGATATCAGACGGCAACTGGGCGGCTCGGTAGAGAGCGTGCAGGTGATCTGGCGACCTGTCGAGCAGTTGCTGCCAGCGCACTTGCTCTTCGGCCCGGCGCAGGCGATTCCACTCATTGGAGTTCTCTGGGGTGGGCCCAGAATAGCTGTCGTGCTGAGAGCGCAAGCGCTGAACTTCCTCAAGGGCTGCCTTCTGACCTGATTCTCGGGCCTCCACCAGACTCTCCCGGGTGATAACGTCTTCGCCAAGACTGGCCAGGTAGGCCGGATTGCTCAGCAGCAACCGGGCCGTATTTCTTAACTCCTGGGGAGCACCTTCATCTTGAGCAGCCACCTGCAACTCCTGGCGAGTGATCTTGCCGTCGGGTCGATCGGCAAAGGCGGCTCCATACAGTCCGGGCCAGTCGCCGCGGCGATCTAGCCTTGTGAAGTGACTCTGCAGCACTCTTCCGGCTCGTTGCATTTTCAAGAAGTCGCTGCCAGGGTCTGGGCCTCCCCCAGGGCCACGTCCGGCTGCTGCCTGTAGAGAATCGAGTTTCCACTCGTCCTGATCGGCCTCTCCATAACCGAGCCCCAGCGACAGGCTGCGCTGGTAATGGGAATTGCGCAGCATGGCCTGGCAGGCTTCGCGCAGCCGTGGAGAGCACTCGGGATTCTCCTGAATTCTCAGTAAGGCCTCGCGGTTGAACTCGCCATCGTTGGGGTCACCGTCGCAGGCGTCAAGCAGCCGAAAATTGTCGCGCAGGGTGGCCGCCACCTGTTGCATCGACATGGCCGTACCCCCCCCGCTGGACTCCTCGGTGAGCACGCGCCGGAGGTCCGCAGCAGTGAACTCGCCATCGATCTCTCCATCGTTCGCGCTATCTACCGCATGCCGCAGGTTAGCATCCTGAAGCAGACGCTGGGCGGCCTGGCGAGTGGCCTGGGGAAGGGCTGAATCGTTGCTCATCGACTTGAGCTGGGAGAACTTGAAAGAGCCCTGTTGTTCACGGTAGTGCTGCAACAGGGGTTGGAGTGGGGAATTTGGGGCAGGCTGAATCATCGCTCGACACCTCCGGAAGATGTTGCCAGACTATCGAACAGAGGTGCACGGGCCGATGACCAGAGCACGGTCGAATGTTAACGAATTGTGAAGGGTGTGGTTCTCTTGAAAAGCGAACCGACAAACGTGAGCATTGAAGCGAAACGCCTTCAACAGCGGGTTTCGGGCGGGCACGAAACCAGCGAGTGGATGCGCTCGGCGCGTGTTCCCGCCGGGGTGGTGACGGTTTTCACTCGACAACTGGCCCTGATGCTGTCTTCGGGCATTCCCCTCGACGCTGCTCTGGAGGCCCTGAGGGCTCAGGCCACTCACCCAACCATGGCCGAAGTTTGCTATACACTGCACGACCTCATCCTCCAGGGGGTCAGTCTGTCGGAAGCGCTGGAGCGCTTTCCCAGGGTATTTCCCTCGGTGTTTCATCCCGTAGTGCAGATCGCCGAAAAGAGTGGGACGCTGGTGGCCAACCTGATGCAACTGGCCGAATGGACCGAGCGCGAGCACCGCCTGCAGCGGCGAGTATTGGCGGCCATCAGCTACCCATTGCTGGTACTGGCCCTGGGGCTGTTGATCACGTTGAGCTTGTTCATCTGGGTTTTGCCACCTTTTCTAGAGATGATGCAATCCATAGGGGTTAGCCTGCCGCTAACCACTCGCGGACTGCTGCTGTTGAGCGAGGTCTTGCGCACTCCCGGTTTCTGGCTGGCCGCAGCGGCGCTGCTGGGACTGTTCTACAGCGACCCGCCTCCGTTGGCCCGTCGAGGATTCTGGCGATTGCTACTAAGACTACCTGTGCTGTCCAGACTGGTACAGAGGGCCCTGTTGACCCGCTATGTGTTCGCCCTGCAGGCTCTGGTAGAGGCCGGCTGTGATGCTCCCACGACCTGGAGATTGGCGGCTCGATGCTCAGGCAACCCCTACTTGATGGGCGACTCGCTTCGACTGGTACAATGTGTGTGCGAGGGCCAGACGCCCAGTCAGGCCATGAAGGACCGCGCCCCCTTATATGGCGGGCTGCTCATTCGCTTTGTTACCGCCGCTGAGGAGTCGGGACGTTTCAGCCAACTCTATCGCAACCTGCGCAGGTTGTTGGAAGACGAGTTGGAACATAATCTGGAGGTGGCCTCGCGCAGCCTCGAGCCCTTGCTTTTGGGTGGGGTGGGCGTGGGTCTGGCCACGTGTTTACTGTCGATCTTCACCCCCCTGTATGCCCACCTGAGCAAGCTCTAGGAGCGCGCTCCAAAATGTATAGGATCTGAATGCAGGGGGCCAGGGGCGGCCAGGCCGCCAGCGAACCTGTGGGGGATTGGCTACATATGAGTCGCGGGCGGCG
>CAZYPN010000103.1:0-11208 GCA_964649085.1 uncultured Burkholderiales bacterium | reverse complement strand
CGGGCCCCGACTCGCCCTCGTGTGCGCGGCGGGTGTGCACTTTGTGCCTGCGAACCAGGCTCATGGGCCCGATTCGCCCCCGGGCCGTGTGAGCAAAGAAAAAGCCCCCGGCATCGCTGCCGAGGGCACTGAACAGAGGACAGAGGTTAAGGTTACGAGTTGGCGATCAGGGCGCCGTAGGCGTTCAGACGGTTGCCGTCGACCACTTTGCCCTGCCAGTTTTCGAGTTTGTCGGCGCCGTTCAGAATGCGGGCGGCAATCTCTTCGGCGGTCAGTTCGGGGTTGGCCGAGGCCACCAGGCCGGCAACGCCGGATACGTGGGGGGTGGCCATCGAGGTGCCGCTCATGCCCTGGTAACCGCCGCCGGGGGCAGCACTCCAGATGTCGACGCCAGGAGCAGCGATGTCAACTTTGCGAGCTCCGTAGTTGGAGAAGCCGGCTTTGTTATCGTTGCGGTCGCTGGCGGCCACCGCCAGGTTGTTGGGAAGGTCGTAGTTGGACGGGTAGTTGGGGATGAAGTCGTTGTTCAGCCCGTTGTTGCCCGCAGCCATGATGTGCAGCGCCGGCGAGGCCGCGAAGGCCTCTTTCTGCGCCTGGCTCGAGAAGCCACCGCCCCAAGAGTTGGAGGTGATTTTGGCACCCATCTTGGTGGTGTATTCAATGGCCCGCAGGATGGCCGCCGAGTCGGTCGAGCCCTCGTCGGAGAAAATCTTCACGGCCATCAGTTGAGCCTTGTGGTTGACGCCAACCACGCCCTCGCCGTTGTCGCCCACGCCAGCGATGGTGCCAGCGCAGTGCGTGCCGTGGCCGTGGCCGTCCATCGGGTCACCGTTGTCGCCGATGGCGTTGTAGCCGTGCACATCGTCGATGATGCCGTTGCCGTCGTTGTCGATGCCGTCACCGGCGATTTCGCCGGGGTTGGTCCACATATTGTCCTTGAGGTCGGGGTGGTTGTAGTCGATGCCCGTGTCGATCACCGCGATGATGGGGGCGTCGTTGCGGCCGGTGTGAATGGCCCAGGCTTCGGGGGCGTCGATGTCGGCGTCGGCTTTGCCGCCGTTCTGGCCGGTGTTGTGCATTCCCCACAGTTCGCCGGTGAGGTCGTTGGGCAGAAACTGGGCGGGGCCTTCCGCCGGGGGCTGCTGGGCGGGCGGCTGCTGGGCGGGCGGCTGCTGGGCCGGGGGCTGTTGGCCACCCTCGCGAATCGGCTGCTCCAGGCGATAAATGAAGTTGGGCTCGGCATAGGCCACATTGGGGTCCTGAGCCATCTTGGCCAGAGCCTGCTCGGTGGTGACGCCTTCGGGCAGCACCAGCTGCAGCATCTTGCCCTGGTCAACGATGCCCTGGGGGCCAAAGTCGAACGAATCGGCGACCGTGGCGCCATACTTGTCTGCAAAATTGTCTTCCACCGGGGCAATGGAATGATTGTCGCCTTTGAGCTTTACAATCACCTGACCGGGTACGAAATCTCCGCTACGAATAACCATCTTTCTGTCCTCCTCTGTTCACAGGCAGATTAACCCGAACGCCCGGGGTCGCAGGTTAAGGAAAAGTGAACGCCCGACGATCCTGAAAAAAATCTGATTGACCTGTAACCTCACCCCGAGGCTCGGTGTAACCCAAGCGATTGGAGGTACCGTGCGTTATCTGTGTTTGGGCATTCTGGGTGTAGGACTGCTGTCTGGCAGCGCCACCTGTCTGTTGGCGGCGCTGGCCTGGGCTCGCGTGGGAGGTGGGGCGCCCATCCCCCAGCTGGCTCTGGTGTTGATGTTGCTGGGGGTCTGCTGCCTGGGGTTCTCCGCCTGTAACTTGCTCTGTTCGGCCCTCTTTGGTCAATCGGCCCGGGGTTGCCGCCAGCAGTTGGAGCATCTTCCCCTGCGCTGCTACTTGATGGGCTGGTGTGCCCTGTTGGCCCAGGTGTGGCTGGTGGTGAACGCGCCCTGGGCGGCAGTGCCTCTGCTGTTGCTCAACGGCCTGTGGCTTACCCGCAGCCTGCCCGCGCTGGCCCAACTGGCTGGTGAGGGCCTGGGGTTGCAGGGCCGCCGCGCCACTGTGGCTGGCAGCCTCAGCCTATGCCTGACGATGGCTCTCCCGGTTTTAGGCTGGCTGTTGCTGGCCCAGTTGCTGGTCGCGGCATTGGGCAGCGCTTCGCTGCCACGGGCCTGGAGGGCGGCGTGACGGTATCGGTTCGTCAGGCCTGCTGGTTGCTGCGCTGTTGTGGCTTCTCGGCCTGCTCCGAGCAGGTGCAAAGCGTGCGTCGGCGAGGTTACGAAGAGTGCCTGAACCAGTGGCTTTCGGAAGAAAGCCCCGCAGGCAAACTTCCCTGGACCACCCGAGTGCCGGCCGGAATTACGGGCACCGTATTTCAGGTGGGCTCCATGGTGCACTGGTGGCTGGGTCGTATGCAGGCCAACCGCGGGTTCTTGCGCGAGAAAATGACCCTGTTCTGGCACGGCTACTTCACCACCAGCGTCGATCCTGTGTTTTTTGCCGGGTTGTTGCTGTGCCAGAATCAGCTGCTGCGCGAACACGCTCTGGGTCGATTCGAAGACCTGCTGCAGCAGATCAGTCGCGATCCGGCCATGCTGCTCTACCTCGATGGCTTTCGCAACAAGCCCGAGCATCCCAACGAAAACTTCGCTCGTGAGGTCATGGAGTTATTCACCACCGGGCCCGGGCACTATAGCGAGGAGGACCTGCGCCAGGCCGCACGCGCCTTCACGGGTTGGGAGATCGCCTGGTTGAAGGGCCTGCAGTTTCGCGACAATCCCAAACATCACGACTCTGGCCCCAAAAGGTTCAAAGACTTGCGCGGGCCTCTACAGGGCCGCGACATTCTCCATCACCTGGCCCGAGATCCGGCCACGGCCCATCATCTGGTAGCGCGTCTTTGGGAGTTCCTGGTGGGGCTACCCCTACCTCAGGCCGAGCATCAGCGCCTGGCCGATCGATTGATCGCCAGCCACGGCAATCTCAGCGTGTTGGTCAAGGGTTTGTTCTTGGGAAGCTGCTTTCGCGACCTGGCCGGCCAACGCCAGGCCCTGAAGAGCCCCATTGAGTATCTCTTGGGGCTCTGTGCGGTGGGCGAGCAGCGGCTGGGGTTGGGCGAGTTGGACGCCCTGAAGCAAATGGGACAGATGCCCTTTCTGCCTCCCAGCGTGGCCGGCTGGCGTCAGGGCAGCAGCTGGCTCGACACGGCCACCCTGGAGCAACGCCTGAGAGCGGCCCTGAAACTGGCCGGAAAGTTGCCTCACACGCTTTGGGCCGAACGGCTGCAGGGGTTGGATGCCCCGCAGGCTGTGGAGCGCCTGCTGTGGTGGGGGCACCAACTCGACGCCGGGCAGAGCTTGCGTCAGCAGTTGCTGGAGATGTATCGGGGACCCCAGCAGCTGCAGCCCCTGATGTCCCTTGTATTTGCCAGTCCGGAGGCTCACCTGCGATGACCACTCGACGTCAGTTTCTGCAAGGGCTGGTAGCCCTGGGTGCCCTATCCCTGGTGGGGCCAGTCATGGCGAATTCGCAAAGACGCATGGTGATGGTGCATCTCTTCGGCGGCAATGACGGGCTGAATACCATCGTGCCCTATCAGCACGCGGCCTATCGCAAGGCCCGCCCCACCCTGGCTCTGGGCAGTTCCCAACTGATCTCGTTGCGCTCGGGGTTGGGCATGCATCCCGCCCTGCGGCCTCTGGAACCCTTGTGGCAGCAGGGCAAGATGACGGTGGTACAGGGGGTGGGCTATGACCAACCCGAACGCAGCCACTTTGTCAGCACCGACATCTGGCACGCAGCCGGCTGCGGCCGGGGCGAGGGCTGGCTGGGCAAGCTGGCGGCTCGCCAGGGGTGGGAGCTGGTTCAGGCCGACGACCAGACCCTTTCGCGGGCTCTGTGGAGCCCGCAGCTGAGCCCCATCTGTTTGCATCCCGGAAGTGAAACCGAGGTGGGGTGGCAGCCGGAGGTGGAGGGGGCGTTGCAGCAGCTCTATGCAAAGGCGGAGCACGGTCATCTGGCCCGAACCTTTGCCAAGATGCAGCAGGTTCGTCGCCTGCGCGCTTCCTGCCAGGGAGAGCGTTGGCAGGGCAGCCCTCTGCGACAGTCGCTGGGGGCGGTGCTGGACACCTGGAAGCTGGGGCGCATTTTTCACGCCACCGTGGGGGGTTTTGACACCCACGGCGACCAGGGGCGGCGCCAGGCCGAGTCGCTGGGTCAGGTGGCTCAGGCTCTGGCCGACTTCTACCGGGAACTGCAGCGCCGGGGCTGGGACAAAGACTGCCTGATCGTGGTCTACTCGGAATTCGGCCGACGGGTGGCAGAAAACGCCAGCCAGGGCACCGACCACGGCGGAGCCGGACCGGTGCTGCTGCTGGGCGGCGGCACACGCGGAGGGTTGATCGGAGAACATCCCGATCTGGCCGACCTGGTGGACGGCGATTTGCGCCACAGCATCGATTTTCGTCAAGTCTATGCCACCCTGTTGGAAGGATGGTTGCAAACCAACTCCAAGGAGATCTTGGGAGGGAGCTTTGAGACACTGCCGTGTTGGGCCTGAGTGCATTGGTTGAGCCAACCGTGCCGAATCCTTGGGTGGCTCGGGCCCAACAGGGCGATCGGGCGGCCTTCGAGGACATGGTGCGGGCCTGCCAGGGACGGGTGTTGCGCACCTGCCTGCGTTTGCTGGGAGGTTCGGTCGAGGCTCAGGACGTGGCTCAGGAAACGTTCGTCAAGGCCTTTACCCATCTCGACCAGCTCGATCCGCAGCGTTCGCCGCTGCCCTGGCTCACCACGGTGGCCACCCGGCTGTGTCTGAACCGCATTCGCTCGCGCCAAAGGGCGCGCGAAGACGAGCTGGACGAGGCCTTTGACGCGCCGGTGGAAGAGAACTGGCTGCGCGGCGAGGATCAGCGTCGCCTGCAGAGCGCTTTGCAGCGCCTGCCCGACAACAGCCGGGCGGTGCTGGTGTTGTTCTATTTAGAAGAGTGGAGCTGCAAAGAGATCGCCGAGGCCCTGGGCCTCAGTGAGGGCAATGTGAAAGTGTTGCTGCATCGGGGAAGAGAGAAGCTGAGGAGCCTGCTATGTTGAACTGCCGAGACATTCGCGAGACCGTCGACCAGGCCACGCTGGGCTGTGCCAGCTGGGTAGAGCTTGGCCAGCGGCTGCCCGAGCCTGTTCACGGCCACCTCAGCCAGTGTTCGCAGTGCCGCCAGCGGGTGCAGCAGTTGCTGGAGGTCGAGCAGCAGCTGTTGAGCCTGGCTCAGGACGAAGAGCCGGAATGGGACATCAGCGCGGCGGTCATGGCCCAGATTGCCCGCCCCCAACCGCAGGCTCAACCGGCCGTGGCTCAGCGCTTGCCCTGGGCGGCCTATGCCCCGTTGTTGTTGGTGCTGGCCGTGTTTCTGCCCGACCCCCAGGGGCTGCCCAATGGCTGGGCCATGTTGATGCACTCGTTAGGGTTGGCCTGGCAGAGCCTGGGGGTGCCCAGCTATAGCCTGGATCTCTGGAGCCTGTTGCCCAAGGCGCCCGCCGGCAGCGAAGCGGCTCTGGCGCTGCTGCTGGTGGCGGCGCTGGCAGCTACCTGGAAGTGGAGGAAGCCGGCCCGTGCCTAGCCTGAATATCTTTTTCGCCCTTCTCTGCCTGGCCGTGTTGGTGTCGATGTTGGGCCTCAGCCTGGGGGCGTTGGCCCTGTTGCTGCCCCAACTCATGCCGCGCAAGCTGGAGGTGGCTCAGGAATACCTGCAACCGGCCGCCCTGCGCCTGGGCCTGCTGCATTCGGCCGGCCTGCTGCTGCTGCTCAGCCTGGCCGACCGTCGGCCCCTGCTCGGCCTGCTGGGGGTGATCTGGCTGCTGTTGTCGCTGTTTTGCTTGCTATTGGGCCTGAGCGCCTGGGTGCGCGTGCTGGCCTTTCGCCTGTTCCCCGAACTGGGCCCCACGCGCCGCTGCCTGGGCACCGGGCTGCTGATTGGCTGGGCCTGCGCCTTCCCTTACGTGGGTCAGCTGCTGGGCATCGGACTGTTGATCAGCGCCTACGCCGCAGGCCTGGCCGGGTGGATGCAGAGGAGCGCGGCAGCTGCCCCGCCCGCTGAGCCGCTGCCATGACACGACCTCCTTATCAGTATGCCCGCCCCATCGGAACGGTTCGACTCCGCCTGGACGGGGGCGGAGACATCGAATTGCCTGTGATTCCGGGCATCCTCAAGCATCCGCGACCCGGGGAATTGGCCGGCCTGCTCCAGCATGAGGTTGTGGCCAGGAAATACACCCGCCTGGCCCTGGAAAAAGCCGCCTGGCGCGTGCTTCGCGAGTTCCCCACCGATTGGCTGGCCCAGTGTCTCGGCGAGACTTCGATGCGCGAAGGGCGCAGACGGGCTCTGCGCTACCTGATGGGGCTCGACCCCTCTCCCTTTGCCACGGCGCCGAACTCGGCCAGCTGCTCTTCCATCAGCGCCCGTGGCGAGGCTCCCTCGTAAAACCGTCGATACCAGTCGGCCGTCCATTGGATGGAGCGGGCGAAGTCGAGTCGAGGGGTCCAGCCCAGCCGGGTGCGGGCTTTCTCGATGTTCAGCTGCAGCTCGGGTGCTTCTTCAAAGGAAGAGGGAAGGTAGTGGGGGGTGAAGTCGCTGCCCCAGGCGCGCTGAAAACTGTCCACCACCTCGGCCACACTGCGCACTTCGCCCAGCTCGGGGCCGAAGTTCCAGCCCTCAGCGAATTCCTCGGGATGGTGCCACAGGGCCTCGAGCAGCTGAAGGTAGCCCGACAGCGGTTCCAGCACGTGTTGCCAGGGGCGGGTGGCGGTGGGGCTGCGCAGCTCCAGTTGGCCACCTGCTCGAAGGGCACGTACCAGGTCGGGCACCAGTCGGTGGGCTGCCCAATCGCCCCCGCCGATGACATTGCCGGCTCGGCCACAGGCCAGCCCGGCGCATTCAGCAAACGAGCTGCGATAGCTCTGGGCCACGATCTCCGCCGCTCCCTTGCTAGCGGAGTAGGGGTCGTGGCCACCCAGGGCGTGGGTCTCGGTGTAGCCGCCGACGGGCACGGGGGGGTGGTAGCATTTGTCGCTGGTCACCACCAGAAGGCTGCGCACCGACGGGCAAGTCCGGGCTGCCTCGAGTAGATGGACCGTGCCCATCACGTTGGTCTGCCAGGTTTCCAAGGGGTTTTGATAGGACGGCAGCACCAGCGCCTGAGCGGCCATATGAATGACGATCTCGGCCTGGCTGGCTTGCAGTGCCGACTTGAGGCACGCCAGCTCAGACAGGTCGGCCAGCGTTGAGGCTGCGCAAAGCGACCGCAGGTCGGCCGCCTCGAAGAGCGAGGGTTGGCTGTTGGGCGGCAGGCTGTAGCCGAACACTCGGGCCCCCAGCTGATGCAGCCAGAGCGTTAGCCAGCAGCCCTTGAATCCTGTGTGGCCGGTAAGAAAGACCGCTTTATTGTGCCAGAAGGACATGGGGAGGCAACTTTGCAGGCCGGAGCGAACCCCCTGCACATCTCACCCGAGGAGGCCGCCGTGGAGGGCGAAGAGCCAACAGAATCCCTGGATTTGCAGCAGCCGCTGGAAATTTTGCGCAGCACCGCGCGCCGACTCATGGACCGTCAGATTCCTGCCTCTTCCAATCGGCTCGAGGAGATGTATTCCCACCTGCGCGGAGCCGTGGGCGACGTGATCGACCTGGTGTCGCAGCGGGTCACCCAGAGTCTGCAACTGGCCCGCAAAAATCAGCCCGAGGTGCCGCCCGACAGCGAGGCCGCCGAAACGGTGGAAGTGGCTCAGGAAATCCTCAACGAGGTTCAGGAGGAAATGCAGTCGGCACTCGACGAGGTCAAGGCCTCATTTTTCTCGGCCAGCAACTTCCAGGAGTGCGAGGCTCGCCTTCCCGACCTGGCCCTTTTCGAAGCCCGCCTTGAGGGGTCTTTGATGCGCCTGGAACAGGCCTTGCAGATGACCGACGACCCCGAGCTTTTCGGAGTTCCTGGTTTCGTGCCCGCTCCATCGCTGCCCGAGGCACTACAGCACATCGCCGAAGCCCTCGAGCATGTGGAGCAGCATTTGAGAGACGGTGATAAAACCCTGATCGAACACGCCCTTACGGCCCTGGGGCGGGCCCAGAACGGGCTGCAGGCTGCGTTGGTGGACGAGCCGTGACCTTTCAGGCCCTGGAGCCCCACGATGCCGAGCAGATTGTGGAGTTCTCGCTGCAGTTTTACCCTGACGAGCTGATGCTGGAAGTGGAAGACATCGCCGAGGCCCTGGAAGTGGCCGAAGCCGAAGGCGGCAATTTTTCGGTGGCTCTGGTCGAGCAGGGCGAGATGTGCGGTTACATGCTGGCCTGGATCGAGGAAAGTCGAGCCGAGGGTCTCAAGGAATCGGTGCTGCTGGTCGATGATGTGGTGCTCGAAGAGGGCTACCTCTCCAGGTTGCCCCAACTCTTTCGACACCTCGTGGAGCAAATGGAGGAGTCGGGCCTCGGCCACCTGGCCATCGAGGGCGTGCTGTTGCCCAGCACCCGGGCTCTGTTTCTCGGGCAGGCCAAAGCCTTTCGCAGTCTTGGCTACGAGCTGGTGGCCAGTCAGGAATACTACGAGGAAGAGGTCGACCTGGAGTTGACCTGGGTGCGCTACGAGCGACCCGCCGAGGTACTGGCCAGCGCCAGTTCCGAGGTTTGGGAGGGCAGCGAATTTCTAGAGTAGCCGCCCTTTTTCTGGCCATTTCCAGCCTGGTTCGTTTGGCCCTTGGTGCCAGCACCGACCTGAAGGTGGAGGAAGCCTACTACTGGTGCTATTCGCAGCACCTGGCCCCAGGCTATTTTGACCACCCCCCGATGGTTGCCTGGCTGATTGCTCTGGTTTCTCCGCTAGGAACTTCTTCCTGGGTGGTGCGCCTGCCCGCCATCGCCCTGTTCGCTGCCAGCGGTTGGCTGTTGTTTCTCAGCCTGCGTCGCTGGTACGACGAAGAGACCGGCATGGTGGGGTTGTTGCTGCACACCATGTTGCCGGCCTTTCACTGGTATTCGCTGATCATGCTGCCCGATGCCCCGCTGATGTTTTTCTGGACCCTGGGGATGTATGCCAGCACACGCTTGTTGCAGGACGAAGACCCGCGCTGGTGGTGGGTTATTGGTCTGGCCACGGGCCTGGGCATGGATTCGAAGTATCCGGCGGTGCTGCTGCCCCTGGGAGCCTTTCTCAGCATCTGGCTGCTGAAGAAAGAACCACGGTTAGCCCTGAACCTCTCGATGGTTGGGGGCGCGCTACTGGCTCTGGCGCTGTTTTCCCCCGTAGTCTACTGGAACGCCACCCACGATTTCGCCAGCTTTCGTTTTCAGGGAGCGGAACGCTTTCAGGAAGTGACTTCGACGCGTGAAAAGGCGGCCTCGCTGATTTACCCGGCCGTGATGCTGGGTCCGCTGATCTATCTGGCTGTGCCCTGGGTGCTCAACTGGGCCGGTCGTCAGTGGCGTCGGCCTGGGGTGGTGGTGGGCATTTGCTTCACGCTGCCCTTTTCACTGTTGATCCTGTATGTGAGCTCGCGAAGACTGGTGAACATGAACTGGCCCCTGCCCGCCTATCTGGGCTTTTTGCTGCTGCTGGCACCCTGGATTGTGGCCGATAGGCGCCGCTGGATGCTGGTGGTCCCCTCGGCCATCTTCTCGTTCTTGCCACTGGTGGCGCTGGTGGTGCCGATGGCCGTGGCCAACCGCGGTGACGACATCAACCAGTGGCAGCCCATGGCACGCCGTGCCAAAGAACTGCAACAACAAATGCCGCGCCCCGATCACACCTTTTTCCTGGGCTATGGCTACCAGGCAGCCAGTCAGCTGGCCTTTGCTGGTCTGCCGCAAGACCGCATCGTTTCGGTGAATGCCTTGGGAATGCGGGCTCTGGCCTATGATTACTGGACTTCGCCTTCGACGCTGGTGGGTTGGGACGCCATTGTGGTGGACTATTGCCGCGTCAAGGCCAATGGTAACTGGCATCCTCAACTAGAAGTTGATGAGCCTCTGCTGCAAAAACACTTCGAGCGAGTTGAGCCACCCCTCGAGCAAGAGGAGTTGCGGGCCGGACATCGCCTGCGCCTCTATCGCTTCCGGCGTGCCTTCAACTATCGCGAGGCTTCGGCCGGGAGCAACTGACCCAGCGTGGCGTTGGCATCCCAGTAGGCCTCCATTTGGAGAATCTTGCCCGAAGGGTCGGCCCGGAAGACGTCGATGCCTCGAAACGTGACGTCGACCCCGTTGAACCCCCGCCCCCGACCGACCCAGGTGAGCGCCAGCATGTCGGGAGACCCCGGATACAGATGCTCGATTTCCAACACCACCGACTCGAACAGTGAGTGAATCTGGTCCCAGAAAGCACCGATGTCCTCCTTGCGGGTGCGCGCTGGAGAACCCACTGGATCGACATGGCTGAGCCCGGGTTGGTCACTGAAACAATCGAGCCAGGCCTTGCGGTCCTTGCGGGTAATGGCGTCGAAATACTTGTGCACAGTGCTCTTCAGTTTCATGGCACTCAGTTGGCCCTCTGCGCCGCGCTTCCTCTTGTGCCCCCGTGAGCCTCGTTGGCAGGCACAAAGTGCGCACCACCCGGTCGTGCGGGGGTTGCTCGGGGGCCGTGAGCCTCGTTGGCAGGCACAAAGTGCGCACCAGCCGGTCATGCGGGGGCGAATCGGGGCCATGAGCCTCGATGGCAGGCACAAAGTGCGCCCCAGCCGGTCATGCGCGGGCGAATCGGGGCGCCTGAGCCTCGTTGGCAGGCACAAAGTGCGCGCCAGCCGGTCATGCGGGGGTGGATCGGGGCCCTTGAGCCTCGTTGGCAGGCACAAAGTGCGCACCCCCCGGTTGTTCGGGGGCGGCTCGGGGCCCGTGAGCCTCGTTGGCAGGCACAAAGTGCGCACCATCCGGTCATGCGGGTGGGATCTGGGTCCGTGAGCCTCGTTGGCAGGCACAAAGTGCGCGCCAGCCGGTCATGCGGGGGTTGCTCGGGGCCCGTGAGCCTCGATGGCAGGCACAAAGTGCGCGCCACCCGCGCTACGGGGGCATATCGAGGGGCCGTGAGCCTCGTTGGCAGGCACAAAGTGCGCGCCCCCCGTTCATGCGGGGGCGAGTCGGGGCCCGTGAGCCTCGTTGGCAGGCACAAAGTGCGCACCAGCCGGTCATGCGGGGGCGGCTCGGGGCCCGTGAGCCTCGTTGGCACGCACAAAGTGCGCACCAGACGAGC
>CAZYPN010000102.1:0-13811 GCA_964649085.1 uncultured Burkholderiales bacterium | reverse complement strand
AGAGGTGTCATCGGTCTATGGTAGGGCATGGTGGGGGGCGAACGTCAAGTTTTGGACGCGCCTGAAATGGCTTGGTTATGGGCCTTGGAGGCGATTTGTGGGATGATTTGAGGGGTGTTCGATGGGCGGGGGTGGGCGTGGGGGGTTTTGGGGCTGGGGAGAGCTGGTTGGGGTGTGTGAGGGGCTCTGGTCACGTCCCGAGGATGCGCCGCACCCTTCGCCGGCCTGCTGACTGCCACTTCACATGGACCAGCCCCGGCCAGTGAGCTCGGTCACTTTGCGGCCATCCAGCTTGCCTCCAACAATAGGGAGGTAGAACCCGTTCAGCAACCTTAAAGCATACTTGCGGTGGTCGCCAGTTGCCCGCACGAACTCATTGAGGATTTGCCGCTTAACCTTGTGTGTAGCAGCTTGATAGCGCGATCTTATTTGGCAGAGAGGCTCTCTCCTTGACTGGATTCGTGAGGCAAGTGTGGGCTCACGAGTAAGATCTATGGTGAGTCAACGCGCCGGGTGTTTTAATTGTCGCAGAACACCCAGCCTCGTCTCCATCGCCTGCAACGGTGGGAGTGGGCCTGCGGAACCGCATATGTCCACACCAAAAAGTGACAGCAAATACCGCAAGAACTCATCCTTAACAGAATTTCAAATCAAAGTTAACACTCTGTTTACTTTTAACACTTAACTCCTGGCCGGGCCCTCGTGAAGATAATCTCACACAATCGCAGGCACGGAGGACACGACAATGATGACGATTACCGCAGGAATCAACTTTCAGACCTATGGCAGCCCCCGCCAGGTGGCCTATCCGGGCTGCTGGAACCCCACCCCCTGGAACTGGAACCAGGGCCACGGCAATCTGCCCAATGCCAATGTTGGTCAGCACGGTTTTCTGGGCCTGTGCAACACCCGCGGCTACGGCCTGGACCTGAACAACGACGGGCGCTACACCCGCGGACAGGACGCCGTGCTGGCGATGGACCTGAATCGCGACGGCAAGATCACCCCCCAGGAGATCCAGGAGTCGCGCCAGCGCCTGAACGCGATGGGCGGCAACTTCGACCTGAACGGCGACGGCAAGGTGAGCTTTTGTGAGCGGATGAAGGGCCAGCAGTATCAGCAGCAGATGCGCTGCCACGACCGCAACCACGACGGTCGCCTGGACGCCAGCGAGTTCGCGGGCGCGGGCGGTCGGGTGCTGGTCGACCACAACCGCGACGGTCGCTTTCAGCCCTGGGAGCAGCACAGCCCCTACAGCTTCCCCACCCCGGGCTTTGGCCGCGGCAGCCTGAACTTCATCGACCCCCACTGCAACCACACGTCGGTTCGCCACTCCAACCCGCGCTGGGCACCGCGCCCCTACTTCTGCTAGGCCTGTAGGCTAGTCCGGAAGGCCCGAGAGCATTGCTCTCGGGCCTTTTTCTTAGGTGTGATACCCGCCGTTCAGAAAGAGCAGGCTGCTTGTGGGTGTATCGACAGCATAAATCACGTGGACCAGTTGGCCCACCCTGATGGTGTTCAAGTCCAAACGACCCTGGTTCACCCTGGCTTCCAAGGGGATCGGCCTTCCCTCAATTCGGTAAGCATAGGTAATGACTCCGGAAGTGTCGGCATCTCCGTAGTCAACTTCCAGCACAACCCCAAGAGTGGAGGCTCCTTGACTCGCCAGGCCGGTCGCTTTGTTGGCACTTCTCCAGAGCCAGCGCAGTAAAAGTAGCAAAATTCCCGCGCCAAAGCACACCGAAAGCATCTGGGCAATGGCTGCACCGGGACTCACCTGGCCGAAAACGAGGGCCACCAGATTGGCAAGGAAGACCGCGGGAGTGAACAGGAGCATAAATGCCAGGAAGAGAGCTGCACTGCCGAGGCTTCCCAGCGATTGATAGTGGAGCAAAGGCGGCAAGCGGCGAGGCGCGGGCGGGGGACCACTTTGAAGAATAGCCGCATCGGGCAGCAGTTCGCCACAACGTCCGCAGCGCTGCTGGGGCTCGAGCGGATGCACCACGGAAGCGTGTTTGCCACAGATCACACAACTTTGCATCCAGAAGGGATTCGGGGCTTGTGCCCCAGATCCCGCAGGAAGCCCGGACACTTGCCCAAAAATGGGGCGATGCGGTTCACCCACACTTTGGAACTCAAGGTGGATTTCACCACCGTCGCCTTCGATTGTTCCGGACGCTTTCTGATCGCAACGGCAAAAGATGCCCGGGTCTATTGTTGGGAGGTCGGCTCGGGCCAACTCTGCCACCAGCTTCAGTCCGATCAGGTTGTGACTCGCGTGGCCGTCAAGCCAGGGGCAATCGCCCTGGGCTGCTCGCGGTTTCCGGGCCAACTTTGGAGCATCGACGAGGCCGGAATCCTTAACAATCGAGGCATTCGATTTTCTCCCTCTAAAAGGATTTGCTCGATGAGTTTTGGCCCGGGCCCCGATCTGATCAGCAGCTGCTGCCAGGCCGACGGAGTGGAACTATGGAGCACCGATACGGGCTTGCATCAGGGATTCTTGCCGGCCCCGGGTCGGGTGGCCAGAGTGGCGGCGAGTTGGAGCAGCGACCGCCTGGCCTGCAGCCTGACGCGAGGCAACGAGATATGGCTGGGGAATCGCAGTGGCCTGACTTCATCGTTTCAGCCCAAGTTTGAGACGAAGGGCTTACTGAACAGTCTGTCCTCTCTGAAGGAAGTCGAGCACTTGCAATGGGCGCACGACGGCTCTTGTCTGGGGGTCTGCACAGACCAAAGCCTGGTGGTCGCCAGGGTCGACGGAGCTCACAAGTCAACCCTGCAGTTCCGTTCCCTCCTGAGCAGCCTGGCCGCTGCCCTGGACTTCTCAGCCGATCTCGAGCGCTTTGTTTGTTGTGCTCAGACGGAGGCCACGGTCTATGAGGTGCTGCCCCGAAGCCAGCTGGCAAAGATTGTCCCTCACCTCAAAAAGCCAGGCGGCTTCTATCATGAGACAGGGGGAGCACTGAGTCCCGACGGAAAATTCTTCGCCCATCTGGTCGGGCCCCAACTGCGCCTCTATGAGATCCCCTGAGTCCAGTTGCGGATCAACCGAGGTCCGAGCATGGCTGCAGCAGCCATGACGCCCCCCATGGCCGCCCCGGCCACCCCGGAAACACAGGCGTCGGAACCGCTGAGGTAGAGTCCGGGCAGGCCGGTGCGCGGACCCAGGCGTAGGAGAAACCGCCGCGGCACCTGGGAGAGGCCATAGATCTGGCCCTGCGGATGAGCGGTGAAGGTGAGCGTGGAGAGGGGGGTGGACAGCTCGTGATAGGCCAGCCGACCGCGCCAATGGGGAAGCTGATGCTCGACGGCCTCGACCAGGCGCTGCTGCCAGCTGGCCTTGAGGCGGTCGTAGTCGGCACCGCGCTTTTTCCAACGCGTGCCCTGCCAGGCAGCAAAGGCCGAGTAGGGCACGGGGGCCACCGCCTCGAGGGTGAAGCGCCGGGGATAGCGCTGGCCGAAGGTGGGGTCTTTGACCGAGGGAAAGGAGAGAAAGAGGACCGGTAAGGGCTGGCTGGGGTCGGCCAGAAAGTGACCCACGTTGGCATCGTGGTCGGGCCCGGGATAGATCCACAGGTTGCTGCCCTGGGGAGGCAGTTCGCCAGCGCCGAGTTCGACGCCGGCATACAGGCAGAGGTGACCCATGGAAGGGGGAATGCTTGCGAGCTGGCGCTGCACGGCCTGGCTCTGCGGCAGGTCGGGCGGCAGCAAATGCCCGAAGGTGTTGGCGGCGCCGGCGTTGCTGATGATGAACGGGCTGCGCAAGCAGCGTCCGTCGGCCATAAGCACGCCCACGGCCCGGCCCTTTTCCACCACGATGGATTGGACCTCGGCCTGGATGAGCAGGCAACCGCCCGAGGCCTCGATGGTGGGCAGGATGCTGGCCGCGATCTGCGAGCTGCCCCCCACGGGATAACCGGCCCCTTCGAAGTAGTGGGAGGCCACCAGCGCGTGGGCCACAAAGCTGCTTTGCCCGGGGGGCAGGCCGTAGTCGCCCCACTGGCCCGTGAGCACGGCCCTGAGTTCGGGGTTTTCGGTGAGTGCCTGGAGCACTTCGGCAGTGGTGCAACGAGCCCAGCGCAACAGGGGCCAGCGCAGCGGCGCCCCCAGCCAGGCGGGCCCGGGCAGGAGGCGCTCGGCCATGTAGGGGTAGATCCAGCGGTTAACCGCCTGGACGGCCGCGAAATAGCGGTCGAGGGCCCGACCCTCGCGGGGGAAATAGTCGAGCAGTTGTTGACGCAGGCGCTGCAGACCGGAAGGCAGTTGGTAGCTGCGATGGGCGATCTGGATTCGGTCGTAGACGTCGGGCATGGGAGACCACTGCAGGCGGCCCTGGCTGAGCAGGTCGAAGAGGCGACGCACCGTGGCTTGTGGCGAGTGAACCTGGCCGATGTAGTGCACGCCCACGTCCCACTCCCAACCGGGTCGGCGAAACACATGGGTAAATCCGCCCGGCTGGAAGTGTTTCTCGAGGACCAGCACCCGCTGGCCCGCGTAGCGGGCCAACAGAGCTGAGGTGGTGAGCCCACCGACCCCCGAACCGATAACAATGGCATCCCAGTGGTCCTGGATGTTGGCCCGCGCATAGGCCTGGGCGATTCGCATAGGATACCTTAGCGCGTCGGCTGGTCTGTGTCATCAGGCCTGGCGCTGCAGCCAGCCGGTGGTTTGCACGTTGTCGACCGAGGAATGGATGTCGATGTAGTTGCCGTTGCTGTGCTCATGGACTTCGAAGTTGTTGGTGACCTTGCCGTTGCGAGAGGACACGGTGTAGGTGCCGTCGTCGTTGAGGGCCAGGCTGGAGGTGCGGTTGAGCTGCATGGTCTGTCCGGGCTGGAGCTCGACCTGCTGGTTGTCGACGAGCACGGAGCCGTCGGCGTTGACGGTGACTTCCTTTTGGGCGCGCCCGAAACCGGTGGTGGCCGTGGCCGAGCCCACGACGGCGGCCCCGTTATCGCTGCCCCAGGGCACGGTTTCGGTTTCCAACTTGAAACCGGCACCGGCGATCTGGGTGCGCATGCCCAGGTCGTGGTTGTCGAACTTGGTGGACACTTCCTGACCGTTGACCGAACCTTCGATAGAGAAGTGGGGGTCGCCGATGATCGAGGCCTGGAAAGACTCTTTCTGGCCGAGCGGGTTCTTGAAGGCGGCAATGCTGGAAGAAATCTGGTTCAGGTCGCGGTGGACCGCCGCCCGCTCCTGGAGGTCGAGGCGACCGTCGTTGCTCTTGCTGGCCACGAGTTGAGCGGCCGCGTCCTGGCGTTGAAGGTGCAGCTGCTGAAGCTCGGCTGCATTGATGCTGCCGCTGGTCAGGCCCTGGGCGGTGCGGGCGCGCTGGTTGGCGACGCGGTAGGAGATTCCAGGGGCAAACATCAGGTGGCTATTCATCGGTGGGGGGGGTCCTTTCGCTGGCTGATGAACTCAGCATAGGGGATGGGGCTCAGCAGCCACTCGACGGCGGCTCAAAAGTGGCTCAAAGTTGTTATCTTCTCCAGGAGTGCGCTACCAGGTGCGCTTCTAGGGCGGGGCGGTTGAGCCTTAGCGACCGTGGCGAAGTCTTTCCAGTTCGGCTCGCAAAGGTGCCCAGTAGATGCGATCGGCTTCTCGTTCTCCGCGCTCCTCTTCCAGCAACGCCGCCTGAAGTTCATCCGGTTCGACCAGACGGAGCAGCGGTCGCAGCGCCAGAAGATTCTGCAACCTGGCTGGAAACCGTTGCCCCAATTCCAACAAGAGGAGAGGATTGCGCAACTCTTTGAACCAGAAATCCAACTGCTCAGGGCTGGGGTCGTTGCGATGACGAAAGAAACTCGCCTCGACCAACCTGGATACCATTGGCCAGTCCTTGTCACGCTGCGTTTTCTTTGCCTTTACGAGATCCGGCAGTGACATGATGTCGATATGCTCCAGAGTGGTTCGGCGCTCCCAGAGCGCCCCAAAATCATCCACGCCTCGCATTCTGGACATCACATCGACTCGCAGGTTGGTCGCTTCTGGATGCTTGCAGCGAAAATGAACAGCGTGTCCCGCCTCGAGAAATCGGGCTTCCAGCGGGGGCACAGCAATACAGTCGGCCTGCAGGTCTTCGAGGGCGGCGCGCAATCGAGTCAGATTCGAGGGGTCACAGGCCAGCGCCAAATCGATGTCGCGGCTAAACTCCGCTGCGCCGTATACAACGCATGCCTGCCCGCCCATGAGTAGACAGCTGACTCCATTCTTCTGCATCGAAGAAAGGACTTTGTGGATCGGGCTCGGGGTCAAGACTACCTCCCAAAGCTAGATAAGTTGACCACAGTCGAGCACTCTCTTGCCATCGTTGAGCCGGGGTGAGCAGGTACCACTCGGCCCACTCGGGCCCGCATACGTCTTCGATATCGACCACAACGACACGATTCGCCGTAACCACCCCGCCCTCCCGCCCGCGCATTCCAGGAGGACCGGCAATGGGTCGGCCGGGAAGGGGCCCGTATGCGATGGATGATTTTGTTCCTGTTGTCGTGCCTGTGCCTGGGCTGCGGCAATTCTGCTTCGAGTTCGGGTGGGCTGCCCGTGGTGAGGATCGGGGTGGTGGCTCCGCTGGATGCCGGCCTGGTAGAGTTTGGCCGCGGCATTCGCAATTCGGTGCAGCTGGCCGTGCGCCTGGCCAACGACTCGGGACAGTTTCCGGTGCTGTTCGAGGTGGTGGCCCTCGACGATTCTTCCACCCCTTCGGTGGGAGAAGAGGCGGCCCGACAGCTGGCCGCCGACCCCCAGGTGATCGGGGTGGTGGGAACCTACAATTCGGGGGTGGCAGCGCTGGTGAAACCGGTGCTGAGCGAGGCCGGCATCGTCATGATCTCGCCCGGCAACACCGATCCGACGCTGACGCTGGGGCCCAACCCGGCCGTGCCGGTGCGCCCGCACAGCAACTATTTCCGCCTGGTGGTGCCCGACTCGATCCAGGGCTCGGTGCTGGCCGAACACGCCTTTAACACGCTGGGCGTGCGCGAGGTGGCGCTGGTCAGCGAGAACAAGCCGGTGTCGCTGGCGCTGGTGGACGCCTTTGAGAGCCGCTTTGTGACCCTGGGCGGAACGGTGGTCAGCGAGCAGCAGTTTGCCGAGGGCACCAGCGACTTCTCGGGGGTGATTGCGGCCGTGCAGGGCGCCAAGCCCGAACTGATCGTCTTTGGCGGGGAGTTTGCCAGCGCCGGACCGTTTCGCAACCAGGCCACCACCGCCGGACTGACGGTGCCCCTGATGGGCAGCGACGGCATCAAGGACGCCGCCTATGTGACCCAGGGCGGAGCCGGCAGCGAGGGCGACTTTGCCAGCTCGCTGGGCGCGCCGCTCGCCAGCCAGCCCCAGGGGCCTGCCTTCCTGGCGGCCTATCAGTCGGCCGGCTTCGCCGAGCCGCCCAGCGACTTCGGGCCCTATGCTTTCGACGCGGCTCGCCTGATCCTGGAGGCGGTGGGGCGCCGGGGATTTGACCGGGCGGGCGTGATTGCCGATGTGCAGCAGGCCAATACCCAGGGCATCACCGGAACGCTGAGCTTTGACGACTTTGGCGATACACGCAACCGGGTGGTGACGATCTATCGCGTGGTAGGCGGAGAGTTTGTGCCCCAGACCACGGTGACGGTGCCCTAGACAATTTGCCCCTGCAGGGCAGAATATCAAGATAATCTGCCCTGGCAGGGAAAATTGTCACCCATCTGGAGAGTTCCAGAGCCAGTCGACGAAATCGGCGAGGGGATAAATGCGAACCTCGCCGTGTCGGTCGTGGAGCCGGCGCGGCTCCCGGTCGAGGCTGACCACCATCCGCTTTTCGACGGTCAGGTCGTCGCTCAGGGCGGTGAGCTGTTCGCGGATCCAGGTGCTCTTGCCGGTCTTGCGAGGTCCCCAGAGAAAGACCGAGCGTCCCGGATGGTCGGGCAATTGCAACATTCTGGGAATGGCCATGAAGAGGGGTTCCCTCTGCGGACAATCTGTCCTTGAGGGGCCGATTGTCCTAGACCATCGGAAGTTGCCACATAATCTTGGCGGCGGCCTCGGGGGGCACTTCGAGCTGGCCTTTGCGGCTGCGCCCTTCTTCGAAGAGCTGGCGCAGCAGCCCGGGGGGACAATCGGTGATTTCGCGCGAGGGGGCAAAGGCGGCCAGCACTTCGGGGTGATCGACGACCTGCACCGAGACCTCTTCTTCGGGCGCGAAGCGGCGGCGTTCTTTGGCCATCCAACCGGGGCTGGCCTCGACCAGCAGATCCAGATCGGAGTGGGCGCCGAAACGGCCCTTGACCAGGCTGCCGACCACGTGGAAGCGGCAGGGATAGGAAGGGTTTTCTTCGAGGATTTGCTTCATCTTGCTCTGCAGCTGCCCCTCGAGGTGCTCGAGGCGGGCAGCCACGGCCGCGTCGCTGTAGGGCTTCTGGCGGATGTCACGGCTGAGCTTGAGGGCCAGGTGCAGGGGGCCGTTGGCGTAGCTACCGTTGAGGCCGTCCATGAGTTTGTCGTTGGGGAGCTGTTCGAGGCTGGCCACGTAGCTGTCTTCGAAGTGGTGCAGCAAAGTGGCCACGTTGTCTTGCAACAGGGTGTGGGTTTCGGGGGGGCATTGGGCCACCTGGAGCAGGCGGGCGGCCACGCGGGCGGCGCGCTCGGGCGAGGCGGGGACCTGGGGCAGGGTTTTCACAGTGGGGTCAGTCTAGGGCGGGGGGCGGAAAGAAAGCTGAAGATACAAAGCGTTGAGTTGCCTGAAACAGCGAGGTGACGTAGACTGGTCGCCGATGGTATTGGTAACCGGTGCTGCCGGATTTATCGGCTTTCACGTCTGTCGGCGTCTGCAACAGCAGGGCTTTCGCGTGGTGGGACTGGATAATCTGAACGACTTCTATGATCCCATGCTCAAGCGTGATCGCCTGCAGATATTGCTCGAAGGCGGAATGATTTTTCACGCAGTCGACATCTGCAAAGAAGCCGAATTGATGGAATTATTCACCAAGCACCGTATCTCTTTGGTGGTGCATCTGGCGGCTCAGGCTGGCGTCCGATATTCGACAAGCAATCCTCAAGCCTATGCGTCCTCAAATCTTGTCGGTTTTCTCAATGTTCTCGAGGCCTGTCGCCAAAACAGCGTGGAGCATCTGATCTATGCATCATCCAGTTCGGTCTACGGGTTGAACAGACAAATGCCGCTATCGACCACATTGAATACCGACACTCCGGTTTCGCTTTACGGAGCTACCAAGAAATCGAATGAGCTGATGGCTCATGCCTATGCCTGGAATTATGGATTGCCGTGCACCGGGTTGCGTTTTTTTACCGTCTACGGCCCCTGGGGCAGACCCGATATGGCCCTATACGTTTTCGCTCGTTCCATTCTCGATGGTCATCCGGTTCAACTCTTTAATCAAGGCGAGATGATTCGCGACTTCACTTTCGTTGACGATGCGGTGGAGTCGATCGTTCGCCTTCTGGACCGACCTCCCGGATGCCAACCCGGCCAGAGTGCACCGGCCCGGATTTTTAACGTGGGGAACCATAATCCAGTGAATCTCAGGCAGTTTCTTGGCTGGATCGAAGAAAGTCTGGGCCAGAAGGCCCAGGTGGAACTGACTCCCCTGCAGGCTGGAGACGTCGTGCGCACGTTTGCAGACGTGCAAGAGCTCGAGCAGTTTCTGGGTTTTCGCCCGGCCACTCCCGTCCGAGAGGGAATTCAGCGATCGCTGGAGTGGTATCTTGAGTATCGAGCCCAGGGAAGAATGACGAACTGGCGACCAGGAAGGAAGTGAAGGCTATGACGAATTCCGTTGGAGCCCATCATGAAGTTTCATTCGACCCCGCTTGAAGGGGTGACCGTAGTCGAACTGGAGCCGCGCAACGACGAACGCGGCAGCTTCGCCCGCGCTTTCTGCCTGCGTGAGATGAGTGCCGCCGGACTGGCCATGCAGGTGGCTCAGGTCAACCTGTCCTGTAGCACACGCCGAGGCACGCTGCGGGGAATGCATTTCCAGTTGCCTCCCTTCGCCGAGGCAAAGTTGGTGCGTTGTGTGCGAGGCTCGGTTTACGACCTTTGCCTGGATGTGCGGGCCGACTCGCCTACTTTCGGGCAAAGCTGGGGAGTGGATCTGACCGACGGCAATCGGTTGGCGGTCTATCTACCCAAAGGGATTGCTCACGGATACCTGACGCTGTCAGACAACTGCGAAGTGCTGTACTTGACGGATGAGTTTTACTCGTCGCAATGGGAACGTGGAATTCGTTGGAATGACCCCCGCTTTGAGCTGATCTGGCCGTTTGAGCCATTGGTGATCTCGGAACGGGACAGCTCCCATCCAGACTATGAGGTCACTTGAGGATTTTGTTGACCGGAGGCAGCTCCTTCACGGGGCTGTGGTTTGCTCGGGAATTAAAGGCCCGAGGTCACGAGCTGACATTGACCCTCCGACGCGGACGCGGCGAGTATGAGGGGATTCGCGGACGGCGGGTCAACTTGCTGGAAGCACTTGGACATTGTGTCTATGGAACACGCTTTGGCGATCCGACCTTTCTGGAACTGCTGCAGGGGGGCTGGGATCTGCTGGCACTGCACGGCGCCGAGGTCACCAACTATCGCTCCACGAAGTTCGACGTGGCCGCTGCCCTGGCATCGAACGTGCATAGCGCCAGCGAGGTATTCCTGCGGGATATCCCACGAGTAATCGTGACCGGAAGTTTGTTTGAAGGGGGCGAGGGGGCAGGCAGCGATGGCTTGCCCGATATCAACCCCTATGGGCTTTCGAAGCGACTCACGTCTGAAGTGCTGAAATTCTATGCCCGCAGGTCCGGGGTGCGTTTTCAAAAATTCGTCATCCCAAATCCGTTCGGACCTTTCGAATCAGAACGTTACACGGGATATGTGATCGAATCCTGGCGAAGGGGGACTGTGCCCGAGTGTCATACACCGGGTTGGGTAAGGGACAATATACCGGTGCAGCTACTGGCCAGGGCCTATGCCTGGTGCTGCGAAGAGGGACCCGACCATTTCGGGCCCAGCGGCTACGTGGAACGCATGGGAGAGTTTGTGGCCCGAATGGCCCGAGAGTTGAGCCCCAGGCTGGGCGTGGCCTGCCCCTTCATCTGTTCTGGCGAGCCCGCGTTGGGACAACCAGCGGTGCGCATCAACGTGGATTCCTGTGACTTTTTGCCCTGGTCGGAATCGCGCTGGTGGGACGAACTCGCCGATTTCTATCTCAGCCAGACTTCCGAAAGCTGACCCAGGTGGGTCAACACGCGGTAACCGGGTCGGGGCGGCACCAGATCCTCGATGAAGACGGCGGACATTCCCGCCGCCTCGGCGGCCTCCATGCCCAGAGGGCTGTCTTCCACCACCAGGCAGTGCCGGGGAGGGGTTTTGAGCAACTCGGCGGCCCTTAGGAAGAGGTCGGGCGCGGGCTTGCCCTTCTCGACCTGGTCGCCGGCCACGAGCTCGGGGAAGTGAGGCTCGAGGCTGGAACGACGGATTTTGTCACGCGCTTCGACTTCCAGGCTGGAGGTGGCCACGACTCGGGGCAGTTGCAGGCGTTGGAGCAGTTGCTCGAGGCCGGGCTTCCAGCCCGGGCCCTGCCCCTCGTCCCACCAGGCGTAGAAGAGCTGGCGGCGCAGGGCTCGCCACTCGGCTACGGGGCAATCGGCGCCAAAGTGCTGGCGCAGGCGAGCGTCGGTATCTTCGGCGCGACGCCCGA
This sequence comes from uncultured Burkholderiales bacterium, assembly GCA_964649085.1. Taxonomy (GTDB): domain Bacteria; phylum Vulcanimicrobiota; class Xenobia; order Xenobiales; family JADMJV01; genus JADMJV01. Next base: position 2,118 of record CAZYPN010000102.1, on the reverse strand, counting down.
TCAAGGTGCGGTAGAAGTCGAGTTCAAGGTTGAAGCCCAGCCGGCGACCGGCCTCGGTCCAGGCCCTGAGGTTGTGGCGCTCGGTGTCGATCAGGGTGCCGTCGAGGTCAAAGATCAGAGCTCTTGGGGCCATGGAGTCTCCGGGAAGTGACCTTTTTTGTCGTGGCCTGCCCGTGTGAAGATGGGCATGCTGCCCAGCGGTCCGTCCACGACCTTGTGGGCTGGCCCCTGGTGGACGCGGGCGGTCCAAACCTCGGTCCACTCGCCCGGAGGGAAGTAGACCATGCGCTGACGGTGGCCCCTCTTCATGATGGGGGCGATCATGAGGGCCGGTCCGAACATGGCCTGGTCCTCGTGATGGGCACTCTCGACGTCGTCGGGGAAGTCGTAAAACAGGGGCCGCAGGATGGGAGAGCCGTGCTGGTGAGCCTCTTCGGCCAACTGCTTCAGGTAGGGGAGCAGACGGTGGCGCAAGCGGATTTGTTTGCGCACGTGGGCTTCGATTTCGGGGCCGAATTGCCAGGGCTCTTGAGGTCGTGTGCCCATGGCCGAATGGTTGCGCATAAAGGGATAGAATGCCCCCACTTCCATCCAGCGAGCCAGGAGTTCGCCTTCGCAGTCGCCGAAGAAGCCGCCGATGTCCACGCCCACGAAGGGCGCGCCGCTGAGACCCATGGACATAAGCTGGGGCAGGCTGAGTTGGAGGTGCTCCCACCAGGAGGTGTTGTCGCCCATCCAGGAAGCGGCGTAGCGCTGGGTGCCGGTGAAGGCCGAACGGGTCAGCACCCAGGCAGCACCACCTTCGTGGGTAGCCCGCGCCATCAGGTGGCCATAGAGGTTGTGCACTTCGGCATGGGTGGCTCCCTCGCTGTGCTGCAAGGCCAGCGGCATGGGGTGCTGCTGAGAGAAGCCCGAGGAGAAGGGTGCCGAGAAGATGGCGGGCTCGTTCATGTCGATCCAGATGCCCGAGATGCCGTTCTGGAACAGGAACTGCTGTTGCTCCCCCCACCATTGTCGGGCCTTCTCGCTGGTGTAGTCGGTGAAGAGAGCGGCGTCGGGCCAGCAGTATCCGGTGAAGGGGCTGCCGTCGGGGTTCTTGAGGAAGTGCCCGCGCTGGCAGCCGTCGCGGGCCACAGTGTAGGGACCGTCCAGGTCGAAACGAATGCCCGGGTCAATAATGGTCACCAGGCGAATGTTTCTTTGTTCAAGTTGCTCGGCCAGCGCCTTGGGGTCGGGAAAGCGCTCGGGGCTGAAGGTGAAGCTACGATAGTTGTCCATGTAGTCGATGTCGAGGTGAATGACATCGAGAGGAATGTCGCGCTGGTGGAATTCGTCGGCCAGCTGCAAAATCTCGTCCTGGGATTTGTAGCCCCAGCGGCTCTGGTGGTAACCGAGGGCCCAGTCGGGTGGGAGAGCGGGGCGGCCGGTGAGCTGGGTGAGCAGGTCGACGCTTTCGGCTGGGGTGCGGGCCACGCTGATGTAGAGGTCGTAGGCACCTCCCAGGGTCTCGATGTCGATATGGTCGGCCTCGAGCTTGAACTGACTGTAGTAGCTGGAGTTGAGGAAGACGCCGATAGCGCGTCCGGGACGATACTGCAAGAAATAGGGATGGGCCTGGTAGAGCGAGGCCATACCACGATGGTGCCCCCAGGGCGGATCGACGGTCCAGTTGGCATGGCTGCCCGGATCGCGGCGCAGCCCACAGGTGCGCTGGCCGAGTCCGTAGATGGCGTCCTCGGGAGGTTTGCTCAAGCGCAGACGCAGGCGCTGCCGGGCAGGCCCCTCGGGAAGCTGATCGCCGGGGCGATGCTGTAGATGGGGCAGGTCGGTCAGGGTCACGGGCTCGAGCTGCGGAGGAGCTAGCAACGACAGCACGACTCCGTGGTCGGGATGGGTGAGCTGGGCTCCATCCCACTGGAAGAGCGAGTCGACCGGGTCGCGCAAGAGCGCCACGCTCCAACTGCGGTCGACGGGGGATTGCGCGATTCGGTAAATGGATGGATGGACAGCGTGATGCATCGGCTCCCCTTTGTGCGTACATGAAAAAGGGACGCGCTGGGCGTCCCTGGCAACTGAATAATCGCTGTCGAGTGATCCCTTGAGTATCGACTCGGAGTC
>CAZYPN010000101.1:0-14631 GCA_964649085.1 uncultured Burkholderiales bacterium | reverse complement strand
CGGCGTGGGGGCCGAGGTCTTCGAGCTGGCGGGGGCTGAGGGTGGTGGGGTCAAGAGGTGTCATCGGTCTATGGTAGGCCATGGTGGGGGGCGAACGTCAAGTTTTGCGGGTGCTCGTAATGGCTTGGTTATGGGATTTGGCGGCGATTTTAGGGATGATTTGAGGGGTGTTCGATGGGCGGGGGTGGGCGTGGGTGGTTTTGGGGCTGGGGAAGGCTGGTTGGGGTGTGTGAGGGGCTCTGGTCGCGTCCCGAGGAACCGCCGCACCCCTCGCCGGCCTGCTGACTGCCGCTTCACATGGACCAGCCCCGGCCAGTGAGCTCGGTCACTTTGCGGCCATCCAGCTTGCCTCCAACAATAGGGAGGTAGAACCCCCTGTGCGAAGTGGGATTTGCCGTTTCAGCAAAGTCCCCGGCCTGGTCGTCGAAAGGCCTTTACCTTTGGCTCGACGGCTCGGTTGGAGCAAGCGGTCAGCGGTGGACACGCTTATCGAAAGTAAAAGCTCGTGAAGCTGAGTTGCGGTAAGAACGGCACCAACAGCTTGGCACAGATACAGTTCGCAGCAGCCCACGAGAACTTAAGGTCATCCAGGATTGTCAAATAGGATGAGACCCGGGGCCTTCTGATGGCGGCCGGTTTTGCTGGCACGGGCCCGTTCAGCAACCTTAAAGCATAGTTGCCCGCTGCATCTTTGTCTTGATGGAAACTGCGCCAGGCCACTTCGCACACATTTCCTGGCTCTCCGTGTGCTCCATGGTTACCCTACAATCTGGCGGTGGAGGGGTTAGAGTTTTGCGTTGTGGAAGCGCTCGGCGAGCGCGCGGGCGTTTTGGCGCGGCTGTTCGTCGACCTGCCACTGGCTCAGGCTGTAGAGACCGGGCATCGCCAGGAAGAAAAAGGCCCCTATGGCCAGAGGAATCTGGCCCATGAGCCACAGGATCAGCATGAGGGTCATGAGCGCCAGACACAGCGACAGGCCCACAACGGACGCGACCGAACGTCCCTGAGCGAGCGGCGCGGCGGGAGTGGGGACCTGAAGGGCGCTGCCGATATGGTGAAGGTCGACGCCCAGGGCGTCGAGACGCTCTCGCCATGCTGAATTCTGCACGATGCGCAGCCCGCTGAGATCGGTGGGCAGGCCTTCGGCATCGACCACCGAGAGCAACTCGGGAGGGTGTGATTCGTGAAACACGGGCTCGAGCATGACGCCGGCCTGGAGAGGATAGGTGGCGGCCTGTTTCGACAACGGCGCAACCAGCCAGCCCGCCAGCACAGCCCGCTGGCGAGGAGGCACCTGGATCGACCAGCATTGAGCCACAGAGTTCCACAGCCATCGGCGACAATCATGGTCGGGAACGGCGAAGGGGGTCGTTCCCGATACGGGATTGGGAAACAGGAACACGCGCTTCTCTCCCGGTGGCCGTCGATGAAGCGGTTCGCCGTCCAGGACGACCTCCATGGGGCAATGGACGAGGCGCTTGACCCAGAGACCCTTGGGAAAGGTGGGGGCCTGGTTGAGGAACTGCAGCTCGAGCTGACCCTCAGTTCCAGCCCCCTCGGTTCCCAGCAGCAGGTGGCTACCCCAACGAGCCGAGTGCAGGCGAGCGGGCAACAGGTAGACCAGGGCTCGCACCAGGTCGGCTTCGGCCGAGATGTCGTCGGGCAGCCCGCCCAAATGGAGGAGTTCGGCGATTCGGTTGGGGTCGAGCCGGCAGTCGCTGTCGGGGGTGAGGACCCAACGCTGGTTGTGGACCTGAAGGGCCAGCTTGCGACAACCGGCTCGGACAAAGGCCTGAACCAGTTTCAGCGATCCTGTGGCGGGCTCGGTAAGCGCTTTAGAGGCCAGCTTCTCCAGGGCTTTTTTCGGGTCGAGCGTAAAGCGGCCGGAGGAGTGATAGACGGCTTCGTTTTCGGAAGAACTCACGGAAGTGATAAGTTCCTCGAGATCGCCCAAAGGCCTTTGAGCCCGCCAGCAGAGGTAGCACAGCTTACCAACTGTTGTGAACGAATACGTGGGCGGCGCTGCTGAGGGCCAGGGCACCGGCAGCCCCCAGGTAGTTGCCGCGAGCCAGCAAGGGCAAAGAAGCGGCGTTGGCGGCGGCGCCGAGCAGCGAGATGGAGCCCAGCTTCCAAGATTGCGAGAGTAGCGAAACCCCGCCACCGTAGACCAGATTCATCATACCACCGATGACGGGGGTGGCTCCGGCCAGCGCTGGGTCGAGAATATCCCAGTCTTTGGCCTCTGGGTTCTGCTGAGGGCCCTGAGGGCGCTGGGGTTGCAGGTTGCGGGAAAGGACCGTGGACGGGGTATAGCGGGTGATGTTCATGCTCGCCTCCGAGGGTGGTTATCGTAACCAGAGCTTACCCTGTCGTCCTTAAAATTTTATAAATTTATAAATCAAACCGCAGGTGATGTTGGACCCAATCGGCCAGGAAGTGCCCGAACGCCTCGTGGGCCAGAGCAGCAGGGTGGGAGTCGGTAGGACTTACGAAAATCTTGCCCTGCAAGTTGGGATTGTCTCGCAAGGCGATCCAGTGCGGCGTGAAATCGCAGATCTGGAAGCCCGCTTCGCGGGCATAGCGCACACCGCGTTCGTCGAGGTGGGGAAAGCACAGGACCACCGGTACGAAGTTCTGCTCGCGGGCCAACCGACCCAGTTCCAAGTAGGCGCGTCGCACCGCCTCCCAACCCACGAGCGACTGATAGGCGGCCGGTACGCGCTGGGGGTTGTCCTCGAGCTGTCGGCGATTCTCCCGCTGGACGGGCCGCGCCGCGGCCAGTCCGGCGGGGTCGAGCCGGCCATCGAGCCAGTCCACCAGGAAAGACGCCGAGAGGTCACCCGGGGAGCGCTGGATATAGTTGGGCAACTGGTCGTCATTGCTGATGAAGTTGATCATCACCACGTCGGGTTGATATTTCATGCCATAGACTTTGAAGCACTCGACTTCTTGCGCGCTGTTGTAGCCGGGCCGGGCCAGGTTGAGAAGATCCCAATCGGGCAGGTCGCGAGCGGCCACGCGGACACAGCCGGACTCGTAGGGCACGCCCCAGGCGAACAGATTGGAATCGCCGAGCAAGACGATGCGACGCTTGCCGGGGGGCTTCTCGACGGGATGGTCGCTGTCGCGAAAGCCCTCGGCGTTGGTCTTGACGCGAACGCCTTTGAACTCGACATCCAGGTTGGGACGCAGGTCGTAGACCAGGCGTGGGTTGTCGTTGAACTGAACGATCTGTCCCGCCTCGACTTTGCCTGTAGGGCGGGTCAAAGCGGCTTTCTTCACCCGGTATCGATCGTAGGCTGTGCGGCAGCGCAGGCCCACCTCCAGCGTCAGGATGCCGGCGCAGAGACCCACAGCCGCGAGCATCAAGCGCGCGAAACGGGATGGGCTCTTCATCCCTTGCGCAAGATGATGTGGTAGCCGAACTTGGTTTTGACCAGTTCGGAAGTTTCACCCACCTGCAAAGCGTAGGCGGCCCGCTCGAATTCGATGACCATCTGCCCACGACCGAACTTGCCCAGGTCGCCACCGTTGGCCTTGGACGGGCAATCGGAATGGGCTCGGGCCAGCTCGCCAAAGTTGGCCCCCGAGCGGAGCTTTTCAAGCACTTGCTGGGCGCCGTCACGATCCTTGACCAGAATGTGGGCGCAGTGGATTTTGTTACTGGCGAACAGGCTTCCCATCGGGGGGCCTTCTGGGTAGCAGGGGGTTGTCCTCGCGGTTCGGGTTGGGTGTGGAACAAGTGTTTACTTTGGGTCAACCCAAGGCTCTGGCTGGGAGGTTAGGCTGGTTGGGCAGGAAAGTATCGGAGGTCCACCATGGTTATCCAGAGTTATTCCCCGTCGTTTCAGCGACTGCAGGCACCCGAGGGGCCGAAGCCACAACCGGGCGCAGAGGTGAAGCCGCCTGAGGACAAGGTGGAGGTGCAGCCGCAAGGACCGACGCCTCCGCCGGAACCTCCCGCTCAACGGGGCTGGGTGTATCGGGGCGCGCGTTTCGTGACGGGTTCGGTGGGGGCCATGATCGGAGGCGCCATCGGTACGGCCGTGGGAGGCGTGTTGCACGCCGGCGATACGGTCATTCCCGAAAAGGTGCAAAAGCTGGCTTCGCGAGTGCTGCGTCCAGGGTTGGCACTGGTGGGCGCCGGCTTGGGGCTGTATGCGGGCATGACCATGCCGCTGTTGGGACCGGCCCGGCTGGCCATGCTGGGGGCCGTGGGCGGAGCCGTAATCGGCGGTGGGTTGCCCGGTGGGCTGGACGCTTTGCTGGCCTCGGGCAAGGGCGCCGTGTGTGAGGGCTGGAAAGGCAAGCGCAAAGGCTTTGAACTGGCTGCCGGCGGATTCGATAAGGCAATGGCCTATCTTCAAGGACCCCCCAAGCCGCCCCAGCCCCCGACACCGCCGCCCGCTTGAGGCTGCTTACGGGAACGTCTGAAGGGCTGGAAGTTGAGGCAGTAGCAAGCGGCAGCGCAGCACCCGACAGCGCCCTGGAGGGCTGACTTCGTAACCGGCGGGGAACTGCCCCCACAGCGGGTGGCGAGCAAAGAAGTAGCTCCCCTGCAGGTCCAGCCGAAGCTGGTCGCCAGCGGCGAAGTGGGTGGCCGAGGGCAGCATTTCCAGGTCGAGGCCCAGGGACTGACCGGCCACCACCGGCAGTCGCTGGGTGTGGGTGTGGTAAGGCCGGTAGGAGGTGGTTCGGCTTTCGTCGAGCTGGCGATGGGATGCCCGCAGGAAGCCCCGGCTGACCAGGTCGTAGCCAAAGCCATAGGAGCCCTCGAAGACGACTTCGCGTTCGCCCTGGAACTTGCGGATGCCCGCAAAGAGACAGGCATCCTGTTGCAATTCGACCTCGAGCTGCAACCGCATGGGACCGACCAGGAGCGTGTCGTGCTGGAAGCGGTGCCAGAAGTGGACAGACCCGCGCGCGAGCTGGAACTCCACTGGAGTGGGGCCCAGCTCGAGCCAGCTCCAGGTCAGCTCGGCAGGAGGCCACTGGGTGGCCTGTCGCACCTCGTGGACGTGGTCCCGTTGGGAACGGACTTCCAGACGCACCGCAGGAACCTGATCCATGCCGTTGGCCTCACCGCGCAGAAAGTGGTCGAAAAAGCGTTTTTGCCAGCCCAGGCCCGGCTCGCGATAGAAGGCCGCCCACTTCCCCTGGCGATGGGTGAAGAGCCATTTTTGCGGGGACGAGATACGCTGGAAAGCCTCGAAGGAGCCGCGGGTGTGCAGGTTCTGGTCGGAAAAGCTGCCACAGATCAGGGCGGGAACCTGGATACGCTCGAGCTCGGGTCGCATGCTGTGCCAGATTTCGTCATCTAGCGGATGCTCTAGCTGTTGCTGGCGTAATCGGCCGGTAAGCCGTTGTTGGGGCAGGCGAGCCGTCCAGAAGGGGACGAAGCCGTCTTCGCGCACCCCGCCGGGGTAGGCCAGATCGCGATAGACGTCGGAAAATCCTTCCCAGGGGCAAATGGCCGCCAGCGAAGGCGGCCGAAGCGCGGCCACGGCATACTGGCTGAGGGCCAGGTAGGAAACCCCCGCCAGGCCGACTTTGCCATTACTCCAGGGCTGGGCTGCCGCCCACTGGATCAGGTCGTAGTAGTCTTCGGCTTCCTGGCCACTGAGCACCGCACCCTGGCCTTCGGAGCGGAAGAAGCCCCGGAGATCGGCATTGATCACCACATAGCCCCAGGGCACCCAACGCCCGGGGTCGGGTGCCTCCCAGCCGGTCCAGTGGGAGAGCGTGAACGGATCGCTTTGACGCAGCAAGCGATACATGGGAGGCAGGCGGAAGGACAGGCGGTCTTTGCTGTAGGGGTGAGCCGACATCAACACGGGATAGCGACCCTCGGCCTGGGGCCGGAACACGTTCAGACGCAGCACGGTGCCGTCGCGGACCCGCACCTCCTGGTCGCGTTCGAAGACGATGCCGGGTGGCGGAGGCTGCACCTTCACGGGACACTGAAGAATGCGCCCGATGCGCTCCCACAGATAGCTCAGGGGGGGCGGCACGACTATTGGCAGGAGGCCGCCAGGCGGCGGAACACTCGTACATAGAGCCAGTGGGGGAGCAGTCCTTTGAGGTACCAGAAGAAACGCTCGCGACGATGGGGAACCACAAAGAATCGGGGTTTCTGGATGCACTGAAAGATGCTCTCGGCCACCTGTTCGGCGCTGAGATAAGCCAGGTCGAAAACGCGCACGATAGAGTCTTGCAATTCCTGGCTGCAGGGGCCGAGCGACTCGGTGAGGTTGGTTTTGACGAAGAAGGGGCAGATGACGCTGATCTGGATGTTGTGCGGCTGGAGTTCGACGGCCAGGGTTTCGGAGAGTTTGATGACGCCGGCTTTGCTGACGTTATAGGGGCTCATCAGGGGGGGCTCAAAGAGCCCGGCCACCGATGCCATATTGACAAAATGTCCCCCGCCCTGGCGCTGGAACACGGGCGTAAATACCTTGCAGCCACGCACCACCCCCAGCAGGTTGACGTCGAGGATACGTGACCACTCTTCCATGGGGGTGGTTTCGAAATTCCCCGCTCCGCAGATACCGGCATTGTTCACCACCACGTCGACCCCGCCCCAGAGAGCCTGAAGATAGTCGCGGGCGGAAATCAGGTCCTCTTCGCGACGCACGTCACAGGGGATGAACTCCAGGCCGGTGGCTCGACCGCGCTCTTCGTGGCAATCGCCGATGCACACCCGCCAGCCCTGTTGGGCGCAGCGCAGCGCCAGCGCCAGTCCCAGGCCGCTGGCCCCTCCGGTGATGAAGACACGACGATGCATTGGCCAGCTACCTACCCGCTGATTTCTCTGCTCCGCGACGGAGCAGGCGCGTTTCGACGGCGGTTTGCGACACCCGACCATCGGGCCAGCTGGCCTTGATGGCGGTTTGAGAGCTGATCTGACAGCCGGCGGTGACGGAAAAGACGGTGTGGGCCTGGAGATAGGTATGAACGACCTGATCTTGCTCGATCTGTTCAAACTCGGCATCGGAGACCACGTGGGCCAGGATTTCGACACCCTGGGTTTGATACTGCTCGAGGCGATAGCGGAACTCGGGCTGACCCGGCATGGCAAGGGTCCAGACCTCGCCGGCGGCCACGGGCCGGGTGGGGAAGCCCATCAATTTTTGCAATTCGCCCACCCCCAGCAACTTGCCCGAGCGGTCCATGCGCACTTCGCTGAGGCGCGGCTCCCTGGACTCGTTGGCCAGCAGCCCGGAGCTTTCCAGGAGCTGCTGAGAGACCTTCAGAGTAAAGACCCCAAGTTGAAGCGATTCTACGTGCTGACGCATTTCCGACACGGCTTTGCCGGTGTGGCGTTGGCCCCCAGGCTCGTCGACCACGAGGTAGGTGATGTGCTCATAGACGAGAGTTTCGCCGGGGTGAAGGTTGTAGGCGAGCAGGAACACCCTGCCCTCTTTTGGGCGTGGGAGGGGATTCCCTGGTCATGAACTACTGCCGGTTGGGGTGGATGCCCAACAAGCTGAGGAAAAATCGGCGGATGCGCATCCAGAGGCCAGGGGGTGGGCCCTGGGCGGCCAGAAAAGCGTCGCGCTCGGCGATAAGGCGTTCGACGATCTGACGGGGCACTCTCATCGTGTGGCTGCAGAACAGGCACTGATGCTCGCCGCCCTCGATGAGCGCGTCCAGGTCGAGGTCGGTGACCCGGTTGCGGCAGTTGGGACAGGCCGGAGCGGAGGCCAGTTGTAGTTTCGCCAGTTGTGCCATCTCGGGTAGGTTCTCCGCAGACGGGGGCAATTCCTGACTACAGGGGCAGCTTGTTGGTGAGCCAGATGGCCAGTTGTTCGAGTCGATCTTTGCCACCCTTCAGCACCCTGACCGTGGTGCCATCCTGAAGCTGCAGACGCAGCCAAAAGTCGTTGGCCGTGTCGGAGTCGCCCGAATCGACCTCCTCGACATCGATGTTGTCGATAGCACTGAGGTTCCAACGCTGCTGGCGATAGGCCAGGGTTTGCGAGCGCAGGTCGAGCTTCAAGGCCAGGGACAGGTCGGCGTTTTTCTGCGCCTGACGGAAGGCCGTCTGGAGGGCCAGGACGGCCAGCAGGGAGAGCTCGACGGCCACGATCGTCCAGCTCAGGTTCATTTTCAGCAGGATGCCGTTCACGAAAATCAGGGCAAAGCTGAAACAGCCCAGGCTGGCCAGACCTGAGATCCAGGGCGGGATGTGGTGGGTTTTGATAGCATAGGTGGTGAGACGACGGGTCATGGGAAAGCCGGCTTCGGAAGGCCGCGAGGGCCAACCGGCCCAGAGCATGCCAAAGCCCGCCAGGTGAAACGGGATCAGGAACAACACAAAGAAAAAGTCGTTGGGCTCGACCCCTCGGGCCAATACCACTTCGCGGACGTCTTTGGGGTCGTAGTAGACCTCGGTGGCCTTTCCTGCGGGGTGGTCTGCGACCACCCGATGAGCCAGCTTGCGACTGGACATTTTGAAGTAGCGGTAGCGCTGACCTTCGAAGGTTCGCCCATCGACCTGGTATTGGTAGCGAATCTTTGGCCAATAGCTGGTGCTTGAGCCACTGCGGTCAATCTCGACCTCAGACGACAGCACCACTGCAGCTGCGGGCTTGTAGGAGGCGGAGGCGAGCTGTTTCCTCAGGGGGGCGAAACCCACAACATCGAGCATCAGTAAGAGCGAAGTCCAAAACAGCCCGAACACCAGCAAGCAGCCGCGACCATCATTCGTTGAAGAGACCGTGTGCGACCGTTGTGTCTTGGACGACATTGGGTTCAATGTAGCGGTTTCTGGCCTGGCTGGAGTCAGAGCGGTGTAAGGTTTGTGTAGCGGGTCCCTCGTCGGGAGAGCCGGTTCTGAGAATGACATCGCCGCTGGGGCCGGTCACTCTGGCCGGGCGCGATGGACGGGAAGCCCCCGTTTGACTTGGGTTAGAAGAGGAAGGGCAGGGCCCAGCGGGCCAGGCCGTGGGTCATGTCGCCGAGCAGGTCGAGGGTGGCCTCGGTGGTGTCGTGCACGAGGTTGTAGGCCGAGAGGGGGAGGCCGAGTTTGTGGTTGGCCACCATGCCGGCCACTTCGAGCTTGATGCCCTGGTCGAGTTTGTCGCCCAGCGAGACCTGGCGGTTGAGGGCCAGCACCCAGTGGACGGTGGCCAGGGGCACGCGGCCGCCCTTCTGGGAGATGGCGGCCAGCAGGCGAATGAAGCGATCCATGGTTTTGGTTTTGAACGACTTGTGGCCGTTGATTTGCAGGTCGGGGCCCTTCCAGACTTTCTCGAGGTCTTCTTTGCTGATTCCGGGGGCGCCGGCGGGAAAGAAGCGCTGGTTGAGGCGACGCACAGCCTGGCGGTTGGTGTCGAGGCGTCCGAGCACGGTGAGCAGGTCGAGGCCGGCTTCGCGCTCTTCGTTGCTGATGGGCACGGCCTGGCCGAAGTCGAGGATGGTGACCTGCTTCTTGGCCTCGTCGATGAGCACCTGACCGTCGTGAAAGTCGGGATTGGCAAAGTTGGGCAGCGGTCGAGCGTTGTTGCTGGCGTCCTGACCTTTGAGCAGGCGAAACTCGGCTTCAGCCATATGAGCCATGGCCTCGTTGTAGAGGGGACGGTTGCTGGTGAACAGTTTGCGGGCGGTTTTGCCGCTGGCCTCCTGCATGAACAGGCCCAGGTTTTCGGCCTTGAAGGCGTCGATGCTGCGCACGCTCCAGCCGTCTTCAAACGTGTGCTTATAGGTGTTGAAGGCCTGGTGCTGGACCTTCTGGGCCGCTTCCTTGTCGAACTCGAGCTCGACCGATTCCTGGATGATGCCCACCAGGCCGCGCACAAAGCCAAAGTTGGCTTCGCCCTCGGGAGTGGAGGTAAGGGCGTCGACGAATTTGTGAAAACGGGCGAAGTCGTAGCGGGTGGCTTCTTCGATGTGTTCGCGGCCGAGCGAGACCACTTCGCCGCAACCTTTGGCCTGGTTGAAGTAGCGAATGGCCACGTTGACCGAGCCGCTGCCCAAAGTGCGGTCGACCACCAGGTCGGCGGGCCACTCGGAGCCGAAACGATGCTGGATGAGGCGCAGCGTTTCGTAGTAGTTGAGCGGGTTGGCCGCGTCCTGGGCGCTTTCGAAGGTTTCGCGCAGGTGCTCGAACTGGCTGGTGAAGGCCAGATACTGCTTCATTTTGACGCCGGGAACGCCGTAGGAGTCGAAAACCCTATTCAGGATGTCGGCCTCGGTAAGGCGCTTGTCGCCCTCTTTGCGAGGCTTGGAGCCGAGCACCATGGCCATGGCCAGACTCTCGGCATCGCCCTGGGAGTAGAGCACGGCGTGGACCATGGGTCGGGCCAGGGTGAGAAACTTGGGGTCGACGCCGCGCAGCACGAAGTCGAGGATGACTTTTTTGCCCTCGGGCGTGTTCATGAGCCCGTGGGGGCCCGAGAGGAAGCTGTTGGCCACCAGCACGCGCGCGGCCGGATCGGCCTCGAGCAACTCGCGCCGGGCACTGCGAAGGGCCTCGGCGACGGGCCCCAGGCTCTGGTCTTCGGCGGCCTTTTCAAGGAAGGCGGGCATGTCGTCGGCTCGACCCATCAGGTATTCGATGGTGGCCAGTTGCTGCTCGGGGGGGTGGTTGCGGGTCATGGCCACCAGCCCCGACAGTCCGGCCAGCTGACCTGGCATGCGCTGGATCAGGGCCACGGGGTCGGCCGGCTCGGGCGGGAAGAGAGCATTGAGGTTGCCGGGCTGCAATTTGGCGCTTTCGGCCAGGCTGTCGCGCAGGCTGGCGAAGACGGCGGGAAAATCCTGGCGCAGGCGATAGTTGGAGTCGAGCTCTTGCAGCCGGGCGGCGAGATCGTCGAGGGAGGTGTGAGGGCCGACCTCACCCAGCACTTTGTGCACCAGAGGAGTGAGCTGTTCGGGCTTGAGCGCCTCTTTGACAAAATCTTTAGCCAGCCACTGGCGCAGCTGGGGCAGCTCGAGTTGCTGGAGGCGACGATGGAGAGAATCGGCGAAGCGGGCGCGGTTGTGGCCGCGGGCTTCGACCCCCAGGGGCGCCAGCTGGACGGTGCGCTGGGCCAGGCCCCAGAACTCGTCGAGATCACTGACCTGCGGTTCGACGGCCAGGAAGCCGTCCAGTAGGAAGCAGCCGGCGTCGGCCCCCAGGCCCTCGAGGGCGGGCTGGGAAGCCAGATCGCGCACGACCTGGGAACGCTGCACGGCCTGTTCGGCGCGGCCCAGCAGGGCGGTGAATTCTTCCGGCTTCATTCGCGAGGCAACTTGAAGGCTGAGTTCGGGTTGATGGCCCAGCATGGCCAGCGGCGCCAGCACCTGACGCGCCTCGGCGCTGGCCACGAACCGGGCCAGCGGAGCCAGCGCCTGCAAGCGTTGCTCGTAAGCCTGGCGGGCGGCCTGATAATCGGCCGGGTTGGCAAAATGTTCGGGCCGGGGCTCGAACTCGCCCTGGCGACGACGCTGATTGAGCTGCTGCAGTTGGGCGTCGGACACATCGGGCAGGGCCTCGCCGCTGAGCTGGAAGGTGCTGACCAGCGCCTGACGCAGGGTTTCCGCATAGATGGAGGGCTGGCTGGGCCCCTGATCGAGCGGCTGGGCCGCCAGGGCCTGGGCAGCCTGGGCCGTCCACTGGCGACGGGGGCTGTGGGTGGGCACGCGCAGTTCGTGGGGCCAGTGACGGCCGAGAAACTGCAGGGCTTCGCCGTCGCCCGAGGCGGCCATACGGCACAGGCGGCGCTCGAGCCCGGCCGGCAGTGGCCGCGGGGCGCCGCTATCGTAGATCAGGTGGCCCTGATGGTTGCAGCTGACGATGAGGTCGCGCAGCAGGGCCGGCAGCTGTTGTTCGAACTCGGGGGTAAAGGCCTGACCGGCTTCGGAGGCAAAGAATTCTTGTAAATACAGGGAAAGACTGGAACTGTCACTGAGGGGCGGGCGCAGACGCAGACGCGCGTGGTCTTCGCGCAGCCCGTTGGCGGCGCTTTCAACGGGACGCATGGCCGACTGGAGCTGGCTGGCAAAGCCGGGCGAAGCGAGTTTCAGGGAGCGCAGCCGGTTGCCCAGCACCAGACCGGTGGGCAGGCCGCTGGCGGGCTCGGGAAGGGCGGCCAGGACCTGGGGCGACTGGGCGGCGACCAGTTCGAGAACCCCGGCCTCGACGAGGGGCTCGAGAGGACCCCCGGGGTGGGCCTGCAGGGGATCGGGCTGGAGGAAGTCGGGCAGGGCCAGCAGGTCGGGCTGACCATCCTGGGGCTGCCGGATGGAGTTCTGGGCGGCTGAGCCGACCAGCTGGTGGAAGGGCCCGGCCAGCGGCTCGAGCAGCGACTGGAAGGACGGGTTGCGCAGCAGCTGGCTGGCCAGAGCGCGGTGCAGGCTGGCTCCCTGGGGGGAGCTGAGGCTGTTGAGAAAAGGCTGAGGCTGCCAGCTGGACTGATGGGACTGGAGGAACTCGGTGGCGCGCTGGCGCGAGGCCGGCGAGAGCTGGAGAAGGTCGCCCTGAAAGGCCAGCAGCACGCGCAGAAAGCCGTCGACCTGCTGCTGGGGTGGCTTGTTCGACTGTTGCAGATGATCGCACAGGCCGATCAGGGCCGCTTCGTAGTCGAGCTTGCCCGGGCCCAGGGCCTTGAGGCCCGTGACCGGCGAGGGGCCGGCCTGGAACATCCAGGCGGGGGTTTCCGGGCCGCTGAGCTGGTCGGCCAGCTGCTGGAGGCCGAGTTGGAGGACGGCAAAGTTCTCCAGCTGCGACTGATACTGGCCGGTGGCTTGGGGAAGCTGTTCCTTGGGCAGGAGTTCGCTGCCGGTCTGGGTGGCGGGGTGGCCCTGGCGACGCATTTGCTCGACCTGGCCCTGAAGGGCCGAGAAGCGCACCCCTTCGTGCTCTTGAACCTGCAGCACGGCCTGCAGCGAGACCCGCTGGTCGTCGCCCTGGTATTGAGGAGCGTGGTTCTGGTAGAGCTTGTTGAGGGCCTGGAGCGCGCCCTGGGGATTGAGGTTGGCCCGGCTCATTCGGGCGATGGCCCGGGAATCGGTGGCGATCTGGCGCTGGCGCGAGTCGACCCAGTTGGGGCCAGTGGGGGCCGCGGTGGAGAGGTTTTCGGGGTCTTTGGCGTGCTCTTGAAAGAGCCGCTCGAGCAGGCTGGAAAGCACAAAGGCCACTTCTTCGCGGGTGTCGAGCGTGTCGAGCAGGCCCTTGGTGATGGCCAGTCGATAGAGTGGTTTGTCGCCGGGCTGGGCCCCGAGCCACAGGCGCACGGGCCATTCGCGCCCGGGGTTCTGGCTTTCCCATTCGCGCTCGCGCTGGTTGGAGTCGTCGAGGGCGGCTTGGGGAAGGTCGCCCGAGAACAGCTCGACCCGCACGTCCAGCCCCTGGGCCCGGATGTCGTCACCGGCCAGCTGATCGACGAGCTGCTCGAGGTAAGCCCGGGCAAAGCGGTCTTTTTCATCGCCCTGGAGGGTGCTGGAGACGCCCAGCTGGTTCTGAAAGCGCCGCTGCCACAGCTTGAGTTCGGCCGGATCTTCGGGCAGTGGCACCTGGCTGCGAAAGATGCTCTTCTCCTGGGACTGCAGCGAGGGGGCGCTGAGGTCGCGAGAACGCGCAGGCACGGGCGGCGTGGCCGGCATGGGAGCCAGTCGGATGGGCTTGAGGTAGCGCGTGGAGGTGTTCATGGCCTGTTTGTATTGTAGAGATCGGCCAGCGGATTTGTTTGCGCCGGGTCGTTAACAAGTGGATGGGGTGGGGAAAGAGGGGGCGATGGAAGTGGACGTGTTGATCGTAGGCGCGGGCCTTTCGGGGATCGGGGCGGCGGTGCATCTGGGCAAGCGCTGCCCGTCCAAGAGCTACGCCATTCTGGAAGGGCGAGGAGCGATCGGCGGCACCTGGGACCTGTTTCGCTACCCCGGAATTCGCTCCGACAGCGACATGTATACGCTGGGCTATAGCTTTAAACCCTGGACGAATGCCAAAGCCATCGCCGACGGGCCCTCGATACGCGCCTATTGCAACGAGGCCGCAGACGAATTTGGGGTGCGCCAGAAGATTCGTTTTCACCACCGGGTCAAGCGGGCCGAGTGGGACAGCCGCGAGGGGCGATGGACGCTGCAGGTGGAGCACCAGGGGAGGGAGTTGACGTTTCGCGCGCGCTTTTTGCTGCTGGCGGCGGGCTACTATCGCTATGAGGACGGCCACCGGCCGCACTGGCCCGGCATGGAGCAGTTTCAGGGGTTGCTGGTGCACCCCCAGCATTGGCCCGAAGACCTGGACTATTCGGGCAAGCGGGTGGTGGTGATCGGGTCGGGAGCGACGGCCGTGACGCTGGTGCCGGCCCTGGCCGAACGCGCCGCACACGTGACCATGCTGCAGCGCACGCCGACCTATGTGGTGTCGCGTCCGGCTGAAGACACCCAGGCCAACAGCCTGCGCCGCTGGCTGCCGACCCGGCTGGCCTATGCGCTGAGTCGCTGGAAGAACATTCTCTTGCAGATGTTCTTTTTCAAGGTCGCGCGGCGCTGGCCCAAGGGAACCGCCAGGTACTTGCTGGACAAGGTGAAGCAGGCACTGCCACCGGGATATGACGTGGAGAAACACTTTAAGCCGCCCTACAAGCCCTGGGTGTTGGAGGCAAAGCTCCATGGCCGCATAGTGACCGAGATCGTTGGCCGCCACCA
>CAZYPN010000100.1:0-14670 GCA_964649085.1 uncultured Burkholderiales bacterium | reverse complement strand
CTTTTTGGGCGCTGACTCGACGCTGGCCTGCCGAAGTGAACCCTCATCTGACTTCTGGGTTGATGGCGCGCCCCACGAACAGCGGTCCCGCCAGCATTGCCTTCTGTTTCAGCGGCAAGGCAAAGGAAGAGAACTATCAGTCAGAGTTCAATCGGCGCGATCAGGCCTGGACCGGTCGCCCCGGTCGACCCTCTAACCCTGGCCTGGTGATCTACGCCCAGGTCGACGGTAGCTTCGCCATTTGGGACCCCCATCGCGACTACAGGAAGACAAGGGGCGGAACGGATGTTCAGGATCGCATTCCTGCTTATGTATTCACACCCCAGGATGTTTGGAACGGCCTGCGCTATGGAGAAACCGAGGTTTGCAGCGGGCTACTGGCGGACCTGGTGTTGTGGCAGAAGGGCGACGATGATAGCTACAAACGCCTGAAGCGCGTCTTGAAGCGCCTCTCACCGGATGGACACCCCATCAAACTTGGCGAGCCGACACGAATAAGCCTTGACGACGCCCGCTGGATCCCCACGATCCTCATGCCCGACGGCGCCAGGGTCCCGGTGTTGATGGCCTCCGCGGGATTGAAGCGCATCCTGTCCCTGGCCTATCTCTTGACCTGGAGTTGGACCGAACATCGTGAGGCCGGTCGCTTGTTGGGAGAAGGTCCCAGCAAACAAATCACTTTCTTGATCGATGAAATCGAATGCCATCTCCACCCGCGGTGGCAGCGCACGGTCATTCGGTCCCTACTGGAGGTCTGGAAGTCTTTCGGCAGAGGCGAGTACGTCCAGCTGCTGGTCGCCACTCACGCGCCGCTGGTGCTGGCTTCGGTCGAAACGTTGTTTGACCACGAGCAAGACGCCTGGTTCGATCTCGACCTGGAGGACAAGGCCATCCACCTGCGCAAACGCAACTACGTGCCTCGGGGCGAGGTTTCCAATTGGTTGACAAGCCAGGCGTTCGACCTTCAGCAGCCGCGGTCCCTCGAATCTGAAGCCGCCATCGAGAATGCCCGCAGCTTGCTGAGGGGTTCGGCGCCAACTCCAGAGCAGTTGGAGTCTGCCCACCGACAGTTGCTCGAGGCCGCCGTGCCCGCAACCGACCCATTTTGGGTGCGCTGGCAGGCGTTCTACGAGAGTCTCCGGTGATTCGCGTCGAACCGTCCCCACTGCTTCTAAAAGGTTTTTCACGAATGCCGGGAGAGGATCAAGCGCCGAAAAGTGAGTTGTTCGACAAATATCGACGCCTCGCCCGTTCGGGGATGGAAGACAGGCAAGGGGTATTGAACAAAGTGTCCCTGATGCTGTCCAGCTGGTTCATTCGCCCCGAAGAGGGTCCGGCTCAGGTAGACCTGTATCTGCGTCCCGACCGGACCTGGGTTCTGCCCCGGCGGTCGCCAGCCCAGGGGGTGTGGATTCCGGCCGGGCCTCTGAAGACGCTGGCTGCGGAAACCCCGATGGCCCGGCTGGCCTCGGAGCTGTCCGAGAGTATGAAGCAGAGCGGGCCGACCGACTGGTCGGAGATGGCGCTGAACCCGCTGATGGCGGAACTGGGCGAGAGCTGGAACGAGCTGTTTGAAAAAACCCTGCATCTGACCTTGGAACGGCAGTCGGGGCGAATTCGGGTTACGCCCCACCGCCCCCTACCCGACCGCTTTTTACCCCTGCCCCAGCGGGCCCTGTGGGTGCCCGACCGGGTACGAGATTGGGCACCGCGGCTGCAGGAGGCGCTGCGGCGCTGCCAACGGGTGGACAGCTTTCCGCGGGAGCAACCGACCAGCCAGGGGCCGCTGGCTTTCGGGCCGGCAACCCGCTGGCTGGCGCTGCAGGTGGAACTTGGCGAGGAACCGCTGCAGTGGTTGCCCCTTGACCTGGCCTATCGGGTGGCCTGGAAGCGGGGAATTCACCAGGCGGCGCCGGGCTCGGGCCGGGGCTATCTGACCCCCTGTCTGCCGCACGCGCCGGGCTGGTGCCTGTTGCTGGGAGACCTGCCCCTGCAACCAGAGGTCTGGGGGCCATTGTTGGAACCCTTTGCTCGGGCCCAGCTGTGGGCCACCTCGGGGGCGGCGGACCCTGCCTGTTCAGCTGGCACCAGGGGGAGCTGCAGCAGACGAGCTTTGCGGGGGACGAGCAGCTGTTCCTGGAGGCCGCACGGCTGAGCCTGGACCCGAGCGGGCTACAGCCGCAGTCGAAGCGTTACGCTTCGGGTTATTTGGTGACGTTCACCGGTTTTCAGAATTGTTCAAGCGTGGGTGCCTAGGATAGGGACATGAGAATTCAATCGCAGTTCACCCCCCCTTCCAACGCCGCCCGACTGGCCCGTGGCCAACAGCCGCAGCCCACCAACCAGGAGCCGCAGGAGAGCTTTCAGCGCTCATCGTGGCTGACCAGTGACGAGCCGATGAACCCCAAGACGGTGGCCGCCATGGGTGGCGGAGTGGGAACCGTGGGTTTGCTGGCGCTGGCCAGCGGACTGCTGACCCAGCAACCCGGCCTTGTGCTGGGAGGCATGATGGCCTCGATGGTGGGGCTGACGGTGGGATACGCCGCCCTGCATGCTTGAACTCCTCCGGAGAGTTGGCCGCTGGTGGCTGTGGCTGGTGCTGCTGACCCTGGCGGCCTGGAGTGCCTTGCCACCCCTTTCCCCAGAGGAGCAACGGGCCCAGGCCGACCATGTTCTGCTGGGCCAGGTGAACAATGTGGGCAGTCGTTCCATCGAGGTGGCCAACGGCACGGACCGTCAGGTGAACTTGAACTTTCGTGTGGACGACCGGGAAAAAGGGTCGTACCGCGCCGGGCTGACGTTGACCCTGAAATGTCGCCAGACCGAGCGGCGCCCGGCCGGATGGGCAGGCCCCCAGGGTCAGAACGAGATTCCACCGGAAGGCTCGCGCATTCGGGCCTTCGTGCGCGAGACCCCCAGCGGCGAGTTGGAACTTCTGGAACCCAATGGTTGGGAGCCCTGGTCGCGCTGACTTATGCCAGCAGATGGCCATAGAGGCCAGGGTTGAGCAGGTAGCCGAGGTCGGCCTCGACGAGGCAACGGGCCACCCCTTCTTTGCCCTGCACTCCGAGCTGCGGAGCGGCCTCGAGGAAGTTCCACTGGTGTTGGGACAGGGTGGAGAGCAGGTGGTAGCGCCGATACTGGGCGCGGGTGAGGCGAAAGAGCTTGAGATATTCCAGCGTGCCCGAACTGTGATAGATGGTCTCGCCGGCAAAGCCACCGCGCTCGTCGCCTGAGGTGACAAAACGAGCCAGGCGAAAGTCGTCGAGCTGGTAGACGGTCTGGAGATCGGCCAGGCGGCCGACGAGATCGTCGAGGCGCAGTTGTTCGTAGGCCCGTTGCTGTTCCAGGGCGCTGGTATAGGCCTGGCAAAGGCTGGACCAGTCGTGGACGAGTGCGGCATTGAGCTGCAGGGGCTCGGGGCTGTAGCGCAGGTAGCCGTAGTGTACCAGGAACTCGGGATAGGCGTCTTGCAGCAGGCTTTCGTGCAGGCAGGCATAGTCTTCGGGGTGAGGGGTGAGGAAGACCTGGATGAGCTCTTCGTCGAGCAACAGCGCACAGCCCACCTGGTGCTCGCTCCATTCGAAGCGGCGCAGAGCTTCTTCGAGACCTTTGAGAAACCAGCCCGGCAGGCTGCGCTCGGCGCGATAGCCCAGGCTGCCCCGACGCACTTCGCGCTGGTAGTCGAGCCAGGCCACGTCGGGGCCCTGAAAGTGGCGCACCAGAAAGCCCTCGATGGCCAGGCTTTGGGGCAGGAAAGCCAGCTGTTCGGGGCCCTGGCGCTTCCATAGCTTGCCCATGGCCAGCGTGCCGTGCTGGCCCAGATGGGTGCTTTCAGTGGCCAGCGCCTGACCGTCGGCATCCCAGCGCACCACCATGGCCTGGGGCATGTAGGAGTGGTAGCGGGCCTGGGGATAGCTGGAACGAACCTGGTGGCGACCGTGGGGGCGCTGAGAAAGCCGGAGGTCGTGGCGGTGATCGGCGCGCAGGATGGGAATCCAGCGCAGGCTGCCCCAGACCTGAGCGGGCCCTAACTGGCAATGGTCGAGGTTAAGCGAAGCCATGGGCGCGTTCCTGGAGGCTTTGCCGCAGCTGATCGGGCTGGATGCGGCCCTGGGCAAAGTCGGCGAAGAGCAGGGCGGTGGGCACGTCTTCAAGCTTGCGCAGGCCGACCACGGGGATGTCGGGGCCCAGGGACATGGGCTGGAACTGGTCGGGGTCGTAGACGGGATTGAGGTGAACGCAGACGGGCTGGGGCAGGCTGAGGCGGGCCTTCCAGGCCTGCAGAATGGCCTGACAGGCCCCCTGGGGCGCGTTTTCGCGTCCGTCGGAAACGATGAGCAGCCACTGGGGCAAGGGTTCGCAGGCGTTGAGCAGGGCCTGGCCCAACTCGGTGGAGCCGCGCGGAGTGAGCTGCAGAAGGTCCGGGACGGGGGTGGTCCAGACAGCGCGGAAATCGGCGCAGCTGTGGCTGAGCGCCAGCTGGAGGGCCAGCGCCAGGGCCAGCGGACGCCGCCGCGCCCGGGCCGACCCCAGGCTGGAATAGCTGTTGTCGAGCACGGCCGCCACCCGGCCCTGACGCAGGGCCTGGGGAAGGGCCCAGCTTTGGGCCAGCTGCTGGCTGCGCTGTTGGAGTTGGGGCCAGAGCTGCTGACGCTCGGGCAGCTCGAGGCTGAGAAAGTAGATGCACAGTTCCACGAGGTCGACCCGCTGGGGGTCGAAGGCGGCGGCGCCGGCGTTCTGATAGCGCAGTTTTTCGCGCTCGGTCATGCGCGGGGCGATGTTGGCCAGAAACTCGTCGCGGGGCACGTTTTTGCGCTGGGCCAGCCCCTCGGCCACGGTGAACGGCAGGTCATAGATGGAGCGAGCGTCGTAGCGGGCCTTGCGATAGGTTTCGAGCAGGCCATGCCGGTAGGGCTTCTTGCCGGCCCCTTCAAAGAGAAAGCGCTTGATTTCAGGGTCCACTCTGAGGTGGCCGTGGAGCAGAGCTTTTTTGAAGCGGCGACGATACTTGATGGCGTCGAAAGCCAGGTCGCGGCGCTGCTGGAGGAACGCCCTGAGGCTGCTGCGGGTGCGCCGGTTGTTGATGCCGGCCACGGCCAGCCGCTCCCAGAGGCGGTAACAGCGGTGGGCCGGCAGGCGGGACAGGGCGGTGGCGATGAGCTGGCCCTCGAGGCGGCGCTCGTCGGGCTGGGCCGGGGCCCCCAGGCTGAGCAGGGTGAAGAGCACCCGGGCCTGGTTGTGGTCGTTGAGGCCCACCGCCAGGGTGAGGGCGTAGATGGGGCGATAGTTGGTGGCGATGTAGAGGTGGAGGAAGTCGAGCGAGAGGCGCTCCTCCTCGTGGCCGTGATAGAAACCACCCTGCCCCGTGGCGGTGAGGCCGGCGTTGATGAAGAGCAGCAGGTCTTCGCGATAGACCCGATCAAGGCTGGACTGTCTCAGCGGATTCCCCCTGGAGCAAAACAGCCGGGGAGAGGCAGACACGATATCGTAGGACAATGCAAAAATTGGTTTCGGAAATCGCGCCCAAGTCCCACGGCTCTGAAAGGGTTCGGGGGGGCGAGGGGGTGGACCTCCCCCGGGGACGGGTCGCGACGGGAGCGACTTAGAGCTGGGCAATAACTTTGGCAAAGTAACCGACATGTGCAGTTCACCACCGTGCCGCCGTGGTTGGCTAGTATCGAGGCCATGGACCACGACCGACTGTTCAAGGAACTGCTGACGGAGTTCTTTTCTGAGTTCCTCGACCTCTTTTTCCCTACCCTCGCAGCCAGGGTGGACCGGGAGCGCCCGCCCGAATTTCTCGACAAGGAGAGCTTCGGAGAACCGTTGATCGACGCTCGCCGCGAGATGGACCTGGTGGCGCGGCTGCATCTGCTGGACGAGGGGGAGGCCTGTTTCCTGGTGCATCTTGAGCACGAGGGCCAGGACCGGAGCGGATTGCCGGCCCGCATGTTCCGCTACTTCAGCAGGCTCTGGGACCGCTATCAGCTGCCCATTTACCCAATAGCCGTGTTTTCGTTCGCCGGTCGAAAGTTGCAGCCCCAGCACTTTTCGCTGCATTTTCACGACCTGCCCGCCCTGGATTTCCGCTACCGAACCGTGCAACTCAACCAGCTGGACTGGGCGGCCTTTGTGCACCAACCCAACCCGGTGGCCAGCGCGCTGATGGCACGGATGAAGATTCGCAAGAGGGACCGCCCAAGAGTGAAAGTGCAGTGTTTGAGGCTGCTGGCCACGCTGCGCCTGGAGCCCGCAAGGTCTCGCCTGATCTCGCGATTTGTCGACGCTTACCTGCGGCTGAACGCTGAGGAGATGAGGACTTTTGACCGGACTCTGGAAACTTTACCATTGGAAGAAAGGAAGACCGTGATGAGCTACACCACCAGTTGGGAGGAGCAAGGGCTGCAGCGCGGCCTGAAGATGGGCCTGGAGCAGGGCCAGAGATTGGGCCTGGAGCAGGGCCAGAGAATGGGTCGAGAGGAAGGCCTCCGCTGCGGGTTACAGGTGGCCCTTGGCCGCCTGTTTGGCGATCAGGCCCAGAGCCTGCTGAAGGGCCTGGCGACCTGCGATTTGGAGCGGCTGGAGCGGCTGCAAGAGCGATTGGCGGCGGGAGCCGATCTGGGCGAGTTGGAGCGGGTCGCTGCTGAGTAGGCGGAGCTGAGCACTTCGTGGTCCGGCATTGACGGAACCGTAGAAATCGCGTTACCAGGCGGCCGATCAAGACAGATCTGTTGAGAATCGGTCTGACAAGGAGTTCTAGCGGCTGTGAAACACCCCATGCAGCCATGTTGGAATTTGGGTTGCAACCTTTTTGTCAGGCGCTGGCCTTGCTGCTTTTGTTGGACTTTCTGGCCTTCCAGCCGCTGTGGTCGGTGTGGTTTTCGGCCCGGTTGAAGCCCTGGTGGCTGCTGGCCATCGCGGCTCTGGCCTCGCCCTGGCGCTGGTTCAATTTGCTGGGCACGCTGGTGTTGTGGTGTATTTTCCGCCACTACTTCATTCACGAGCGCTGGAGCCGGGTGCGGCGGGGGGGCGGGGCGCCGGGATTTATGTCGCACTGGGCGATGTTGCATCTGTGCACGATTCAGCTGGGGGCCTTTCTGGACGCCTCGGGGGGGCTGGCGGAACTGGCCCTGCAGGTGGCCCGCATCGACCTGGCCACCATTATGATCTGCGCCGGGGTGTATAAGTATTGTGTGGGCTATTTGCACCACGACGGTATGGAATACGGCCGCGTGAATCCTTTCTGGGGCTACCACTGGCGTTTTTTCTGCAAGCGCAATCCAGACGGCTTCTACCCGCGACTGATGAACCAGCTGGCCTGTTTGGTGGAGATTGTGGGGGGCATTTGCATGCTGATCCCCGGGCCGCTGCAGGTGCTGGGCGCAGCCTCCATCAGCCTGAGCTTTGTCTATGTGTCGCTGTTCATTCGTCTGGGTCGGCTGGCCTGGCTGATGGTCTTATTGCCTACGCTGTTCTGGCCGGGGTTTGAGCAGTCGCTGCCGGTGGGCCCGGGCCAGGCACTGGAGGTGCCCGAAGCCCTGCTGCAGCTGTGCAGGGGCCTGGCCTATGGTTATCTGGCCCTGTTGCCGGTGGTGAAGTTCACCCAGTATGCCAACCTGCTGAAGAACTGGAACTGGCCGCAGCCGCTGCAACAGTGGCTGGACCGCTATGCCAACGGGGTGCCCATCATTATGTGGCGCGTCTTTACCCCCGATGTGACCAACTTTTATGTGCGCGTGCGCGACCACCAGGGGCGCTATCTGGTGGACGAGCAGACCTACTCGCTGGGCGGCTGGTCGCGGCCCTGGTTCAAGCTGCGCATGCTGCACGTGTGTGAGAGCATTGCGCTGACCAGCGTGTTTACGACGCTGCGTTATTTCCCCTCGCGGCCGGAACTGTTCGAGCAGAAGATTCTGGAGTACTCGCGCTCGTTGGGTGACTACCCGGCCTTGAGCTACGAGGTGGTGGCCATTTTCAAGGGCGAGCAACGCTTTGAGTTTCGCCATGTGGAAACGGCCCGGGTGGACTTGTCCACCGGGGCCGTTGTGCGAGAGAAAGTGGACGAGCAGTATGACTTTGCTCGGCCCTCGAAGTATAGCCCGGTGCGCGAGGCCAGCGCGCCGGGAAGTTATGTGAAAAAGGGCTCAGGCGCCAGCGATTAGCATTTCCCCGACGCAGACGGGGATGCCGTGCTCGTCGACGACGGGCTGGCCGTTTTCCATGCGCAGGGTGTTGGAGCCGAAGTTCCAGCTGCCGTTGCCTTCCAGAGTGGCGGTGACCACGGCCGGGGCGCCACTTTCCTGGGTGATGAGTTCGAAAGACTGACGATCGCCTGCGCTTTTGTGCACCACTACCGATTCGGTATTTTCATAGGACTCGGCCCGCAGCTGCTGATAGGGCTTGCCCATGTCGGCGATGGCCTGGGGGGTGAGCTGGATGTGGCCGGTGTCGGGGTCGGCGTCTTTGCCGGCCACGTTATCCAGGCTGTCGAGCTGGGCCACGTCTTCCATGGTGGCGCGCAGCGAGGTGAACAGCAGCAGGCCCATTTCGGGGCCAGCCTTTTCGGCCTGGGGACCGAGGCTGCCGGTTTGGCGAAAACGGTCGAAAGTGCTCTTGACCTGGGGGGGAATGGAAATCTTCATGGGGTCGCTCCTACCTGTCTGTGGTGTTGTGTTGTGTGTGTGGCGGCATTAGAACCGAAGGGGCTGAAAGGATTCTGAAAAGGACTTTTCAGCCGATTTTGAGGGCCTGAGATCAGCATGAAGCGATGAAGATTCAGAATGCCCCCACCTGGAGTCCGCTGCAGCGACCCACCCAGAAACTCGAGGAAATGCCCGACGGCAAGGTACGTCTGGACAGTATTCGCTGGGGCCTGAAGGAGGAGGGCGAGCGGGCCGACTGGACTGGCGAGTTCGGCGAGGCGGTGCTGGATCCGGGCCAGGTGAAGAATGTCTATCTGGGCGTGAAGCCCTTTTCGCCGCGCGCGCTGGCCGCCCATTCCACGCTGATCTTCGAGATGGCCGAACCCATCGAGGGACCCGAGGGGCGCAAAGATTCGGGACTGGTGTTGTCGATGGAGGCGCGCCTGCGGGCGGGCGAGCAGTACAAGCTGTTGAAAACGCTGAACGGCAAGTATGAGGTGGTGTATCAGCTGGGTACGCTGACCGACCTGATGCAGAAGTCGACGCGCAAGGAGGCCAATCAGCAATACCGCTATTTGCTGGACCTGGAGCCCGCTCAGAAGCAGGAGCTGCTGAAGCGAGCCCTGGAGGCGGCGGTGGCCGAGCGCGGACAGGAACGCTACAATCTGTTTACCAATTCCTGCCACTCGGTAGCCATCGATCTGGTCAATTCGGTGGTGCCCGAGGACCAGCAGATGAGCCGCTGGTTGCTGCCCGGAGTGTACAATCCGCTGGCCGCCTTCCCCCCCTATGGCGATATTTTGTTTGCCCGTCAGGATTTGCTGGCCGACACCGACCCGGTGGTGGTCAACCCCGACCCCAGGATTCACGCGGATGCCCCCCAGGGGCCGACGCGCTCGGCCCAGGTGTTGCGGGAAATCACCGGCAACCCCGCCTTCAAGCCGCTGATGGGCGTGGCCGGGGGGGCCGTGGGCGGGGCGCTGGGCTATGCGCTACAAAGCCTGCCGGCAGCCCTGACCGTGCCCCTGGGGGCGCTGGGAGGCGCCTATCTGGCCTGGGAGGCCGCCGAGACCGTGGAGCGCCGCTCGCACACGGTGCACGAGAGCACGGAACGCTACCTTCCCTGAGGGCGGGGCACCTGCCAGAGGGTTTCGCGGGCCTCGACTTTGCCTTTGAGACCACCGGCGACGGGGCGCTCTTCGACAAGCTGGGCCGAAGGGTAGTGGCGGTGGACCTCGGGGCGGGGAATGGAGAAGGGGGGCCCCGCCAGCAGCTGCTGGTCGTATTCAAAGGTGATGAGCAGCTGGGGCGAGGCCTGAGAGAGCTGAGTGAGGTGGGCGGTGTAGCGGGGGCGCAGGTCCTGGGGAAGGGCCACCAGCGCGGCCCGGTCGTAGACGGCATCGACGCTGCCCAGCATTTCGGGCGTGAGGGCGAAGAAGTCGCCGGAGAAAACCTCGAGCCGGTCGCTGTGGTAGTGGGTGAAGGGGTGGGCGGGCGTGATCTGGGGCTGGAGCTGGTTCTCTTCGAAGAGCTGGGAGCAGGCGATAGGGCTGAGCTCGACACCCACCACCCGGTAGCCGCGGCTGAGCAGCCAGGCGATGTCGCGAGTCTTGCCGCAGAGCGGCAGGAAGAGGCGACTGCCCGGGGGCAGGTTGAGGATGTCGAGGTGTTGGGTGAGCAGCGCGTTGGGTTGGGGCTGGTGGAAGGCGATCTCGCCCTGCTGCCACTTCTGGTGCCAGAAGTTCGGTTCCATGGATTGTGGATCTCCTGATTGATGGTATTCCCCGGAGGGTATGGTCAGGCTACTACTTCAAGTGCACTTGAAGTCAAGCGGAGGTTGGGAGATGTTGGACATTGGCGAAGTTTCCCGGCAATCGGGGCTCCCTCCCTCTGCCCTGAGGTTCTATGAGGACAAGGGGCTGATTCGCAGTGTGGGGCGACGAGGTTTGCGTCGCCTGTTTGGCGAGGAGGTATTGCAGCGCCTGGCCCTGATCGGGCTGGGCCAGCGGGCCGGTTTTTCTCTGGAGGAGGTGAGCGAGCTGCTGTCCACGGACCGGTTGGATCGGCAGCGGCTGCTGGCGAGGGCCGAGGAAATCGACCGCAAGATGGCCGAGCTGAAGCGGATGCGCGACGGGCTGCGACACGCGGCGGCCTGCCCCGCAGAGGACCATTTTCAATGCCCCAAGTTCCTGAGCTTGCTGCGCCTGCCTCGTGGTGGGAAGGGCAGCCTGTAGTTTTGCACAGAGAAAGGATGAGCGAAGCCGAGGCGATATCCGACGGGAGGCCGCGACCACAGGCCTGGGTATTGAAGTTGGTGCAGGCTGCGGTGCTGGGCGGGGCCCAGTCGATGGTCGTGCGGCTGTTGCGCAATCGGCTGCGGGTCGAGCTGGTGGGCATGGTTGACCCGCCACCCGCTGCCCTGGGCGCGATCCAGGCGGCCCGGCGGGGCTATGGGGGTGAGTTTCTGGTGCACGAGGGTTGCCAGGGGTTGCAGCTCGAGGTGGAGGTGTCGGGCGCCGCCCAGCGTGCCGAACTGTGCCACGAGCTGCGTCACTATGCGTTCACCTGCCCCGTGCCGCTGACCCTGGACCGAAGGCGCCTGGACGGATTGCAAGGCTGCCCGAGCCACGGCCAGGGGGCAGCCAGTCACCCGTTCTTCCTGGCCATAACCCAGCGCAGGGGCGCCACATTTACCCTGCCACCCGGCAGCTTTCAAAGGGGCGGGTTCGACAATCCGGGGGCACCGGTGTCGGCGGCCTGCCTGCTGAGCTACTTTCTGGCACAGCCCAGGAGCCCAAAGGGCCCTTTCTGGAAGACACAGGCGACGAAAAGCGTGCTGTATTGGATTGCCGACGGGGTGGTGGTGGCGCGGCTGGTGTTGCCAGGTCGGGCTCGGTGCGTATCGGCAGCCCTGTTCCTGTCGGCCGAAGGATTGGCCCTGGAAGACTGCGGGCTGAAACTGCGTCCAGATCAACGAGCCGATCAGCGCCTGCGAGAAGCCCGCGACAACCTCCGCAGGTCGGTGCGATCGGTATTTCTGGATTTGAAGAGTTTCCAGCAACAATACACCGCCTGGGGGCGACTGCTGGGGCTTGGCATGGCGGGGCTGAGCGTCTTTAACCTGGTGAACTTTCCTTTCATGGGACTTCTGGCGGTCGGTACGGGACTATGGGCGACCACGAGAGCCGGCAAGGAGGAAGGCGAGGTGATAGCCGAACTGCAGGCAGAACTGGTACGCTTTCAAAAGAGCTGGTAGGCCATCGTCTTGAGAATCGGTAATTGTTTACAGCTTTGGGCCGTTTTTGAGCGGGCCCTGAACCCCCTGTGAAGTTTGGGCATTAGGCTGGGTGCATTCCACTGTCGAGGAGATGCACGATGTTCATTCGTCCGACCAACTTGTTTTCGTCCTTTGGTCTACAGCCCCGAGGCCACGCCCAGGAGGGTATGGCTGAGGCCAACGCAAGCTACGGCGATGGGCTGCAGCTTTCGGGAGAACACGAGCAAGAGCCCTCGGCCCAGGGCTTCTTCGGACGGCTTTTTGGGGCTTTCGGATGGGGACAGAGTCCGGCCTCGGAGGCCGTGTCGGCGGCCCTGGAGGGAGACGGCCGGGGGCGATTTACCAATGGCAACGGCGAGGAAGTCGATTTTGAACTGGCACGACGCGAGGATTCGGCCACCCATGAGCGCTATTGGCTGACGCTGGGCGAAGACCGCCTGGGCGTGAATGTGCAACACGGCCTGGATTCGCAGCTGGCCCTGAGCCGGGTGGCCGACTTCTACAGCCAGCAGGAAGAGTCGTTGCGAGGGGTGGTGCATACGGTGAACCTGGAGGCGGGGCGCAGCCCCGACGACGAGCGCTTTGCTCGCGAGCGCGACCAGCCCAACTTTCGCAGCGCCGCCACGGGAGGCGGTGGCACGATCAGCTTCTTCAATGGGCTGGGCAACCTGACCGAAGACCGCTTTGACCACGAGTTTGGACACAATCTGGGCTTTGCCGCCCGCAATCTGCAGGATGCGGAAAGCGCCGAACTGGGGCGCTTGAACCTGGATCGACAGCGCGATGCCCTGACCGGTGACAACTTCAGTCCGAACATCCCGCGGGGCTACAGCCAGGCGGCCGAAGCCGACGCACGCATGGTGTCGCGCTATGGGGAACAGACGATCAGCGAGGATTTCGCCGAATTTTACGAGGCCTACCTGGATGCCGAGCAGGCCGGCCCTGGGGCTTTGGCGCGATTTGAGCAGCGCTATCCGAACCGCTTTGCGATTCTGAATGAACTGGTGCTGCCCCGCTTCGCCTAGCAGCGAGGAGGACCAGGGGCTAGCTCAGGCGATCGTAGGCCTGAAGCTCGTCGAAGCTGGACACAGCCGAGCGCTGGCCGTTGTTGACGATACTGACGGGCTTTTGCTGGCTGAGCAGGTTGAGCGCCTCGTAGGGGGTGAGTCGATCTTCACGGCTGCCGATGGAGAGGAAGCCGCCTTCGCGACGGTTGGGGTCGTAGAGGCCGTCGTTCTTGTCGCTGCGGTCGGGCACGGTTTTGAAATAGTAGCCCAGGTTGAAGTCGTCTTCATCGTAGACGGTGACGAACTGGCCGGTAATGCTGCCCTGATATTTTCGCAGGATGCTGGCCGCCTGAGACTCTTCGGGGGAAAGCTGTTGGCTGGACTTGGACATGCCGTTGGCTTCGAGGTAGCGGTTCAACTGCTGGAAATCGCTGACGAAGGCACCCTCGCGCTCGACCTTGTCGCGCAAGGCCCGCTGCAGGTTGGCCTGCTTGATTTCAGGATCGACGTTTCTGCCCACATACCACTTGCCCGAACTTTCGGGCAGACGCCCCTTTTCGAAGCTGCCGAGGCGGGGATGACTGACCACCAGCGCCTGGCCGCGGTCGAGCAGTTGACGAGCCTCGAAGGCGCTGAGTGGACGACCATAATCGTCACTGTCGCTGGCGTTCTGGCTGAGGTGCAGCATGTCGGCCTCGGCCAGCGTTTTCAGGGTTTGCTCGTCCTGGCTGGAGATGGCCTTGCTGCGCGAGGCAGCTGGGGCCTGGTTGGAGGGAGTGTGGGTGATCTTCATAACGGATTCAGGTTAGACGTCGGTTGTAGCGAAGATTTTTCCAAGATGTTGTCATGCCGACGGTTGCTGTGGGTGCAGCGACTTGGGGAGATGGCAATCTGTGGGCAAAGTCTTGTTCATCCGCTGCGCCTAATTTGGGAACAACCAAGGCAAGGAGCAAGAGTTCATGATCGGTCCCGTTCGCCACCATCTTTCGAAGCGCGCTGAGGTGAAAGCGCATGTGCGTGAGAGCATTCAGCAGTACAGCAAGTTCGATAACCGGCCGGGAGATCGCGATAGTCAGGCCGACCGTCTGGATCTGGTCAGCGACGACTTCCGAACCCAGGTGCTGATGAGCCGAGGCCTGTTCGGCCAGGAAGTAGTCGAGCGTGTGCAGGACAAGGCGGGCAACATCACTTTCCGCGAGTATCAGATCGGGATGTTCAGCACCACCCAGGGCTACGAAGTGGCCCGGTCGACCCAAGGCGCCTATGAAGGTAGCGTGTTGACCTTCGTGCCGGGCTGGGAGTCCTCCGGCTTCCACAGCTATGACCGCATGAGCGGTGATCAGGCCGCCCAACAGTTCAACCTGCTGGAAGCCCGCTTCTCGGCCGAGTTTTCTGCCGGGAGTTAAGAGAGCCGTTAACTGTGGGGCTCGCAAGTAAGAGCTCTGGTGAGTCCATGCGGCCCTGAGAAGTGTGTCGTGTCGAAATTGCATTTTGACACGACAAACTTCTCACTTGCTTTTTCAGGCATCTTCCCTTGTTGGCAACGGCGCCTCGGGGCGCGAGTCCTTGGCCTTGCTCTTGCGATCTCGAGGAACAACCCTTAGGAACGGGCGCGTCGTTGCTGACGGGCCAGCTGCCGTCGCTGGCGCCTGGCCTCGCGCTGGCGCTGCTCGTTTTCGAGCCGCTCGGCCATCTGGGCACCGCTGAGCAACTGGAGCCTTTCCAGTTCGCTACTGGCCCA
>CAZYPN010000099.1:0-14858 GCA_964649085.1 uncultured Burkholderiales bacterium | reverse complement strand
CAACGTCCAGCTCCGGCCTACATGCCCGCAACCTCGGCAAGATAACGGGTCCATCGTGCCAGGAAGGCCGGCAGAAAGCTGAACACACAATGCCAGCGCTGAATCGGGATAGGCTCAAGGCGCTCCCCTGACGCGGCTGTAGCTTCCGTGCCGACTCATTTCGGCCTGGCAGCGGGGACAGCAGCCCCGGGTAATCCCTGGGCCTGTTTTCATGAGTCGGTAGCGGCCAGGGATCTTGGTCAGCCCCCTACACCGGGGGAGGCATTCGGGGCCTCCGAGTGCTCAGGCCTCGAAGCGTGAACCCCTCAAGGCTTAGAGAGCCGACTGCAAAAACGCGTAGAGCGGCATCGCGATGCCCACAATGAGCAGAGCTACAACCAGCGAGATCATGGCCATCAGCACCGGCTCCAGCAGCGCCAGCAACGTGCGCACTCGAAACTGCAGGTCCTCATCCAATAGTCGGGCCAGATGGCCAAACATGTCGGGCAACACGGCCGCTTCTTCGCCCACCCGCACCAGCGAAACCATCACCGATGGAAACAGATAGGCCTTGTGGACCAATTGATCGGCCAGCTCCTCGCCCTGGCTGATAGCCTTTTCCACTCGGCGCATTTCCGCCACCAGCAGGGGATTGCCGCTGGCTTCGGCCGAGAGGTGCAGCGAGCGGGTCAGGCTGGCCCCCGTGCCCAGCAGCGCCTCCATGCTGGCTGAAAAGCGGGCCACCGAAGCATTGCGCAGCAAAGGGCCGATCAGGGCCAGGCGCAGGGCAGTGCCCCACATCCGATGTTTCAACCCCTCGGGCAGGTGACGGCGGCGCAGCAGCGCCCAGGCCCCTGCCAGACCCAACCCCACCAGCGCCCAGCTGCCCGGCCAGCGCAGCAGGGCCGAAATGCTGAACAGCATCCGGGTGAGCAGGGGCAAGGGCACACCGCTCAGGGTCTCTTCAAATCCCGGCAAAATCCACCAGAAAAAAGCCAGTCCCGAACAAGTTCCGTAAAGTTCGTGGTCGACCACCGTGGCCGAAGCCAGCAAGTCGGGGTAGGCCGCATGGGTCACGCTGCTCCAGCCGGCCCAAGAACCCGCGTACTGGCTCGGGGTGCGACTCCATTGGCGCAAATCGTCCAGCACCAGTTCGGCAAAGTTGGCCGCCATCGTTTTATGCTCGATCTCATTGGAATACTGAATCGAGCGGTGAAACAGGCTGATGACCACCACGAAGGCCGAAATCAAAAGAAAGAGGCTGATCAGTGTCTCGACCAGAGAAAGCCCTCTGTGTCGCCTCAAGGAAGGCTACTTCAGACCCAGCAGCTGCTCGGGCGAGGAATTGGCGTCGCCGCGAATCTTGTCGCCTTCCTGGGGCACTTCGCCCGGGAAGAGCCAGTGCAGAATACCATCGCGTTCCACCAGGGTGGGCTCGGTCACGGCGCCCGCCGGTGGGGGAGGGGGGGCGGGCGGCTCGGGAAACACCCAGTTCAACACGCCGTCCTGATCGCGAACTAGCATCGCACCCGAGTCCTGCTTGCCTTCCACCACTCGTCCGTCGGGCAGGGTCTCCAGCGGAGCCGAGGGGTCGAACTGCAGCGTATACTCAATCTGATCGCCCTTGATCTGGAAGGTCTGCTGGTGGCGATAGGTGCTGAGTTGCTCAAAATTGAACGAACCATTGACGATTTCCAGTCCGACCAGCGAAGCGTCCGAATACTGGACTTTCAACTGGTCCACCACCGACTGAGCGCTGACCGGCTCCTTCTGCGCTCGCAAAGTCCGCAGCGCAGCCATCAGATCCTCCTGCGAAAGCCACTCGGGCCCCTGCTGGGTCTGCAGCCTCAGATACGAGTCGTTCTCGTCGATCTGGCCATTGCGGTCCACATCCAGCGAAGCGACTCCTTCGCGGGCAATCAACGGATAGGTCTGGGGAGCGGTGTTGCCGGTCAGTGCGTTAATCATATTCCCAGCCTATCCTCGGGGCCTGAAAAATCTCCGAATCACTCCCCCCAGGGAAGCATCTTGACGGTCTTCTCGGGGCTGCTGGCGACAATGGCCAGAATCGTCTTGTCACGGCTGGGGCTCTTGCCGAACACGCAGTCGGTGCACCCCGGCCAGCTTTTTGCCGCCCGATACGGCGGCATACTCGGCTTGCTCGACCACCTTCTTGTCGCCGCTCCGCTTCTTCTTCGAGCTGGCCATCGCCCCCTCGAGCTGGGCAATCAGTTGCTCGTGGCTGACTTTCTCTTCCTTTTCGTAGGGAACCGCCAGCAGGCCCAACATTCGGTCTCCGCTGCCTCGATAGAGGGCCATGTGCACCCTGGCCATGTCCCCGCCGTCAGCTGATCCCAGGCCCCTCTCGACTTTACTTCATAGGGAAAGAAGGCGTCGTCGCTCCCCACCTCAGCGGCTGTCCAATGGCTTGCGCGCCCTCACGAACCCGGCGAAGAATTTGCCCTCGATCTGCTCCAGTTCGGCCGGGCTCAGCCGCTTGCCCGCCCCCTGCATCAGCCCTTCGGCGTCCTCCCGCGTGTAGACTCGGGTGGGCTCGATGTCGATCTCCACAAAGCCCGCCGCCGCCAGCTTGGCACGATACTCGTCCTGGTGCAAAGCCCCGGCCACGCAGCCGATCCACAGCTCGACATCTTTGCGAATCTCGGACGGCACCTCGCCGCGCGTCACCACGTCCGATACGGCCAGCAGCCCGCCCGGCTTCAACACCCGATAAGCCTCCCGCAGCACCCGGTCCTTATCGCCGCTCAAATTGATCACACAGTTGCTGATGATCACGTCCACCGTGTGGTCGGGCAGGGGAATGTTCTCGATTTCCCCCTTCAGGAACTCCACATTGGTCAGCCCCGAGCGAGCCTGATTGGCACGAGCCAGTTCCAGCATCTCGTCGGTCATGTCCAGGCCATAGGCCTTGCCGCTCGGGCCCACTCGTCGCGCCGACAGCAGCACGTCGATGCCTCCGCCCGAGCCCAGGTCCAGCACCACCTGGCCCTCTTCCAGCCGGGCCAGCGCCGTCGGGTTGCCGCAGCCCAGCGAGGCCAGCACGGCCTCGGCCGGTAGCCCCTCCAGCAACTTCTCCTCATACAAATCCGCACAGATCGGGTCCGCCCCCAGCGCCTGGGCCGCGCTGCCGCAGCCTGCGCAACAACCTCCCCGCTGCTCCCCGGCGCTCACCTGCAGCGCCAGGGCGCCATACTTCTCCTTGACCACCGCTCGGGTCTCATCCACGTCCTTCATCGCAACAGCTCTCCTTCTTCACTTCCAGACTCGACCGATCGACCACGGCATTGCGCGTGCAACACTCCACCAACAAAAACTCCAGCATCGCCTTCAAAGAATCCGCGTGAGCCCGATAGCGCCAGGCCGTCCCCTCACGACTGGCCACCACCAACTCCTCCTGTCGCAGCTTTTCCAGATGGTGCGACAGGGTGGAATGGGCAATGCCCAGCTCGGCCTGAATCTGACCCACAATCATCCCGTGCGGATGACAGCTGAGCAACAGACGCAGCACCCGCAACCGGGCCTCCGAGCCCAGAGCGGCGAACTGATCGGCGTAGCGCTGAACCTCCACGGCGGTGTCCATGTTTCGATATTACTAAAAATACCGAAATAGTCAATCGGGCGCCTTTATCCCAATTCTCAAAAGTTCTGTCTTGATTGGCCGCCTTGTGACCGGACTTTATCAGGGTTTGTGCGGACAATACTTACGAGAATTGGTCTAGCAGCCGTCCGTCTCAATGAGGCGACTTTCCAGAAACCCTGCCAGAGCCAGGCTCTTCACCTCGCTCAGGGGCACTCTGAGGACGCTCATCCCTAACATTCGGTCGCGCATAGCGTCGCGCTCGAGCTTGTGAAAAGGGCCGTCCAGCTCCACCGCCAGCCAGCGCCGCGATTCAGCTCGCCTGGCGCGTACTAAGAAGTCCAGCCGAAAGCCGCTCATCAAACGAACCTGAGGCCAGAGAAACGCTTCTAGAGACTTGCATCTCCAGTGAAGCCCCGCTAAAGGCCGCTCGGCCAGGGCCTCACCATGGGCATCCAGACTGGCCTGCTTTCGGTAGCCGCATTGATGCGGGTTCAGCAAAAGCGGTCGCGCTCCCGCGGCCGCCAACTGAAAGAGCGCCAGTGCTTCATGTCCGGAGTCACAGGGCAAAAAT
Organism: uncultured Burkholderiales bacterium; assembly: GCA_964649085.1. Taxonomy (GTDB): domain Bacteria; phylum Vulcanimicrobiota; class Xenobia; order Xenobiales; family JADMJV01; genus JADMJV01. Next base: position 10,707 of record CAZYPN010000099.1, on the reverse strand, counting down.
CGGCGCATCCACTCCGCCACCGCTTCTGGAACTCTCAGTTGTCTTAAAAGGCTTTCGAAATGCGCCTCCATCCTCTGCCACGGCTCCGAGTTCACGGGCACCAGGTCAAAGGGTCGTGCCTGGCTAAGCCGCCGCAGTCCCCTCATGGGGAACAACTGGCTTCTATCGGGAATGCCCTTCAACTTCAGCACCCTCTCCAGCTCGCGCGCTAAGGCAGGCCTCGGCAAAAACAGGCCACCCTCCAGTTCGCTCACCCTTTTGCGCGAAATGCCCACCTCGCGGCCCAGGTGCTCCTGGGTCAAACCCAACTCTTCTCGTCGTTTTCGAATCCACTGCATGGCCCCACCCTAGCAGATGGCGTCTCCAAATCGAGTTGCCAAAGCATGTCCAAAGTAATTCGGCTCCCGGCCCCCATCCCCGCGTCCGCCCGCCATCCCCCCGCGCGTCCCCCGTCCAACCAATGCCCGGCCCCCATCCCCGCGTCCGGCCGCCATCCCCCCGCGCGTCCCCCGTCCAGCCCCCATTCGCCCCGTCTGAAGGAAAGACGTTTCTCAGATAGAACAGGAACGCCACTGTGGGGGGCATGAAAAGACTTCGGCTGTTTCTCTGCATCACGAGCCTGCTGATCCGTCCGGTAGCAGCCGTGCCAATCGTTGTTAACGGTGACTTCTCTGCCTTCGGTGCGGGTTGGACCACGGGAGGAACCGTTGTTTTCAACGGCTTCGACGGCCGAGCTCTCGGCGGCGGAGTTGCTGTGCCCCAGGTTGAAACAGACCTGGGACTGGTCCCCGGGACGATTCTGGCAGCAAGGCCCGGATCGACAGGTGCGGGTTTTCTGTTTCAAGCGATTGGTTCCGCGTTGGACCCTGTCCTCGCTGGCAGCACCCTATCGTTCACTTGGATTTTCGATGAATTCGACTCACCGCCCAATACCGACTACGGATTCGTGTCCTTTACTGGAACGGGCACCAACGATTTCATCGTCCTTCGAGACGTCAGCCAGGGTTCGGGCAGCGGTTCATTCGTCTACACCGTGCCAAACACTTCACCCCTGGTCATCGGCTTTGGGGCTTTTAACGTCTCGGACAACTTTGTTCCGCCGGCCTTACGCGTAGATAATGTGAACTTGAGTGCGCCTCAGGTCCCTGAGTTCGACTGCGAGTCGGCCAGCCTCCCGCTCCTTTTCACGGCCATGCTTGTGCTGGCCGCTTATCGTCGTCCGGCCCCCAACCCCCCTCACCCGTCCAACCCGTAACAACTCCGCAACCCCGCCCCGCCCCTGCCCCCCTATGCTAAGTGCATATACACAGAAGGACCCATCCAAGAGTGACCCGCAATACCTCCCACAATCTCCCCCTCTACGGCGCCTGCGTCTTCTTCGCTATCATGGCGCTGTCGGTGAAGGTGCTCACCCACACCTTGCCGGCCATCGAGGTGACCTTTTATCGCAGTTTTCTTTGCCTGCTGGTGATGCTGCCCTTTGCCGCCTGCGACCTCACCACGTATAAGTTTCACCGCGGCCTGTGGGGCCCGCTGCTGCTGCGCAGCCTGGCCGGGGGGCTGGCCATGATCGCCTACTTCCAGGCTATCTCGCGCCTGCCGCTGGCCACCGCCGTGCTGCTCAACTACACCTCGCCGCTGTGGGCCGCCCTCTTCGCCTGGGTGGCGCTGGGCGAGGCCCTTTCGGCCGGCGTCGTGCTGGCCTATCCGCTGGCCCTCACGGGCGTGCTGCTCGTGGTGGGCGGGCCCGGGGCCAGCTCCGACCTCGGCGCCATCCTGCTGGGCCTCGGTTCGGCTGTGCTGGCCGGAGCCGCCTATACGGCGCTGCGAGGGCTGCGCGGCACGCCCGCCAGCCTGGTGGTGTGCGGGCTGTGCCTGGTCACCAGCCTGCTCACGGCCCCCCACGCGCTGGCCTCCTACCAGGCGCCCACCCACCACGAGTGGGCTGGCCTCTGGGTGTGCGCCGTCTCCTCGGCGCTGGCCCAATACCTCCTCACCCTGGGTTTCCGCACCTGCAAGGCCGCCTCGGCCAGCACCGTCGGCCTGGCCACCGTGGCCATCAGCGGGTTGCTCTCGGCCGCCGTGCTCGGCGAGCATCTGGACCTGCGCCAGTGGACCGGCATCGCCGTGCTGCTCTGGGCCACCAGCCAGATCGGCAAGCGCTCGTTGCTGGCACGCACCCTGCGGGGTTGGCGAGTGGCTCTGTTGCGCTGATGAGAACCCTGCTCTTCCTGCTGCTCTTGTCGCTGGCCGCCGCCGCCTTTGAAATCGACGGGCTTGAGCCGGTCGGCCCCTACAAGTCTCATCACGCCATCGACCGGGGTCTCGAGATCGACTGTCAGGACGGCAGCCGTTTTCGCATCCAGTGGATCACGCCCCACATGGTGCGCGTGCGGGCCGCCTATCGCGAGGCCCTCGACCCCATCGATCAGAGTTGGGCCATTGCCAGGCGCGACTGGCCGGCCGTGCCCACCACCTCCGAGGACCTTTCCGACCGTCTGGTCCAGAAGAGCAACCAGCTCCAGGTGGTCGTCTACAAGAATCCGCTGCGCGTAGAGATTCGCGACAGTCAGGGACGAGTGCTCAATCGCGACCATCACCCCCTGCTTGGCGACCCCAACGGAAAGCAAAAGGCGCAGCTCTTCGATGCCGAGGCCGGCTCCATGCTGGTGGTCACCAAGTCGCTGGGCCTCGACGAGCACTTTTATGGCCTCGGCGAAAAAGCCCACAAGCTCGATCGCCGCCGCGGCCATTTCACCAACTTCAACTCGGACACGCCTCGTTACACCGAGGGCAAAGACCCCATCTACCAAACCATTCCCTTCTACATCGGCCTCGAGAACGGACGCGCCTACGGCCTGTTCTACGACAACAGCTACCGCAGCCACTTCGACTTTGGGCAAAGCCAGCAAGAGTGGACCGGCTATGCCGTCGAGGGTGGCCAGATCGATTATTACTTCATTCAGGGACCGTCCCTCAAAGACGTCGTTTCTCGCTACACCGAGCTGACGGGCCGCATCTACCTGCCCCCCAAGTGGGCCCTGGGTCATCAGGCCAGCCGCTGGAGCTACTATCCCGCCAGCATGGTCGAACAGATCGCCGACACCTACCAGTCCCACGACCTGCCCCTCGACGTCATGACGCTCGACATCGACTACATGCAGGCCTACCGCGTCTTCACCTGGGATCGCGAGCGCTTTCCCAACCCCAAGGGGCTCACCGAGCGGCTCGCCCGCAAGGGGCTCAAAACGGTGACCATTATTGACCCAGGCGTCAAGTACCAGCCCACAGAGAAAGTCTTGCCCGTGGGCCAGCAGCCCGAACTCGAAGATCAGAGCCAGAGCTACTACGTGTTCAATCAGGGCCTCGCCAACGACTTCTTCGTCAAGCGCAAGAATGGCAAGCCCATGGTCACCCGGGTCTGGCCCGGAGAGACGGTCTTTGTCGACTACACCAAAGAAGAAGCCCGCAAGTGGTGGGGCGATTTGCATCGCTCCCTGCTCGACCAGGGCGTGGCCGGCATCTGGAACGACATGAATGAGCCCGCCGACTTTACCGACAACGGCAACTCGGGGGCCAATCAGGTCGACAGCTACTTTGACGACCTGGGCCGCAACACCAAGCATGCCAAGAACCGCAACCTGGTGGCGCTGCTGATGTGTCGCTCCACCTACGAGGGCCTCAAGCGCCTGCGCCCCAACGACCGCCCCTATATCATTACCCGGGCCGCCTACGCGGGCATCCAGCGCTACTCCACCATGTGGACCGGCGACGCCCCCTCCAGTTGGGAAAGCCTGGCTCTCTCCATCCCCATGTTTTGCAACCTGGGTCTCTCGGGAGAAACCTTCATCGGCGCCGACGTCGGCGGCTTTATGAACCGCGGCGACGGCGAATTGCTCACCCGCGCCTACCAGATCAGCTTCCTGGTGCCCTTCTGTCGCAACCACAAAGACCGCGCGGGGTATGATCAGGAGCCCTGGCGCTTTGGCCCCTCTTACGAGAACATCATTCGCCGCTACCTCAAACTGCGCTACCGCCTGCTACCCTATCTTTATGCCGGGCTTGACCTGGCCCGGCGCACGGGCATTCCTTTCATTCGGCCGCTGGTGCTCGATTACCAGGACGACCCCGAAACCCACAGCCTCGACGACCAGTTTCTGGCCGGCCCCGACCTGCTGGTAGCGCCCATCACCCGTCCCGGCCAGGACAAACGCCGCCTCTACCTGCCCAGGGGCCAGTGGTACGACTTCTGGAGTGGCAAGGCCCTGCGCGGTGGTCAGGTCATCGTCGCCACTGCTCCGCTGGAAACCGTGCCCCTCTACGTGCGGGGAGGAGCCATCTTGCCCATGGGTCCACCGAAGAACACCGTCGAAGCGATGCCGAACGGGGCTCTGCAGCTCACCGTCTATCCCGACGCCCAGGGCAAAGCCCAGGTGGAACTCTATGAGGACGATGGCAAAAGCGAAGACTACCGCAACGGTGTGTTCGCTCGTCGTCAGGTCAAATTCCAGAACAAAACCCTCGACATCGGTGCCGTCCAGGGCAGCTATCGCCTGCCCAGGCGTTCCCTCGAACTGCGTTTCTACGGCCCCTACCAGCAGGCCCTGTGGGACGGCAAGCCCGTGCCCGTGCAACGGCTCGGCGCCAGCTGCACCGTTCGCGTCGACGACAGCTCGGGTGCTCACCGCCTCCAACTGCGCTAAACTGGCTCAGGTCAGCTACTTGTGCGGCGTCCACGTAGCTGGCCGGCCCGCAGAAACCCTCTGGCAGGTCGATCGTCTCACGGACCACCTGCGCTTCTTGGGCCCGGAGCCGCTGCCGGGCGACCCTCGTCCAGCGGCAGCACCTCCACCAACTGGTCTATAAGGTGCAGCCAGCTCTCCGGCGGTCCCTCCACGTGCACCTCAAGGACCTTCTGGCCCGGTTCCAGCACAAGCTCGGGCAAGCGAAGGACAACATCTTGGGAGCCAACCTCACCCTGCCACAGCAGACGACCGTCCAGTTCCCAGCGAACCCGCACCCTATGACGGCAGCGCAACTTGCCGGTCCAACCCAGGCGTAGCGGCCGGTCACCTCGATGGATGAGCAGAATCTCCGAATGGTTCCGTGAGGTGCTGCACCTGGGCACACCGTGCCCTGTCACCGAGGGCACCCATTGAGGGTCATACTTTACCTGCACTTCTCGATGCAAATGGTGGCGCAGTGTCAGCCCCGGCCGTTCGGGCTGGCGGGGCAGCACCAGATGCACGGCGCAGCTCACATTTGCCAACAGCAACAGGGCCGTCCAGCCTCCCCCTCGCGGCAGCAGCCGATTGAATACCACCATCAATGGCAGCAACACCCTTTGCGCCGCTCCTGGATGGCCTTCCCAGACGGCCTTCCCCAGCACCAGCATCAACCCCACGTGCACGGCTCCCAGCCGCCAGGCAGGGTCGTTCAGCCGAGGCCGGGCCATCGTCACCAGCGCCTGCAGCGTAAGGGCCAGGAACGCCAGGCGGGTGCACACATACAGCCGGGAGTGGATACTCTGCATATCCAAAGCCCACAGCTCCTGGAGCTTGCCCCACCACCCCTGGCCTGGCCAGCCGAAAGCGGCGCTGCCGGCGTTCTGGCCCAGTTGCAGCCCCCACTTCAAATAGGCCAGCCACAGCATCAGCGGCAGCGCCCCCAGCAGCACTTCCAGTGAAGAACGCAGCCAACGCCGCCGCCCCTCGTCGACCCTTGGTAGAAACATGACCAGGGCCAGCAGGCTGGTCTCGCGCATCAATCCCGCCAGCGCCACCAGCCCCAGCGCCCAGCCCCTGCGACCCTGCTCCAGGAGCATCAGGGCACCCACGATCAGCAGCAGGGCCGGTCCGTCTGGCACGGTTTGGTAAATGCTTCCAACCAGTCCCCAACTCAGCAGAGTCAGGCTCCAGCGCAGCCCGTGGTCCAGGCTCCCCGGGGGGTACCAGCGCAACAGCAACAGGGCCAGCCCCAGCCAGGCCATCACCGGTTGCAGGGCATAGGCTTGTAAGGTCCACCAGGGGTCCCCCCCTCCCATCCAGTGGGCCAACCAGCAACCCAGAATCCGGCGGGCTCGATAGGGCAAGTTGTCAATGGCGGTCTTCAGTTCCGGGTCCGAAAGGTCGGGTTGACAGGCCAGTTGGGCATAGTACTGGCCGTCGTAGCCCCAGTTTTCGTGCATAAACAAATCCACGTTCTGCAGGGCCCTCAGGGGCGGGGTGGTGGTCAGGCTGCCAAACTGAATCCAGGGAGTAAAGCCCACATAGGCCAGCCACAGCGAGGCCAGATGGCGCAGAAAGAGCAGCACCAGCAGGGCATATAGGGCCATCCAGAGCTTGCCTTTCACGGCTCCACCACCTCAACCACCTGACCTACCGCATGCAGCCAGTTCTCGGAAGGCGCGTCGACCTCTATTTCCAGCCGATGCTCTCCCGGTTCCAGTCGCAGCAACGGCAGCTCAAAGGCCACCTCCTCGCGTCCCACCTGCCCCTGCCACAGCACCGCCCCATCCCGCTTCCAGCGCACCCGCCCCCCCTGGGTGCAGCGCAGGGATCCGTGCCAGGTCAAATTGCGCGTGGTGTTGCCCTCGTTCACCAGGCGAATCTCCGACACTGCCCGAGAGGTGCTCAGGCGGGGGCGACCATCGGCCGCCCGCGATGGCACCCAGTCCGGGTCGGGTCTCACCACAACCTGGCGGCACAGATGATGGCGAAAGGTTAACCCCGGTCGCTCGCCCACCCTGGGATACAGCAGCACTGTCAGGCAACTGGCATTGCCCAGCAACAGCAAGGCCATCCCGCGCTTGCCCTGGGGCACCAACCGGTTGAACATCAGCGTCAACGGCAGCATCACCCTCAGCGCGGCTCCCGGCTGCCCTTCCCACACGGCCTGCCCCAGCACCAGCATCAGTCCCGCATGCACGGCCGCCAGGCGCCAGACCCGATCTTGCGGGCGCGGTTGTCCCAGCACGTAGAGGGCCTGAAGCGTCAGTCCTATAAACGCCAGCCCGGTGCACACAAACAGCCGCCAGTGGGGCCCGCCCAGGTCCAGCGCCATCACTTCCAGCCACTTGCCCCACCACCCCTGGCCTGGCCAGCCGAATGCGGCGCTACCCGCGTTCTGGCCCAACTGCAGCCCCCACTTCAAATAGGCCAGCCACAGCCCCAGCGGCAGCACTCCCAGCAGCACTTCCAGTGAAGAACGCAGCCAGCGACGCCGTCCTTCAGCGGCGTCCGGCCAGAACATTACCAGGGCCAGCAGGCTGGTCTCGCGCAACAGGCTGGCCAGTGCCACCAGGGCCACCGCCCCTCCCCGCCGCCCGCGTTCCAGCAGCATCAGTGCCCCAAGCATCAGCAGTAGGGCCAGTCCATCGGGAACCGCTTGATAGATCGTTCCCAGCAGGCCCCAGCCCAACAGGGTCAGGCTCCAGCGCAAGCCGTGGTCGAGGCTTCCCGGAGGATACCAACGCAACAGCAGCAGGGCCAGCCCCAGCCAGGCCAGCACCGGTTGCAACGCATAGGCCTGCAAGGTCCACCAGGGCTCTCCCCCTCCCATCCAGTGGGCCAACCAGCAACTCAGAATCCGGCGGGCTCGATAGGGCAGGTTGTCAATGGCGGTCTTCAGTTCCGGGTCCGAGAGGTCGGGTTGGCAGGCCAGTTGAGCATAAAACTGGCCATCGTAGCCCGCGCCATCGAAAACAAAAAAGTCCACATGCTCGAGCAGCCGCAGCGGCGGATTGATCTGGTTGCCGAACTGGATCCAGGAACTGAAGCCGACAAAAGGCATCCAGAACGACGCAAGGTGGCGCACAAAGGCAAACACCAGCAACAGGTAAAGTGCGCTCCAGACTCGGCGTTTCAAGCCTGAATGCTTCCCAGCCAGCGGGTGGCTCCCTTTTTGTGTTCGATTTGCAATTGACCCCCGAGGCTGCCCAGCGTACCCTGAACCTATGATCAGTTCCAACACGGTTCGCCAGACGTTACTGGCTCATCAGCCTTCCACCGCGCCTTCGGCCGGTGAGGCCTGGGGGCTTCTCTTTGGCCTGCTCACCTCGTTGCTGGGCACGGCTCTGCTTACGGCCGCGGGCATCTTTTTTCTGGCCCCAGACCGATTCTATCTGCAGTCTCTGGCCGCCAGCATCGGGCTGGCCTGGGCAGTGTGCGCCATGCTGGGCTATCTCATCAAAGACTCCATGGGACTGGCCGACCCCCTGTACGCCCAGGCCGAGAAGGCTCAGAACTCGTTCTTTCGGCGCGACCAGGCCGACGAATGGATGGCGGCCGGCTGCCTTGTGGCCATCCTCCAGTTCTTCTGTGGCAGCCTGTGGGTCTGCACCTCTTCCCTGCTGCGGCTGGCCTTTCGGCCGGCTCCCAGTCTGCCGCTGCTGGCAGCCCCTCTGCTCACCGTGATGATCAACCAGTGCGACCGTTCCTTTGGCATTAGCGAGCTTCAGGGCCTGCTCGAGCAGGCCGGAGTAGAGTCGCATCCGGCCCAACTTCAGGGCACCCTCGAGTGGCTGGCCCAGGGCGGCTGGGTCATCGCCAGCGGTAGCAACTACCAGGCCATCGGCCACCACTTCGGCGTCCAGGTTCAGTAGGCCAGCGACGAAGTAGCCGGCACCGCCCGCCAGATGCCTCCCAGATCATCGTCGTCGGTGGCGTAGGCCGGCCCATAACCCGCTCGAGAACAGGGGGCCAGTCCCTCAATCTTGCAGCCGTCCACCCACCACACCGTGGGGCTCGACTCAATCAGATGAATCGGCTCCTTGGGGTTCGACTGCACCCGTCCGGCCAGATAAATCAGCGAGCGAAAGGGCCCCGACGACCCCGGCGAAGTGCAGGCCGAAACCCACAGCCTGCCCTGGTCGTCCACATACATGTCGCTCAGGTCGCGCCCATAGGGCCCCAGCCGACGGGGTGAGCGAAACTCGATCCCCTGCAGCCCCTCCTTGGTCCAGCGCAGCTGCTTGCGGCCCGCCTCGATCCATGCCCAAAAAATGCGCCCCGCGCTGCCCTCTCGGCCGCCGCGTCCGCCCAGCAACAGCAGCCGCTCGCCACCTGGAAAGGCGTAGGTCGCGGCCCCTTCGATCTCTTGCACGGGCCGGGGCATTTCCAGCGTGGCCGCCGATTTCCAGCGCACAACTTCGCCCGAGCGTTGGGCCTGAAGCCAGAAGATGCGCAACGATTGGCGGCGGAAATAGCCCGATTCCACGGCCAGAAACTGGTCGGTTTCGCCAGCCACCGGGGCGATCGATTCCAGGTCGTTGGGCAGGTCACGGTCGTTCCAGTCCACCTCCAGGCTCTGATAGCGGCAACCTCGGCGGGTTTCGATCAGGCCCAGTCGAGGACTTGTCTCCTGGTCTTTGGCATCGTGCACCACCAGATAGCGCTCGGGTTCCCAGGCTGCCATGCCGCTGCAGCTGGGAATGGGGGTTACAGACGGAGGCTGAGACCAGGCAACGCCAGCCAAAATAAGGAACATCCACTTCTTCATAGCTCGCCCTTCGGACCCTACCGGGAAATTCCGTTTCCCGGCGCGAACCTGGTGCCATGCAGCCCACCCCAGAAGAAGAACAGCACTATCACGCCCTGGCTCTCGAGTTCATCGAGCGCCTCGACCGCACCCAGCACCGCGACCTCGTGCTGCGCATGCTCAGTTCGGTGTTGCGCCAGTGTGAAGACGACCGTCGGGCCGACCTCAAGCTGGTGGCCTCGGCTCTCGAGGAAATGGAGCGCGCTTTCGACGTGCTCGAAATCTTCTCCGATCAGCGCAAGGTGGCCCTCTTCGGCTCTGCTCGTTGCCCCCAGGACAGCGATGTCTATCGCCAGGCCCACGACTTCGCCCAGCGCATTGTCGAGCGCGATTTTATGGTCATCACCGGTGCCGGCCCGGGCGTCATGGCCGCTGGCAACGAAGGGGCCGGCCGCGAGCGTTCTTTTGGAATGAACATCAGCCTTCCCTTCGAGACCCACGCCAACCCCTTTATCGACGGCGACTATAAGTTACTGCAATTCAAATACTTCTTTACCCGCAAGCTGGCCTTTGTCAAAGACAGCCACGCCGTGGTGCTGTGCCCTGGAGGGTTTGGTACCATGGACGAGGGCTTCGAAGTGCTCACCCTGATCCAAACCGGCAAGGCCCAGCTCATGCCCGTGGTCTGTCTGCATCCCCCCGGCAACGGCTTTTGGGACGATTGGGACGCCTATCTGCGCCATACGCTGGTGCCCCGCGGTTACATCTCGGCCGACGATCTCTCGCTGTATCGGGTCACCACCAGTATCGACGAAGCCTGCGACGAAATCGCCCGCTTTTATCGTCGTTACCATTCCATGCGCTTCTTCGAAGACGCCCTGCTCATCCGCCTGACCACTCCCGTGGGCGACGAAGAGCTCGAGTTGCTCAATCAGGACTTCGCCGATCTGCTCACGCAGGGTCGCATCGAGCGCTTTCGCCCTCCCCTTGAGTCGCATTTCGACAAGCACCTCAAGCCCGTGCCTCATCTACGCCTGCACTATCGGTTTGGTCGCAGCGGCAGGCTACGCCAGCTCATCGATCGTCTCAATGCCTACCCCGTCGACTCTCAGGGCCTGCCCCCCGAACGTGGCGAGGGTGGACGCCTGCCCGTGGAAACCGATAGCTAAAAGCCAGCAAAAACCTGTTGACAGGGTTGCAGGCCCATGCTAATCTTCCGTCCTGGCCCCG
>CAZYPN010000098.1:0-15421 GCA_964649085.1 uncultured Burkholderiales bacterium | reverse complement strand
AACCAGTTTAGGGACGCGTGGCTCGTCCCCTTTGACTTCGCCATTCCCGGTCATCGTGACCGGGCCCAATTGAAGCATTTGCTGCAACTCTCGAGCGACCCTATCGTTCCCCCCATTCCCGGTCATCGTGACCGGGCCCAATTGAAGCCCGATGATTGGGCAAGTTTGTGTAGGATTGGAGCATCCATTCCCGGTCATCGTGACCGGGCCCAATTGAAGCAATGGGCATTTCCAGGCGGACCTGGCGAAGAATTAACCATTCCCGGTCATCGTGACCGGGCCCAATTGAAGCCCTCTGGGACCAGCGAGCTTGTTTGCTGGGCAAAACCATTCCCGGTCATCGTGACCGGGCCCAATTGAAGCACCTGTCTGCAGCGTCTGGGCTTTCCCAGATTCTGCCCATTCCCGGTCATCGTGACCGGGCCCAATTGAAGCTCGCCGCGTCTAGGTGATTCTGATACACATGGGCATCCATTCCCGGTCATCGTGACCGGGCCCAATTGAAGCCGATGGTCTCATACAGACATTCCCGCCACGGTGGCCCCATTCCCGGTCATCGTGACCGGGCCCAATTGAAGCGCCAGCAAATCGCCAACCTCCAAGAGGCCTGGTTCCCATTCCCGGTCATCGTGACCGGGCCCAATTGAAGCACGGCACTTTGACCCTGAACGAGCGCGGCGTCATTCCCATTCCCGGTCATCGTGACCGGGCCCAATTGAAGCATGCAGCAGTATTTCCGGGCTCATGTGCAAGAGCAGACCATTCCCGGTCATCGTGACCGGGCCCAATTGAAGCCGGCGGTGGCAGCATGTTGCACCACAACGCAGGCCAGCCATTCCCGGTCATCGTGACCGGGCCCAATTGAAGCTTTTTTAACTGAGAAGGACTGTGGGGGGCCGCCGCTTCCATTCCCGGTCATCGTGACCGGGCCCAATTGAAGCGGCTTTGCGCTCCTTCAGTTGCAGGCTTTCAAGCAGCCATTCCCGGTCATCGTGACCGGGCCCAATTGAAGCTCGTCGGCGACCGGTTGCGGGCGCACCGGCTGCACGTCCATTCCCGGTCATCGTGACCGGGCCCAATTGAAGCAACTGGATGTGGAGCGATGCCACGGCAATGATGCACCCATTCCCGGTCATCGTGACCGGGCCCAATTGAAGCTCAAATTCTTGCTGTAGAAAAAACCGCCAAGGAGAACCATTCCCGGTCATCGTGACCGGGCCCAATTGAAGCGGGTGGGACTCGGACATCTATCGCGTCCGGGTGCTCCCATTCCCGGTCATCGTGACCGGGCCCAATTGAAGCCACGTCGTGGCCGCCGCCGAATGGTGGTCGCTCGCCCCATTCCCGGTCATCGTGACCGGGCCCAATTGAAGCACCTGTCTGCAGCGTCTGGGCTTTCCCAGATTCTGCCCATTCCCGGTCATCGTGACCGGGCCCAATTGAAGCTTCACGCAGTAGACCTCCGTCTCGGTCCCCAGGTATCCATTCCCGGTCATCGTGACCGGGCCCAATTGAAGCCGGTATTTGGAACAGCCCAAAGGTGCCCCCGTCTTGCCATTCCCGGTCATCGTGACCGGGCCCAATTGAAGCTTGCGCATGGTTCCAACCGGCCCCGACTTTGACGAGACCATTCCCGGTCATCGTGACCGGGCCCAATTGAAGCTCGATACAGTTGCTTGGCTTCCTCGCGCCGCAACAGCCCATTCCCGGTCATCGTGACCGGGCCCAATTGAAGCCGCCGCCTCGCGGTAGGCGCGAGCCGCTGCCATGAGCCATTCCCGGTCATCGTGACCGGGCCCAATTGAAGCCAGATTTCGCGGCTGACCTCGACGGTCTCGGGGATACCATTCCCGGTCATCGTGACCGGGCCCAATTGAAGCAACTTCCCGAGTCCCTTTTCCAGGTTCTGGTAGTTCCCATTCCCGGTCATCGTGACCGGGCCCAATTGAAGCAAGGTTGACCGCTGGCGTTCAAACGGTCTCAGATATCCATTCCCGGTCATCGTGACCGGGCCCAATTGAAGCCTCGTGGCGTTAAGCGATGGTTAACGACTGCAGGCAACCATTCCCGGTCATCGTGACCGGGCCCAATTGAAGCAAGCCCCTGGCTTCGGCAGCGCTCAATCGCCAGCGCCCATTCCCGGTCATCGTGACCGGGCCCAATTGAAGCGCTGGTCAGCTCGAGCGCTTTCGCGGCGCCGACCACCCATTCCCGGTCATCGTGACCGGGCCCAATTGAAGCGCAGTCAACTACCAGACCGGACGGCTACGCTTTAACCATTCCCGGTCATCGTGACCGGGCCCAATTGAAGCTTTGTCTTAACTGCAGAGATGCCGAATTGGTAAAGGCCATTCCCGGTCATCGTGACCGGGCCCAATTGAAGCCGAGCCCAGATTGAGGCCGCCTATCAGGCCCTGCAGCCATTCCCGGTCATCGTGACCGGGCCCAATTGAAGCACCAAGCTACCCAACCAGCTCTTTGAGGAGCGCATCCATTCCCGGTCATCGTGACCGGGCCCAATTGAAGCACGGTCTACCGTGTAGCCCTGCTCGCGGGCCATCTCCCCATTCCCGGTCATCGTGACCGGGCCCAATTGAAGCACGGAATTACCGAGTGCCTGCGCAGACTTAGCGAAGCCATTCCCGGTCATCGTGACCGGGCCCAATTGAAGCTGCTGGCCGATACCGAGCCCAGCCAGGGGCGTCTCGACCCATTCCCGGTCATCGTGACCGGGCCCAATTGAAGCGATCTGCTCAACAATGAAGAAGTCGGATATTTGATCCCATTCCCGGTCATCGTGACCGGGCCCAATTGAAGCTCTGCCATTTCTGCCAGGTGCAGAAGGCAATCCCTCCATTCCCGGTCATCGTGACCGGGCCCAATTGAAGCCAGGCGTAGAACTGAACGGGGGCGCCCTCAAACACCCCATTCCCGGTCATCGTGACCGGGCCCAATTGAAGCAGGCTAAACAGAGCGAGCGTCGGCGCCACCCACCAGGGCCAATTGTGGGCCGAAAGCAACCCCGGTGCCGACGTGCTGGCTCCGGGTGTGGGCATTCGCGTCCGGCTCGGTGGCCACCAGCACGAACTCGAGGGCACCTCCTTCGCCGCTCCCAGCGTGGCCGAGCAGGCCCATCTTCTCCACCAACAACGCCCCGAGCTGAGCCCTGCTCAACGGCGAGCCTTACTGGCATCTCCCCGCTAAGGACTCCCGTGGAACTGTTGCAATGCTACGATCAGGCCTTCAACGCAGGCGATATCGACACGTTTCTTTCCTTGCCTACCGGGCTGAGGAAAGGTCCGTTTGGGCGAAATCCTCTCCCTTGTAAAGCAAGGGCTCATTCGTGATTCGGGCCAATGCATAGGCGAAACAGTCGCCGAAATTGAGGCCGGCCGGATGACGGCCTTTACCAAAGTCAAGGAAGGCCTGTCGAGCCAGATAGCCTTGATCCAGGGTCACCGGCTCCAGGGCAATGCCAGCTCGCCGAAAGAAAGAGTCGACCTGACGGGACGCATCTGGCCCAAGCTGGTGCTCCACAACCATCGAGAGTTCGAGGAAGTTGGCAACGCTCATGCGGCACCTCGGACACTCGGAAATCTTTTTCAGAAACTCCCCTCGCTCGGGCTCATTGTAGAAGATCGCCACCAGGGCCGAAGTGTCCAGAATCAACGGGGCAAGCCATGCTCGTCGTACAGCAAGCTCCCATGGTCGACATAAGGACCCTGGAGATGCTCGGAGATCCGGTCGGCGATAGCGCTGAGTTCCTCGAAACTAGCTCGCCCCCGGCGCTTGCTGATGTCCTCGTAACGGGCACGTAGAGCTTCGATGACCACCTGAGTCAGGGTTTCACCAGTAGACTCCGCAATGGCCGTTGCCAAACGGTGAGCTTCAGGATCTTTGACATTGAGTGTCATCTCACGATTTTCTGTAAGTAAGGAACAATTTCCTCCCCGGCACAAACCCGGGGAGAAGGCCACCGGCCCCCCGGGGCGGAACTGCCCCCGATGGCTTCTAAAACCATTGCCTTTTTTCCCGAGGCCGCCTACGGCCCGGCCCTGAATTCGGTGGGCATTGCCCAGGCATGCGAGCGACGGGGGCATCGCTGCGTGTTTCTAACCGCCCCCGACATGGAGGGAACCTACGCCAAGTATGGCTTCCCCGAGCGAGTCATCAGCATGGCCCCGCCCATGGCCGCCGAAGAAGCGGCGGCCTACTGGCAGAACTTCGTCGACGGCCACATCCCCAACTTCAACAAAACGCCGCTCGAACAGCTCGACAACTACGTCAAGGACTGCTGGGACGCCATCGTCGACACCGCTCTCTGGGCCCAGAAAAGCCTGCCCCAGGCGCTGCAAGAACTGCAGCCCGACCTGGTGTGCGTCGACAACGTCATTCTCTTCCCGGCCATCAAGCAATATGGCCGGCCCTGGGTGCGCATCGTTTCCTGCAGCGAGAACGAGATTCCCGACCCCGACATTCCGCCGCACCTCTCGGGCTGCAGCCAGGACGACCACCAGGGCTTCGCCGCCTTTGAGCGCCGCTTTGGCGAGGTGATCGGGCCCATCCATGCCCGTTTCAACGACTTTCTCCAACAGCACGGGCAGCCGCCCTATCCGTTGGGCCAGTTCTTCGAGGCCTCGCCCTGCCTCAACTTGCTGCTCTATCCCGAGCCCGTCAAATTCAAGCGCCGACACCCCCTGCTGCCCCCCCAGTACGTCTACCTCGAGGGCTGCGTGCGCCAGGACGCGCCCTACCAGGTGCCCAAGTTTGAGCTGCACCAGGACAGGCCGCTGGTCTATGTCAGCTTCGGCTCGCTGGGCTGTGGCGACGTGCCCACGCTGCAACGCCTCATCGAGGCGCTGGGGAAAATGCCCCTGCGGGCCCTGGTCAACGTGGGCTCAGCCCGCGACCAGTATGCCAACATTCCGCCCAACGTGCGGGCCGAAAGCTGGTTCCCCCAGCCCTCGGTCATTCCCCAGGTCGACGCCGTCATCCATCACGGCGGCAACAACACCTTTACCGAGTGCCTGTATTTCGGCAAGCCGGCCCTGATCATGCCCTACGTGTGGGACGGCCACGACAATGCCACCCGGGTTCAGGAAACCGGCCACGGCCTGAAAATGCATCGAGCCCACTGGACCTTCGATGAGCTGCAGGCCGCACTCCAACAACTGTTCACCGACCGGGCCATGGCCGAGCGATTGGCTCGAGCCTCGGCCCAAATGCAGGCCAGTCCCGGTCCCGACCGGGCGGCCGAAGCTCTGGAGCAACTGCTCGGAAAGGTACCCTCATGACGTTCGCCCTGGAATCCAGCGCCCCCCACATCACCACCGCCAGCCGCGTCGAGCATGGCCTGGCCGACTGGGGCCAACAGCCCGACTGCCTCGAGGGGCCCTCGCTCAGCTCCGGAAAACTGCTGCACAAAGGCCCGGGAGGCATTCCCGAAGTGGGCATCTGGCGCTGCACGCCCGGTCGCTGGCCCTTAAGCATCGGCGGTGAAGAGCTGTGCTACTTCGGCCAGGGACGGGCCACCTACCAAAGCGACAGCGGCGAAGTGATCGAGGTCGAGCCCGACTGCCTGGTGCACTTCAAGGCCGGCTGGAAAGGCCACTGCAGCGTGCGCGAAACGCTGCAGGTCACCTACATGCTGTGCGAACCCGGACAGGCCGGCCCCACCCCTCAACTCCACCAGGTCCAAAGCATCCAGCAGGTCAAAGACTGGGGCGCCATCTCCACCATGATCGAAGGCGAAAGCCGCACCAGCGGCGTGCTGCTCTCGCGCGAGCCCGACGGCCGGGCCGAAAGCGGCATCTGGATCTGCACTCCGGGGTTGTGGCATTGCCACGTCACCCGCGACGAACTCTGTCACTTCCTGAGCGGGCGCTGCACCTACACCCACGAGTCGGGCGAAGTCATCGAAATCACCCCCGACACCGCCGCCTTCTTCCCCCAGGATTGGAAGGGCACGTGCCGGGTGCACGAAACGGTCAGAAAGATCTACATGATCCGATGAACCCGCCACAGCAATTTCTGGCCGGCAAGCTGGTGCCCGCGGCCGGCACCCCGCGACCGATTCTCGACCCCGCCAGCCTGCAGCCGGTGGGCCAGTGGGCCGAGGCTACCGCCGACGAGGTCGAGCAGGCCTTCAGCGCCGCCGAGGCGGCCCGCTCCCCGTGGGCCGGTCTCGACGCCAAAACCCGCGCCCTGCGCCTGCATCGCCTGGCCGACCGCATCGAGCAGGGCAACCTGCGAGGCGTGGCCGAGCTGATGACCCGGGAAATGGGCAAGCCCTTTCCCGAGGCCATGGGCGAGCTGGCCAATGTGGCCCCCATCTTCCGCTACTGCGCCGAGCTGGCCCGCGACGAGGCCGGCAAGGTGGCGGGCAGCATGCAGCCCGGCTCGTTCCAATACTCGCGCACCTTTCCCTACGGAACCAGCCTGCACATCGTGCCCTTCAACTTCCCCATCCTGCTGCTGAGCTGGAGCCTGGCGGCCTCGCTGGCGGCCGGCAACGTGGCCATCGTCAAGCCGGCCGAGGCCACCACTCTCTGCACCTGGGCCTTCCTCGATCTGCTGGGCCCGGGCCTGCCCGAGGGAGTGCTTTCCGGGCTGGCGGGTGGCCCCAACCTGGGCCGCACGCTGGTGGAAAGCCCTCACACCCAGGTGGTGGCCTTCACCGGCTCGGTGGCCGCCGGTCAGGCTGTGGGCATGGCCTGCGCCCAGCGCTACAAGCCCTGCTTGCTCGAGGCCGGCGGCAGCGACCCTCTGATCGTGTCCAACAAGGCGCCGCTCGAGGTGGCCATCGCCGGCTCGGTCACGGCCGCCTTCCACCTGTCGGGCCAGATCTGCACCTCGGCCGAGCGCTTCTTTGTCCACCAGGACGTCCACGACCGCTTTGTGGAAGGCCTGGTGGCCGGGGCCCGTCGCCTGCGCATCGGCCACGGCCTGAAGCGTAGCGAAATCGGCCCGCTGGTCTCCGAAGCCGCGCGCAATAAAGTGATCCGGCTGGTGCAGGACGCCCTCGACAAAGGCGCCCGCCTGGAGTGCGGTGGCAAGATTCCCGAGGGCGTCGGCCCGGGCTGGTTCTACGAGCCCACCGTACTCACCGGCATCACCCCCGACATGGCCTGCTGTCATGAAGAGATCTTCGGCCCCGTGGCGGTCATCCGCAAGGTCGACTCCCTGGAGCAGGCGGTCGAGCTGGCCAACCAATCCGAGTTCGGCCTGGGCGCCTCGCTCTTCACCACCGATCTGGCCGAGGCCCACTACTTTGTAGAGCACATCGAGTCGGGCATGGCCTGGGTCAACAACCCCCTGGTCGACAACGACGCTCTGCCCTTTGGGGGTTGGAAAAACTCCGGCCTGGGCAAGTCGCTGGGTCGCGAGGGCCTGGCCATGTTCCGGCGCACCAAGATGATCGTCATCGACCCGGTGCCCAAAATTCACGACTGGTGGTATCCCTACCCCGAGGAGGTTTTCTATGAGTAAACGCATTCTGATTCTGGGCGGGGCCGGCATGATGGGCTCGGGCACGGTGCGCGACCTGCTCTCGCCCCTCTCCTCGGCCTGCCCCATCGGCTCCCTGGTGGCGGCCGACTCCACCGAGGCCCGTCTGCAGCAGCTCCAACAACAGTTGTCCGATCCCCGTCTGCAAACCCTGGTGCTCGACGTCTCCGACCCCCAGGCGCTGGCCAGCGCCCTGCAGGACTGCGACCTGTGCATCAACGCCGTGCCTACCTTTGCCGGCTTTCAAATGCCCATTTTCGAAGCCTGTCTGCAGGCCGGTTGCATCTATGTCGACTATGGCGGCATGGGCGTCTTCACGGTGCAGCAAAAGGCTCGCCATCAGGCCTTCGAGCAGGCCGGCGTCATGGCCGTGGTCGGCCTGGGGGCCGATCCGGGCATGAGCAACGTCATCTGCCGGGCTGCCGCCGACCGTCTGGACCGCATCGACAGCATCCACCTCTACTGGACCTCCACCCGGGTGGGCCCGGACAGCCCGGTGCTCGAGGCGGCCTACAGCATGTCCACCATCCTCGCCGAATTCGCCAACCCCAGCATGCAGTTCTTCGACGGCAAGCTGCAGGAAATGCCCCCCCAGGGCGGCCGCGAAGTGGTCGAACTCCCCCAGCCCTGGGGCCCCACCGAGTTCATCTTCAGCCAGCACTCCGAGCCCCTCACCGTGCCATTCGCCCAGGGCATTGCCGAGAAGGGCATTCGCGAGTTTACCTGGAGGCTGGCCTTGCCGCGGGCCGACCACTTGGCCTGGCAGGCCCTGGTGCGGGCCGGCTTCGGCGATTTCGACACGCCAGTCACCGTCCCCGGCGGCACCGTGCGCCCGCTAGACGTGCTGCAGGCCGTCAACCGGCGCTTCGTCGAGGCCCGCCGGGCCGACATTCCCAAGGTCAAAAGCCACGAAATCCACTTTGCCATCGGCCGAGGCACCCGCCACGGCTTACCCACCAAGGTGACCGTTCGTGTCATCGGCAAACCCCATCCGCTCTACGACGACTACATCGACGCCACCACCTCCATGAACTGCTCGATCGGCGTGCAGCAAATCCTCCAGCAGCCCTTGCGACCCGGGGTCTGGGCGCCCGAAGAGGTCTTCGACCCGGCGGCTTACCTGGCCGAAGTGCGCCGACGCCATTTCGAAGTCAGCGTAGAAACCGTCAGCGAGGAGCAGCTATGAAATTGTTCATCGACGGCCAGTGGGTCGAGCCGCTTCAGGGAGGCTCGCTGGAAGTGATCAACCCGGCCAGCGAAGAGGTGCTGGCTCGGGTGGCTGCGGCCACCTCTGAAGACGTCGACCGGGCCGTAGACGCAGCCCGTCGCGCCCAGCCCGCCTGGGGCGCCACCCGCGGGGCCGAAAGGGCCACCTACCTGCGCGCCCTGGCCCAGAAGATTCGCGACCAGCTCGGCCCCCTCAGTCAGCTGGAAGTGCACGACAACGGCAAACCCCTGCCCGAGGCCGAGTGGGACATCGGCGACGCCGCCTACTGCTTCGACATGTATGCCGGCTTGGCCGAAGAGCTCGACGCCCGCCAGGGCGAACCCGTGGCTCTGCCCGACGAGCGCTTCCGCTGCAGCCTCTACCACGAGCCCGTTGGCCCTGCCGGCTTGATCGTGCCCTGGAACTATCCCCTGCTCATGGCCGCCTGGAAGGTGGCCCCCGCTCTGGCGGCGGGCTGCACCTGCGTGCTCAAGCCCTCGGAACTCACCCCGATGACCGCCCTAGAGTTGGCCCGATTGTCCCAGGAAGTCGGCCTACCCCCTGGGGTGCTCAACGTGGTCACCGGACTGGGCCCCCAGGCCGGCGCCCCGCTGGCCGCCCATCCCCACTTACCGAAAGTGGCCTTCACCGGGTCGGTGCCCACCGGAAGGGCCGTGATGCAAGCCGGCGCTCAGGCCATCAAGAACGTCAGCCTGGAGCTGGGCGGCAAGTCGCCTTTTGTGGTCTTCGACGACGCCGACCTCGAGGCCGCCGTCGAGTGGATACTCTTCGGCATCTTCTGGAACCAGGGTCAGGTATGCAGCGCCACCTCGCGGCTGCTGGTGCAACAGGGCCTGCGCGACGCGCTGCTGCAGCGCCTGGCCCACGAGGCCGCCCGCATCCCCGTGGGCCCCGGACTTCAGCCAGGCGTCAAACTGGGTCCGCTGGTCAGCCGCAACCAGCGCGACAAAGTGGCGGCGGCCGTCCAACAGGCCGTACACCAGGGGGCCGGGCTGCTCACGGGCGGCAAGACCCCCGAGGGCAAGGGCTTTTTCTACCCTCCCACCATCCTGCTCGACCCGCCCCTGCAGTCGGCCGCCTGGCGCGAGGAAATTTTCGGCCCCGTGCTCTGCGTGCGCAGCTTTGCCGACGAGTCGGAAGCCCTGCAACTGGCCAACGACAGCCGCTTCGGGCTGGCCGCAGCGGTGATGAGCTCCGACCTCGACCGGGCCGAACGGGTGGCCCGTGGGCTCGAGGCCGGCATCGTCTGGATCAACTGCTCCCAGCCCACCTTCAGCGAGGCTCCTTGGGGCGGTATGAAGGAAAGCGGCACCGGTCGAGAACTTGGCAGGTGGGGCCTCGAGAACTATCTGGAAACCAAGCAGGTCACTCGCTACGAAAGTTCTCAACCCTGGGGCTGGTATCTATAAAGCGGAGGGGACACCATGACGGCAACGGGAGAAGTTCAAAGCAAGCGCTGTGATTGTCCGGGCTGCGGAGCCACGCTGGTTTTCGCCGCCGACCTGCAGAAGTTGCGCTGCGAATATTGCGACACCGAGGTCGACGTGGCCAAAGCCACCGGCCCCCAGGCGGCCAAGGCCCCCGTAGAGCGCGGCCTGCAAGAACTGCTGGCGGCAGAGAACAACGGCCAGGGCTACGGCGTCGACACCAAAGTGCTCTCCTGCAAACAATGCGGGGCCGCCATCAACTTCCCCGACAAGGTCACCTCGGGCGAGTGTTGTTTCTGCGGCTCCGACACGGTGGTCGAGCGCAGCGCCAACGCCCGCCTGATCACGCCCGAGAGCCTCATTCCCTTCAAAGTGACCCGCGAACAGGCCAATGACAAATTTCGGCACTGGGTGGCCTCGCTCTGGTTTCGCCCCAACGACCTCAAGAAGCGCGCCTGGGTGCGCGACGTCGACGGCGTCTACGCCCCTTTCTGGACTTTTGACGCCCAGGCCGAAACCCGCTGGCACGCCGAAAGCGGCTACCACTACTACGAAACCGAAGAATACAAAGACAACGAGGGCAAAACCCAAACTCGCCAGGTGCAACGCACCCGCTGGGAGCCCTCCTCGGGCACCCACTTCGGCAACTACGACGACCTGCTGGTATGCGCCTCAAAAGGCCTCAGCGAGGCCCTGGTGCATCAACTCGAGCCCTTCAACACCACCACCCAGCTGGTCGGCTACCAGGCCTCCTACCTCTCGGGCTGGGGCGCCGAAGAATATGCCGTCGGCCCCAAAGACGCCTGGGACAAAGGCCAGAAACGCTTTGAAGGCCTGGAATACCAGGCCTGCTCCCGCGAAGTCCCCGGCGACACCCACCGCAACCTCCACATCTCCATGCGCCTCTCCCAAATCACCTGGAAACACTGCCTGCTGCCGGTCTACGTGGCGGCTTATCGCTACAACGACAAGACCTACCGCTTTCTGGTGAACGGCGAAACCGGCAAAGTCTCGGGCGAAGCGCCCTACAGCTTCTGGAAGATCTTCTTCACGGTCGTGCTTGTGCTGATACTGGTGGGGGCGTTTATCTACCTCAACCGCTAAGGTGACGACGTGGACCAACCCTGGAAAGTGTGGATGTTCAACAGCGCCCGCCCGGGCGGGGGCGAGTTCGACCTGAACCATCAAAGCAGTTCCGTGCAGTCCCCGGCATTCGATCGATCAACTTGTTGCAGAAATCGGCATGGTCCTGAAACACCTCTAACCAGCAGGAGAAGAAGCCGTATCCCAAGGCCGTGTCCAAAACTAGGCGCAACGCCCGCGGTCGATACTCGGCCGAAAAGCTCTCAAGTAACTCCCTTTGATGCTGCGCGAGGGCAAAGACCTGTTCCCGATCCCGTGACCTGCGGTCCCGAGAAGCGGGCCTTGAGTCTTCCGAAGCGTGGTGCCGTTGCAGGCCGACCAGGGTCAGAAGATTTCGCGCCATAGCACGAACCTGATTCGGCAAGTCCCCCGCTACGCTTACGAAGCCTCCTTCGGAGTAATCGATCGCAAGGCAGGTATTATCGTGGTCGGGCCAGAGCGATTCAGCCGAACTTGTCGGGGTCGCGCCTTTAACACTATTGCAGTTCAGACAACCCAACAGAAAGTTTGTCCACGTCGTCTCAAGATTGCGAGCCAGACTTTTAGGGCTTACGTGTTCAACAGCGAGTGCGGCGGGCAGACGACGTTCGCAGTAGGAGCAATAGGTACCGAGACGTTCTTCCAAGTCGCTAATTGCATCCTGGTAACGAGCGTAGACTCGGGGGGCATCTCCGCGCTCGATCGGGCGCAATTCAGTCGCTCCGCTGTTCGGCAGCCAGAGCTTCGAGCTTCAATACCGCTTCCAACCCCGGCTGTGTAGTGAAGCCCTCGCTGGCCTCGCGAAATTCGCGTTCTGCCTCGGCCAACTCCTGAGCCGAAACGGTCAGTCTTCTCTTGAGCAGCGAGTAATAACGTGCGGTGGCCTCATCCAGCTTTTTCGCGCGCAAACTTCGTTGGGGCGAAGGCACACCCTGGACTGCCTCAGCAATGTCTTCCAGGCTTTCTGATTCCGGCCACAAGGAGATTTCTGGTTGGTCCAGGCGTATCAGGCGACCTTGCCCCAGTGCTTGAATCACAAACGGTGAGTGCGTGGTGGTCACGAACTGGATAGAGGGGAAGGTGGTTCTCAAATCGTTGACGACTCGTCGCTGCCATCGAGGATGGAGGTGAACGTCCAATTCGTCAATGAGAACTACGCCGGGTGTCCTGGCCAAGACTTTTGGTAGTCCTTCGTCTGAAGTGTAGCCCAGGCGTTGAACCCACGTAGCCTTTAAGCATTCATCCACGAGGCAATTGTTCTGGGTCACGGCTTTGATGGCCAGGTCGGCTACGAGCGCTAGCATCATCCTCTGACCGGCACCGAGGTTACCCATCGGCTGAGCTTGCCCCTCGAGGCTCAACACCAGTTCCTGACGATCTGGGTCGAACCAAAGGTCAGTTGCTCCAGGAATACATCGCATGACGGCCTGGCGGACGACTTCGAAACCCGGCCGGTAACGGCCGAGGCCGACGGCAGCCATCGCCTCGCGACGAAACCAATCCACCAACTGGGAGAAGTGGACACGTTCACTAAAACAGTCGTAAAAGGCGGACCAACGGCGCGCCCGGGCTTTGCTGCTTCTGTTGCCCGGCCTCTCATTGGATGGTAGCCAGGCCCGGCCCGCTCCATAATACGCGAGTATAGGAAAAATTACCGTCTGCTCGGAGTCAAGTTGAAAGTTCTTTTGAATCCAGGCCAGGGTTTTGGAAGCTTCCTGGTTACTGGTACGCTCCCCGTGGTCGCCAATTTGTCGAACCCAGCGGTGGGAAACTTCCTGAACGTGACCTTCAGCCTCAATTCTGACGGGGCGGCGCGGAGCAAACTGAACTCTATCACCGGTTTTCTTTGCAACCAGGCGGATCTCGTGCCGATAGATGTTCCGACGACTGTTGTTCAATTCCGGATCTGGTGGTTTGACCAACCAGATACCCAAGGCCACCGTCAGGGCCTCCAGTATGCTGGTTTTGCCTGTGCCATTTTCACCCACCAGCAAATTGAACCGAGGATCCAGCTCCAGTTCAAATTCGTCAAAGGGTTTGAAGTTCTGGATCTTCAGCCGGTCGATGCGCACTCTAACGAATACGCCATCAACTCATTCGCCCCTCCAGTAATTGTCGTTTAGCGGGCTTCCCACAAGGAGTTCGGCACCACAAACCTTTGAAATGACTCAGGTCGGCTGCTGGCCCGTGGTCAGGCGGTAGGAAATGCGCGTGCTCTCCTTCAGCGACTCCAGTCGCTCCGCCACCTGTTCGGGGCTCTGCGAGCCGACAGCCTGACCCATCAGCTCAAACATCTTGGCGTTGGCGCGAAAGCGCTGGGCCTGTCCCGGTTCCCAGGCCGACAACAAAGCATCGCGGTCGGGCAAATGGGCCGACACTCCCAGCTCCTGGGCCAGCTGGCGGTCGTGGTCGAGGTCCTTGCCCACGCCCGCCAGAAAGGTGGGGGTGAACTTCAGCGAGCCAGCCAGATCGGTGGGAACTCCCACCGACTTCAACTCGGTAGCCAGCCCCTGCACCGATTCCACCGCCAGGTCAAACGAGCCGGCGTAGAAGCCCGCCTGGTCGGCAAAACGCAGGGCCAGCCCATCCTGCATCACCCGCGACCGCGCCTCGGCGGGCAACTGCTCCAGCAGCTCGCGATAAACCTGCACCGGGCTCTGCCCGTCATAGCGAGTGCCCATGGGCTTGCGGGCCTTGTCGTCGAAAGGGAAGTCCGTGCGGGCGATGAGGGCCTTGGCCTCCAGCAACTGATCGTCGTTCCAGCCAAAGCGCTGCTTCAACGAATCCTGCTGCTGATCCATCCACTCCAGCGTCACCTGGGCCCGTGCCGGCGTCCCGGTCTTAATGTCCTCGCTGCCCATCTGGGAGCGGTCGTCGGCGTCGTGCAGCAAGGCCACCTGCTGCATAAACTCCTTGCGCTCGGGCGACCAGCCAAGCCCGTGAGCAAAAGCGCCGGTGGCTTCGGCCACCACCAACGGATGGTCCACATTGTGATAGCTGCCGCTGTTCAAAGCCTGGAACTCGCTGCTGCTGAAGTAGCGCGAAGCGAATTCGGCCAGGCTCTGGCTGGCCGTGCCCTGCCAGCTGGCGTTGGCCGCCCGCGCCAACTGCTCGGCCGCAGGCGCCGCCAGCGACGAACTCGACGGTTGCCAACGAAGGCGAGGTTCGCTGGCAACCGAGCCCAGCGCCACCTGATCGCCGCTTCCCACCGACTCCGCCGCGGGGCCCTGGGGGCGAGCCACAGGGCGCGCGACAACCGGTTGGAGAGCAGACAGGTTCGTGGCGGCGACGTTCACGGGAGGGCTCGCTTTCAAAGATTTCCCCATTGTAAACCCGCTCCGCCAGGCATGCAACCCGGGCAGGGAATGAAACCCAACATTTCACGACACAGCCAGAATGCGCAAACTGGACTTCGCCCTGCTCGTGTCCCTTTCGGCCCTGGGGGCCTACTTCTGGCACCCCAGACCCACCCCATCCAGCCCGCCGCCGACCGCCACCCCGCCGCCCCTGACCACCAGCGGACGCTGGGAAGTTCTGGGCGGCCCCATCGAAGTGGCAGGTCTGCGCATGGGTGCCTCCGAGGCCGAAATCGTCCAGGCCCTCGGACAGCCCCCAGAGAAACAGCAGCAGAACGCTGAAACCTGCCACTGGGTGTATCCCACCGACGGCGACGGACAACTGGCGCTGGCCCTGCTCGAAGGTCGCCTCGTCGCGGCCGGGGCCATAGGGCGCTGGGCCCTGAGCCAGGAAGGTCGCCCCCTGCCCGGCTTCATGGCCACCCAGGCCGAAGTCGAGCGCAGCCTGGGCTCACCCACCCGCAAAGAAACCCGGGCCGACGGCCTCGCCAGCTGGATCTACACCAGGCGTCCGGGCGAACTCACCTACACCTTTGAACAGGGTCGCGTTTCCCAGTTCAGCCTCACGGGAGAGGTCAAACCACTCCCACTCCGCCCCCAATGAGCCTCGATCGCAGGCACAAAGTGCACCCAAACCCCGCTCTCACACCCCCCACCCCACTCCGCCCCCAATGAGCCTCGATCGCAGGCACAAAGTGCACCCAAACCCCGCTCTCACACCCCCCACCCCACTCCGCCCCCAATGAGCCTCGATCGCAGGCACAAAGTGCACCCAAACCCCG
>CAZYPN010000097.1:0-15938 GCA_964649085.1 uncultured Burkholderiales bacterium | reverse complement strand
TGTTTTAGGTTAGCATTTACCCTAAAAGTGGCCCTGTTTTAGAGTAGCACGGACAGTCGACGTCAATGCCCAGGATTCGGAATGGAAGGTCTTCCTGAATTTTTCGGATGGCAGAAACTGAGCCGTGGCCTGTGCGGCGGAGTAGCGGGTAGCACTCAGTCCATCCACTGGCTACGTCATCACCAGGCTCCATAAAAAAGTTCCGGCGATGCTCGTGAGGCAAGTGTGGGCTCACGAGTAAGATCTATGGTGAGTCAATGCGCCCCTGAGAAGTTTGTAGTGCAAGAAATCATTTCTTACACGACGAACTCTGCACGTGCTTTCGAGCCCTTAGCCCAGGTAAGGACGCTAACGGAGTACGACCTCGGACAGGAACGGGCCCGGTGGACCTGGCTGGCCAGGGCGAGAACTGCCTGTGGTTTTCCGAGGAAAAGGGGAAGGGGGCGCAGGCGGATAGGTTCGGCCTACCAGGCAGTGAGTTGGGGCTGACGTCGAATGGACGTTGTGCTGGCTACCGCAACGCGATCGACCGCACCCTGCCTATCGCTCTATCCGCCCACCGGCTGCGACGGGATGTCCGCACTTTCCGCAAAACTTGGCTGCGGGAACCAGCCGGGCCTGACATTGAGAACAGACGGCCGGCGGGGCTTCCGGCGGAGCGGTGGCCGGGCGTT
The DNA here is from genome assembly GCA_964649085.1 of uncultured Burkholderiales bacterium. Lineage (GTDB taxonomy): Bacteria > Vulcanimicrobiota > Xenobia > Xenobiales > JADMJV01 > JADMJV01. Next base: position 15,264 of record CAZYPN010000097.1, on the reverse strand, counting down.
GAGGCGCGATGGCCAGGGGCGCAGGGGCGACCTGGACCAACTGGGGCGTGGCAGCTACGACTGGCGCTGGCTCGATGAGAAAAGCGCCGGGAGCTGGCTGGGGGTTGAGCAGGCCGGGAATCTGCTCGGCAGAGACTCCCGTGTTGCGAAACACGGAGTCGTCGTCGACTTCAACTCCAGGTTCTACCTGCGGCCGAGGCGGGGGGAGCAGCACAGCCCGAGGGGGTGGGGGTGGGGTAGGACGAGGCGGCACCGCCGCCTCCCAGCGTTCTCCGTCATAGCGAAGCCAGTTCCCGTCGCCCTGGATCTGCCACCATTGCTCCTGGTCGTCCTGAAAAGCAAGCGCTTCGAGGGCCTGGGCAAAGGCATCGGCGTCGAAGTCCCCATTTTGGTAGGAGCTGAAGAGACTTCGATATTTCCGCTCCACTTCAACAAACGGACTGGCCACAGGGTCAGAATTCTCGTGAGGCCCAGGAGCTCCTGGCTGGGCGGGTTAGCTCAGGTCGATGCGAGGAATGCCCCGGTTGTCAAGATGTGGAGCGGCCGGGAGGGGGTTCGGGATGTCGCCGCCGCCCGAGGGCGTGGCCGGGGCAGCCGGGGCGTCGCCGCTGCCCGAGGGCGTGGCCGGGGCGGACGGGGCGTCGCCACCGCCCGAGGGCGTGGCCGGAGCAGACGGGGCGTCGCCGCCGCCCGAGGGCGTGGCCGGGGCGGATGGGGCGTCGCCGCCGCCCGAGGGCGTGGCCGGGGCGGACGGGGCGTCGCCACCGCCCGAGGGCGTGGCCGGAGCAGACGGGGCGTCGCCGCCGCCCGAGGGCGTGGCCGGGGCGGATGGGGCGTCGCCGCCGCCCGAGGGCGCGTCCGGGGAGCCGAAGGGGCTCTTGAGGTCGCCCACTTTGGTGCCGCCGCGGCGCACAAAGGGCAGGGTTTTGAGGTAGTTGCCAAAGGCGTCGCCGGCGAATTTCATGCCGATGTCCTGGCTGGTGAGCCAGGTGGCCCGCCAGAAGCCTACGGGCTTCTCTTTGGTTACCGGATCTTCGTCGACGTAGTTGCGGTAGAAGCGATAGCAGATGAAGCCCGTCATAATGGCGATTTTGACCTTCAGGGGAACTTCCACCTCGCCGCCGGCCCCGGGCTGGCCGAACACGGCATTGGCCAGAAGTTCGGGGGCGTCGACCCAGGTGAAGTCGCGGACGGTGTTCCAGAGATCTTCGTCGATTTCTTTCCAGGCTTCGGCAGCCGGAATGCCGTTGATGGCGTTGGCCACGAATTTGGTAAGGTAGGCCCGCACCTTATTGACCACCGTGGAGCCAACGGTGGAGCCCAGCGGACCGGCCCAGGCCAGGGCCGCCTTGGCGCACAGCGTGAAGGCATTGTCGACGAACCAGTCGACGGTAACCGCCGCACGCAGCAGGTTCTCGTAGAATTTTCCATCGCCCAGGTAGCCGTCGCCGATGGCCTTCCAGGTTTTGACGGCTTCCTCGAGGATCAGCTTGCGCTTCTGGCGCAGGTCGTGAGATCCCAGCAGCGGCTTGTCGCGCTCGAGTTCCTTCATCCAGCGGTTGTAGATTTCGATCAGACAGGAAAGGTGGCCGGCTTTGTCCGAGCTTTCGGCTTTTTCGTAGGGCTTCTTGAAGTAGCGCTCGAGCACGTCGAGGATGAGGCGCCACTCCTCCTCTTTGCTCTTTTCGATCAGACTGACGGCATCGAGGGCCAGAGCCAAATCGAGAGGGCGTCGGAAGGCTTCGTCGCTTTCCTCTTTGAGAAAGCCCTCGGCCTTGCCCTGGCAGAACCCCATTCCGGGAACCGGCACCAGCGAGCTGACCTTGTAGATGGCGTGTCGCCCCAGCTGGCTGCCGAAGCTGTTGTCGTACTTGAACTGCAGACTGGCAGCCTCGAGGGCCTTGGAGGCCTCGCCCTCTTTGACGATTTCGAACTCGACCTTGGGCAAGGCGGCCTCGTCGACTTCGACCTGCTTGCTTTGCTCATTCCAGCGCAGCACCGTGAGCTTGAGTTCGTGCTCCTTTTTGCCATCGGCCAGCACCTGAAAAGGGGTCTTGGAGAGATAGACCACTCCGGGACGGGCGGCCAGAACCTTGATGACCAGTTCTTCCGTTTCGGCCCCTTTGGTCTCGCGGGCCTTCAAACCCCAACTGGCTTCCAGGCAGCTCTTATCCTCGTCGAACTTGCCCAGGAGAAAGGTTAGCTTGAACTTGCCCGGTGCCACTTTCTCACTTTTGTCGAGCACCACAGCCTGCTGGTCGCCCTTCTTGAAGAGCGGCGGGTCCAGTTCCCAGTTCTCCTGAGCTGCCAGGCCGACGACTTCGACCTCAACCTCGACTTCTTCCTGATGTTTGGGCACCAGAAAGGGCACCTCGGGAGTGGCTTCGAGACGGGGGGGAGGCAGAACGCGGATGGGGATCTTGAGCTGCAACAGGCCGCCCGCAAAGCGCCCCTGCAAGCCCAGTTCGACCTCGAGGGCAGCCTTCATCTGCTTGGGGTCGCTGGCCTTGGAGCCCTGAATCGTCCAGTAGCGATAAAACTCACCATCGCCCGGGGGGCTGATACCCACCCAATCGGCATTGGGGCCGTAGGCCGCCAGCTCCAGCGTTGAGCGACGCTCTTCGTCGGTAATGCTGGCCCGATCGGTGGGCTCGATGTAGGCCACCAGTTGCACGCGATCTTCTCCATCGGCACGCAGCCAGTCGCGCTCCATGGGCTCGACGTGCAACTTGCCCGTACCCACCTGAATGGTGTAGCGCATGTGGCCCCGCACCAGGCCCGAGGGCGTGGTGGCCTCGGCATAGACGACGGCTGGAATTTCACCCGGGGCGAAGGCCGATTCGGGAGCGGCCACGGCCACCACCGTGAACTGCTTGTGATCGCCGCCAAAGGCCTGCTCCTCTTTGACAATGCGCAGCTCGAAGCCGGGCGGAGCGGTGGTGCTGAAGTGGGCTGCTCGGGCAATGTCGCCGGGCTTGAGCTTGGGGTCGTTGCTTTCGCCGACGGAGTAGCCGAAGGCCTGGCTGCGACCGTCGGCGGGGAGATACTCGGTTCCTTGACGGACAATGCCGATGCCGTAAGCGAATTCTTCATCGTCTTTGGTGACGTGCTGGGTGACATCTTCTTTGTAATCGAGGCCGTCCCGAGGCGGGGCCACCGGCGGCACCATGACGGCGCCCAGTCCGGCACCCACGACGGGAACCATGCCCTGGGTGATGGCCTGGCCAGACCCCTGGGAATTCCACCAGGCCACCACATTGGCCCAGGTCAGGTCCTGGTTGCCTCCGGTGGCCTCGAGCCAACCACCATCGTCGCCCCAGGCCTGCTGGCCCGTGAGCGCCTGCAACAGCCACCAGCCGCCCAGCCAGAGGAGCAGGCCAGCTGCAGGGGGCTGGCTCTGGTGCTGCTTGCGCATGGTGAACAGTGTGTAGCCCACATACACGAGGGCCAAGAGGCCCAGCTTATCGGTGGTCCAGACCGAAAGGAACCAGGCGGCTCCGAAGCCCACCGGAACCGAGGCCACGGTGCTGCGCACCAGCAGGGCCACGTCGAGGGAGCGCAACCAGGGATAGCGCAGCTTGAGACTGCTGAGCCCCTGGCCGAGCAACTGGCCGAGCAAGGTGCCCGGATAGCCCAGCCCCAGGAAGAGCGTGGCGCCCGAAAGCGCCAATCGACTGGGGCCGGTCAAGCGGAAATAATTGCTGCCCATGAGCACCAGCCCCAACCCCAGCGCCAGCCCCAGGCGGCTGTGAGGGTCTTTGGCCGTGATGGCCGCCAGGCAGCGCCCCGGAGCACCCAGCAGATGGTTAAACGTGGCCGAGGGCCCGCAACGTAGGACCGAAAGGACCACCGACCAGAACATGGCTGACCCCAGTCCAAAGCAAAGAAAGGCTGTGGTGGCATTGCCCTCAACATTGCAATAGCGGGAAGTCCAATGCGCGAAACCATTGAAACCTTCGTTTTTGAAGACCAGCAGGTAGGTGTGCAGCAGCCAGGCAGGCAGCACTGTGACCACCAGGGCCGGCAGCCGGAAGAAACACTGGCGCAGGAGCAGTCCCGGCAGGCGCTTGAGGAAACCGGGCTGGTTCGGACTGGAGTCTGCCATGGGGTTGCAGTCTAAAGGGTTGGGCCAATCGGTGGAATGACCTGGGTCAGGTCGCCTCAGGGCGAGGCGACTTCGCAGAGCAGTTGCACAAATTCTCGCTGCTGTTCCAGGTGGCGGCGGGAGATCAGCCCCAGTTGGTAGCGTTCTTCCAGCGCCGCCAGTTGCGCCTTGTGTTGATCGATGGCCTGGCGATCCTGCTGGCTCCACTGCAACTTCCAGGGGGCCCGCTGCTGGCCGACCAGCTTCTTCAGAGCCAGCAGCTGGGAGCAATCCTGGGCCTGAAGGCGAGGCTGGCCCGAAGCGAAGCGCTCGACACCCGGCGGCTTTCTCAGCAGCTGGCGCACGGCCTGCTGCAGCGCCACGGCCTGGGCCGGCGGCTGAACGGGAGGGGCGGGGATCGCCACCGGAGAGTTGGCCCCGCGATGGCCAAAGTCGAGGGGCAGTCCCAGGGGGTCGCGCATCTTTACGTCGAGATGGTCGACGGCGATGGTTCCCACCGGTTGTCCTGGCACCAGCGGGTCGCCGGGGCGAACGCAGGGGACGAGATGACCATAAGTGGCGGTGGTACCATCGGGATGCTCGACGGCTACCCCCCACTCGCCCTCGGCCCAGGGGATGATGGCCCGCACCTTGCCGGGCCAGGCGGCCAGCGCGCTGGCACCGGCCGGCATGGCAATGTCGTAACCCCAATGGACGCCGGGCTGAGAACGATAGCGGGAGACGCCTCGGGGCTCCCAGAAGCCACTGGTGACCACGGCCTGGGAGTAGCTTCGCCGCTGGATGGCCAGCAACTGGTCGAGCAGGGTTTCGGCCCCCACCAGGGGGGTGGCGAGCAGCCAGCAGCTCAGCAGCCAGCGCTTCACAGTCGACCCGCCGAGGCTTCGAGCATCACCTGGCCCTTGAGGCCGTCGGCCCAGATTTCCACCACTTTGAGGGCTTCGGACATGGTGTTCCGCTCGCGCTGGTTCACTAAAAAGAGGGTGCTGTCGCCCAGGCTAAACTTGACGCGTTCGGCCTTTTCCAGCTCCAGCGCCAGGCGCAGCGACTCGAGGGCCGGGGCCTGACGTTTTTCGGCCTGGCGCACCATGGACTGAGCGTCGCGCACTTCGCTGAGGATGCGCTGGATTTCCAGCACCTGTTCCAGTTCCAACTTGTCGTTCTTGAGACGAGCCCCCAACATGCGTCCGTCGGGGCCGCGGGTGGCCAGCGGAACGGTGAGCTGCAGGCCAACCTTGTAGGTGAGCCCGATGTTTTTGAAGCCGGTGTCGAGGCCCGGGCCGAGGGTGAGGTCGAGGGCCGGCATGCGGTCGTTTTCGGCCAGCTTGCGGTCGAGCTCGATAATGTCGCGCTGGAAGCGGAGATTGCTGAGCTCGGGGCGCAGACTGAGGGCGTCGAGCTCGGTTTTGCCGGCTTGCGAGGCATCCCAGCGGGCCGAGGCGGCCCGGGGCTGGGGGGCCGTTCCCAGGATGGGTTCGGCCAACTCGCCGGGGAAGGTGAGAACAGCCTCGGCAGGAGTGGGCAACTGGTCGGCCTCGCCCTGACTGTTCCACAAATAGACCGCCAGTTTGTAGAGATTCTTCTCGATGTTGCGTTGGGATTTGGCCAGTGACTCTTTGCGTCGCTCCACCTCCTGGCGGGCCTCGACGGCGTCGATGCGGGGAAGTTCGCCGGCGTTGACGCGTTTCTCGACCTGCTGGGCTCGTTCTTCGGCCAGGGCCAGGTTGCGCTGCAGCAGCACGAACTCGGTGCATGCCGCGCACCAATCCCAATAGGCCACGGCGGCCACCATGAGTACCTCGAGTCGAGTGGCGGTGGCCAGGGCCTCGGCGATCTGGCGGCCGACTTCGGCCTGGGCCAGCGCCGTTTGTTTTTCGTTGACCCCCAGGCCGCGCAACAGGGGCAGTTTGAACTCGAGAAAAAATTCACCGCCCTCACCCGTAAGGCTGTCGGGCGACTTGACGTCGCCACGATTGCGCCGGTAGCCGGTGATCAGCTTCCAACCGGCGATATCCTGGACTTGCACGGCCGCCAGATGATCGTCGGCGAACTTGGCTTTGCCCGGCCCGGTGGGCGACTGGTAGCGCAGATATTCCGTGCCCAACAGCAGCGAGGGGTCGAAGGCACCCTCTTTCTCGGTGACTTTGGCCTCGGCGATGGAGCGCAGCAAACGCGCTCCGCGTAACTTGGGATGATGCTCGACCACCCGACTCAGCAGATGATCGAGGGTAAGGGTTTCCCCCCAGGCCGCCGATCCGAGCCAGAGGGCCAGAATCCACTTTTTCATCGCTTGAACACCGGTTTGGGCGCAAAGGGTTTTTCTTTATCCTTCTCGTCGTCCTTGCCCAGAGGGACCGGCGGGAAGGCGTTGAGTCGACGCCAAAGCTCCCAATAGAGCGGCACCGGCTTGTCCATCATGACCCAGGCCTGGGCCCGACTGCCCGGACGCAAGGGGTAACGGGCCCCCTGTTCCGAGAGCTTGGGCCAGGGAATGTCGTCGGCGTGGGGATCGGGAGTGACCAGCAGACGGAAACGGCTCTGGCCGTCGTCGACGGCGTCGACCACCGACACCACGCCTCCAAAGGTTCCAACTTCGGCCCAGGGCAGAGCCGTGAACGGAATGGCCGGGAAGCCATCGAAAGTCAGACGCACTTTCTGGCCTACCCGCACCAGCGGGGCATCGAAGTCGGAGATGGTGATTTCGACGGCGGGGTCCTCGACGCTGGGCATCACCTGGCAGAGGGCATCGCCGGCCTTGACCGTTTCGCCCTCGCCGAGCTTCAGAAGGCGCACTACGCGGCCATCGCGAGGAGCCAGGATCCATTGCTGCAGTCGACGTTGCTGGAGCGAGCTTTGCTCGATGTCCAACTTGGCGATCTGGGCCTGGACCTCGGCCAACTGTTCCTGAGTTTTCAGCAGGCTTTCCTCGACTTTGGCGAGATCGTTTTGAAACTGGGCCTCCAGCCGAGAATACTCGAGTTCGGCCACCGAGATGTCGCGCTGCGAAAGGTCGAGCGACAGCTGGCTGCGCTGCAGTTCGGTTTGCGACTTGACCAGCGCTTGCTGGATCAGTTCAAAGTCGCGCCGCGAGCGCAGGCCCTGTTCTTCCAGCGTTCGGATGCGATCGAACTGCAACCGATCGGTCTGCAGGTTCTGTTTGGCCAGAGTGACCACCTGGCGATTCTGGTTGAGCCTCTGGCGCGACTGCTCGATGCGCTGCTGAGAAGCGGGTAGAGCCGCCTGACGGGCCTTGAGGATGGCCTGGCGTTGCTGGCTGAGGGTTTCCAGACGCTCCACGTTGAGCTGCTGTTTGAGGCGATACGACTGCACCATTTGATTGGTGCGCTCGACCTGCAGAGGATCGAGGAACTTGCTGTCGATATCGCGCAGCAGCCCGAGCTTTTGGCCTTTCTTAACCGACTGACCCTCCATCACGAGCCACTTTTCCAGACGGCCGGGAATCTGAGCGTCGACCTGCTGAACTCGCTCCATGGGCGAGTACATAATGACCTTGCCTTGCCCGGTGACGCTCTGGTACCAGGGCACCGCCACCAGCGCATAGGCCGAGCCCGCGAGGGTGAGCACGATGAGCAGGGCGAGGATCACCAGGAAAGCGCTGGATTGGACCTTGGCCAGCGAGTGCAGCCCGGGGGTCTCGGGATTCTTCAGCATCAGGCCTCCGCCAATCGCCGCCGCAGGGCACGACGAAGTTCGGGAAATTGTTGAGCGAGAGGCCCGTCGTCGGGGGCGATGGCCGCCGCGGGTGAACCCAGGTCGAGCACCTGGCCTTCTTTCAAGAGCATAATGCGATCGCTGGCCAGCAGGGCTTCGGTTTCAGCCACCAGATTGAGAATGGTCCAACGATTGGAGCGGTCGAAGAGTTTGCGAACCGTTTCGATCCGTCGCTCGAAGCCGAGGGCATAGAAGTTCTGGTCGACGACCAGCAGGTAGGGACGGTGGATAATGTTGCGCGCCAGCAGAATGCGCATCACCTGAGAACGAGAGAGGTTACGACCACCACAAATAATCTGGGTTTGTAGCCCGTCGGGCAACCAGGGCAGGTGCTCGTTGACGCCGCTGAGTTCGAGGGCGAACCGCAAATCGGCGGGGGAGAACTCGCGCCCCATCGTGATGTTCTCTTCGACCGTGGTGTCGAAAATTTCTTCGCGGTCGGTGAGCCATACCAGCTGCGAGCGCAGGTTCGAATGAGCCTGCAGGCCCTCGACCTCGACCTGGCCCCGGGTGGGACGGATCAGACCTACGGCCAGCCGAGCCAGGGTGGACATCCCCGAACCCGACTCGGCCAGCAGGCTGACGCGAGAACCGGCCTCAATTTCGAGCGAAAAGTTGGAGAGAACCTCCCGACCCTCGGCGGTGTGACGGTAGCTGACTTGGCGAAAGGCCAGCGAAGCTCCTCGGGTTAGATTGAGGGTGTGGGGGGCAGGTTCGTCGAGAGGGATTTCCAGGAGGTGGCCCAACTTGTCCAGGCCGGTCATGAGGTCGAAGACGGTCTCGGCCGACTTCACGAGCTTTTCGCACGCTTTGAGCAGGTTGAGCACTACCAGTTCGCCGGCCACCAACTGGCCCAGCGAGAGCTGGCGCTGGATGACCATCCAGCCCCCCAGACCCAGCACCCCGGCCGCCGCCAGCGCCTGAAGCAGATAGAACATGCTGAGCTGGCGGAGCAATGCCTGAAAGTGGCGCTTGCGGTAATAGAGGTATTTGCCCACCAGTTCATCGCTGCGCTCCACGAAAGAAGTCGGGGCTCCGGCCAGCTTGATGCTGTCCTGGCAGCGCCCCATCTGTTCCAACCAGCCAGCCAGGTCATACTTGGCATACGATTCCTTGATGGAACTGGTGAGGCCACCGTAGCCCAGCAAGACAATGGTCAATCCCGCGATGAGGATAAGCCCGGCTCCGCTGAGCATGAAACTGGGACCATAGAGGCTGAGGAAGAGGAAGCTGAGAGCCAGCTCGACCATGCTGCTGGGAACATCGAGCAGTAGCTTGTTCCAGCTCTTCTGGACGTTGACAACCTCGAAGAATTTGTTGAGTTCTTCGGGACCGTTGCTGGCCAGGAAGTTCTGGTATCGAAAGCGGGGAAGCAGTTCGGTGAGGCGCAGTCCCAGGCGAGCGAAGAGGCGGAGTTGCAGTTGCTCGGCCAGGGCGCGAATGAGAATCTCGAGCACTCCGTGCAACAGCAACCCGATCATCACCGCCCCTGTGAGCACCAGCAGAGGCTGCAGGAAGAGTCCCTGGGCAATGGTGTTGACGAGGGCCTGAGAGGCGAGCGGAATGGCCAGCGTAAGGACACCTGCGGCCAGGGCGTAAGAGAAGACAATCGACAACTCGAAGCGGTCGACCCAGAGCAGGTGGAACATCCTCTCGGTGGGGGTTTTGGAAGAAGCCAAGGCAGTGCCTCCGGAACGGGTGTTAAAGGGGATTTAGTGCGACATTTTTTTCGTGTATAGGTTATCGCTAATTTCCTGTCCTATGTCAAGAGGTTGTCCAAGAAAGATTGCACGGTGCAATGCTCTTCCAGAGGGTGGCGAAGGGGAAGATGCTTGACGATCTGATAATGGTTCTGGCGACCATCGCGCTGCTTGGTGAGGTAGCCCGCCTGTTCGAGGTCGTGGACGATGCGCTGCACCGCTCGTTCTGTGATGCCGACTTGAAGGGCTACGTCGCGCATGCGAGCATGGGGCTCCCGAGCCAGGCAGTAGAGCACGTGGGCGTGGTTGGTGAAAAAGGTCCAGTGACCCAAGGGAACCTCCCGACTTGGAAAATACGAATTTGGTTTCGCGAATCGTAGGTGGTCGTCAAGCTTTTGTCAAGAGTCAGGCAGAAGAGGTTTGCTGGCCGCGAACATCAGCCGAGAAGGGTGATCTTTCTGGAGAGGCTCTGCGGTCGCCTTGCTTGCCGCAACGGTAACAGTCGAGCAACCCGCAGTCGGGGACTGGCTGATAGGCTAGGGGTGTGAACGTGCGCACTTCAGGCAGCTACTATCAGACCCAGATCGGGGCGGACTATTACCACGAGGCCGAGGACGCCCAGGAGCGGCAAGACTACTATGCCCAGATCGCCGATCATTTTGAGAGCGCCGACGGCACTGAGGTGTTCCAGTCGCTGCACCGCCTGCTGAGCGCCACCCACCGTCCCCCGGGGGAATTGCCGGGCGAGGCTCTGTACAGCCGCGTGGATCGCCGCCCCGACGGAGCTCTGTACCCGCTATACAGTGGCGAGGGGCCCAAGAACGAGGCCGAAGTGCGCGAGCGCAACACCCGCGATTTGGAAGGTTACAATTTGGAGCACGTAGTGCCCAAGGCCTGGTTTGACGCCAAACAACCCATGCGCGACGACCTGCACCATCTGTTTACCGAAGAGCGCAAGTGCAACAGCGATCGGGGCGATTTGCCGCTGCGCGAGGTGGAAGGCAATGTGAAAGAGCTGCCCCAGTGTGGACTGATGCAGACCACCCACGGCAAGGCCTTTGAACCCCTGGCCGGCAAGGGCGAAGCGGCTCGCGCCATTCTGTATTTCGTGACCCGCTATCCGGGCGAAGTGGGCGACCAACGCGGCGAGATGGATCTTTCCGACCTTCCCCGCCTGCTGGATTGGCATCGCCAGTATCCGGTAACCGACTACGAGCGCCACCGCAACGAAACCATTCAGGACATTCAGGGCAATCGCAATCCCTTTATCGATTATCCCGAGCTGGCTGAAAAGGTGGATTTTCGGACCGGATTCGGCCGTTAAGGCCAGCATCTACGCCTATGAACTCTTGAGACTGCGTATCCCAGCATTTCTTGAGCGTTTCGCCGAGTTTGGCCGTTTCCTTGATGTAGGGGTGGGGCCTTCACCTGAAGGACTCCGGTCCGCCCCGAAATAGGGGCTACTCTTGAAAATTCTTGCCGCAGCCGCCGCAGAATTTCGTGGACAGGTCCTGGGTGGTAAGGCCGCAACGCGGGCACACCCGAGCTGGCAGGCTGGCCGGGGGGGTGGACTGGGTAATCACCCGCAGGAGGTACAGGGGTAGTGTGACGATGGCCAGCAGGAAGGTACACACTCCCCAAGCGATGCCCGCACCGGGACCAAAGCGCCGGCTGGCGTCGGCCCCCACCAATATCCCCAGAATGATGGCCACGAAGAAACCAACCAGAAGCATTCCGTCGTCCATGTAAGCACTCCCTTCGAGCCGATCGGGCTCTGGGACCCAGCATAGTCGGGCGAACGACATCCAGCGTCGTAGTACTCCTGACCGGCCGAACCTCGGGATGAGCGAGCTGGGAAGTCTACGTTGGAGCCGTAGACCTGGGTTGCAGCAGGTGGACCTTGCGAAACTGGCGAGCGCGGCTGGGGCTGAACTCGCCCGTGACTCCTTTGTAGGCGGGCAGGGTGCGTCCGATCTGGTGGAGGTGTTTCCTCAGCGCGTCACGCTGAAAACCGACGGTTTCGATGGCTCGGGCCAGCAGGAAGAGGCTATCGTAGGAATAGGCTTCTCGATGGGACGGGGTGTCGCTTTTTGTCATCTCGCGGTAGTCGCGGATAAAGCGTCGGACGGCCGGGTCGCGACTGTCCGGCAGGAAGTAGCTGGCTACGATCAGGCCGTCGGCGCCGCTTTGCAGGGGCGAGTGGGTATATAGGGCAGCCAGTGCAGCCACCGGCAGATCGGAGCCGCGGGCGCGCAGTTGTTGGGTGACCTGCACCACCAGTCCGGCCCGATATTCCGGCATAAACAGGCAGTCGGGACGGCGCGCCAGCAACGGGTCGAGCAGCCGGGCGTGGTCGAGGGTGTCTTCGTGGTAGCTGAGCTCGGCCACGGTGTTGCCCTTCCCTGAGCCGAAGCGCTCGGCGAAGCGGCGGGCCGAGGAGTGACCCACCACACTATCGAGATTGCGCAAGATAGCGGCCCGTCGGCAGCCCCGGCTAAGCAGGTAGTCGGCCAGCGCGTCGACTCGCCCCACGTCGGAGTCGGCTACCGTGAAGCAGTTGGCTCCAAGGTCGGTGGTGCGTGGGTCGGAGGCCGTTGGGGCCAGGGTGGGGAAGCCCGCCGACTCGACGATGGGCGACACCGCCAGCAGCTGCTGCGAGCTCCAGGGCCCCAGAGCTACGGCGTACTGAGAGTTTTGGGCGGCTTTCAGGTAGAGCTCCAGGGTGAGATTCTGGCGAGACTGGCATTCATAGTAGTCGAGCACCAGCTGGAAGCGCTGCCCGGGCCGTCGGGCGTCGAGCAGGCCCTGGGAGTTGAGCTGGCGCTGGGCCAGCGCCAGGCCGTTGAGCATTTGGGCACCTTCATACTCGGAGCCAATGGTGGAGCTAAAAACCGGGATATGCAGCAGAGGTTGCGAGCCAAGCTGAGCTCGAACGTTGTTGATCTGTAGCTGGGCCTCACCATCCTGGGGATATTCCAGGGTGAGCTTTTCCAAAGCGGCCAGCGCGGCCTGGTGATCGCCGGCATCGGAGAGCTTGCGAACGGCGATTTTAGCCTCGGCCGTGTGGGCCAGCACCTGTTGCAGCGGCATCTGCACCTCTTGGAGAGAGGTGGCCGGCCAGCGGTAGACCACAGCCGCAGCCACCAGCGCCCCAGCTATCAGCACGGGCAACAAGACCTTGAGGAGGCGAGGACGACGCAGGGAGCGGAGTGCCTGCAGCAGGGCCGAACTGGAAGGGTAGCGACGGGATGGATCGGGTTCGAGGCACCTCAGCACGATGCGTTCCAGACGTGCGTCGAGCCCGGCCCGGTGGCGGCGCAGGTTTTGCCGACCGTAGACGGGCGTAGGCGCCTTGCCACAGAGCAGAAAGTGCATGACGGCCCCCCAACCGTAGAGGTCGGAGCGCGCGTCGCTTTGGGCCGAATCCTGCCACTGTTCGGGGGGCGAGTAGCCCAGCGACCCGGCAGCCTGAGTATCGCGGGCCTTGCCGGGCTGAAAGTGACGGGCCAGGCCAAAATCCACCAGTTTGAGTCGACCCTGGGGCGACAGCATGATGTTCTCGGGCTTGAGGTCGCGAAAGATCACGGGCGGCTGTTGCTGGTGGAGGTATTGCAGCACTTCCGCCAGTTGCTCGCCCCAGTCGAGGGCCTGATGGAAACTGCAGGGGCCCTGTTGCTCGATGCGACGGGCCAGCGTGTCGCCCGGGATGTATTCCATGACCAGGTAGGAACGGTCGTTTTCGATGAATGAATCGACGATGGCGGGCAGGCAAGGATGACGCAGACCCGCCAGCATTGCGGCCTCGCGACGAAAGGTTTCGGCCACCAGCGCATTCTCGAGCGGGTGGGCCGAGAGCATTTCTTTGATGGCCCAGATGGCGCCCGGCTTCTCGAGATCGTCGCAGAGAAACACCGCCCCCATGCCCCCTCGGGCCAGGAAACGGTTGAGCTGATAACGCCGGGCGATGACGCTGCCCAGCCTGCCCTCCCAGGTTGAGTTCACGCCATGGCTAAGTATAGGTCGCCGTGGGGTGAAACAAACGAGTCGGCCCTCGAAAGCGGAGACAGTCGTCCAGACGGCAACAATTTCTTTACCTTTTGCAACAACTTGTTTACCTCTTTTACACTTCGCTGAGGTGTTTCGCCTCGGGGCGACCGTTAGCCTGAAGCTAAGAACAGCGGCAGGAGCACCCCATGAGCAATACGGTGAGCGGTTCACGTTCCTCGAGCACCAGCTCGACTTCCAGGTCACAGCGTAGTAGCAGAAGTTCCAGCAGCGCTCGTTCCAGTCAGGCTACTCCGTCGAACAGGAACCAGGGCCAGAACCCAACTCGCAGCGCGAGCCGAACCAGCGAACCCAGGGATCGGGTGGAGCTGAGCTCGGGCAACCAGGCGGGCAATGCCCAGACGTTGACGAGCGGTCTGGCCAGCAATTTCACCCCGCCAAGCAATACCGATCTGTTCACAGGCGCCCATCCAGGTCTGACCAACACCAACATCAATACGGCCACCTATGCCCAGGAAGCGGTCGACCAGACCGGGGCGGCCTTGACCCAACGAGCTCAACGGCAAGCTGCCGGTCAAGCGCCACCGGCTGGCGCCAACCCTGCGCCGGTGGAAACGCCTGCCCCGGCACCGTCTGCCCCGGCTGCCCAGGCTCCGGCCCCCCAACCCGCGGCTGCACGTCCCACGCCGCGCTCGCAGGACATGCAGGACTATGTAGACGCTGTGGAGCGACACCAGCAGCAGACCGGAGTGCGTCCGGCCCCCGAACCCGCGGCTCCACGACCCACGCCACGCTCTCAGGACATGCAGGGCTACGTGGACGCAGTGGAGAGGCACCAACAAGAGCTACGAACGCAGCGGGCACCGGCGGCTCCTCCGGCGGAACCGACTCCGGGGAGAGCAGCTCCGGCCGCCGGCGTTGCCGACGACGTGGCGCGCGCTGGCTCGACGGCGGGGCGCGTGATTACCAACCTGGGCCAGGCCGGGGCGGTGGCCCTTGGACCGGCCGCCACGGCCATGGGCGTGGCCGAGACGGTGGGCGGTATCCGTGACGCTGTAAACGCCCAGAATGGAACCGAACTGGCCGGAGGCGCTCTGCGAGCGGGAAGCGGCGCAGCCAGCACCGTAAGCGCCGGCTATGGAACGGCCGCGGGCGTGGCCCACTTTGCCGGACGCGCGGCCAGTGCAGCCGCCCTGGGCACGGTGGGCACCGTGGCCGGGGGCGTGGGAGCCGTGGCCGACGGCGTTCGCGACATCGTGACCGGCGAAGACAACTACACCCGCGTGGTGGGCGGCGTGAAGACAGCCGCCGGCACGGCCATGCTGGCCGGGGTGGCCACGGCCAACCCCGCCTTGATCGCTGGCGGGGCCGTGACCTACGTGGGTGCAGCCCTGGCCAATACGGAAACGGGGCGAGCGGTGGTGGGCGCGGTGGGCGATGCTGCCTCGGCCGTGGGCAACGGGGTGGCCAACGCAGCCTCGTCGGCCTGGAACTGGACGCGCAGCTGGTTCTAGCCAACCGTTTGCTGCTTGTTGGCTACGTTGGGGTCGAACGTAGTGGCCGGGTAGCCAGCAACTTCTACAGGGACAATACCCCGGGGCTACCCTGTATTGCCTCTGTAGGGGGCTGATCTCTGTGGCCGTTTTCTGACCCATTCTGACCGAGATCCATGGCCGCTGCCGACTCATGAAAACAGGCCCAGGGATTACCCGGGCCTGCCTGGGC
>CAZYPN010000096.1:0-16027 GCA_964649085.1 uncultured Burkholderiales bacterium | reverse complement strand
GAAACAGCGGAGATCTGGTGAATTTCATGATGGGAATGGTGCCCCGGGCCACTTACCTGGAAAAGAAGCGCCTGGAGCGCGAGCGCATTCAAAAGCGCATGCAGGAACTGAGCAAGCAACGCGACGCCTATATTGCCAAGAACCAGAAGCAAGAGGGCCCCGACAGTCTGGATAAAGCCATGCTGCGGGCGATTCGCGAGCAGGCCAGCGAACGGGGTTATAAGTTCAAGAATTGATCAGCTTGCGCGCCTGGTCGACCGACATCTGGAGCCCGGGAATCCACTCCAGTTGTCGGGCCAGGCGCAACAGGCTGGCCTCGGATTGGGCGTCGCCCTGGCCCTCGCGGCAGCGCTGCAGCGCTTCGGACAGCGGAATGTAGTTGGCGTTGGCCGCACCCTGGGGTTCGGCCACGGCATAGAAGTGAATCTTGAGGTCAGACTGGCCGGCCGAAGCCGTGGTGGGGGCTCCCAGGGCCATGGCCTGAGGCCCGAGCTGCTCGGCGACGGGGCGTTTACGGTCGAGCTGCACCTCGTCTACGTCGCCGCGAATCCAGGCGGGTGCCTCTTTGGCCGCAGGGCATTCCTTTTGAAGCTCTAGCTGACGCACCGCCAGCACGGGACGCTCCTGTTCGGTAAAGCGCACCAGAGGTCCACGTTGGGGGTCGTTCACAAAGTGGACGACCTTGGCACGGTCGTAGGGCAAGCTGAGCAACTGATTGGGAATGGGATTTCCCACCGGGGTGGCGGCCACGGCGTGGCGCGATTTGCCGTCGAGCAACCGAGCCCCGTCGCCCAGGGCCACTTCCTGGCATTCTTCGAAATATCCGTGGTTGATTTGAGCCTCCAGCGTGGTGCCCGGCGGCGGCGGCGGGGGGATCGGAGCTCCTGAGGCCTGGCTGCGAGGGTCGAGCGGCGCGCCCAGACCCAGCGATGAAAAGCGTTCTTGAAGCGCCGGATGATCGTGCACATAGGTGCCCAGTTCGGGGATATAGCCGATGGCGTCCAGCGCCCGGGCATAGAGCATCTGGCAGCGTCCGGCGTCGCCGATCTGTCCCGACTCCATGGCGGCCAATCCCTGTTGGGGGGTGAAGAAGGCCGGGCCGATCAGGTCGGTGACCTCCATGCCGCCGCCATCGCCCTGAGCCTGGCCCTTGAGTTCGACCAGCGAGAAGAAACAGGCATCGCATTCGGTAGATTCGTGGGGCATGGTGGGTGAGAGGGCCTCGCCCAGACGCCGCAAACTGTCGCCGACGACGACGCCGCCAACTTCCTCGGATAGTTCCGCCAGGCCGATTTTGGCAAAGTCGGCCCCAACCTTGTCGAGGCGACCGGCCACCGAGCCGATCTTGACATAGTCATCGCCACGCAGGCTGCGAGAAACGCGGGTATCGCCGGTTTTCAGAAGCAGCTGGGGGTGGCCCTGAGGGTCGAGCACCATAGAAGCCACTGCGGCCACGTCGTGGCCGGGGCCGTTGAGGATGCCCACTCGGGTTGTTTCTAGCTTACCTGCACGCTCGACCTCGAGGTCGAATTTGCGGTATTTCATAAACTTGGCGAAGGTGTTTTCGGCCAGGCGGGCGCCGCGGGGCTGAGGGGGGCCCGAAGGCTGGGCGGTGGGGGCGGCCATCAGAGCCGGCTGACTGTGGCCCAGAGTGGCCTGATCGGCAGGTTGGGAAGCCACTTCCTGCTGTACGGATAAGGCCGCCGAGGCCACTTTTTGAGGGGTTGCAACATTCCAGGCACCATATAGAGGAGAGATCATCGGGAGGGTTTCGACGTGTCCCCCACGAGCCCTACCGTAGCTCGCCAGTACTCCGTCCAATCCAATGGTTCACCTGAATCGGAGCACCTTCAACTGCGCCCTGGGGCGCCGTGTCCATAAGGCGAAGATGCGCCGGAGGCACGTGAGAGGTTTGTAGTGCAAGAATGGAATTCTTGCACTACAAACTTCCCAGCGGCGCATGGACTCACCATAGATCTTACTCGTGAGCCCCCACTTGCCTCACGAATCATGGTACCGGCCCGAGAGGTGGGATTACCACCGCAGGTATGCTTTAAGGCTGCTGAACGGGCCCGTGCCAGCAAAACCGGCCGACGCGCACCGGCATCGTCATCTTTCTGGGCCAGGCAATGAAGAGTCACGGAACAGCCTGTGCCGAAGGGAGGGTCGTGGGAAACAGGGGACGCCTGGGTTGTGCTTTGTTGTTGCTGGCAACCTTGATCGGTTACGCCGGGGCCCGTCTCACCGCCAGGCCGGCGGCTCGGCACTCCTGGTTTTCACCCTCGGATCGTCGCCTGGTACTGGCTCATCAGGGCGGCGAAGGGTTGTTTCCCTGCGATACCCTCGAGGCTTTTCGTGGCAGCCTGGCGCTGGGCGTCGATGTGCTCGACCTGGATATTCATCTCAGCCAGGATAGACAGTTGATGGTGATTCACGACGACACCGTCGACCGCACCACCAACGCCACCGGCAGAGTGTGCCAGCAAAGTGCAGCCCAACTGCAGCGCTATGATGCGGGCTATCGCTTCAGTCGCGACGGCGGCCGCAGTTTTCCCTTTCGGGGGCGAGGCGTGCGCATTCCACGACTCGAGGAGGTGCTGGACCTGGAAACTCGGGTTCGGGTGGGCATCGAGATCAAGCCCGATGACCCCGAGGTTGCCCGAGCTCTGGCCGAGCTGCTCCGAAGGCGCGGCGAGGCGCAGCGAGTGCTGGTCGCCAGTTTTCATCACCGCGTGTTGACGGCCTTTCGACAGGCATGTTCCGAGGCGGCTACCTCGGCTTCGCCCTGGGAAACTCGTCAGTTTCTCGTGTTGGCGATGTTCGGCCAGGAGGCCCTGTTCAGTCCGGCTTTTCAGGCGCTGCAGATTCCCGAAGAACACAAAGGCCGCAGGCTGCTGACCCCGTCGCTGGTGGCGGCGGCCCATCGTCGCGGCCTGAAAGTGATTCCCTGGACCATCAATCAGGAAGCCGATATGCGGCGCTTGCTGGGCTGGGGGGTGGACGGCCTCAACACCGACTATCCCGATCGGCTGCTGAAAGTGCTGCCACCAGCTCTTCGCTGAGGGGCTCGTTGGAGCTGGCCCGAAAGGCTTCCAGCCATTGCTGTCGCAGGCTGGCGTCGCCGCTGGCGACGACCGCCAGCGTGAATACATTGGGGGTTGCCCCGGGTTCTAAAAGCGATGTTGGTTGCCGTCGCTCCTGAAACCAGGGCAGCCCCTCCTCGAGCAGCAGCACGGTCAGCTCTTCGAGCATGGGGCGGGCGTCGCTTCCCAGCTGGTTGAGGTGCCACCAGCGCCCGCTAACCAGCTGGCGGTGGTGGGCACAGCCCTGCCATTGCAGCGGCTTCCAGCGCTGGCGCTGACTTTTATAGGGTTCAAAGCGAGTTACCCAGCTCAACAGCGCCGGGTAATGGACGCCCAACTGGGGACGAAAGCGCAAGCTGTCGTGGGGGTCTAGCTCGAAGTCCACCAGATCCTGCGAGGTTTTATTGCTACGCAACAAGGCCCGGCCCTGTGCTTGAAACCCCAGTGGGGAAAGCAGAGGAGCCAGGCCCTGTGCGATGAGTTGTTTGAGCGTCAAAGCTCGAAGTTAGCCCTGTCCAACCGGCGGCTGCTGCCCGGCGGGGGGCTGCTCGGCCGGAGGCTGGGGCTGTGGGGGAGCCGGGGGTGCCGGAGGAGCCGTGGTCAGCGCCCCGTAGGCGTTGAGACGGCGCCCATCGACAACCACACCCTGCCAGTTGCTCAGCTTGTCGGCACCCTCGTAGAGACGGTACTGAATTTCTTCGTTGCTGGCTTCGGGATAGAGCGAGGCAACCAGCCCGGCCACTCCGGCCACGTGAGGCGTGGCCATCGAGGTGCCGCTCTTGGAGGCATAACCGCCGCCCGGAACGGTCGAGAGAATGTCTCGGCCCGGAGCTGCGATGTCGACGGTGGTGGCACCGTAACAGCTGAAGCTGGCGCGGTTGTCGTTGCGGTCGCTGGCAGCTACGGCCACGTTGTTGGGCAGATCGTAGTTGCTGGGATAGTGGGGGTTGACGTCGTTGTTGCCGCTGCTGTTGCCGGCGGCCATGATGTGCAGGGCCGGCGAAGTATTGAAGGCGTCGTAGATGGCCTGGTTGGCGGCGCCGCCTCCCCACGAGTTGGAGGTGATGCGGGCGCCCATTCGAGTGGCGTAGTTGATGCCGCGAATGATGGCGGCAGCGTTGGTAGAACCGCCATCACTGAAGATTTTGACAGCCATCAACTGGGCCTCGTGATTGACGCCCACCACGCCCTCGTCGTTGTTGCCCACGGCGGCAATCGTGCCGGCGCAGTGGGTGCCGTGGGAATGGCCGTCCATCGGGTTGCCGTTGTTGGCGAAGGCATTGAAGCCGTGCACATCATCGATCACGCCGTTGCCGTCATCGTCGATGCCGTTGCCAGCGATTTCGCCAGGATTGGTCCACATGTTGGCCTTGAGGTCGGGGTGATTGTAGTCGATACCCGTGTCGATCACGGCGATGACCGGGCCGTTGCGGCTACCCGTATGCAGGTGCCAGGCTTCGGGCGCATCGATGTCGGCGTCGGGCTTGCCGTTGTTCTGGCCCGTGTTGTGCAGGCCCCAAAGGCCGCTCTTCAGATCGTTGGGGATGTTCTGCGCAGGGGGCTGGGGCGGAGGTTGCTGGCCGGGAGGCTGCTGTCCCTGGTCGTCCAGGTAGTAGTTCGTATTCAATTCGGCATAGGCCACCCGGGGGTCGGCCGCCAGGGCCGCCTTCATTTCCAGGGTGTCCTGGCCGGGCTTGAGCTCGACCAACAACAGCTTGGGCTCCTGGCTGCGCAGCAGGCCGCCGGGCGTAAGGTCCTCCGCGATGCTGACTCCGTATTTCTCGGCAACGGTTTCTCCAGTCAAGCTCGACCCCTCTCTGAGCCTGACCAGAAGTTGGCCTTCTTCAAAGGCCGGTTGGTTGCTGGGAGAAAAGCCGTCCGCAGGGGGAGCAGCTTCGTTGCCACGGGGCGCCGAAGTGGCGCGCGATTTGAACGCTGGAGAAGAGTTACCGAGAGACTGAATCATCGAGGGGACCTCCTGAAACTTCGTGGTTTCAGGATAATTTCAGGGGGTCCCCAAGGTGTTACAGATCTATGAACATGGGGGCAACCCGCGCCATGACGTGGGTTGTAAGAAATTCAAGAAGCGGAAAGGCGTCGAACATAGGTTTGGAAGGCCTCGCCGAAATTCTTGAGGACCTCCTGAGTAGGCCCGTCGTTGAGCTTGCCCTCGCTGAACTTGGTGTGAGCCGCGCCCACGAACACCTCGGGGCGGTTCATTACGAAGGCGTCGAGGTACACCAGAACCTGGCGCAGGTGGTATTGGGCTCGAGCCGTGCCCAGAGCGCCCATGCTGGCACCGATGATGGCCGTGGGCTTGCCGGCAAAAGCCCGGGTGGGGGTGCGGGAAATCCAGTCGATGGCGTTCTTCAAACAGCCGGGAATCGAATAGTTATACTCCGGCGTTGCAATCACGATGCCCTGCGCGGATGCCAGCTTCTGGTCCAGAGCGCTAACGGCTTCGGGCAGACCCTGGGCTTCCAGGTCGCTGTCGTAGACGGGTATTCCCCGCAGGTCGACCAGTTCCAACTCCACCCCCGAAGGCACCGCGTTTTTCAGCGCCTCCAGCAGCGCCCGATTGTAGGAAGCCTGACGCAGGCTTCCTACCACTCCAACCCACTTTTGCATTTTCACTGAGCCTTTCTCGAACTGAGGGCCCTCTTCTACTTTGTGGGTGGGCGTCCTCGTCGGGGTTTTCGGCCCGGTTGTCGATGCCGAACGGGGTCGCCGGGCGGTGCCGCGGCCCGGGCCCGAGGCGCCGGCAGGGCGCTGCTGGGGCGGAAGGCCAGCACCTTCAGGTAGCGCGCCTCGTCGAAAGCGGGCTTGTGGTCCAGTTCCATCGGCAGTTTCTGCCATACCTTGGCACCGTCCAGGGCCTGGCGCACCACCTGCTCGAAGCGGCCCGGAGTGATGCGACTGGTGCAGCAACAGGCCACCATAACCCCTCCCGGCTTGAGGTGGGGACGGAGTTGTCGATAGATGCGTCGATACACGGCCAGCGCTTGAGGCACCTGATCCACCTGGCTGGCCATGGAAGGTGGGTCGACGATGATCCAGTCGAACTTTTCCTGGGGTCCGAGCTGGGGAATCCATTGAAAGATGTCGGCGCACACCCAGCGTTGGGCGGCGTGAGCGTGATGGCGAGCCCCAAAATCGAGGGAGGCCTGGGCAGCGTCTACGTTCACCACCTCGCGAGCCCCACCGTAGCAGCAGGCCAGCCCGATAGCTCCGGTGTAGCTGAAGAGATTGAGCACCCTGGCCCCTTTCAGGTTCTGCTCGTAGAGCCAGCGGCGCAGCCCTCGCAGATCGAGAAAGGTGCCACTCTTCTGGCCGCTGCGTAGATGGGCGGCCAGTTGCAAGGGGCCCTCGAGAAACTGCACCACTTCCGGCACCCGACCCCGTAAGAGGCGCACCCGGGGCGACTCCAGGTCCTTGCGCTTGCTGGGGGTCTTCCACAGCACACCCCGCAACTGCAGGCGTTGAGCCACCAGCGCGGCGGCATAGCGTCCCAGCGAATCCACTCCGGGGGAGTAGGTCTGCAAGACGCCACAGCCGTTGTAGATATCGAGCACCACCCCGGGCAACTGATCGCTTTCCCCGTTGAGCACCCGGTAGGCTTCGCTTTCCTTCAGCAGCGGCTGGCGTTTGCGAATGGCCTTATCGACGACTTTGTGAAACCAGCCTGGTCCGGGTGGATTGGGCCCCTTGCGCAAAATGCGCAGGCCGATGCCGCCGCTGGCCTGGTAGATGGCCCAGCCGATCGTCTGATTGTCTCCGTCGACCAGTTGTAGCCACTGACCGTCGGGGAAGACCTCTACGGCGCTGCTCAGCTTGTCTCGAAAAATCCAGGGGTGGCCCGACTGCACCACGGCCGCCACTTCTTTTCGAACCTGGTAGCGCTGGAAGACCAGCCGACGACACTTCACGGCAACTGTTGCACGACGTCCTGGTCGAGCCGGGTCATGGGGTAGTCGAGCAGTCGCTGGCGAGGCACGTACTCCTGGGCGTCGTGCTCGAGCAGCAGCGGAGGGCCCATCAGGTTGGCCTCAAAGGCCTGCAACTCGTAGTCGCCGTCAATGGCACGCGCCAGCAAGCGCCCTACCGATACCTCGACGCCCATTTCTTCGAGAATTTCGCGCTGCAGGGCCTGCTCGGGGGCTTCGCCGGGCTCTACCTTGCCTCCGGGAAACTCCCACATGCCCGGCTGGCTTTGTTGAGGCCCCCGGCGCACCAGCCAGTAGCCTTGCGGGGTGCTGACGACGGCTGCTGCGATAACTTGCATGCCCGCCCGTTCGATCTCAGGCCTCAGCCCCCTCTAAGCTGGGGAGGGGCTGCAGGGGGTCCGGCAAAGCAGCGGCTATGGCAAGAGACCGAAACAAGAAACTCGCCACCTGGAGCGAGCGTGTACACCCCAAATTACGCCAGCAGGGCCTGATCCACCGCGCGGGTTATGGCGGAATTTGCAGGCTTTTCTGGGATTCCCGGGGCCTGTGGGTGGCCAGTCGCGGCGGCATGACGCTTTGGGACCCGGCGGGCGAAGAGGGTCCGGGGCTGCTGTCGCGCCTGTGGACCCCCTTGCAGTGCTGTTGTCCCGACGGACAGGGCGGGTGGTTCACGGCCCGCTTCGAGGTGGACCGCTGGGGCCCCGAGTTCGACCATCGCACCAGCTTCGCACCCCATACCGGCAGTATTCGCCAGTTGGAGGCCTCGCCAGACGGCCAGTTCGTGGTGACCCTCGGCGAGGACGAATCGGTGTGCATTTCCACGGGTGAGGGCGAAAAAGTTCGCCAGTTTGCGGCTCCCCCCGAAGCGGTCCAGCTTCAGGTCGACTGGGTTACGCGTCGGATTCAGGTGGGCCGAGAGGTCATCGACCTCAGCACCGGGCTCAAGCTGGGCCAGGCTCCCGAGGCTCAGCTCGAGACCCCTGCGGCGGCCCTGCTCGAAGTGTTGGAGGAAGAAATGGTGGCCTGGGTTGCTCATCCCCAAGGGGAAGGCTGGGCCCTGGCCAGCGAACACGAATTGTATTGGGTCGATGCCGATGGGGAGGTCATGGCCCAGTGGGATGATTTTCTCGAATGGCCTGTCGCCCTGACCGCCTCGCCCGATGGGCGTCGCCTGCTCAGCGGGGGTCTGGACGGTCGCATCAGCGTGCGCGACAGCGATCGGCTCTCGCGCACGCGCCATTGGCAGGCCCACCACGATGCGGTGACGGCTCTGACCTTTGAGCCCAAGGGAAGGGCGTTGTTTAGCGGTTGTGCCGACGGCACGGTGGCCATTTGGAGCTGGCCCGAGCGCGAGCCCCTGCATCACCTGGATGGCCACGATGGTCCGGTAACTCATCTTAAACCCCTGGAAGGCCGGTTGATCAGCGCGGGCGAGGATGGCCAGGTGTTGATCTGGGATTGGTCCACCGGACTGCTGTTGGGCAGTCTGAGCGGTTTCGACGCGGCCGTCGAGCAACTCGAGATGTGCTCTCAGGGAGAAGTGCTGTTGGCGCTGTATGACGACGGCAGCTGGGCCAGTTGGGACTTGACCCGCTACGGTTGAGCCACCACCCGCGTGCCGCTCAGGCAACAGCGAAAGCCCGTGGCTTCGCTGGCGTCTTGCGAGCCCACAGCGGTGCGCTTGGTGGTGCGAAAGTCGCCCGGTTCGGTGGCGCCAAAGCTGCCCCCGCGCATGACTTTGCGCAGCCCGTTCATTCGGGTATTGCTGGGGGCGCCCTCAAAATAGGGAATGTAGTCGGAGGCCGTCCACTCTTCGGCGTTGCCGGCCATGTCCAGGCAGCCCCAGGGAGAGGCCCCGTTGGCGAAGCTGCCCACGGCCAGAGGCCCGCCCGAGCCACCCACGCCGAGGCCAACGCTGTGTCGGCAGCGAGCCGGGTCCCACGTGTCACCCCAGGGGTAGGCCTTGCCCCCGGCCGCGTTCTCCCATTCGCGCTCGGTGGGCAACCGCAGGCCGGCCCACCTGAGGTAGGCCGCGGCGTCGTTGCTGGTCAGGTGCACCACGGGGAAGTTGTCCTGGGCCGGGCGACCGTCCCCCTTCGGGTTGCGCCAGCAGGCGCCGGCGACGGACCGCAGGCGGTTGTCCCTGCAGACAAACGAGCTGCCCTTGCGCTCGGCGTCGCTGACGTAACCGGTGGACTCCACGAAGCGTCGAAACTGAGCGACGGTAACCTCGGTCTTGCCAAGATAGTAATAGGGCAAGACCAGATTGAAAGTATGCCGCGGGTTGTCGGCTCCGTTGGGCTCGCCGATGGGAACGACCCCGCCCCCTACCCGGACCAGCACCGATTGGTCTTTTTTCCAAACCAGCTGGTCGGGCACTTTGTAGACCATGTTGACCATCGTGGCCAGACTCTGCAGCGAACCATCGGGCAGGGCCAGGTCTTTGCTCCAGAGCACTTTGGAACTCTCGGGGTCGACCAGTGCCAATCCGGTTTCGGGGGCGCCCGTCAGGCTGCTGTGGCGCACCACCTTCTGCTCGTGCAGCGGTGCTTCTTTCCAATCGCCCTGGAACAACGCCTCCAACTTGCTCTCGACTTCCAACACCCCGGGGTCCTGGTCGTCGCCCACCAGCACCAGCCGGGGAGGATCGGTGAAGAGGCGTTTGACCTGGATGCCCAGCTGTTTATCCAGCGCCGTCATCAGGGGGGCGCTGGGGCCATAGCTCTGGCTCCAGAGAATCTTGGCCGGCAGCCCCTTTGAGTTCAGGCTGATAATACAAAGCCGAGGAACCTCGGGCGAGGGCATGCCCAGCAACTTCAGGGAACGGGCGTGGTCGGTCAGGGCCAGATCGTAGACCATGACTTTCTTTTCCAGACGAGCCTGGGCAAAGTGTCCTACGGCTCGGCGTTCTTTCAACACTTCGACCAGCTGGCGATGGGCCTCTCCTACGGCCGGCTTGCGCGAATCCCAAATCATCAGTAGAGCTTTGCGATCCTGGGCCCAGGACGGGCGACTAGAAACCGTCAGGGCTGACCACGCCAGGACCAGGGCGGGGAGGAGGAGGGGGAACGTAGCGCACCGGAGGGGGTTCATAGGGCCTTGGAGCCGGCTGAGGATAGCTCGGAGCAGGCCGGTAGACCGGGGCAGGCTGCTTTTCCAGGCGGATGGTGTGACGAGACACCTGACCAACCTGAAGATCAAATTTTTTCGATGAGGTGAGGTATCCATCTCGAACCACCTTGAGCACATGCGAACCGGGAGCGACCAGGTCCTTTTTCACGGGCTTTCCCGGCTGGCCCGTCAAAGTCTTGCCAATCAGGTTGCCGTCGAGGTAGACCCGGGCCGGAACCGGAACGGTGATCACCTCGAGGCTCCCGGCTGTGGCCTCCAATTCGATGTGCAGCGGAAGCTGTTCTCCTTCGCCCAGCGCCAGCTCGCGCTCGTCACTGCGAAAGCCCGGGCAACGGACTTCCAGGTGATAGTCTCCGGGCGGCAGGGGCTGTTCCAGGCGCCCTTTCACCAGTTTGGCGGGGCGCCCGTCGAGGCGCACCTGGGCGCGGGCCGGCGTGACCTGCAGCAGCAACTTGCCCGGAGTAGGCGGTACAAAGGCCGCGCTGGGGCTGGGCGTGGCTGAGGCCCGTGGCCCTGGAGTGGCGCTGGCCGAGGCCAGTGGTTGAGCGCTGGCGCTGGGCTGGGGGGTGGAAGTGGGAGTGGGTAGCAAGGCCTGACCGCGATAATGACTGAATGCCCAGGTGCCGGCTGCCACCACCGCCAGCACCAGAGTCAGGCTCAGGGCTCTGGCTCCAGAAGGCTTCTCTCGCTTTACTTTGGGCGCTGTGACGGGAGCCACCGTCGGGGCCGGGCGCACGGCCACAGGAGCCGCCTGGGGCTGCAATCTCGTCAGGCAGGCCCGCAAAGGATGAGCCTCAAGAATCCAGGGTGCGTCTTCGCAAGCGGGCCAGGGCTCGGGAGCCTGTTCGATCAGTTTCAACACCCTTTGCTGCAGCCAGAAGTCGCAGGGGTCAACCGGTTCTCCAACCGATTCCAACAAGCTGCGGGCCACCTCGCGATCGCCCTGGTGCCAGCAACACCAGCAGCGCATCAGCCGGGCCGAAGCCCCCACATTGCAGCGCTCGGCCGAGGCGAAGGATTCGCGGGCGGCTTCCCAGTCGCGGTGAAGAACCGCCAGAGCTCCCTGAGCCAGGTGGAAATCGCCGCACAGGGCCGCGGGCGATTCGTTCAGGCCTTGCTGAAAGGCACGCTGGGCGTCCTCCAGGCGATCGAGCTTGCTAAGGCCGATGCCCAGTTGGAGGAAACCCTGGATGCGCCAACGGCTGTCCGGCCGAGAGATGTCCAGCACGCGCTGGAACGAACGCACGGCCGTGCCCAGATCGAGCTGGACTTCGTGAATCAGCCCGCGATTGCACTCTACCTGCGCCAGCAGCTCCAGATCGTTGACCTCGTGGGCCCGGGCCGCGGCCCGGTCGAGCCACAGGCCCGGCTGCTCGGCGCCCTGTCCAAGAGCTACCTGAAGGTGGGCCATTTCCAGGCACAATTCGCTTTCTTCCTGGGGAGTACAGGTGGGAGACCCATCCAGGAAGCGGCGCAACAGGGCGTCGCCGTCGCGGGCACGTCCGGCCAGGCGCAGCAAGGATGCCAGCAGGGCATAGTAAGGAGCCGGCTGCAGCTCCTGGGAGGGCACTTTGGAGAGGATGTCCAGCCCTCGGGCCGAGTCGCCCTGTTCCAGGTAGTAGGCTGCCGAGCACCAGCTCAGCCAGAGACTGTCGGAGTAGTCGGCCTCGGCCAGCTGGCCCAGTTCGAACTGACAGAAGCGCAGCAGCTCGGCGTCACGCTGGCCCAATAGCCAGCGGGCTCGGGCGGCCAGACCTGCCAGCTGACGACGCGTGCGTCGCAGCTCGGCGCTGTCTGGCAAAGGATTGGAGAGCTCGGGCTCGACCAGTTGCAGCAGTTCGTCCAGCCGCCGCAGGCGAAGCAGGGCCTGGCTGCGGCCCGTCAGGGCCATCAGATGAACCTCCGGGCTGGACTGAACCTGAAGTGCCTCGTTCCACTGAGCCTCGGCCTGCAGCCAATCGCCGGCCTGCTCGGCCTCGAGGGCGGCCTGCAGGATGCGTGGCAGGGCTTCGGCGTCGTTGCCGGCTCGGCGCAGGTACTTGCCGATCATCGCGGCCGGAGCTTTGCCTTCCAGCAGCTGGGCCGCCCGGCCGTAAACCCGGCGGCGCAGGCGTTCGGTGGCCGAGGTTTGCAGTTTCTCTTTCAACTCGCGGCTGCTCAGTTGGAACAGCTCACCGGGCTGCCCAAAGCATTCCTCGACCAGTCCGTCGCGCAGCAGGATGTCCAGAGCGCGATGGGCTTCCTGTTCTTCCAGTTCCGAGAGCTCCAGAGCCAGTGCGTAAGGAAAAGGTTCCTCCAGCAGCCCGGCGATTCGCAGCAGCTTGAGCTCGCTTTCGCTGCGCGATCCGATGTTCAACCACAGCGGTTCCCAAAGGCTTTCGGGCCAGGCATGGGATAGGTCGCGCTGCCACATTTGCCCGCTGCGATGAATGAACCCCCCGCCCACCAGGGCCAGCACCCACAGCCGCAGCCGCCGTACCGAGCCGGCGGCGCGGAACAGCAGGCCTTCTGAGAGCTCGTCGTCGAGATGGCCCGAGAGCAGCAGTTGGGCTACATCGCGCAGGGCCGAATCTTCGAGAGGGCCCAATTCGAAGCGTTGAACCCCTTCCCAAAGCGACAGCCCCTGAGCGCGATGGGAAGCGCAGGACAGAAGCCATCCGAAGCCCGCGGGCGGAGCCTGGGCGCACAGCGCTTCGACGATGGCGTTGGTGGTGGCCGGCATGCGCAGCAGGTCGTCGATCACCAACAGGCGAGGGGCTCCCAGCTGTTCCAGCTGCTTCCACAGCAGCAGCGCGGCGGCTTCGATGCCCTGCTGGCTCAGGGTGCGCAACCATACCTCGGATGCGCCACCCAATTCCAGGTAGAGCTGGCCGGCAGGTTCCAGCCCGTGGGGCAGGGGAACCAGCGTATGCACCGCGATGCTGGCGCGCCCCAGGCGCTGCACCAATTCTCGGCTGACGCACGAGCGGCCCTGGCCCGGGGGGGCCGTGAGCAGAGCTGCCACGCTTTTGCGCAGCAGACACGGCCGTAGACAGCTTTCCAGGTCGAGCAGCAGATCGTCGCGGCCCAGTACCGGCAGGTTCCATACCTGGCGAATCGACTGTTGCAGGCGGCGCAAGGCACGGGCTACCTCGGCAGCGGTTTCGGGTCGTTCGCCGGGCTGCTTTTGCAGCAGCCGCAGGATGAGGGTGTCGAGCTCGGCCGGAATGTCGACCCGAATCTGGCGCGGCGGAACGGGTTGCTGACGCAGGTGAGCGTTGAGCAGTGCGAATTCGGTGTCGGCTGAAAACAGGGCGCGTCCGGTAATGGCCTCGTAGAGGCAGCACCCCAGGGCATATAAGTCGGCGGAAGGTCCTACGTCGCGGCTGAGAATTTGCTCGGGCGACACGTAGGAAAAGGTGCCAAGGATCATGCCCGACTGGGTGATGCGCGATTGGTCTTCCACCTTGAGGGCCAGGCCAAAATCGCCGATTTTGGGCTCCTGTTGGGGTGTGAGCAGGATGTTGTCGGGTTTCAGGTCGCGATGGACCAGGCCCTGCGAATGGATATACTCCAGGCCATCGGCCACCCCGGCAAAGAGCTCCAGGGCCTGTTGCAGCGTGAGGGGGGCTTCCTGTTCGGCCAGCAGGCTACGCAGACTGCCCCCGTCGACATACTCCATCACGATGTAGTTCTGTTTTTGAAAATAGCCAGAATCGAGAAAGGCCACGATGTTGGGATGCTGCAACCGGGCCAGCTGTTGAGCCTCGCGTTGAAAACGCTTGGTCAGGCTGCCATCCTGGCTGGAGTTGAGAAACTTGATGGCCACCTTACGTTGATGGGGCGGATCCATGGCCAGATAGACCACCCCCATGCCGCCCCTTCCCAGTTCGCCGAGAAACTCGTAAGGCGGGGGCAGAGGCACCTGTGGCTGTGGGGCCTGGAGCGGGGCTACTCCCTCCGGAGCGCTGGCGGGCGCTCGCCGCTGGCGACCCGTTCGGCCGGTGGGAATCCCCGACTCCCAGCCGCTGGCAAGGGTCTTCGGATCTGCATCGTTATTCAATATCTCTCGAGTTCTCCAAGCCCCAACTGATTCCTCGACCAGGGGAATTGGCGCGGCCGGCAAAACCTTTGGCAATGCAGAAAATTCTTCTTCTTTTTCTCCTCTTGCTGACTCCGGGTTGGAGCGAAGCCTGGTCCCATCAGGGCACCACCTGGAAACACAGCAACGGGATCAGCATTACCTTCCCGGCCGAGTTTCAGGTCGAGGCCGATGGCGAAGGGTTGCTTTCGGCCGCCGGCAAGCAGGGTTTCGTTACCTACAAGATTCTCGGTCTGAAGGGCGAGAACGGCTTCAAAGGCTGGCGCAAGGGCCAGTTGCAGTCGTTTGAGTCGGAGGGCCTCAAGGTAAAGGCCGAATTCGAGCGCAAACTCAACCACGGCATGCAGGCCAAGTTTATCGAGACCGAATACACC
The DNA here is from genome assembly GCA_964649085.1 of uncultured Burkholderiales bacterium. Lineage (GTDB taxonomy): Bacteria > Vulcanimicrobiota > Xenobia > Xenobiales > JADMJV01 > JADMJV01. The sequence goes on along the minus strand of CAZYPN010000096.1, from coordinate 1,413 downwards.
TCCCAACAGGGCATCGTCTTCGTGGTGCTGGCCGCGGCTGTCTATAAGGGTAGCGACTACATCGGCATGACCCATATGTATCCCAAAGAACGTGAAAAAGACTGGACCCCTCTGTTTCAGGGCGTGGTCAACTCAATCAAGCGCTGAGCAGGAGGCCCATGAAGACCCAGCAACGTTATTATGCTCTGAGCAGTTTGCACCCCACAATGGCGCGGGTGGCCCGCACGATTACGCCCCAAGAAGTGGTGGTGCTCGACTGGGATCAACAGCACGAGGTGGGTCGCTTTCGCGGTAAGGTTGGCACCGTAGCGGCCCTCACCTTGCACCCCGACGGACAGACGGTAGCGGTGGCTGGCGAGGAAGGTTGGGTTGAGGTGTGGCAGCCCGGCGGGGCCGAGCCGCTGGCCCGCTGGCAGGGGAAGGTCAACGGTTTGCGCTTTTCCCCTTGCGGAGAGCGTTTGTTCCTGGCGCTTGCCGAGAAGCTGGTGGCCTGGGACTGGCGGCGTCAGGAAGTCGCCTGGGAGCGCTCTGAGGCCGCCTATTTTCACCCCGCCCTGCTCGATGTGCACAGCAACGGGAAGATGCTGTGGTCGGCCTTCGGGGCTCCCTCGCTCGACGTGCTCGACCAGCAAAGCGGTGAAACTCAACATCGCTGGAACACCCAGGACGAGTTTATGGCCATTGCTTTCCATCCCGATGGCAAGCGGGTGGGGGCCGCGATCAATACGGCCCGCAGTCCCCTGCTGCATCAGTTCATGCTGTTGCGCATCGGGGAGCCAGGACCAGAGAGAGAATTCCCCATGCCGTTCATGTCGGTCAGCCTGGCCATCAGCCCCGGAGGCGGCACGGTGGCCACGGGCGACGGCCGCGGCGTGCAGCTGTGGGATATGGCCAGCGGTGCTCCAGAAGGCCGTCTGGCCCCAAGAACCGAGGCTCGTGTCAAAGACTTTGGCACCGTCGAGGTGGCCTCGGCTTTCCTGGTGTCCACGCTGCGCTTCAGCCACGACACCAAGGGCGTGATTTCCGATGGCGATCGCTTCTGTTGCTGGGACCTGGCCGACAAACAGCCCACCTGGAGTTACCCCGGCTAGAAACGGGTTCTGCTCGCCCGCACGGTGTCTACATCTTCGTCAGGCGACTCGACCGGCTGGCTCGTCAAGTTCCCTGAGGCTCTCAGCTGCCTTGATCTGATCTTCCAGTGCGGAAAAGCTCAAGAGAGGGCTGCGCTGAGTCTGGCTTGAGCCAATTTGCGCTCACGTGAGCGGCCGGTGCGGATGGCGTCTACCAATGCGAGCAGGTTGTATAACGCTGGATCTTCCCAAGCAGCCTCATGGGCGGTGGCGAGTGTCCATCTGGGGTGGCGTGCTCAAGTTCCTGGCAGACGAGAATTTCAACAACCACATCACGCGTGGG
>CAZYPN010000095.1:0-18532 GCA_964649085.1 uncultured Burkholderiales bacterium | reverse complement strand
AGTCGATACTCAAGGGATCACTCGACAGCGATTATTCAGTTGCCAGGGCCGCTCAACGTGGCCTTTTTTCTTGTACGCAATACCGCGCCGGGCTGAGGTGCCGTCAGTTCAATCCTGGCGGCTGAAGTCCCGGGCCTTCGGGGAAGACTCTCTTGATCGGCGGGGGCAGCTCCAGCACGCCTGGGGTCCAGGGATTGGCGATACGCAACAGATCTGCCAGGCCAAACTGCTCTCGCTCCACGCAACCCTCGCACAGGCGCACTCGTCCGAGCAGCTGTCCCTGGCGATCGCGCGTTTCCGCGCTTACCCGCGACAGTCTACCGCACAAGAAGCAAGGAGGCGCGGGCATCGCCTGTTCCAGCACGGCCACCTGCGACATCACCTGATGGAAGTAGCCACAACGCTGACATAGCCGCAGCACTTCCCCGCTACTCCGTTCCACCCGCATGCAGACGGGCAGACGAAAACAGAAATCGCACAATTCCATCAAATCCTCCTCAGCAACATCAAATGTCGCAGCATCGTCCACTTGCTCGGTTTGCGCAGCGTGGCCAGATTGGGGTTCGACCAGCCCGGCGGCAGTGGGGGAGGCGTGTCCATGGGGAGTTGCAAAAGGGCCTCGGCTACCGCCCGGGGGCGACGCCGACAGAGCTCTACCAGTTCCAGTTCGCTTTCCACCCCCAGTCTCGCCGCCAGAGCCGCATAGTAGGCGGGGGCGGCGCTGGCCTCCAGCAACGGCTCGCGCAGGTGCAGGCGCATCCGGTCGGGGCGAAACCAGCGCCGTTGTAACTTCAACGGAATGCGTTCCAGGCAGGCGTTGACCGCCTCCAGTGGCAGACGCAGCAACAACGTGGCCTGACCCGCCGTCAATCGCTCGTCCAACTGCGGAGTGCGCCCCCTCAGCAACCTCATCAACCAATCCATAGAAGCCTTTCTATCGGAGGTGGGAAGAAAGCACCGCCGAACAAGACCAGATTCCCATGGCACACCTCAGCGAAAACCCCCTGGCCTATCGTTGGCAGCTGCAGCAAAAGCGCCGCCCCTTCTGGTTGCGCCACCTCAGCAGCGCCGTGCATCTCGTGTTGCTCTGCGCCTTCGCCTACAGCGTCGACGGCCGCAACTACTGCGACGAAGGCCCCTGGGTGTTCCTGACTCTGGTCTGGACGCTCTACCTCTGTGGTCGCCCCTTGCTCGAGGGGGTGCAGTCGCTGGCCGTCGAGCGCCAGCGTGGCACCTACGAGGCCCTGCTCACCACCGGCCTGGGAGCTCGCGACTGGGTGCATACCAGCTTCTGGATGCTGGTTCGCCCCCGCTGGATCGAGCTGACCCTTACCGTTACCTTGGGCTGCTTCTTCGGCCAGGCGGCTGACTGGCTGCGGGCGGGGGCCTTTCTGGCGGCGGCGATACCCGCCTATGCCGCGGCCGGCCTCTACCTCTCGTCGCGTCATCGACAGCCTGTGCACGCCCAACTCCAGGCCCTCACCCTGCTCATCGGTGCCTTCTTTATCAGCGTGGCCGTCGACGCCCTGCTCGTGCGTGGCGGCGAGCCCTCTTTTTGCCACCGTGTCAGCCCCTGGTTCGGCACCTACGCCCTGCTGTGCGGTCGCTTCAATTTCGCCGCCCACACCGCCGGTCTTTCGGCCGCCGTGCTCGCTTACGCAGGGCTTTCAACTCTCATGCTGCGCGCGGCCCAGGTGGCTCTTTTGCGCCCCCAAACTCGTTCCGTCTCCAAAAAGCGCGCCGCTCGTCGCCTCGATGCCGTCCATCACCCCTTGCTGTACCGCTTGCTCTCGCAGCGTTCCCCGAGCTGGTCGCTGCTGGCCATCCCGCTTTTCCTGCTGGCTCTCGACTACAGCCACCACAGCGAGTTTCTGCGCAGCGGCCGCGATACCAACATGTTGGGGCTGGTATTGGTGGCCATCTATACCTCGGTGCGGGTGGCCATGGCGGGCAGCCAGGCCCTCGCCGGAGAGCGTGAGAACCGCAACTGGGAAAGCCTGCTGGCCACGCGCCTGCGCCTGCCCGACATCTACTTCTCCCAGGCCGCTCTTTGCCTGCTGCCTGTGCTGGTGGAAACTCTGGTGCTCGGCGGCCTGTGGGTGTTGCTGGCCGAGCAGGGTCCTACGGCCGCCCTCTACCTTACGCTTTGGACCTGCAGCCTGGGTTGCTTTGCCCTCTACCAGTCTTGCCGCAGTTCCAGCAGCGCGCGGGCCCTGGGCATCACGGCTGCTACCGCACTGTTTCTCAGCTTTGCCGGCTTCTTCTCCTACCTCTGGAGCCGCGATTCCGGCCTGGCCGCCATCTCGCCGTTCTACGTCCTGGCCCGGCTGGGCGAGTCTCACCACCTGGGCATCGATTTGCCCATCAGCATCGTCCTCTATAGCCTGGCGGCTCCGCTCTGCTTGCTGGCCGGGTATCGCTGCCTGCGCACCTCATGAACCTGGTGTCGGTGGTTCAGCTCTCGTTGCAGGCCCAGTGGTTTGCTCTCGAGGCCGACCGTCGTCAGGCCATGCGTCGCCAGGCTTTCGAGGTGCTCACTCGCCATCCCGACATCGAGAGTCGCTGGTTTGGGGCCGATCCCTGGGCGGGCAACGGTCTCGAGTTCCTCACCTGCGAGTTCTCCTCCCTGCACGCCTACTGGGCCTTCTGGAACGAACTGCGCGAGCAGCCCATGTTTCGCCCTCCCATTGCCGAAATCGTGCGCGTATCTCTCGGTTACGAGCGCAGCCTTACGCGCGGACTGGTAGACACATGAGCGAATCCCCTCCCGCCTTTGTGGCCGTTATCGAGTGGCAGGTTCAGCCCCGCTGGTTCGAGCTCGATCCGCGCACGCGCCTCGACTACACCCGCCAGCTTCACGAAATCATCAACCGCTATCCCAGCCTGCGCTTTCGCTGGTTCGATGCCGAGGCCTGGACCGGCAAATTCACCGATTTTGCCCTTTGCGAATTCGACGACCTCGATACCTACAATACCCTTTGGGGCGAGCTGCGTCGTCATCCCTTTCTGGCCACTCCCTTCGCCCACGCCTCCCGAGTGCTCATGGGCATGCAGCTCGACCCGCCGCCTCCCTGTTGCCCCATCTGTGCCCAGCCCCTCAAGCTCACGGCCAGGTTCTGCGGCACCTGTGGTGGTCCCAATCCTCTGGTGGCCGGCCGTGCAGGGACCCCGCCTCCGCCATCGGAATAAGAACCCATGAAATCGCTTCTTCTTCTCACCCTGCTGCTGGTGGGCTGTGCCTCCCCCCCGCCTCCTGCCACGCCCGCTCAGTGGAGCAGCTACAACGTCCAGGCCAACCACGACAAGCACATCTCGCTCGAGGGCTACATGCGCCTGCCCTCCACGGCCCTGGTCACCGACACCATGCTCATCGACCTCTACCAGGACAAAGAATGCAAAACCAAGCCACTGCCGGTGTCGATGCGCATCGGTAGCGGCAAAAACCAGGTCGAAAAGCCCCCCAAAGACTATCAGCTCAGCGACCTCAAGCTGCACTGTGACGACGGCAGCCTGATCGGGCCCGAGCAAAAGGTGCGCGTGCAGGGCAAGTTTATCTTTTCGCCCGACAGCAGCATCCTTTTCGGTCCCACCTACGTCACCAAAATCTAGCCGTGCAGCCCGACCTCTTCGATCGGCCCAGGGCTCTGGCGTGCCTGGGCAGCGAGGCCGTGCTCCAGCAGGTCGTCCAACAGTTTCTGCAAGAGTCCCAGCCCATGCTGTCCCGGCTCGATTCGGCGGTAGCATCGGGCGACGCCCAGAACATTCGCCAGGTGGTTCACTGGCTCAAGGGTGGGCTCACCTACCTGTTTTCTCCCGCTGCTGAACAGGCCTGGCAGCAGCTCGATCAGGCCTCTCGTCAGCAGCCCCTGCCCGACCTCGCTCCCCACTGCGCCCGACTGCGCCAGGTCGTCAGCCAGCTCCAAGGCCAGTTCGGGTCCCAGCCGAGCTGATGGAGCTGCGCTCCGCTCGCGAGCTCACGCTGGAAAAAGGCCGCGCGCTCACGCGGCTGGTGCAGCTCGGGGTGCTTTTCTTACTGCTCATCCAGGCCCTATCGGCGGCCTTCACCCTGTTGCTTTTTGCCCAGGTCACCCGTCAGCGTCAGGCCACCGACAGAAGTCACCACGTGCGCAGCCTGCTGCGGCAGCTGCAAAACGACATCTTCGAGGCCGAGAGCCAGCAGCGTGCTTACCTCTTCTCCGGCAGCGACCGCTTTCTCAGCGCCTACGAAAACATTTCCGACTTTCCCCAGCGCCTCAACGAAGTGCGCGAGCAGCTGGTCGAGCCTGGCCAGATCCAGCGTTGCGATCGCCTGCAGGCCTTGCTGGGTGACAAGCGCCTGCTCATGAACCACCAGATCGCCCTTGTCAACACCGGTTCGCTCGCCGAGGCGCGCCAGATCCTCATCTCGGGCGAAGGTCCCCAGCTGGGCAAACAGATCACCCAGCTGCTGCGCGAAATGGCCCAGGTCGAAGACCAGCTGCTCGACAGCCGCGAGGCCGAGCTCCAGCGGGCCATTACGGCCCTCGAGGGTTCGCTCTTGCTGAGCCTCGTGGCTGTGCTGCTCACCAGCCTGGCGGTCAACCGCGTGCTGGCGGTCAAACTCAACGGCCGCCTGGTCGAACTCGAAGAACAGCTGGCCCAGCGGGCTCGTGACTACGAACAGGCCTATCAGAGCGCCCAGAGCGCCAGCCTGGCCAAAAGCGAGTTTCTGGCTCGCATGAGTCACGAAATCCGCACCCCCATGAACGGCATCCTGGGCATGCTCGGGCACCTCCTCAAAACCCAGGGCCAAACCACCCAGCAGCGCGAATATGCCAGCCTGGCTCACCAGAGCGCCAACAACCTGCTGGTGTTGCTCAATGACATGCTCGACTACTCTCGGGCCGAGGCGGGTGCCCTCACTCTCGAAGAACTGCCCTTCACCCCGGCCAACTTGCCGGCTCAGGCACTGGCTCCCTTTGTGGCCCGCTGTCGCGAGCGCAACATCAAGCTCTGGGCGGAAATCGGTCCCATCCCTCGCAGCATGCTCGGCGACGGGCCCCGGGTGCTGCAGATCCTGCTCAACCTCGTGGGCAACGCCGTCAAGTTCACCGATCAGGGCAGCGTCCACCTCACCGTCCATCCCCAGGACGACCAGCTCCTCTTCGAAGTCATCGACAGCGGCTGCGGCATCCCGGAAGATCGACTCGAGGAAATCTTTCAGCCCTTTACCCAGGCCGACTCCAGCATTCATCGCCGCTACGGCGGCAGTGGCCTGGGTCTCAGCATCTGTGCTCGCCTGTGCGAACGCATGCAGGCCCGGCTCAGCATCCAGAGTCGCCCTGGCCAGGGCACCACCTGTCAGTTCTCGCTGCCCGTGCGCGGTGCCCAGGGCCTCCTCACCCCCCCGCAACTGCAGGGGCGCTATCGCCTGCACATGCAGCCCCACTTTCCCCACTACACCTTCGTCGACAAAACCTTGCGGCTTACGGGCCTTGAGCCGGGCCAGGGGGAGGTCGACTACCTCGTGCTGCATGCCCGCTCGCTGGCTCCCGAAGAGCTCCAGGCCCTGCTCAACGAAGAGGCTCGCATCCTCTTGCTGCCCGGCAGCGACTTCGACGATCCGCGGCTCACCCCCATCGAGGCTCCCCTCACCTCGCTCAGCCTCTGGAAGGCCATGATCCACTCCCAGGAGGACATCCTGCCGGCCGTCTCGCCGCAGCCTGCGCCTCGTCGGGTGCTGCTGGCCGAAGACAACCCCATCGGGCGCACCGTCATGCGCCTGTTGCTCGAGGAACGCGGCCTGGAGGTGCTGATCGCAGAAGACGGAGAACAGGCCGTGGACATCTTTCAAAACGAGTCGCCCGACCTGATCTTCATGGATGTCCAAATGCCGCGTCTCGACGGTCTCGAAGCCACCCGGCGCATCCGCCAGCACCCGCATAACGGCCGCGTCCCCATCGTAGCGCTCACCGCCCAGGCTGGCGAACGAGACCGCCGCGACTGCCAGCAGGCGGGCATGGATGAGTTCCTCACCAAGCCCATCCTGCCCGACGAGCTCGACCGCGTGCTGGCGCTATACCAGCCCTCGGTCGCGGGCCCACACCAGGGCCTCCACCCGTGAGGCCACGCCCAGCTTGTCATAAATCGTGCTGGCGTAATTGCGCACCGTCTGTTCGGCCAGCGACAGCCTCTCGGCGATGGCCTGATTGTCCAGCCCGCGGGCGATTTCCTGAAGAATTTGTCGCTCGCGCCGGGTCAGCGTGTTCCACAGATCGTCGGGGTCGTGAAAGCCCATGATCTTGCTGGCCACCGTCTGGCTGAACCAGGTGGCGCCGCCTCCCACTGCCAGCACTGCCTGCACCAGATTTTCCGGGGCCTCATCTTTGAGCATATAGCCCGAAATTCGCACTCGCATCAGGCGACGAATGCTGGCCTCGTCGGCATGCGCCGTCAGCACCAGCACCTTCAGAGCGGGCCGGGCCATACGGGCCTCGGCCACCAGTTCGTGGGCCGAGGGTCCGGGCATTTCCACGTCCAGCAACAGCAGATCTGGCGCCTCACGGCTCACCAACTCCAGCGTTTCCGACCCATCGCGGGCGGTGCCCAGCACCTCAATCTCTTCACACTGGCGCAGGGTGGCCTGCACACCGGCCAGCATCAGGGGATGATCGTCGGCTACTACCACGGTAATCATCGGCCCTGCTTCTCCTCCCAACAGAGTGCTTCCCCCAGCCCAACAGATCGATCAGGCCCACGCCTCGGGCTCGCAGTGCCAGCAACAGGGCCAACCCGAAACTCACCCCCAGATTGATCAAACCGATGCCGGCGATGCCCAACCAGCTGCGCAGCAGCTCCCAGCCCGAGGCGTCCAGACTGAAGCACACCTGCCCCAGATTGGCCGAGGCGAACGACACGTGACGAATGTCCAGCGGCAGGCCGCTCACCTTGCCCACTGCGAACAAACTGCCCAGATAGAAGCCCAGGGCCAGATTGCCCGCGATGGCCCCCGATTCCGACTCGAAATAGTCACCCAACCGCTGTCGCCAGGGGCCCAGCCAACGGGCGTGTCGCAGCCGGTCGGGCAGCTCATAATAGGCACTCAAATTGTCCACATAGCCCGAGAACATCCCCGAAAGAAACAGCCCCACCCCGGCCAGGGCGGCGTGGAACAGCGCCCAACTGGCCAGCGGGTCCAGCTCGTGCAGCAGCTGCCTGGCCGTCTCTGCGGGCAGCCGATCCGACAGCAGCCAGCTCAGCAGCCAGGCCAGCGGAAAGGCCACCACCACGTTGCCCAGAATGGCCACCCACTGGCTGCGCCAGATCTGGCGGCACTTCTCGGCCACGCCCCGCAGGTTTCGCCCCTCGCCGCCATTCCAGTCCTCCGACACGGTTTGGGCCAGCGTCGCTGCCGTCATGGCCGGTTGCTTGGTGGCAATCGTGCCGCCCAACACATGGATCAGCACGAAACCCAGACCATAGTTCAAACTATAGAACAGGGCCTGGAACAACAGGGGCAGGTGCAGTTCCTTGATGTGTCCCTTGGCCAGGGCCATCACGGCCACCAACAGTCCGGCCCCACAGGCGGCGCGCAGCAGGCTCCACAATTGGGCGCGATTCTCGGCGATATAGTGGTGGCCGGTCTCCCCGGCGTGATGGGTTACCCGCCACAGCAGCACCCGCCAGTGATAGTTGCACAAATCCGACAACGAGTGGCGGCGAAGCTCGGCCCGGGCCAGCCCCATCCAGAACTCACTGCGCTGGCGCTCGTCCAGGCGCCCCTGGGCCAGATCCAGCAACAGCCTCATGCGCTCGATCGATTGGCGGGCGCCCACCAGCGAATAGGTCAACTGGGTGCTGGTGCCGCGGCGCAGCACGCGCCGTTTCACCTTGTCCAGCACCTCCTGGCAGTGGTTCAGCAGCACCAGCAGGTGAGCGTCACCCTGCTCCGGATTCTCGATACAGCGTCCCAACTCGCGCAACTGCTCCAAGAACGGATTGCCCGCGCGCAGAAACTCGGCGCTGTGGCGGGCCAGTTCGCCGTCCATCGCCTGGGCCGCGAGCCGTTGCGACACCACATTCAGGGCTTCCCACACCTCGCCGTGCAGCTGCTGCCACAACGGATGCTCGGGGGGCGGGGCCAGCAGCTCCAGCCAACCCTCTACTTCCTCCCGATGCATCTCCAGGCCCCCCGAGCTCTCCAGGGCCAGCCGCAGCTGATCGCGCAGCGACCCCTGCTGGGGCGCGGGGGGCAGGAACTTGCCCAACAACCGGGTTTGCAGCGACGAAGCAAAATTCGAATCCAGCATCAGCCCGCCCTGGCTCAACAGCGTGCGCGCCGGATGGTTCTCAAGAAAGCGCCAGCTGGCCTGACGAACCTGATTCAACAGGTCCGGACAGTCCTGCAACAAACCTGCCAGCGGTCCCGAACTGGCCAGGCTCAGAAAGGCTCCCAGCCAGCGCCCGTCGGGGGCTGCCTCATTCAAGCCGAAGGTGGTGCCAAGTTCCTCTACGGTCATGGCGGTTCCTCACAACGAGCGCCGCAGCATCGACACCAGCACACACACCAGCACCGCGCCCACCAGCGCCGGAATCAAGGGCACGCCCATCAATACCGGTCCCACCCTGCCCAGCAGATGGCTGCCCAGCCAGCTGCCCACCAGACCGGCACCGGTGGCTCCCAGCCAGCCGTGTTCCAATTGCTTACCGGGCACCAGCGCCTCGGCAGCCAGGCCAACCAGAGCGGCCACCAGCAGCATCATCAAAAATCCCATCGCATTGCCCACCAGCCAGAAGGCCAGCACCGCTCCGGCGACCAACATCAACACATTCAACATCATCGCATTGTCCTCTCGGGTTCTGCCTCCAGTTTAGTCGGTTGGCTTGAGCTGCATCAGAGCACCCAGTCCCGCTCCCACAGTACGCCAGTACCCCTTCCGAGGAGGAGCCCACCCGGCGCCGAACCCCTGCCCCATGAAAAAGCTCGTCCTCTTCCTCCTTTTCCTTGCCCTGCCGGCCCTGGGCGAGGAACAGCGCATCGACAAAGTGCCTGCCAGCGCCGAAGAGTTCCTGGCCCTGCGCAGCCAGCTCGCCTCTACCCCCGAGGGCGGGGCCACCTGCTTCATCGCGGCCATGCTGGCCTACGGCAACAACCCCCAGCTCGGCCGCCAGTGCCTCGTGCTGATCCTCGACCCTTCCAACGTCGGCCCCGGCGACGTCTACCAGGGCCACGCCCCCTCGGCCAGCATTCGCTACCACCTGGACCGTCTCGACGGCTACAAAGTCTGGCCCTACCTCGGCTATGCCTACCTCAAAGGAGCCAGTCCCCAAAATGACTATCGGGTCAGCGCCCCCTTCACCGTCGTCACTCGTCGCCAGCGAAACAGCGGCGAGGACAGCAGTGGCAAAGTGAAAATCTTCCTCGATGTGGCCGGCTTCCGCCCCCGCCCCATCACCCTGCAGCGCAACGACAAAGGCATCTGGAAAGCCCTCGAGTGCTCCAGCATGTTCCTCAACGTCTCGCCCCCCGCCTCATCGGCGCCCAAGGACGACCTCTGATGAAAATCCGCTGGGGGGAGGTTTTTGCATTTCCCGTTCGTTCGCCCTGGGTTTTGCTCCAGCTCTGGTTGCTGCAGTGGCTTATCCCATTGGCTGCCATCCCCCTGGTACTCTCGGGCGTTCTTACCGTGGCTGCGGGGGTGCTCACCACTCAGCACCAGTTCTTCAAGTGGCCCACTATGGCCCTGGGCCTCTCCACCTTCGCTGCCTACGGCTTTTTTCTGGCCACCGCCCTGTTTATTGGCTTCTACCCCTTTGGTTACATGCTTGAGGTCATGCAATCGGTGTCCCAGGGAGCCGACCGGCCGCTGCCACTGGGCCGTTGGCTTGCCAGGGCAGGAAAAGGCTTTTACTACTCGGTGCTCTGTATCGTCAGCAGCACCCCTCCCTACCTCCTGCTGACCGTGGCGGCCGGCGGCGGCGTGCTGCTGTGCCAGCGCGCTCAGCTGGGCCAGGCCGTGCCCCTGGTCGTCCTGGCCTTTAGCCTTGTCATCGGGTTGTTGCTTACCCTGGCCTTGCTGCTCTACCAGGGCGGCGTCTTTCTGCGCCTGGCGCGCTCGCTCAACCCCCTCTACGTGCTGAACCCCGTGGCCGTGCTGGCCGACATCGGGCGCGGCTGGCTCGACTACCTCGTCTCCCACGCCTTCATGTTCGGCCTCGTCCTCTTCCTCGTCTTCTTCCAAATCGCCGTCCAGCTGGCGGCCGTCTTCACCGGACTGGGGCCTTTCGTCTTGCTACCTGGCCTGGTCATTGGCCTGGTGGGCAACTACTGTGTGCTGGCGGCGGCCCAGGCTTCGGGTCAATACGTTCGCCACTTCGTGCGTTAACCATGAAAGACCGCCACGAAGTCAGCAGAATCTACGACCAGCTCACCAGCCAGGGTCGCTTCCAGGAGTGCTGGAGCGCCATGAACACAGCCCTGACCTCGTTTCCCAACGATGCCGAAGTGCATCTCATGGCCGGTCTCACCTTGCTACAGCTCGAGCGGGCTGAAGAAGCCGTGGCGATCTTGCGTCGGGGCCATGGCCTCGCCCCCGACGACCTGCTTCTCGAAATGTTCCTGGCCAGGGCCCTCTACCAGGCCAGCCACTATGCCGAGGCGGCCAGCGCCTGCGACCGCCTGCTGCAGGCCGACCCCAGCAACTTGCTGGCTCTGGCCTGCCGCGGCCTGGCCCGATTGGCTTTGAGTCGGGCCGAGGGCGAATCGGACCTGCGCCTGTTCCTCATTCGTCTCGCGCGCAACCGACGCGCCTTCCAGGAAACCGATCCGGCCTTGCTGCAGCAGGCCTCGGCGGCGCTGGCCCGGCTGGGCCGGCCGGTTCCCGTGCCCCGGCACGACGACGCCGAACTCGAGTTACTTCTCGAGCAAGACCTTTGGGACGAGGTCCTGCAGAGCTGCCAGGGCCAAACCGGCGCCTGGCAGCACTACTATCGGGGTCGGGCCCTGAGCGGGCTGCAACGCTACAGCCAGGCCGTCGAGGCCTACACCCAGGCGCTCGAGCTTGAGCCCGGCCTGGCCATCGCCCTGGTTCATCGCGCCTACGCTTTGCTCTATGTCAGCACCGAGCGGGCCCTGGCCGAATGTCGCCAGGCTCTCCAGCTCGGCGACCCCGAATGCCCGCTGGCCTGGGAGGTCCTGGGAACGGCCCTGCGCAACCTCGAACAATATCCCCAGGCCATCCAGGCCCTGGAAAAGTCGCGGGCTCTGGCGGGTCAGCACTGCAATGGTCGGGTGCTGCAGCATCTCGGCTTCTGTCAGCTGCAGGCGGGCCAATATGCTAAAGCTCGCGACTCGCTCAGCGCGGCCATCGACCAGTTCTGGGGGTGCTCGCCCGAGGCTTTCCACTTTCGCGGCCTGGCCGAATTCGAACTGGAAAACTACCAGCAGGCCCGTCTCGACTTCGAGCACTATCTGGCCGAAAATCCCCAGGGCCCGGCCCGACAGGATGCCCAGCACATGCTGCGACGCATTGCTCGGGCTCAAAGCCCCACCCAGTCAGCTCCCGAGCTGCAGAGCGTCGACAGCCCCCCGCTGGTGCACCTCAAAGCCGCCGCCAGCAGCGCCAACTGGAACGCGCTGCAACAGTTTCTGGAGCCGCTCCAGGGCGACGAACTGGCCTTCTACCTCGAGCGCCTGTGCGCTTCTCCCGAACCCTTCCAAGGGCTCGACGCCTGGATTGAATCGGTTCCCAACAGCCCTATCCCCTGGCTCTTTCGTGGCCGACTGGGCCTGGCTTGGGCCTGGCAAGCCCGCAGCGATCGTCCCGCCGACGAAGTCTCGCCCGAGGCCTGGCAGCTGTTCCACGAGCGGCTTCACCACAGCCGCAGCGACCTCCTCAGGGCCAACCAGCTGGCTCCCGACGAAGCAACGCCCTTCGCCTTTCTCCTCACCGTGGCCATGGGTGAGGGGCAGCCGCCCGACCTGCTCCGCCAGCTCTTCGAGGCCGCTCTCGAGCGCTGCCCCCAACATCGCCTCGCCTGGGAGAACTACCTCTACTCGCAAACCCATCGCTGGAGCCGTCGTCCAGCCGAAGAGGCCATGAGGGAGGCCCACGAATACTGCCGCCGGCTGCCCGAGGGTCACAGGCTCTATTCGCTGGTTCCGCGGGCTGCCATCAACCTGGTCATCGACAAAGGCATGTCGCTCAGGGCCATGGCCGGCAATCCCGGCCTCGTTCACTGCGTCGTCGAGGCCTACACCCGCGGAATCGCCTCGCCTCGCTACCAGGAGGATCTGCACACGCTGGAAGATCGCAACCTCTTCGCCTTAACCCTCCATTGTTGCGGCCGACACGACCTGGCCCGGCAACAGTTCGAGCAGCTGGGCCTGCGCCTCAGTGCCTACCCCTGGTCGCTCTATCCCGACCCTCACCAGCAGTTCCTCGAAGCCCGCACCTACTGCCTCGAGGTGTAAGCCGCGCCTGCTGCAACCTGCCGTCTGTGCGACCAGGTGAGCCATTCGATTCCCGGGGCAATCGTGCGATAGCGCCGGGTGGGGCGCCCCTCGTCGCATGGCTCAGAGCGCCAACGATCCAACGCGCTCCAGTCCACGGGCCCGGGCGTCACTCCTTGCACCCGAAGAGCGATGCCCTCGTAGCTTTCGGGGGAGCCGTCCATCTTCAGTTCCAGACGGTCGTCATACATCGTCAGGTAGAGAAAGCCCAATTCCCGCAGAGCCGGCCCCAGGCGAGGGTCCCGGCCCGAGACTCTCTCGGCACCCCAGCGCTCCGTTTCCGGTTGGCTTTGCCGCTGTTTCAACAAGGCTTCGGCGTCGGCCAGAATTCGCGCCGGTCCGATTTTCTCAATATGATGATTTACGATTCTCGCCTGAAACTTCAGCAATACCAGCGGCAACCACAGGCTGAGCCACACCAGTCCGATCAGCGGCTTGATCGGACGGCGACGCAGGGCCCATCCGCCCAGCAAGAACAGTCCCGACAGCTCCGCAGCCCATCAAAGCGGCCGGAAAGGAGTCCCGGCCGCATTCCAGAACTCCACTCCGTGGCCCGAAAACTTCCCCTGCTCAGTCTGCCCAACCTCGTCCTGCTGCCCGGAAACACGGTGCGCCTGCACTGCTCCCGGCTTCCCTTCGAACTTTCGCCCTCCCAGCAGCTTTGTTGTGTGGAACAGCAGCACTTTCGTCGGCACCCGCTCAGTCGCGGTTGCCTGGCCGAGGTCCAGCAGCTGCAGCGCGTTCCCACCGGGGTAACCTTCACGCTGGTCGGCTTGCGCCGCCTCCAAATCCAGGGCACCGTCGACTCCGAGGTGCTGGTCGAGGCCGATCCGTTTCGCCCCTGGCCCGGCGGTCCGCTGCCCGAATTTTCGGGCCTGCGTCCCGATGTGGCGGCTCTCCGCCAGCGCATCGACGGCGCTCTCTGGCTCGATATGGCGGCCTTCCATCTTCCGCTTCCGTTGGGCCAGCGCTGGGCGTTGCAGCAGCAGCCTGACCCCCTGGCTCGCGCTCGCCAGCTGACCCACGCGCCCCGGCTCGTGCCGGCTCGTCTCTGCCTCTCGGCCAACTGATCCGACTCAAACCTGACAAAGGTTGACGCTGATTCTGCAAAACAAATTGGCATAGCCACCGCCAGGGTTTTTCTCGGCGTGGGTGAAATTCTAGCCGAGGGATGAAAGATGACGGATCGGCAACGAATGTTTCGCGCAATCAGCAGTTTTGCTCTCCTTGCGTTGCTGCTGGCCGGAACCGCGTTCTGGTCCTTCTGGGCTCCGTCTCAAGGGGTGGTTCAGCGCATTCGCAGTCAAGGATTTATTCGCATTGGCTATGCCAACGAGGCCCCCTATTCTTTTCTCGACCCCAGCGGTAGGGTCACGGGCGAATCTCCAGAAATTGCCAGGGTCGTTTGCAATCGCCTCCAACTCGGGCGAATCGAGTGGTGCCTGACCGAATTTGGCGCCCTGATCGACGGCCTGCGCAATGAACAGTTCGACGTCATTGCGGCCGGCCTCTTCATCACTCCCGATCGCAGCCAGCAGGTACAATTTTCTCATCCCACGATTTCCGTCCATTCCGCCTTTCTCTATCCCAAGAGCCGCCCGCTGGCGGTTCACAGCTATTCGAAAATTCCCGCATCGGCAATTCGACTGGCCGTGCTCAGTCGCTCCTTCGAAGAAGACCAGCTGTTGCGTTTCGGTATGCGGCCCGAGCGACTCGTGCGCGTGCCCGATGCCCGCACCGGTCTGGCCATGGTGCTCGAGTCGCGGGTCGACGGCCTGGCGCTCTCGGCACCCACCCTGCGCTGGATGGCCCGCAGCCAGCCCGCCCTCAGCTGCGGCGAGTGCCAGGACGACGTTCCTCCCTCGCTGGGGGCCTTTGCCTTTCGCCCCTCCGACGGCGAGCTGCGCGACGCCTGGAACGGCGTCCTCGAAAGCTACCTCAAGAGCCCCGAACACCGAACCCTGGCCAGTCGGTTTGGCCTGAACGAGAACGAGTTGCCTTGAGGGCCCGTCGCGTTCTTGGCCTGGCTGCGCCCTTGGCGGCGGCCCTCATCTGTCTGGCCATGCTCTGGCTCGACATCCAGCAGCGGCAAACGCTCCAGCGCGCCCAGCGCTCGCTGGGCCAGGTCCGTCAGGCCCAGTTCGATCTGGCCCAGGGATTCTTGCGTGCGCTCATGCCCGGCCAGGGCGCCTACTCTCGGGCCGAGGGTCTGGCGCTGCTGCAGCAGGCCATTCGCGAGTTGCGTCGCGAACGCAGCATGCCCGGCAGCGAGCTCCATCTGGCTTCTCGTCGCTTCGACCAGGAGGCCAGCCACTTTTTGCAGCTGCTGCAGCGCTGGCCCGGTGATTCACTGCCCCCACAACCGGGGCTGGAAACCGAGCTTCGGGTGGCCTATCACCCATTGGAACTCGAGGCCCGGCGCATCGATCAGGTCTACACGGAAGACTTTCGTCAGCTCACTTTGCATCTCGAACGTCGCTATCGGCTGATCATGGGTTTTTCCATCGTGTTGCTCACGGGGCTGTGCCTGGGCGTGTCGCTGGCCCAGCGTCGCGAAGAACAAGCCGTGCGCGCCTTGGAACAAAGCGAGGCGCGCCTGCGCGCCATTGGCGACAACCTGCCCGACAGTTACGTCTTCCAGTTGGAGGGGGTTCCCCCTGACCTTCGCTTCACCCACCTCAGCGCCGGCTTCGAGCGCATTCACGGTCTGCAGCACCCCTCCAGCGTGCACCAGGCTCAGCCCTGGCTCGAGGCGCTGGGAAACCATAGCCAGCAGCCCGACGATTTCGAATTCGAGTTTTCCCTGAGTCGTCCCGACGGCCAGCTGCGGCGCATTCTCGTCCGCTGCCGGCCCCATTCGCTCGGCAATGGTCGCCTGCGCTGGGACGGTATCGCCAGCGACGTCACCGAGCTGCGCCATCTCAATCGTGTCCACGCCCTGCTCAGCCAGACCAACCAGGTCATCGTGCGCGCCACTCAGCGTCTGGATCTGCTGCAGCAAGCCTGCCGCATTGCCGTCGACAGCGGGGGCCTGTCGCTGGCCTGGGTGGCCCTTCGGGGCGACTCGCCGCCCCATGCTCTCGAGCCGCTGTGCTGTTCGCATCCCGAGGTTCCCATCGAGCCCGTGCTCGCGCACTGCCCGCTGGTCGTGCAGGCCCTCCACGACGGTCAGCCGGCGATGTGCAACGACCTGGAGTCCGCCCCGTCGCCCGACTGGGTGTCGCTGGCGCGCCCGCTAGGACAGCGCTCTCTGGCGGTCTTTCCGCTGCATCTCGGGGAAGAGCCGGTCGGAGTTTTGGCGCTGCATTCCCACGAGGTGGGCTTTTTCGGCCAGGCCGAGAGCGAATTGCTCGAGCAAATGGCCAGCGACATTTCGTTTGCGCTCACCTTCTTGCACGCCCAGCAGCAGCGGCGACACACCGAAGAGCAGCTCAAGGCCAGCGAAGATCGGTTGCGTCAGGCCCAGAAAATGGAGGGCATCGGTCAGCTGGCCGGGGGAGTGGCCCACGACTTCAACAACATCCTTTCGGTCATCCTCATGCAAACCGAATTGCTGTCGCTCGAGCCCCAACTGCCCGAGGCCGTGGCCGAGGGCCTTGGTGTCATTCGCGGCGCTTCCGAACGTGCCGCCGATCTCACCCGCCAACTCTTGCTGTTCAGCCGTCGTCAGGTCTTGCAAATTCGCCCGCTCGACCTCAACGAGGTGGTGAACAACCTCGTCAAGCTGCTCCATCGCATCATCGGTGAGGATGTGCGGTTGCAAGTTCAGCTGCATCCCCAGGCCTTGCCTATCGAGGCCGACAGCGGCATGCTGGGTCAGGTCATCATGAACCTTGCGGTCAACGGTCGCGACGCCATGCCCGAGGGGGGCCGGCTCAACATTTCCACCTCGCGGGTGCGCCCCGACCCCCTGTCACTGCTGGGGGTTCCCCAGGCAATGGCGGACTGCGAATATGCATTGCTCTGCGTGGAGGACTCGGGTGAGGGCATACCGATCGAGGTGCAGCCGCACATCTTCGAGCCCTTCTTTACCACCAAGGCCCTGGGCAAAGGCACCGGCTTGGGCCTGGCCACGGTGTTCGGCATCGTCCAGCAGCATCAAGGTTGGATCGAGTTCCAGAGCCAGCCCGGTCAAGGAACCAGCTTTTGCATCTACCTGCCTCTCCAGTCCGGCCTGGTCGACCAATCAGCCTCCTCCCCGGCGCTTATGGCGGGCGGAAAAGAAACCTTGCTGCTCGTCGAGGACGATCCGGATATCCGCCTGCTCACCCGCCTCACCCTGGAAAAATTTGGCTACACCGTGCTCGAGGCCGAAGATGGCCCCAGCGCGCTGCGTCTTTGGGAACAGCCCGAACCGCCGGCCGTCCAACTGCTTTTCACCGATCTTGTCATGCCCAATGGCGTCAGCGGCATGGAGCTGGCCCGAAGGCTGTGCCAGCTTTGCCCCGACCTGCGCGTGGTCTTTACCAGCGGCTACCAGCCCGACCTCGCCGGCAGGCCCCTCGAGCTCCAATCCGGCCAGGCCTTCCTTTCCAAGCCCTACTCTCCAGACCAGTTGCTCCAGGCCATTCGGGCCGTCTTGCCATCGCCCCGGCAGGGGGCGGCTGACGCCCCGCCAACCTAAGGACATGCCACTTCGCACTCTGCTGTGTTTCTTGCTGCTCATCGCCGGGGTCTGGGCCCAGGGCGCCCCCCAGCTGCCCTGTCCTGTCCCCGAGTTCCCCAGCCTCTCCTTCTCTCACGACGGTTCCCGGCTGCTGCTATTTGGCGAGAATCGTCGTCAATACTTCGTCTGGCACGTGCCCCGGCTGCGCCTGCTGGCCAGTCAAGTGCTCGATTACGACATCCTCTCGGCCGAGCTCAGCCCCGATGGCACCTTGCTGGCTCTCGGCGAGCGCCCCCGGCGCCTGGCGGTGCTGCAGCTCCCCAGCAAGCAACGAGTCTTCCTCTTCCAGGGGCCGGCCGTGGCGAAAGGTCAGGATAGCGGAGGCTATGGCGTCGCCTGGAGCCCCAAGGCCGACATGCTGGCGGTCTGGGGCATGGGCTTCATGCGCGAGGCCGGCGAGCCCAAGGTCTACCTCTACCGCTGGTCGGACAAAAAGCTCCTGCACACCTTCCCTGGTGAGCCCCAGAGTCAACAGGTCGGCTGGTCCCATGAGTCCCAGCTCACCATGAGGGATTTTGATGGCCTGCGCATCTACGACCCCGTTACCGGCAAGTTGCTCAAATCCATGCCAACTTCTCGCGGAGCCGACGCAGCTATCCCACCCGCCGAGTTGCACCGACTGGGTCAACTGCAATGGCATTATGACCAGGCCATCGGAAGGACGCGCTTTTTCGGCAGCCGCCTCACCCTCAAAGAAACGGGACACGTCCCCGGTCAGGGCGACACCCTGCTCTACGATGGTCAGGAAAAGACCCCGCTTGGAACGCTGAGTTCCGTAATGGCCTATCGGCTCAGCCCCAACGGCAAGGTCCTGGCCCTATTGCTGAAAGGCGGCGTGCTGCTGCTCGACGTCGAGGCCAGCCTGGCCCAAAAGCGCCTGGTTCCGCTGACACCGGGTGGCTAGGGCGTGTTTACACAGGTACGTCCGGTAGATTCCGCTTAACGACGAAAAATGGGAGCGCATAGCTCCTCTGCTGCCGGGACCTGGCTCGGCTTGATAGGGTGCTCAACCAGGCATTCGGAATCGCAGAGCACGCAGAGGAGTCGCGAAGGGCGCGGAGAGTTGGGTCCGTTGTTGGCTTGCTCATCAACTTCAACGTTCGAGTCCTTCGGAACGGCAGACACTCCAGTTGCCGGAACGCTGACAGGCTCTCTGCGTGCCTCTGCGCCCTCCGCGGCGCATTGACTCACCATAGATCTTACTCGTGAGACCACACTTGCCTCACGAATTATCAAGATGCTACACACAAGGTTCCTCAATGATTTCGTGCGTGCGGGCAACTGGTGACCACCGCAAGTATGCTTTAAGGCTGCTGAACGCGCCCGTGCCAGCAAAACCGGCCGCCATCAGAAGGCCCCGGGTCTCATCCTATTTG
>CAZYPN010000094.1:0-20133 GCA_964649085.1 uncultured Burkholderiales bacterium | reverse complement strand
CGGCGTTGGTGCGCCACGCCTGTCGCTTCGCGCCATGCCTGGCGCACAAAAAAAAATCCCCGGACGAGCCGGGGAACAAATGGTTCAGAGGGAGCGACCTTCAACGTTCAGTTGAGCCGAACCGCGTAGCGATTCGACTTCTTGAGTCTACCAGCCATGAGAAAAAGGCGGGTAAAATGCCCGCCTTCTCCAGGCTGCCCTTGTTAACGTTTTCAAGAGCTGTTTTAGAAGTGTTTTATTCCTGGACCAGGTAAGCGCCCAGCGCGGCCCCAGCCGCGGCACCGCCGATGCCCAGCAGCACCGCGCTGGTGGGCGAGGCGCTGGCCACGGCACCAAAAATTCCGCCGGCCAGGGCACCCGGAACACATCCGTAGGTGGCTCCTTTGAAGCCCGACCACTCGTTGCGCGGATCCATCATCGAGGCGATGCCTGCACCGACGAGGGCACCGCCCAGGGCACCTCCAGCCGCACCGACGACGGCACCGGCAGCCGAGGACAACAGCCCGCTGGTGGCACCGGCATAGACACCGGCGGCCGCGCCGAGCACGCCCAGGCTGGCACCTACCGTGACTGCGGTGGGCTTGGAGGGAACCCAGCTATCGCCAGGGCCGAGCATGGTTTCACCCTGGGGGGCGCGCGGCGGCGTGGGAAGGTGGCGAAGGGGTTGAAAGTTGTGGGGTTGATTCTGAATTCGCATGGTTGTTTTGCTCCCGGTTCCTCTATGTGTGCCCTTATGGTGTATGCTGCCGGCGCTGAGCGTTGGTAGCCCTTTGTTGTTACAAGGTCGTCAGTTCCCAAGGGATGCCCACCAGAGGAGCACGAAAGGCCCGACATGAGGCAACCCCCCGGCAGGCTGATCGCGCTGTGCCGTCGTTGGCACGAATCGAGCAGCTTTAACCTGGCGATCGCAGCCCTGATCGCCCTGAGTGTGATCCTGCTGGTTCCCGAGATTTACCTGCCTCGCTGGGACCCCACCCGGCTCAACATCGGTTTTGTTCAGGAGACACTGGCCGGCCTCTTTGCCATAGAACTGGTCATTCGTTACGGAGCCGTGGGCGACGGGCGGCGCTTCTGGAAAGAATACTGGGTGGACGTGCTGGCCGTGGTGCCGGTGCTGCAGCCTTTTCGAGTGTTCCGCTTCATGAAGTTGCTCAGGCTGCTGCGCATTTTTCGCCTTGTCAAGATTCTTTCGAACACCCGCCGTTTCCGCCGCTGGCTGGGCCGGGGCCGGGTGGAATACACCACGCTGCTGGTGATGCTGATTCTCAGCGTGGTGCTCGGAGGAGTTGGTTTTACCTGGTTTGAACACGCACACGCCGGGGCCCAACAGGTAGAAGAATCTTTCTGGATCGCCACCTTCAGCCTGATCTCGGCAGAGTATATTCACAACTTTCCTCCCTCGCTGGGGGGGAAAGTGATCGTTCTGCTGCTGGAGTTTGCAGGCCTGAGCCTGTTTGCCGTGTTGACGGGCACTGTGTCGATTTTACTGGTGGAAAGATTGAGGGAGGGTGCTGGCTTGGCGGGTGTACGTCCGGCCGATCTCGATCGGCACGTCATCGTATGTGGTTGGAATAGTGGCTCGGGAGCAGCTCTGGTGCGACTGCAAAGCCATCCCGACTTTGTCGACCGCGGTATTGTCATTATTGCCGATCGGGAGCACTTGCCTGGACTGCGCGATTTGCCCGACCCCACCCGGCTGTGCCATCTGCGCGACGACTTTACCCGCGCCGAAGTGCTCAACCAGGCCAATGTGGCTCAGGCCGCGGTGGCCCTGCTATTCGCCGATATTGATAAGGGCCGCAGCCGACAGGACGCCGACGCTCGCACCGTGCTGGCGGCGCTGACGATTGAGAAACTGAACCCCGCCGTTCACACCTGCGCCGAATTGAGCAACAGCGCCAATCAGTCGCACTTGAAGATGGGCAGGGTGAACGAGGTGATCGTGACCCAGGACCTGGCCGGCCATTTGCTGGCCCAGGCCGCGCTGCACAGCACCGGGGCCCGGCTGATGCGCCAGCTGCTGCATTCGGAACGCACGATTTCGGTGCCGGTCGAGGGCGAACTGGTGGGTCTGTCTTTTTCCCAGGCGGTGGCCCGTCTGGCAACCGAGGGGATGGTGGCCATGGCCGTGCAAGCAGGGCCCGACGACATTCGCATCAACCCGGGAGAGCTGCAGCTGGAGAGCGGCCAGGTGCTGCTGTGCTTGAATGCTGGCTAGTGTTGGACCTCAGGGTAACTCGCCCAACTCGCGCAGGCGGGCCTCGAGGGCCAGCCGGCGTTCCTGCTCGGCATCGGCCCGCTGGGCCTCGGCATTGGCCCGCTGGGCCTCGGCATTCGCCCGCTGGGCCTCGGCATCGGCCCGCTGGGCCTCGGCATTCGCCCGCTGGGTCTCGGCATCGGCGCGTTCTTTACCCGTGAGCAGCACCTCGCCGTGCTGGTTGCACCAGCGCAACCAGTGTTCTTCCATGCCATCGTAGATGCCTCGGTGAATGCACAGCCCCAGACCTACCTCGGGAAACCAATGGTCCACTTTATCGACATAACTTGCGCCGCTGAGTTGACGGATGCGAAGTCGTCGCTGTGAAAGCAGCATTCTCGGATCCCAAATGACGTAATAGGGAATCTTGATGCGAGCGTAGCGCTGCAGCTTGGCATCGTCCTCTCCGCCCTCGAGATTGGAAACGATTTCGATGACGACGTCGGGGGGCTTGCCAAAATGCCACATGAAGTAGCTGCGGTGCGACTTCTCCAGAATGTCGGGCGGGAAGCTAACCCCCAGGCTCAGCAAGACGTCGGGCACGACGGCTGTTTCCTGATTGGTGGCAAAAATGCCAACGTCGGCGGCACTGACGAACGGCCGCCCTTCGGGCCAGGAACAGTCCAGCACCTCGGTGAGCAGCTGGGCCTGTTTATCCTGATAGAAGTTGTCCACGGCTTGCTCGTCCTCGGTTACCAGATGGGCGACGGGGATCTCGATGAATTCGTTGAGAGTGGGTGCGCTTTCGGCCATCGGTGGAATCTCCTGGAGGTCAGATTCGTGACCGCGGGTCCCTGGCCCTGTCAGGGCGGGGGGCTGGGGATGGGCTTGAGCCTGCCTGGCAGGCACAAAGTGCGCGCGGGGAGGCACATGAGGGGGTTGGGGGTGGGCTTGAGCCTGCCTGGCAGGCACAAAGTGCGCGCGGGGAGGCGCATGAGGGGGTTGGGGATGGGCTTGAGCCTGCCTGGCAGGCACAAAGTGCGCGCGGGGAGGCATATGGGGGGGCTGGGGGTGGGCTTGAGCCTGCCTGGCAGGCACAAAGTGCGCTCGGGGAGACATCCGCCAGGAAGTGATACGAATCTTCACTACTCAGGGCTCTGATGGGCCAGTTGGCAATCAGGAGCAGCCGGGCAATGTGGCCAACTTTCTGGGCCAGGTGCAGTGGCCCCGACAGACTCTTGTGATTCCTGGTCCAGGCTCGGGACACTTATTGCCGAAACCAGGGCAGGACCGGGGAGGTCCCGGTCCGGCTTTGGGTTTATGAAGCTCGAACCTGGACGAGGTTCAGACCACGCCGCTCGAGGTCGGGAAGGGCGAGGGCAAAGACTTCGTCGAGGTGACTGACCGGATGGAACTGCATCTCGGCTCGCACATTGTCCGGCAGCTCCTTCAGGTCGCGCTGGTTGTCTTTGGGAAGGATCACGGAGTGGATGCCGGCGCGCCGAGCTGCCAGCACTTTTTCCTTAATACCCCCCACGGGCAGAACCAGACCGGTGAGGGTGATTTCGCCGGTCATGGCCAGGTCGTTGCGCACCGAGAGGCCGGTGTAGGCCGACAGCAGAGAGGTAGCCATGGTGACTCCCGCCGAGGGCCCGTCTTTAGGAATGGCTCCGGCCGGAACGTGGATGTGCACGCCTTCGCTGCGCGCCAGTTTGTCTGGCAGGCCAAAGCTGTGGGCCCTGGACAGGATATAGCTCTGGGCGGCCTGAGCCGATTCTTTCATCACCTCGCCCAGTTGACCGGTGAGGGTCAGGCCGCGGCCGGCGGGCAGACGAATGGACTCGACG
Source organism: uncultured Burkholderiales bacterium (assembly GCA_964649085.1). Taxonomy (GTDB): domain Bacteria; phylum Vulcanimicrobiota; class Xenobia; order Xenobiales; family JADMJV01; genus JADMJV01. The sequence continues at coordinate 16,089 of CAZYPN010000094.1, read as the reverse complement.
TAGAGCACGTCGCCGCCCACTTCGGTCCAGGCCAGCCCGGTGGCCACGCCGGGCTGACTTTCGCTGCGCGCTGACTCGGGTAGGAAGCGTTCGGCACCGAGCAACTCCACGGCTTCTGAGGTGTTGAGTTGGGCGGCGTCGGAACCGTCGCCTTCGGCGATACGCAGGGCCAGCTTGCGCACCAAACGAGCCAGGACACGCTCGAGTTCGCGGACGCCGGCCTCGCGGGTATAGCGCGCGATAAGGTGCTGGAGGGTGTCGTCGCTAAGGAGCAGAGAGTCGGGCCGCAGTCCGCTGTCCTGCAGCACCCTGGGAAGCAGGTAGCGCCGAGCGATCTGATGCTTTTCCTCTTCGCTATAGCCGCTGAGACGAATCACCTCCATGCGGTCGAGCAGGGGGCGCGGAATGGTGTCGGTGGTATTGGCCGTGAGGATGAAGAGCACTTTGGAGAGATCGAAGGGCAGGTCGAGATAGTTGTCGCGGAACTTGTCGTTTTGGGCCGGATCGATGATTTCGAGCAGGGCCGAGGCCGGGTCGCCTCGGTAGCTGTTGCCGAGTTTGTCGACTTCGTCGAGCATCAGCACAGGGTTTTTCACGCCGGCCCGGCGCACGGCCTGAATCAGTCGGCCGGGCAGCGCCCCGATATAGGTTCTCCGGTGGCCGCGCAGCTCGGCTTCGTCGTGCAGTCCGCCCAGGGAGAGGCGTTCGAACTTGCGCTCGAGCGCCCGAGCGATGCTCTGGCCCAGCGAGGTTTTGCCCACCCCGGGCGGACCCACCAGCAAGAGGATGGGAGCTTTGGCTCCGGAGTTGAGCTTCATGATGGCCAGATGCTCAAGGATGCGCTCTTTGACGCTCTTCAGGCCAAAGTGATCCTCTTCGAGCACGGCCCGGGCGTGCTTGAGGTCGTGATTGTCCTGGCTGACCTGGGACCAGGGCAGTTCGGCCAGCAGTTCAAGGTAGCCGCGCGTAAGCGAATGGTCGGGCGAGGAGGGGCTGAGCCGCTCCAGGCGCTTGAGTTCGCGATCGGCCTCCTTACGGGCGTCGTCGGGAAGTTGGGCCTGGTCGAGCTTCTCGCGAAGCAGGTCGAGTTCCGCACGATCGCCGTCGTTCTCGCCCAGCTCTTTCTGGATGGCCCGCAGTTGTTGGCGCAGCAAATACTCGCGCTGTTCCTTGCCCATTTCATTTTGCACCTGATGCTGCAGACGCTGGCGAACCTCCTGTACTTCGAGTTCGTGGGCCAGGAACTTGTGAATCAGTTCGAGTGCTTCCGTGCGGCTGCTGGCTTCGAGCACCTGCTGTTCTTTCTCGACGGGCAACTTGAGGAACCCGGCGATAAAGTAGGCCAGCTGGATGGGGTCGGGAAACTGGTCGAGCAGGGCACGGGTGTTCTGGTGCTGGGTCTGGCCGATTCGTTCCAGCAGGCTGCGGTGAAGGGCTTCCACCACGGCGCTGCGGTCTTCCTGGATGGGCAAGGCCTGAATACGCGCCTGCAGGTAGGGCTTGCCCGGCTCGAGCTTGATGAGGCGCACGCGCTCGACCCCCTGCAGCACGACCTGCAAGCCGTTCTGAGCGCGGGTGACTTTCTGAATGGTAGTGCGCGTGCCAATGGTGTAGAGGTCGTCCTGGCCAGGCTCTTCTACCGAGAGGTCGCGCTGGGTGACGACGATCAGCGAGCGATCACCCTCGAGAGCGGCTTCGACGGCGGCAATGGAGCGGTCCCGCGAGGCGGTGATGGGAGTCACCGTGTGAGGAAACAGGACCGAGTTACGGATGACGAGGAGGGGTTGAAGCTGTGACATAAGTCAAGCATACGTTTAACTATTGATTTTTGCGTTAGTGTATTGTTTGAGAAGTGTTGGCGGGACTTTGGTCTCAGTGGGGCTTGGGAGGCGGGGACTGGCCCGTGAGCATGTCGAATACTTTTCGCAGTTCAGAGACCTGGGGCCCAGCGTCCAGGCCGGCCTGGTTAGAGATGCGGGGATAGTCCGGCTGGATGTAGAGGAACGCGTGGGCCGCTCCGGAGCAGCATATCGTGTAGCTCCCCGGAGACAACCGGGCTCGGTAGTCATCGCTGCTTTGCTGTTCGGGGCAAACCGGCAGGGCCTTCAGATAGGTGGGCAGTAGAGAGTCGAGCCGCTCAGGATAGTGACGATCATGGTCCCTGGAATATTTCTCCAGCGCCTGGGAGATTTGTTGAAGGTTGGATTTGCAGGCCGTCAATCGGCCCATGGCGCGAGCGTGGGTGGCTGTCCAAAGCCACCTTGCCACCAGGTAGCCGGCCGTGGTCAGGAGCAGGGCAAGCCCCAGGAATTTCAGGTTCAGTTTCAATTGTGCCTCCACCGGGTTGAGCCTCTGGTCTTTGGCGGACCTGGTTTGACGGTGGACGTATTCGCTCCAGATGCGTTCTTTCCATTCGGCCAGCAGCACTCCATACTGCCTGTGTTCCAGCCCTGGAGATGGCGCAATTACCTTACGTGTTCCCGGATAAGCCCCAGGGGGAGCCGCCCGTGGTTGAAAGGATGTCCGCGGCTAGAGCCATCGGCCGCGCAGGATTGGCGATCCCTCGACCGAATTTCTCCCCATGGTTTCACGTCGGGGGTCATTTCTTATCGGGGTCTTACTCGTCGCCGTTGTGGTGGCCATGTTTGCCGCTGCGGCCCTGGCTCTGGCCCCCCCCGGCCTGCAGCGCAGCCAACACCAGGCCCGTCGGCAGGCCGCCGAACGCGCCATTCAAAGCGGTACAGAGTATGCCATCGCTCGAATTCGGGCCACTCCCGGTGGGCGCTGGCGGGCCGCCGATGCTTATCAATTCCAGACTCCCGGCATGCTCGTTCAGGAACGAGACGGTCAGGTGGTGGGCTGGATTCAGGAAGGCGAAACTTGGGCTCGGTTTCGCTATACCTTCAACGCCCTCGACGGTCCAGGCGGAAGCGACGGGCTGGACAATCCGAGCCAGCCGATGGCCAACCCGCCCCTTCGGTCGGCCAACAATCTGCCGAACAATTTCGAAGTGCCCTCCCCTCTGGGCTCACCCCTTCCGCCCCATTGTTTGCTACTCAGTGTCGAGGCCACATGTGGCTCCGCGACTCTGGATGGCAACGGGCTGCCCAGCGGCTTTTCAGGCAATCCTTCTGGCGTGAAGAGCCAGCAAATCCTGGAACTGAGCAGCGAAGAATTGCAGGGCTACGATTCTGTCGCCAGTGCTACGGGCAACCTTGATTTTACGGTGCAGGCCGGACAGTCGGTGCACTTTAACGCTTTGGGAAGCGGAATGGCCCGTATGCGCACCAAAGGCGGATTGGAGGTGCGTCAGGCGGACCAACAGGCAGGGCTGCTTTCGTCGAACCTGGGTGAACTGCGCACGGCCAACGGGGGCCTGCAGGTCGGCTCAACCCAGGTGGCCTCGACGATCCGTCGGCAACAAGAAAATGCCAACGACGCTTTCTACAGCATCGCCCTCAGTGCGGCTCCGGTTCCTGGTGCGGGCGCCGTGCAAATGCAGGCCGGGGTCTACGAGGTAGACCTTGTGCAAGGCCAGCCCAAGGTGCTGTACTACCCCCTGGACTACGCCGACTATAAGTCTCAACGTTTAGCCGGAACGTTGGCGCCAGGCACGGAGGTGAATTTGGATCCTTCCATTCACCTCAATCTCCTACCCCGTGATGGCCATGATGTGGTCGAGGTGCATTTCAGCAAAGATGCCCAGGTGGTGCCAGGAACGGTCACTGGACTGGCGCTGGTTCCGGCCAAAGGAGCTTTTCAGGAGGGCGAAACGCCCTCTCCTCCCCCTGGGGGCGGACCGCAAATGTTGGCACAGGCTCAGCCTTCCCCACAGGCCGGCTTGTTTCTGGCCAACCTGGCCCAGGCCATCGATGCCCAGATCAGTGCGGTGAACCCTACCTCTACGAACAACAACCTGGCCACTTTCAACAATCCTGTGCCTATCAACCAGGCTTTGCTGGATGTGATCTACAGCTACACCGGAACCCACAATGGCAATCTCAACCTCAGTGGGGCCCAATATCAATACAACGGTCTGCAGTTTACCAATATCAACAACTTTCAGACAGATTTCGACGGATTACCCGATCACCAGTTTCGCTTTGGCGCTCTGGAACTGGCTCAGTATTTCTGGAGCAACGCAGGGGGGAATACCAATCGACTCAATCGGCTTTCGACATTGGTGGGCTCTCCAATTCCTGCCGACTTTGGCGTCGGTGCAGCTCCCAACGTCGGTTTCCAGGGACCCTCTGACCCCGTGGCCACACCGACCGCCAACGTTGGGGGCAGTTCGGGCCTGGCCGTGAAAGACCTGAAGATACGCCTGGAGGGCGACAGCGAAGAAACCGCCAGCGTTACCTTGCGAGGAGCCGGAGACATGGTGTTGGCGGGTATGCTGGAAGGCAAGGGGGGTGCCGTGGTGGCCGGGGGCGACCTGTCTTTGCTCGGCAATGGGGTTGACCTGGAGGCGGCTCAGGACGCCTCGAGTATCAACCTTTACTCCGCAGGAAATATCCTGATCGATGGTTTTGCCTTTGACAACAGCAACAGTCGCTACAATGCGGTGTCTCTCAAGGGAGTGATGTATGCCTGGGGAGACATCGTGATCAACGCCGGCAAAACCGGCTCCCCCCTGGATTGGGGAGACTTTTCGTTGCGCGGCGCGATGGTGGCCTACGGCAAAGACCCTAGCAGCAACGCACAGGCCACGATGCGCAACATCCAGATCGTGGCCCACCAGTGCAACCTCACGTTCGACCCGAGCTATCTGCACAACCTGGAGGAAAGCCCGATCGATGCCAGCAGTTCTTTCAGGCTGCGTGCCTTCTATCAACACTAGGCGCGGTTTCAGCCTGGCGGAGGTCTTGCTGGCCCTGGCTCTGGCCGCCATTCTGGTGCTGCTGTCGGTGGCTTTGAGCCTGACCGCGATGAAGAGCAACCAGAAGGGAAGCGACCTGACCCTGGCCCAGAGCCTGGCCCATCAGTGGATGGCCCAGGAGATCTATCAGGCTCAACACAACGCTGGGGCCGGTTTTTGGGCCAGCAACAGCGATGCGGCGGTCTACAGCAGCCAGGAACTGAGTCTGGGACCCCAACGCTTCACCTTGAGCTACTATGTCAGCGATGCCAGTGATACATCGGCCCCCAACTTGAAGAAAGTGCGCCTGCGGCTTTCGTGGTGGGGTGGAGAGTTGAATCGAGAGGGCTATGGCAAGCTCTCTACAGAGGTTGTCCGTTTTGTATCCCGGCCGTAAAGCTGGGCAGGCATTCAGCCTACCGGAATTGCTGCTGGCCCTGGCCATCTTTGGCGTGCTCAGCCTGGTGTCGATGCTCAGCCTGCGCACGGTAACGAAGGTCTGGCAGCGTTCCTCGGCCCGTGACCTGGCCCTGCGTGAACTGCTGAAGGCTCAGGCCGCCCTGGAACGCGACCTGATCAATGGCTCCAGGGGCCCCGGGCAATCCGACTACCGGCCGGTGGCCTCGGGCTCTGGTAGCGTGTTCAGCGGCGATGCCATCGCCCTGATTCTGCCTGACCCCGAGCAACAACAGTTGGCCCTCTCGGCTGAGGGAAGCCCACTTGCCGACCGTCTCATTACCTATTACCTGACGGTGCCTTCAAGCTATACCGGCGCCTTTGGGGGCGACGCCGATGGCTACGATGACCGATGTGCCGAAAAATGGCTGATCCGCTGCGAAGAAGCGGCGCCCAGCCCGGCGACACCGGGGATGCTTCCGGCCCTGCCGGGAGGCTGGCTGACCGGAACTGTCATCCAACAACCCACCAGCTTTTGGAAAACCCCACCTCGCCGTGTTGTGGCCACCCAGTTGCTGCAGTTCCGGGTAATTCAGGGGCCGCCATTTTGGGATATCCTGCTGAGCGCCGTGGCCCTGGGCGACGCCCGACGCCAGCTGGCCGTGGGCTCGGTGTCGTTGACAGACTCACGCTTCACGTTGATGCAGCGCGTGGCCGTGCAAGCGAGAAACTAGTGCTTTGTCAATGCTCAATTTTGGGGTAAACCGACTGGAGTAGACCCAGCCAATAGAGTGGGCGTGCCGATATGAAACGCAGAGGTCGCCGAGAGTGCGCGAAGGCTTGTCGGGGCTCGCTAGCTTGTGGCCTGGGGCCCGTTTCCATCAAGAGAAGATGCACGCCGGATGCACGTGAGAAGTTTGTAGTGTCCCTTTGCAAGATTGCTGGCTGTCGGACTTGCCGGGGGCAGGCAACCTGGGCGATGTTTCAACTGGGATCACGCGATCGAAACGGTGTCCCCGGCCACTTGGCACACCAGGCCCTTGAATCGCAGGCCGGACAATCAGGTCCCAACCCGCCGTGACCCCTTTGGGCCCTCTGCGAGCCCCTACGCAAGACCCGGTCCGAATTTCTGAGGGCCCAACCCCTAAATGAACGCTTGACGGAGCACTAGCCCCTGGCCCTCCTCGCTCCGCTCCGAGGACCGATGTTGGTCTCAAACTCCTGTTCGGTCCGCTTCGCTTCCCGGAACAGGCCGTTTGATACTAGCCTGGGTGGAGTTAGGCCATTTGAGCGCGGGCCTGCAGCATTTCGCGGGCGTAGCTCTGGAAGAAATGCTGACGGTCGAAATACTCGCTCCAGGTGCGTTCTTTCCAGTCGGCCAGGGCCTCCGGATCGGAAACAGTCAACAGTTGGCCTTTGCTGGCTTCAAACTGCAGCGCCAGCGGAGCCTGCTCAAGGTGGACCAGATCGACCAGAAACTTGACGGCCGCTTCGAGCCGAACCCCCAGAGCCAGACGTTCGCCCAGTTCGGTTGGTCCGCCCATAATGGCCACATCAAAGTCGCGATATGCCGGGCCCCGGGTGGCCGAGCCGAAGAGCAAGGCAAAGACGTGGGGGGTTTGGCCCAGGGACTCGGACAAGAGTTGACAGGGGGTCATGCCTGCACAGCTGCCGCAATGGCGGCGATGTATTGGCGCAGATCGGCTACGCTTTGCCCGAGAAAGCCGTGAACCGTAGCCAGGTCCAGACCCCAGTAGCGGTGGACCAGCAATTTGCGAAAGCGCGCCATGGCGGCTAATTTCGCGCCAAACTCGGCGCTGTAGACGCCTGCCGCAGCGAGACACTCGAAACACTCCGCCATAGAATCGGGGCTGGCTCCGGTGAGTCGAGGCGCAACGTGGGTGCAGATGGCCTGGGCAGCTTCGATGCAGATCAAAAGCCGGAACAAGGTGGCATCTGATTTGTCTGGAGAATTCAAGAATTCGTTCAGGGGCATTCGAGCCGCCTCTTCGACCAGCATCAGGTTGGATTCGATCTCGCTAAAGCGCTTGCGCAAAATCTCAAGGTTAAAGGCCATCCGGATAGTTTCTCAAGCCGTACAGGCTGTTCCTGGCTTGCCGTGAATGGGAGAACGAACGATACTCAGGGGATGACACCCTGGGAGAAGGCGGCAGTACAGCAACTGGCCAGGGGCTCGGTGGGAGAACGTGCCGGGGCGGCGCGCCAACTGGCGGGCTCCGGAAACAACCCCGATGTGCTGCGGGCCCTGATAGTAGCGCTGGAAGACCCCGGCTGTGAGGTGGATGCCTCGGACCTGGATGCTCCCCCCATGCTCTACTCGGTAGCAGAGGCCGCGGCCCATGCGCTGCAGGGCCGGGTGGCCGGCCTTGTCGACGAATTGACCGGCGCTGCGCGACGCTCGCCTCAGGCCGCATTCTATGTGGCCCGCTTGCTTGCCCAAGAAGATCCTTCATTCCAATCTCTACTCGATGAGTTGCTCGAACATGAGGATGCCTCGGTGCGCGAGGCTGCCTTGAGAGCCAGTCGCCATTGGACAGACAGGCTGGGAGTGGAGGCCGTGGCCTACTACCACGAAGTGGCCCTACTCGACCGCTCCGCTCAGGTCGTGGCCACGGCCTGCGAGCACTTCGAGACATCGGGCGCGCAGTTTCAGCCCTCGATCCAACGATTGCAGGAGTTGGAACAACGCACCCGGCAACGGTGCATGCCATTGTATTTGCGCGCCTTGTTGCTGTTTGAGTCGTGGCTCGACCCGATGCCCGTGCTTGTTGAACTGACGGTGGCGGGCATCGATTGGGCAGCCGAAGCGCTATGGCCACGCCTGAGACGCCTGAGCCCGTCGCAGCTGCAGATGCTCTTGGCGGCAAAGCCAAGCCGAGCGATTCTGCGGACCTGGGGCGAGCTGGGCGATGGCGCCCAGGCCCGCATTCCAATCCTGGTGGACAGTCTGGAGGTGGAATCCTTACACGACTCGGCCTTGCTGGCCCTGTTGCGAATTCCCCGGGGCAATCGGTGGGTGTTGCCCAGAGCGGCTAAAGCCTTCGTGCAGCGAGAGCATCTGCGCAACGAGCTGTTTCGCCATCATCCCCAACCCCGGGAACTGGCCCGGGAGGTACTGCCGGACCTGGCGCGCGGCTGGAAGTCGAGCAAGAATCTCAGCTTTCTGCGCGGCATGTTGGTGTTGGGCGAACTGGCCGCCGACCAGTTGCCCTGGCTGCTCCGCCTCATCAAGAGCTCGGCAACCGCCCCGGCCGCCCGCTGGCAAGCCCTGGCCATTGTGGGCAAACTGGGACCGGCGGCTCAACCAGCCTTCCCCACGTTGCGGCGATTGCTGCGACAGCCTGAGAACCGCTGCGCCACACTGCAGACGCTGGCCGACCTGGGACCGTGGGCCCGTGACGAGTTCATGGAAGAGCGACAGAGCGAACGCCAGGAACAACAATGGGCTGAGGCTGGCCGAAGCCCTGGCGGCGATGGGCTAATGTTGCTTACAGAGCCGCGCCCAACGCCACGCTGCCCGCCACGGCGAACATAGCCCCCGCCGCGGTGGCATTATTGATCAGTTTGTTGTTTCCGCCCGAAAAGATATGGGGCAGCATGAGGGCTCCGAAACAGGGAACGGCAATCAGGCCGGCCAGAACGCCGAGCGCACCTCCTTCGGCTCCGGCCTTAAAGGCTGCTACAGCCAGGCCGCTGGGCACGGCTGTGATGGCCGCTGCACGGGCACCAAACTCAAGAAACTCTCTGACGTTCGAGAGCGGCGGATCGGACGGTCGACTTTGCAAGCGATCTTGGGGCTCGCTTGCAAGCGTTGGCGAGGCTGGCGCCTTGTTCAACGATGAGGGAGTGTGGGTTGCGACGGTCTGAATTTTCACGGTTCTGCTCTCCTTGGCTTCTGCTACTACTCTGGCGATGCAGCCTGAAAATCTTCCAAAAAGTCTACCAGTGGCCGATAAATCACCCGAACGGGTGAGGGAGGGTTTGCAGCCGAGAGGAACACCGGAGGCTATCCCCTGGATGAGAGGCGCTCTATGGCTTTTGGCGGGCTGACCAACTTTCTTCACTATCTGCACACGGGCCATCGCTATCGCCCGGGTATTCCTTTGGAGCTGGACGGCCTGCTGGACTCGGTCCTGAAGCTGCAGGGCCGAAGCGAGCAGATGAAGCCCGCCATGAGCAGGTTCGAGAGAGAGTACACCATCCAGGGGCGCAGGTTGAAGGCGATCACTTTCCTCTTTGGGACTTCGCCCAACCGAATGGACCACAGCCTGAGGCAGCTGGTGGAGGCGCTTGAAGACGCCAATATCCTGAAGCTGGTGGGAATGTTCACGGGTGACCTATTCCAGTGGGTGCCCGAGAACCTGAGCGCGACTCGACTGTCGCTGGATTCGCCGGAACAGTTCGACATTTCCATCACTGAATTCGACAATGCTTATGAGGAAGCCAAACCGCTCTACGCGGGATGGGCTGCCAGCCTGGTGGACCCGGAGGTGGCCACCCGGAGCTTTTGGCCCAACCTGGCCGAGCACGGGCTGGCCTACAATTTGCTCTTCCTCAAGAAGATTCGGGCGGCGGAGCTGGGGCAGCTTCAGGCGGTCTTCGGTGAGGAATGGCAGGCGTCGTGGTCGGAGAAGGCGACTCAAGGGAAACTGTTCGCAATAGACCTGAACCTGTTCAGCCAGTTTCCCTCAGCCTCGGTAGACGGATTGCTGAGGTTTACGCCTGGGACCATTACCTTGCTTGAGCAAGGGCCCGACAAGAGCCTGCAGCCCTTCGCCATTCGGGTGACCGACTATCAGCAGCAACACCATCGTGTCTTTGAACGGGGGGCGGTCGGGCCTCGAAGCTGGTTGTATGCGCTGCAGGCGGCCAAGGTTTCGGTGACGGTTTATGGCATCTGGCTGGGGCACGTTTACCACTGGCACATCGTCACGGCGGCAATGCTGAAGGCGATGCAGAGGAACCTGTCCGAGGGCCATCCGGTTCGGGCGCTGCTGGGGCCGCAGTCGGACTTCCTGATTCAGTTTGACGAGATTCTCTTGCTGGCCTGGAGGTTCATTGCCCCGCCCACCTCGTTTGACACGCCGGATGCCTTCCTGAACCTGATCGATGCTTTCGCTCGGGGGCGGAGCTTCTTTGACGACGACCCCAGCGTGGAACTGGATCAGCACGGGATTTTGAAAGGCGACTTTTCCGACCAGCGTCCCTGGGACCGCTACCCCATCGTCCCGTATTACCTCGACCTTTACCAGGCCAGCGGGAAGTATGTGCAGGCGGTGGTCGAGGCTTCTTACGCTTCGGATGGCGAGGTGGCTGACGACCAAGAACTGCAGGCCTGGCTGGCCGAGGCGGCAGAGCCGGGGGCGGGCAACCTGAACGGCCTGGGCGACGGTGTTCAGACCCGACAGGCCTTGCAAAACATCCTGACCAGCCTGATGTACCGACTGACGATGCACGGCTGCTCGCGCCTGCATAAGTCGCTGAGCCCGGTGTTGATGTCGGCCGCCAACTACCCGGTGTGCCTGCAGCGCGAGGATATTCCCCAGGACGACAACTTCCGACTGCTCGACTACCTGCCCAAGACGGGGACGATTGGCCTGATGATCCGCTTTTACAGCATCTTCATTTACTCGGCTCCGTATGTGCCCCTGCTTCCCGAGGGGGGGGTGGAGACGGAGCTGTATTTCGCCGCCGACCCCGGGGACCCGAGGAATCGGGCGCTGGTGGAGTTCCGCAGGAGCGTGTTGGGGCTGATGCAGCGGTGGCAGCCGGAGCGTGACCAGGGCCAGCAGTGGCCGCGGAATATTGAGACGTGAGGGGGGAGCAAAAATCACCCGTACGGGTGAGGGAGCGCACCGAATGCAGTGCGAACCATCGGCAATTACCCAAGGAGCTGTAGTTATGAGCTTAACGGTGACCCCGGCTTCTCTTACTCTTGCGCTACCCACAAAAGACTGTCGGATTCCGCTCTATAGTGACCACGAGCATTCAAGGGCTATCGCGCTGGAGAACGTCTCGTTTAAGGATGGAGCTTCCCCTGCGCGCACCGCAGTCAGCACTGTCGTTCGGGCCCTGTTTGACAAAATAGAGAACATTCGCGACTCTTTCGTCGAGAGCGGTATTGTAACCCGCCTGGGAAATCCCGAGGTGCTGACCCTGGTTCCTGGAGACCAGGTACGGCTTTACATCTGGAGTGGCAACAAGGCTGCAGTCCCAGTCGAGACTGGCATCGCCTTTGATCAACCCATCCAGAATTTTCTGCGCGACATCTCGATGGCCAGCGCAGAAGGTGGCAGCTTTGGCACTGCACCCATTCGTCGCGTTGGGTCTCTGATGGCCTTCGGCACAGAATTCAAGGCTCGGACTTCAGGCGACTATGGTGGGGTTGGGGGTTGCATCTTAAGCGGGACAGCTACCAGATCGACGACTGTCAAATGCTGGGGGGTCGTCCGGCCGGCCGGGCAAAATGGCGGACAATTCGCCGACCTCGGTATTGAAAACGTTAATGACAATTTCCATCAGCAATTTCAGTGCTACGGCGACTTTATGCAAAGTGTGAAAGTCAAGGCAGGAGACATAATGACTGTAGCTGCTCCTGGCAGTTGGACCTATCATGGAACGGCGTTCCCAGATCAAGATGTGGATGCCAAGCGAGCAACTTACTGGGTTCCTATTCACCTTACGTTAAACAAGGGAACCACTTCACCCAAGCGGGTCACGGTGCGACCAGACCAAAACAATCCCTTCATGAGGATTCAAGTCGATGGTCGGAGTATCCGTCTATCAAGGTCCCAGCCTGAGGCCATCCTGAAATACTCAGATAAAATGACGATCACCCTCGAGTTCCTGGGCGGGACTTCGACGGTCGCCACGGTCGAACTGTTCTAACATCGAAGTATTGAAAGGAAGTGCAGCCATGTCACAATTGATGACGAAATGCAGACCGAGTCGAGTTGAAGAGCCTGGTCAGACCGGTTGGTCTCAGATCGAGGCCCAGGGCCACCAAAGTCTTGCCAACGGGCCGGACCTTTCCATTGTATTCGGAAGCGGCCACAGCCTTGACCTGAAGGTGCCGAATACCTGGGGCTCAGTCCACCTCGTCGGTCAGGCCCGCTACCAAGTCACTCCAGAAGACTCAGCATTTCTGTTCTCCGTTCAGTTTGGAACTGTCCGACCGAACAGTTCATTCCTCCGCGTAACGGCCTCGATAAACGGCCATCGGCAGATTTTTGAGTTAAATGAACTTTATCAGGTTGAGGCCGCTGCCACCAGCCTTTTGTTTGTTGTTCACACCGCGCCAATCGGAGGTGCCTTCAGGTCTGAAATCGTTGACGGTCTGGCCACTTTCCATTTTGACCTGCTGCTTGAGGCTTATCTATCGCCAAAAGAGACAAGCCTGATTGCGTCGATAGATGCCGTGGATGTAAGCGTTATCTGAATCGATGCCAAGCTATGTGCTATCTTTTGACAATCAGCCTTCAGAAACGGAGATGCTTTATGCTGTAAACAAGCTTAGGCAGATAACCGGTGAAGGTGCAGCCATTCAAGTCCTGACCGCCCTTACGGGGATAGCCTTATACTCTGAGGCGGAGCTAGACGAGAGTATGCTGCCGGGGATGCAGATTTTCAAAAGCGGAAGACTGACACTTCCATCCATCCCCGTCGAGACCGAGCACTCCCTCCGGCAAGGTCGATTGGCGCCTGAACAAGCCTGGCACCTTGGAGCAGTGGGTGCTTTGTTGCTTCGACAACAGACTGGACTTACGGGCGCCGGAACGGTTGTTGCCATCATCGACTCAGGCATTTCACAGCATCCCGATCTTGTTACCCGCCTTTGGGTAAATCCTGACTGGCCCAAAGGGGGAAAGAACTTCATTCCGGGCGCAGACCCTACAGATGTTACTGACGGCTTTGCAGCAGGATTCCACGGAACACTTTGCGCGGGGGCAGCCGTTGGAGCCAGTACGGGAATCGCCCCAGGAGCTCAGGTTATGGTTCTCAAGGTTTTCTCGACTCCGGACGACGCCGATACTGCCGAAAACTCCGCGATGGCTGCCGTTGATTTCGCGATCCTCAACGGTGCCAACGTTATCAGCATGTCCATGTCGACGCCTCAGAACTTCGAGTATTCTAAACTCTGGTCGACAGCACTTGAGGCTTGCCTCAACCGCAACATTCCCTTTGTGTGCGCAGCGGGCAACAAGGGGGAAGCGCCGGAGCTTGCTCCGCCAAAAAATATCGATGCACCGGCGCTCTGGCCACCTCCCTGGAGTCCCGTTGGTGGAGACTTGAATGCAGCAGTAGCGATCGGTGCCTACGGTGCAGACGGGAGAATCCTCCGTTCATCAGCACGCGGACCTGTGCAGCCACCAGGTTCAACTCATCTCTTGACCAAGCCCGACTTTTGCGCTCCAGGAGATCAAATTCTAACGACCAATGGTCGATTTCCTGGACCTGGAGCGCCAAGGTATGTTAGTCACTTCGGATTCACCTCTGCTGCGACTCCAATCGCCGCTGGCTGTTTTGCGCTACTCGTCGAAGCTGCCAGGAATGCTGGAAAAACTACTACACCCGCTAGAATGTACGAAGCGTTTGCCCAATCCGCGAAAAGAATGTCTGGACAGAGGGTGGTCCGAGACAATTCGCACGGATTCGGCGGTATCGATGTTCATGCCGCCTTTGTTTTTGGCAAAAATCAGGGCTGGTGGTAACTGGCAATAAATGAGGAGGGAACGAAACTACATGAAGGTTTGCTGGAGAGACTGTTTGGTCCTGGCGACGACACTAATGGTAACAGGGTGCCAGGACGATCCCAGAGGCTTTGTCGCTCGCGACTGGAGCAAGGCGATACGTGAGCTACAAATGACACCTGTTTTTCCTCCGCGAGAAGACGTACAGGTCGGGGACATCTATATCGAGCCGCTAAGACATCGAGACCAGGATGACTGGCTTGAAGGTAACGACTACTTGCCTATCGGCAACTGGATGGGCAGCGTCGATGGGATCACGGACAAGGTCTCTGATTTTTACAAGAATCGCATGGTCTTCCCAAAGACCCCCCGGCCTGCAGTAGACGATCAGGGGAACGTCAAACCAGATACTTTCGAGCAACCTACAGGCCAGAGAGTCTTCGACCGCTCGAGGGATGACACACGACTTCGCCTGGTAGCCCCACCGACATTTTTGTCCGTCACTTTCAATCAGGAAAACGTCAACGCAGCGATACCCCTCCTTGGATTCGCTTTGGGCTTTGATAACAGTCGAGCGAAGTCGGTCACCGTTTCCATTCCGCAGGCAGAGTCCTATGGTCTACCCATGGGGAGGGTGCTTGGGCTGGTTCGGAATCAAACTGGAGGCTTGACCGAGGCAACTGGGATGGCCGGAGTCGCTTTGCCCGCAGGAACTGCGCTCAGAGTAATTCAGGAAGTCTACTACGCCAGAGTCCTCGATGTCACCATTTCGACAGCTACGGACTTCAATCTCGACTCGAGCCTGGACCTGGATGCAATTACGAACCGACTCACCTCTCGCACCTGGTTCGTGGGCCAGAAGTTCGGAGCTTCCGAACCTACTCCAACGCCAGCGCCGACGACCGGAAATCTCACGACCGAGAACAACTCCAATGCAGGAGGAAACGGCGTCATATTCAAGGTGGTCAGCAAAACGAAAACCCAGGTATCTCTCCGAGGCATCTTTGTCCGACCAGTCGCCATCGGATTTCGCTATTTCATCCTCGAGAGCCAATCGGACGGGACATACATCGCCCGGCTTCCGCTGCCGCTTGATGATTCAACAGTGCGCCCAAGTCTCGATGGAACCGTTTCCGGAAGTGAAGGCGATACCAGTGCTCAACCGGCTAACGTGCGCAGGACGACAGGCACAGAGGCAACTCCGAGCCCGAATCCAATTCAGGTAAAAATCCCATATAAGGCGAAATAGACTAGAATCTTAGATGTTCGGGAGTGGCCAGCATACAAGCGGCCACTCCCGAATCAATTCTGAGGTCGTTGTCTACAGAAGTTCCTTGGCTCGCCGAACGGCTCGCTCGGCGTTCACTCGCCCGCTACCCATCCGGTCGTTGCGCCCACCAAAGTATGGCACAGAACCGACTTTGTCTGCCGTTTCGATGAGTATTTGCCGAACTTGCGACTCCTCAAGTCCTGGATTCGCAGAGAGTATCAAACCGGCTATGCCTGCAACGATGGGTGTGGCCGATGAGGTTCCGTTAAACGAGGTGTAATAATGAGTCGGGTCATATCCAGCTGTGCCAGAATTGTCGGTTGTCAAGTTATGGACACCAGGCGCGGCGATATCCACTTCTGGACCAAAGTTACTCCCCCACCAAGCTTCTCCGTCTTTACTTTGAGGGGTCTTGGGTTCATCGAACTCATTGCTGGCGCCAACGGTCAAAACGTCTCTCAGGGTTGCCGGGTACGAAACTACGTTATTGTCGTTCCCTGCAGCAATGACTATCACGCAGCCTTGTCCGCCCCTCCCTTCTGTGCGTGCACGCCTGAAGGCCTCATTGATTGCATTCGAGGGTGTGCCACCGCCCCAACTGTTACTCAATACATCCGCACCGTTCTCCCAGGCCCAGTCGATCCCCAATGCAATTTTCTCATTAGAAGTCACCCATCGCCTTGGTTCCCGATCATCGGAAAAGGCGATTCTGACCGCAAGAAGCGAACATCCTGAACCGGTACCCATAATGCCTGTGCCGTTGCCCCCAGTTGCGGCAGCGAGACCAGCACAACATGTACTGCCAGTGTCAACCGAAAACAGGACCATTTGCTAATTGAAAACAGGACCACCCC
>CAZYPN010000093.1:0-20230 GCA_964649085.1 uncultured Burkholderiales bacterium | reverse complement strand
CGCTGGGATGTGGAGGAGCTGAAGGCGGAGGGCTGGCTGGAGGCCTACCAAAGCTATCAGGGTCAGCCGGTGTTCAAGGGTTGCGAGCATCTTCTGTCGTTCGTGGGCGAGGAGCGGGGGCGGAGTCGGTTTTTCGGCGCCTTCCGGGTGGGCCCATGTTCAGCCGCCGAGCGGGTGCCGCTGCCCGAGGGCTGTCCGCACGTGGATTGGGGGCTGGCGGGGAAGGTGGATGATGAGTTGACTCGCTGTACGGCATTCGACGATCTGGAATACCGGCTGGTGATCGACTGGGGAAAGGGGGCGCTACCCTGGCGCTTTGCGTTTTTCGATTCTGGAAACGTTTTCGCGCAATGGGTCCAAGCAGGAGGCGCTGGAGTTGGAGAGCTTCTTTAAGAACAAGTTGGGGACGCGGGCTTTCGGGTTGAACGCCAACTGAGCGGATGGCCGATGAGCTGGGTAACTTCATTCGGGGCCTAAACGCCAGTGAAGAGCAAATCCAGCGCCGCAATGAGGTCTGACTGTCATCGATCGCTCGATATGAGCCACCAGCGATCGGCAAGAATGAGCCACCTCTGTTCGATTCCCACGCTCTGGTAAAGTGTTCGATTCCGGCACTCTGCCAGGTGTCGTTTTTCGCAACCGACAGGGAGACGACCCTTCCGAGCCGATGGTCCTGGAATCGTTGCTTGACAGAGCTCTTTCCCCGTAATTACACTGTAGCTATGCTTATCGACATCATTCGCATTGGGAACTCCAAAGGAATCCGCATCCCCAAGGTCATTCTCGAACAATACGGACTGACCGACAAGGCCGACTTGATCCTCGAGGAAGGGCGACTGATCCTGCAGGCTCCTGCCAGGCCCCGTCAAGGCTGGGAGGAGGCGGCGCAAGAGATGGCGGCGAGGGGCGACGACAGCCTTCTGCTTCCCGAGTCCCCCCTCAGCCCCTTTGATGAGGAAGACTGGGTCTGGTGAGCGGCCCCAGACTTCTGGAAGTCTACCTTACGGCGCTCGACCCCAAGATGGGTAGTGAAATTCAGAAGACTCGCCCCTGCGTGGTGGTCTCGCCAGACGAAATGAATCGCCATCTTCGCACGGTCCTGGTTGCGCCTCTAACCTCGAGTGGGCGTGACTATCCCTGGCGGGTGCCCGTCCTTTTCGAGGCCAGGCAGGGACACGCTGCGCTTGACCAATTGAGGGCTGTGGATCGAACCCGTCTGGTAAAGCGTCTGGGGACCCTGAGCGAGTCAGAAGGACGGGCCATGCTGGACAGCCTGACTGAAATGTTCAGGCCTGCAGGCTAACCCCCGTCACCCCGCGTGAATGCTGGGGCTCCAGCCGGCTTCTAGGGCGTGTTGAGATTAACCGCGGATAGGCCCGTGATGATCTTGCGGATTGCGCTGCAAGACCGGCAGATTCAGCCGCTGCGCCTGATTCCGCAATCGAGTCGCCCCGATTTCTTTGTTGATCCAGACCTCCCAATAGTAGGTCTGTTTTCCGTTCCAGATTTCCTATTGGGATGCTGCTATTCTGGCTGCCGCCAAGGCTGCCCGCTGTGCCGAAGTCCTCAGCGAGGACCTCAATCACGGCCAGGACTACGAGGGCTTGCTCGTCACGAATCCGTTTTTCAACCTCTAAGGGGGCGCTATGGCTGAAGGTCTGGCCAGGCTGGGGTCTGAGTTGTTGTAACAGCCGGGCCACGGGCACTTGTCCAGAGAGGCTTCCGGCCACGCTCGGGCGTTGACAGTAAAGAACTAAGTCAAATAAACTAAGTCAATGAAGAAAGTGGTCAATATCCACGAGGCGAAGACGCACCTGTCGAGGTTACTTGAGGAAGTTCAGAGCGGAGGGGAAATTATCATCGCCAAATCAGGAAAGCCCTGCGCTCGACTGCTGCCCTTAGAGAACCCCTCGAAAGTGCCGCTTGGCTTCCTGGAGGGCAGCGTGCCTGAGACATTTTTTGACCCTCTGCCAGCAGCTGAACTCGACGCCTGGGAGGGCGGTTGACGCGCTACTTGCTGGACACTCATGTGTTGCTGTGGTCGCTGTATGAACCTCACCGGCTGAGTCGATCCGCCCGTAAGATCATCGAAAACCCAGGAAACGTTCGCTTGATCTCGGCGGCCACTGCCTGGGAAATCGCCACCAAACTGAGACTCGGAAAACTCGATATGGCCAGGGGTCTTTTTGAGAGCTACCAGGACCATCTTGCCACCTTTCAAGCGAGCGAGTTGATGATCAGCTCGCGACACTCTTTGCTGGCGGGTAGCTTTGATTGTCCGCACCGAGACCCGTTCGACCGTCTGCTGGCGGCACAGTCTCTGCTGGAAGGAATCCCTCTGGTGACGGCAGACCCGGCTCTGGCGCAGTTTCCGATTGCCATTCACTGGTAGCAACGGAGCTTTGCTGTGCCGGGAAGGATCTCCTGAAGCTACTCGAGGTCGGCGCGTCGGAGCCCGGTGACTTGGAAGACCATCTCGTCGGAATGACCCAGCTCGAGGAGCTGGCGGGCGATACTCCTGGCAGTTTCGAGGGAGCCCTCTGAGCGGCCCTCGGCGCGGCCCTCGGCACGGCCGCGGTCCTCGGCGGCGTTCATCTCGGTGAGGCGGTCGAGGTCTGCTTTGCGGCGGGCCTCGATGGCGTAGCGGACTTCGTCGTCGCAGAGGGCGTTGTGGGTGGCTTCCATGGCGGTGATCATCCCTTCTTCTTGTTGCAGAGGCTCGGGCAGTTCCGATACCTGCTGGTAGTGGGTTCCCTGGCGGAGGAAGTAGAGCCAGCGCTCGAGGGGTTCGAGCAGTTCCTCGAGTCGATGTTTGCGAAACTTGGCGATTTCGAGGTAATGCAGCTCCAGCAGATCGCCCAGGGTGCGCTGGTGCTGGAGATCGTGGAGGCGATAGATACTGTGCAGGTCGTCGAACTCGGGGAAGAGCACGAAGTCGGTTAGCGAGATGTGAATGCTTTTGCGCAGCTGGCGATAGTCCTGACCTGCCTCGATCTGGGAGTTGATCAGGTTGGCCGCGTAATAGAGCGAACGCTCGCGGTAGGCGACCTGGGCCTGGACCTGAACTTCGATGTTGTAGACCCTTCCGTGGCCGTCTTTGGCTTTGACATCGAGGGCGGTGCCTTTGTCTTCGAGGCGCTCTTTCTCGCGAAGCGGGTTCAGCAGGGTGATTTCGGCGATGCGGTCGCTGCCCTGAAAGCCCAGAATGGCGTTGAGCAGCCCCCGCAGCGCCTCGGAGTGGCGCTGGGTGCCGAAGACGACTTTGAAGAGGATGTCGTTGAGGAGGGTGATGTGCATGCCGCTGCCAGTATAGCGGAATCGGGCGGGGAAAGGCGAGTCAGAGACCGGCCTGAGCCTTCAGGCCTTCCAGGATGCCCCGGGTTTTGGCGCGCAGCTGCAAGGGGCCCTGGCTGCTTTCCCAGCGGAGCACAGTGGCCAGAGACAGGCCGCTGTGGCGGGCGAAATCGGCCGGACCCAGGCCAAAGTGCTGGCGCAGGCGGAGCACGTCGGCGGCGGTCCAGTCGGTTGGGCCCGGAGGGGTGCCGAGGTCCAGTTCGATGCCAAAGATGTCGGCCAGTTCGTGGTCGGGCAGGACATCCCCGCTGGCGCTGGGCAGCGCCAGGGTGGTGCCCAGCAGGTCGAGCGGGTCGACCCCGCGCAGCAGAAAGAGCAGCTCGGGGGCGTGGTCCAGGCGGTTGCCCACGCCGTAGAGGGTGGCCGCCACGTGCTTGCACATGGTGGCGAAGTCGGGGCAACTGCAGGCCAGCTTGATTTCCTTGGGGCGCGGAAAGAGGCCATGCTGGCGGTCGGCCACGCGCGCCATGACGTGCTGGGAGAACTTGCCCTGAAGCAGCTCCAGCATCGAAGCGATCTCCCCGGCACAGCCCTGCTTCAGGGCCTGCCAATCCTTGGCGGGCAGGGGTTCTACCTGAATTCGCACGTGGTAAAGGGAGCTGCCGCTGACGCGGGCCTCGACCACCCCCTGGCGAATTTCCAGGTGGCACACCGAGCCGTTGCGCACGTAGGCTCGCCCTCGCTCGAGGCGGTTGGCGAAGTCGGCAAACGACTCGAGATGTTCACACCAGCCCTTGCCCCAAAAGCTGCGGGCGATGGTACGCCCCTGCAGCTCGACCGGCTGCACGTGGAGGCCCTTTTTGCGCAGCTTTTCCAGCTCGCGCCGGCCCCGCGCCTGGCGCACCGCCAGCGGCACGTACTCGCCCCAGGCCATCAGGCCACCACCTGAGACAGATCGAGCTGCACCAGCTTGAGCAGCTGGTCGTCGGAGAGTTCGGTAAGGTTGATTTCCTGGTCGCCCTGGAGCAGCTCGTCTGACATTTTCTGTTTGGAAGCGATCAGCGCGTCGATGCGCTCTTCCAAGGTGCCCCGAGTGATGAACTTGTGCACCTGCACGTTGTTCTTCTGGCCGATGCGAAAGGCCCGGTCGGTGGCCTGATTTTCCACGGCCGGGTTCCACCAGCGGTCGAAATGCACCACGTGGGAAGCCCGGGTGAGGGTCAGGCCGGTGCCGCCGGCTTTGAGCGAAAGCAGGAAGAACGGCGGGCCGTCTTCGCGCTGGAATTGCTCCACCAGCTTTTGGCGCTGGGCCACGCGGGTGCCGCCGTGCAACACCAGCCCCGGGGCAGCGAAGATTTCCTGCAGGTACTCGGCCAGCGGGTCGATGATTTCGCGAAATTGGGTGAAGATCAGGACGCGCTCTTGACGCTCGGCCAGTTCCTGGCAAATTTCCCCCAGGCGCAGAAACTTGCCGCTGTGGGAGGGCAGAAACTCGCCGTCGCCGCTCAGCTGGCTGGGGTGGTTACAGACCTGCTTGAGCTGCATGAGGGTTTGCAGCACCAGCCCGCGTCGCTCGATGCCTTCGCGGCTTTGCAGGGCCTGCTCGAGGTGTTTGAGCACCCGCTGGTAGGGCTTGACCTGAGCTTTGGTCAGGCCGCAGTAGGTGGAGGTTTCGATTTTATCGGGCAGGTCGTTTAGAATGCGGCGGTCGGTCTTGAGGCGACGCAGGATGTAGGGCCCCACCAGCTGGCGCAGGGGCGTGAGCTGGTTTTGCAGAGCCTTGACGAACTGGCTAAAGGCCGTAGCCGAGCCCAAGAGGCCCGGGTTGAGAAAGTCGAACAGCGACCAGAGGTCGCCCAGGCGATTCTCCACCGGGGTGCCGGTCAGGGCCAGGCGCGCGTGTGAGCGCAGCTTTTTGACCGCCTGGCTTTGCCGGGTCGAGGTGTTCTTGATAGCCTGGGCCTCGTCGAGAATGAGGGTGTGCCAGTGCACCTGCTCCAGCCAGGGCTGACGGCTGAGCAAGGAGTAGGTGGTCACCACCAGGTCGGCCTGGGCCACGGCCGCGGGGGCGTCTTGCTCCAATTGGGCCAGGGTGTCGGCGTCGGCCTCGGCCGGGTGGCAGAAGAGCAGTCGCAGGCTGGGGGCGAACTTCTGGGCCTCGGCCCTCCAGTTGCCCAGCAGCGAGGCAGGCACCACCAGCAGGTTGGGCCCCTGGCGCTTCTGACAGAGCAACAGGGCCAGCACCTGAATGGTTTTGCCCAGGCCCATATCGTCGGCCAGGCAGGCTCCCAAGCCCAGCTGGGTGAGGAAATGCATCCACTTGAGGCCGGTGCGCTGATACTCGCGCAAGCGAGCCTGCAGTTGGGGCCCGGGATCGAGGTCGGCCAGCTGTTCGGGCTGGCGCAAACCGGCCAACACCCGGGCCAATTCCTGGCTGGCCTGCAGCGCCACCCAGGGGCGCTCTTGCTGGTGGTGCTCCTGTCCCTTGAGGTCGAGGGAGGCCCCGGCCAGCAGCCGCATGCCCTGTAGGAACGAGATTTCCCCATTGCGGGCTTGTTTCTGCAGCCCTTTCCAATGCTCGAGGGCTTCCTGCAGGCGCTGACGGTCGACCTCGACCCACTGCCCTTTGAGCATGACCAATCCGTCGCCGCCCGCCAGCAGCTGGGCCAGCTCGCGCTGGGTAAGGGTTTCTTCACCCAGGGCCACGGCGACGTCGAAGGCCATGAGTGCGTTGACTCCTACCGGGCTGCCGGCCGAAGGGCCGACCTGCACCGACACGCGCGGGCGTGGCCTGCGCTTCCACCAGTTGGGCAGCAGCACCGAGAGGCCGCTGGCTTCGAGTTGGGGCACGCTTTGCAAAAACTGGTAGGCCCGATCGACAGGCCAGGAAAGGGCCGAATAGATTTCGCCGCTTTTGAGCATGGTCTGTACCCAGGGACAGTTTTCGGCAGCGCGCTGGATGGGCGACAGCAGCTTGACCAGAGCCTGTTGGTTGCGCTCGCCCGCATACTGTTCCAGGCTGGTGCGCAGGGGCAGGTGCTTGAGCTTGCCCGACTGACTGAGGCCGGTGGTGTAGGTGGAGAGAAAGGCGAAGGGGCGAACGGAGTTGTTTTTGTTTTCGGCCAGATGAAAGTAGACTCGCCCCACCTGCCGCCAGTCGGGAGCCCACCGCAGCAGAAAGGCATCCAACCCCTGGCACTGTTCGACGGCCTGCCTGACCCACTCTTCGAGTTCTTGCCAGAGGCGTAGCAGGGCCTCCTGGTTGAGATACTCGCCACCCTCCATCACCGGTGCCGCCAGGGCCGTAGCCTGCAACTCGGCCGAGGTTGGGGGAGGCACGCGTTCTCCTTCGGGCAGCTGGCACAGGGCCTGCAGGTAACGTTTGGCGAGGCTGTGCCAGAACAATAGCGACGGCGCCGCCGCCAGGCTGCCGGTGTGGGCCCCCAACATCAGCAGCCCCTGGCGCCAATCGCTGGCGAAGCCTTTCTCCAGAGCTACCCATTGGGCATCGTGACCCAGCCATTTCAGGCCGAGCTGGGGGGTGAGGCGCAGGCTGCAGGACACGACCGGGGGCTTTGTGGGCCCAGGGAGGATCTCCTGGAGGGTCAGCCCCAATCCAGCCGGCCCAGGCTGCGGCCGGGGTCGTATCCGCTGGCGATGCGCAAGGCCCGATCCAATAACCATCCACGGGAGATGCGGGGCACCTGGGTGCGCCCCCCGACTCGCAGCACGGTGCGAATCACCGGCAGCCTTGTCAGGTCGGCCAACACTCGCCGACTGGGCTCGTCCCACATCTCGGCGTATTCCCGCCAGTAGAGCGGCGAGAGTTGGGGCTCGGCCTTCAAAGCGCGATAGAAATGCTCCATCGCCTGCTGATACCGCCCCAGTTGCCAGCACAGGGTGGCCAGATGATAGTCGCGCCAGGCATCGCCGGGCGCCATGGTGTGCACCACCTCCAGGGCCTGCTGGGTGCGGCCCAGCCGCTGCAGCAGCCGGGCCGCGCGCAGCGGCGTGCGGTCGCCCTGTATAAGGGAAAGACGCCGCAGATAGACCTCCAAACTCTGTTCGAAGAGGCCCCGCTGCTCGAGCTCCAGGGCCTGTTGCTCCTGGGCCTGGGCCCAGGCCTGGACCTGTGGGTCCTGGGCCCAGTAGCGGCGACGCTGGAGGATGGGTTCTCCGCGCAGCCGCTGGTGCAGCAATTGGACCTCTTCGACGGCCTCGAGCTGGGGCTGTTGGGCGAGCAGGTTCAGCAGGGCGCGGGCGCCGCTGCGCAGGCGCTGTTGGGGCGGCTTGCGGGCCGGCCGGATTTCCTCCAGCAGCGCCAGCGCCCGATCGCGCAGCCGCTGCAGCGCAGCGGCCGGCACCAGCCGGGGCAGGTGCTCGTCCAGCGAGGCCCGATCGCGAAAGGCGGCCAGCCGGCGCTGACACACCTTGCCCCTGTTATCTCGATAGCTGGCCAGCAACAACAACTGCCTGCCTGACCTGCGGACGAACATACCTTTTACCATCCCTGAGAAGTTTGTAGTGCAAGAAAGTGTTTCTTGCACTACAAACTTCTCAGGCGTCGGCCAGGGTTCCTTCCGCCCCTCGGAGCCTTCGGGCATGGCGAGGAACCGGTTTTGCAATCGCGAAATGGGCGGCGTGCAATTGCTTTCGGAATCTCTGCAGCGTCAGCTTGCAGCGCAGGTTCGCAAGGGGCTGGTGGTGTGGCTCGACCGCGACGGGGTTTACAGTGGATTTGTGGACCGGCTGGCCGAGAGTGATTTTCCCGCCCGGGTGTTGGGATATCGGGGCAGTTTCTTGGAGCTGATGCTGGCCCTGGAGCATGCCCAGGAGGGGCTGGATTCGGAGCCGATGTTGCTGCACGTGCCTGGCCACAGCGATGTGACCATTCGTGA
This sequence comes from uncultured Burkholderiales bacterium, assembly GCA_964649085.1. Classification (GTDB taxonomy): domain Bacteria; phylum Vulcanimicrobiota; class Xenobia; order Xenobiales; family JADMJV01; genus JADMJV01. The sequence continues at coordinate 12,038 of CAZYPN010000093.1, read as the reverse complement.
CACTCCGCTGTTGGAGGCCTACCACGCGGGCACTCGCTTTGAGCGGGCGTTGGCGACGCTGGTGCGCGAGGTGGCCACGGGGCACGTGGCGCCGGCCGAGATCGAGCGGTTTTTGGCCGAGGAGAGGTTGGATTTGGAGCGCGCCGAGGCCTGGTTGGAGCCGTTTGTGCAGCAGCAGCAGGGGGGGCTGGCCGGGGTGTTGAGCCACTGGAAGCCCGAGGCGTTTTTGCTGGCCCTGATGGGGGGGCACTGGGAGAGCGAGATCGGGGCCGAGGAATTGCCCGCGATGCAGGACTATCTGGAGCGCCACTGTGGGCTTTCGCAGGAGTTTTTGCGAGGCTATCTGGGCCAGCTCCCGGCGCCCAATTGGCGGGCGTTGCTGGAGGCCTGGGTGGGCTGGTTGATGTGCGTGGAGTATGTCAACGACCTGTCGCGCAGGCCGGCTCATGCGCTGCTGGCGCCACTGGGCGGGCTGTCGGCGCCGCTGCGCAAGACCTGTTTGGCCCTGGTGGAGTCGCTGCGTCGGCAGTATCCCGAGAGCTATCGTCGCCTGGCCCAGCAGTGCGAGGCCCTGATCGAAGAGGATTTGCGGGCCGGCAGGCCCGAGGAACTGGGGCGCATCGACACCTTTGCCGGCGAGGACTCGCGCTTGTTGGAGGCGGCCGTGGCGGCGCTGGGGGAGCAGCAGTGGCAGCGAGCCCTGGATTGGGCCGAGGTGCGGCTGAAGGCCCCCTCGGTGTGGCTCGAGTCGGAGCCGCTGCGGCGCCACGAGTGGGCGCTGGTGCGGGTGGCGGCGCGGCTGGGAGAGCAGCTGGAGCAAGGGGGCGCGCAACCGCTGAAAGGGGTGCGCACGCTGGGGGAGGCGGTGGAGAGCTATGTGGGGGGAATTCACCGAGTGGATCAGGCCCATCGCTGGTTTGAGCAGGATTGGCTGAGGCTGCTTTCGCCGCGGTTGGTGCATTTCGAGTCGCTGGCTGCGGCGGGCAAGCAGCTGCGACGGCTGTATCACGCCTGGGTGGACGGGCTGAACCAGCAGTTCACCGAGCTGTGTGTGGCGGAGGGTTTTTTGCCCGAGCCCGGGCTGCAGCAGCGCACGTTGTATGAGCAGGTGGTGCATCCCTTAACCCAACGCAGCCAGACGGTGGCCTATGTGCTGGTGGACGGGCTGCGCTTTGAGATGGCCGCCGAACTGGCCCAGCGTTTGCAGCAGCCCGGTGGGCTGGAGTTGCACCTGAAGGCACGGCTGGCCGAACTGCCCTCGATCACGCGGGTGGGTATGAACGCCCTGGCGCCGGTGTGTCGCGAGGGGCACTTGCGGGTGGAGGGCTCTTCCTTTACGGGCTTTCGGGCTGGCGAGTATGTGGTGCGCACCCCCGAGCAGCGGCTGCGGGCGATGGGCGAGCGCAGCCTGGACAGACTGCCCGGCGGGAGGCGCTCGCCGCTGGGGCTGAGCCTGGCCCAGATTCTGGACGAGCAGCCGCAGAACCTGAAGAAGAAGCTGGCTCGCTGTCCTTTGCTGGTGGTGCACAGCCGCGAAATCGACAGTTCGGGCGAGAGTGACATGGGCATTGCCACTTTTGAAACCTGGCTGGGGCAGCTGTATTCGGCCATGCAGCGCCTGCACAATGCCGGCGTGAACCAGTTTGTGGTGACCTCGGACCACGGTTTCTTGCTGCTGGATGAGAGTCGAGAACCGATCGAGGTGGCGGGCGAGCGACGTTATTTGGAGCAGGATGCGCAGGTGACCCACCCGGCCATGGCGGTGGTGTCGACGCACAGCCTGGCCTATGAGGGAGGGCCGGCCTACATCGCCTTTCCGCGCGATGCCCGCACGTTTCGCAGCAAGGGCTCGTCGGCCCAGAGTTTTGTGCACGGGGGCAACAGTTTGCAAGAGCGGGTGATTCCGGTGCTGACCCTGAGCTATCGCAGCACCAGCGGGATGCATCGCGGCCAGTATCGGTTGGAAGCCGAGGCGCTGGCACCGGTGCTGGGCCATTCGCGGCTGCGCCTGAGGGTGCGCGAGGTAGAGAACTTGATGCTGGCCTTTGAGAGCAAGACGCTGGCCGTGGCCTTGCGGGTGGTGGAGCCCGAAGGCCGGGCCATCCGCGTGAGCGTGAAGCAGGTTCAGGGGGGCGAGTTGAAGCACCAGCAGCTGCTGCTGCAGGTAGGGGCCGACTGGGCCGAGGTGATTTTCAGCCTGGAAGGCGGGGGGGCCTCGCGAGCGCGGGTGGAGCTGGTGCAGGCCGATGGGCAGGACGAGTTGCAACCGCTGGCCCTGGCCGAGTTCTTTGATGTGCAGGGGGCTGGGCTGCAGCCCACCGTGAGCAGCTCGTGGGAAGAGGCCATTGGAGACGAGGGGCATCGGCGGGTGTTGTTGCACCTGGCCGAGTATGGGGCCATGGACGAGGAACAGATGGTGGGGATGTTGGGCGATGCCAAGGCCGCCCGCAAGTTTGCCCGCAAGTTTGAGAGCTATTTGCCGCTGCTGCCGTTTGAGCTGGTGATCGACGCTCAGGGGCCGCTGAAGCGCTATGTGAGAAAGGGCTGAGCCGATGACCAAAGACCAGCTGCACATTTTTGAGAAGCTGCGCTCGGGGGTGGTGCCCCAGCGCGGGCTGGATACGTTTGCGGTGGGCATTGAGAAGAACCGGGCCGAGATTCAGCGCCAGCTGGACCTGGCTCAGAGCAAGGAGGGCTGCTTCAAGTTTTTGCGCGGGGGCTATGGCTGTGGCAAGACGTTTATGGCTCGGCTGGCTTTGCTGGACGCCCACGCCCGCAACTTTGCGGGCAGCTTTGTGGTGGTGTCGGAGAACGACCTGCAGTTTCATAAGTTCGACGAGGTGTATCGACGCATTATGTCGGAACTGTCGACCGCCTACTGCGAGCGCCAGGCGCTGGCCGATATTCTGGACCGCTGGATCGGCCGGGTGGAGGAGGCGCTGATCAACACGGGCGTAGACGAAGAGGCAGACGATTTTGACGAGCGCGTGGCACGGCGCCTGGAAGAGGATTTGATGGCGCGAACGGCCGGCAAGGTGCCCCAGGACATGCTGCGCGTGCTGAGCACGATCTTTCGTTTGAAGCAGGAGCGTCAGCACCATGCGGCCGGAGCCTTGTTGAGCTGGCTGTCGGGCAGTTTGAACGTGGACGCGGCCAGCAAGAAGCTGGCCGGGGTGAAGGGCGATATCAGCAGCCACAACGCTCTGGACTATTTGCACGGCATTTTGGAAATCATCAAGGCGGCCGGTTACCAGGGCCTGGTGGTGGTGATCGACGAGGCCGAGACGATTTTGCGCGCGCGCCGCGATGTGCGCGGCAAGACGCTGAACGGGATTCGCCAGATCATCGACGCCAGCGACCGTTTTCCGGGGATGCTGTGGATTTTTACGGGCACGCCCGATTTCTTTGACAGTCCTCGGGGCGTGAAGGGGCTGGCCCCGCTGAACGACCGCATTGCCTTTCAGAAGTCGGGCGATTTTGTAAACCTGCGCCAGCCCCAGCTGGAGCTTCGCCCCTTTGACGCCGAGCGTTTGAAGGCCGTGGCACTGAAGCTGTTGGAGCTGTATCCGAGCAGCGATCGGGCCCACCTGCAGCGCAAGGTGACGGTAGCCGTCATTGAGGCCATGATCGAGAGGGCCACCAAGAAGTTCGGTGGCGATGTGGGGGTGGTGCCGCGGCAGTTTTTGCGCAATTTCGTGGATTTGCTGGATACGGTGGATCAGAACGAGGACTATGATCCGGGCAAGGTGGAGCTGAAGGACCTGACCCCCGAGGAGTCGAGCCTGGCCGGGGGCAAGCCACTGTATGAGGCCGAGCCGGAAGATCCGCAGGGCTACGAGCTGGTTACGTTTTGAACGCCTTTGCGCGCTATCCGCCGGCGCTGCAGGAGGCGATTGTGGCCCGGCTGGGCTGGAGTGAGCTGCGCCCGGTGCAGGAGCTGGCCTCGCAGGCCATTTTGGACGGCCACAACGCGCTGGTGTTGGCCCCCACGGCGGGCGGCAAGACCGAGGCCGCGATGTTTCCGGCGCTGGCCCAGCTGATCGAGCAGCCGCCCTCGGCGGTGGGCATGCTGTACATCGCCCCGATCAAGGCGTTGTTGAACAACCAGGCCGAGCGCCTGGGGATGTATACGGAGATGGTGGGGCTGGAGCGCTTTTTGTGGCACGGCGACGTGAGCCCGGCCCGCAAGCGCGCTTTTTGCAGCCAGCCGGCGGCGCTGCTGATGACCACGCCCGAGTCGCTGGAAGTGATGCTGATTTCGCCACGAGTGCCCACGGCCCGGCTGTTTGCCGACCTGCGGCTGGTGGTGGTCGACGAGATTCACGCCCTGGCAGGGAGCGACCGGGGGGCTCACTTGATGGCGGTGCTGCAGCGGCTGGGGCGATTGAGCCGACACGACGTGCAGCGGGTGGGGCTGTCGGCCACGGTGGGCAATGCGGCCGACATTCTGAACTGGCTGCAGGGGTCTTCGCAGCGGTCGCGCTCGATTATCGACCCGCCCAGGCCGCCGAGCGGGCGCGAGATTCGCGTATTGCTGACGCCCAATGGGCCGTCGATGGGGGCTCAGGCCTGCAGCCTGGTTCAGGGCCAGAAGAGCCTGTTGTTTTGTCAGAGCCGCGCCCTGAGCGAGGAGGTGGCCCAGCGGCTGCGAGGCCAGGGCAGCGATGTGTTTGTGCACCACAGTTCGGTGTCGCTGGCGGAGCGACAGGCGGCCGAGGAGCGCTTTCACCGTGGGCGCGATGCGGTGATTGTGTGCACGTCGACGCTGGAGCTGGGTATTGACGTGGGCGATTTGGACCGCGTGCTGCAGGTCAATGCCCCTTCGACGGTATCTTCGTTCTTGCAGCGTATGGGGCGCACGGGGCGTCGCCCGGGGCAGAGGGCCAATACGACCTTTTTGTGTGAGGATGGGGTTACGGTGTTGCAGGCCGCGGCCCTGGTGGAACTGGCTCGCCGGGGTTGGGTGGAGAAGGTGGCGGTGCAGCGCCGCTGCTGGCCCGTTCTGGTGCACCAGTTGCTGGCCCTGACGCTGCAATATGGGGCGATCGGCGCCGAGCGCTGTTGGGAAGAGCTGGCTGGGGTGCCCGATTTTTCGGGGATTGCTTTGGGCGAGTTCGAGGAGCTGGTAGAGCACATGGTAGGGGAGGAGTATTTGTTTCGCAGCGCCGGCTTGCTGAGCATGGGCGACGAGGCCGAACGGGTTTTTGGGCGGCGCAACTTTATGGAGATGTATTCGGTGTTTAGCACGCCCCAGCTGTATCAGGTGATGGACGGGAACGGCAAGCACGTGGGCTCGTTGGAGCAGAACTTCGTGGATAAGCTGGTCGAAGGGGTGAGCTGCTTTTTGCTGGGCGGACGTGCCTGGGTGGTGGATCAGGTGTGTCACAGCCAGCGCGAGCTGCGGGCCCATCGGGCACCGGCCGGCCGCAAGCCGGAGTGGGGCAGCATGTTGCCCCACTTTCTGAGTTTTGAGGTGTGCCAGGAGATGGCGGCGATTCTGCGCGATGATCGCCCGTTGCCCTATCTGGACGGTGCGTTGCTGGAAGAGCTGCGGCGGGAGACGGCCCTGGGAGAGGTGCTGGTGACCTTTGCCGGGGGGGCCGTAAACCAGACGCTGAAAATGGGACTGTTGGTGCTGAAGGGCTGGTCGAGCCGGGCGGACAATTTTCGTGTGCGCCTGGAGGATAGCGTGGATGCTTGCGAGCTGGGCGAGGCGCTGAGGGGGCTGGCCGAGGAGACATTCTGGCAGGCCCCTGAAACGCGCGAGCGCCTGCTGGCCAATTTGCCCGAGTATCGCCTGAGCAAGTTTCAACGGGCGCTGCCCCGGCGTTTTGCGATGGAAATGGTCTTCGACTATTTGCTGGATGTGGATCGGACGGTGGCGCTGCTTGGGGATGTGAACAATGTGTGATGGCAAGTCTTCCTGAGAGACTTTTCTCCAACGAGGCACATGTTAACAATTTGTTCACAATCTGGGGACAGGCGGGCTGGTAGGCTGGGCTTATCCAAGAGTTAGGATGACAACGTTATGGCCAGCATCTCCGGCAATTTCAATTTTCCCTCGGACAAGGGTATCCCGGCCAAACCCAAGGTGGACATTGGCGGTCTTGGGGGCGAGCTTTTGGCCGACCCCAAGGAAGAATTCGTTACGATGAGCGGAACGGGTTTGGCGTCAGCTTCGGTTACTGGACTGGTGGCCGCCATGCTGGCCGAGAACCCCTCGCTGCCTCCGGCCGAAGTCAAAGACATTTTGATGCAAACCTCCAAGGAGGGTGTGGTTGACCCGAAGGCTGCTCTGCAAGCGGCAAGCGCCAGGGCGGTGCCGACCACGCTGTTGATGTCTGCCGAAGAGGTGGGCGCCATCGGTTCGAACAAGGGTGGTGACGACGGTCACGGTCTTACCGGGTTGAACAGCCTGGGCAGCGTGGTGGCTTCGGGTCGCTTTTCAGGACTGAAGGGCGACTACGGACCGGGCAACGGTTTCGGTTTCGGTTTCAAGTAAAGCTCCTCTATAGGACGAGGCACAGGCGCCGAGCCTCAAGTTCGGCGCCTTTTTGCTGTGCGGATCAGGGTGACTTCTGGAGCAGACAGGTACTGCTGAGGCGGGCCACCGGCTGTTGGCGGTCATCGGCGATGCTGCATTCGATGTAGCCGACGTTGCGGCTGCGTTTGACGACGCTGGCCTCGGCGATGAGGGGCTGGGTGGTGACGGAACGCAGGAAGTTGATGTGGAGTTCGAGGGTGCTGAAGGTTTCGCCCTCGTGGAGCGTGCTGGCCAGGGCGTAGCCCATGGCGGCGTCGCCCAGGTCGCAGAGAATGCCCCCGTGCAGGGTGCCCATGGCGTTGGCCATTTCGGGGCGAGGCTGCAGGCTGAGGCGAGCCTTTCCGTGCCCGGCCGAAAGCAAGGAGATGTTGAGAAACTCGACGATCGGCGGCAGGGCCGTGTTGTTGAGATAGGCTTGTTTGCGTTCTTCCCAGTTCATCCGTTCATTCTACCGCTTTGGGGGTCAGCGTTGCGATAGCCGACCGCACCCGCCTGAAGCCGAATGTTGGCGAGTTGGGGCAGGTCGGCAAGGCAGGTGGCGAGGCGTTGCCAGGGCAGGTGTCCGCCCCTGAGCCAGAGCCTCGGGCCGTCGCTGCCCACCCGCAGGCCCGGCCAGCCTTGCAGGTCGGCCGCCAGGGATTGGGACTCGAGGGGGGAGGCGAGATCGAGGTCGGCCCCTCCCTGGCCTTCCAGGATGACGTGCTGCAACCAGTCGGGCAGCGGACGCCATTGGCGAGGTTCGAGTGGCGAGGGCGCAGCGGGCGCTGGCTGGGTAGGGGGCGCAGGCACCGGCAGGAGCCAGCGGGTTGAACTGGGAGGAAGGTGCTGTAGGGCACGCCAGAAACGATCGGCTAGCGTGTGCTGGTTGGCGGCCTCGAGCTCGAGCGCCAGCAACAGGGCGGTCCAGGTGCCGTCGAGCGGGATTCCCTCGGTCAGTTGCGCGTCCAGGCTTTGTGGGTCGCTCCAGGCCAGGCTTTTGCTGGCCCTTGCCGAGGCCCAGCGCGAATCTTGGGGCACACCGAAAGAGCTCAGCAACCGGTGGTAGTCCGAGCCGAGCTGACGCAGTTCGTCGCCGGGCGGCGGCTGTGAACGGAGCTGGAGACCCCGCCACCAGAGCTGGGTCCAGAGCTGGTCGGCATCTTCCGGCTCAAAAACGAGACCCAGGCCCTCGGCCAGCGAACTCAAACATAGGGTTGTTTGAGCGAGCAACTCGGGATGCAGGCGGATGCGCTGGCCCACCAGGGGCCTCTGGCTCTGGGGTCGGCGCCCGAGAGAGCCGGCCTGAAGGCGCAGCGAAGTCCAGGCCAACTGCGGCAGTTCTCCGACCGCCGGGTTGTGCAAGGAGACGAGCTGCAAGGAACCGCAGTCGGTAAATATCAGAAGTGCCTCGCCCCCGTAGCGCCGAACCCATTCGTAGAGCAGGTCCCACTCGCCAAGCAGGGTGTGGGTGTCGATGCAGAGACCTCCGGGCGCTCCTACCCGGGCCTGCCAGCTGAGCGCGTAGTGGGAAGAAACGGGACGCCAGGCGCGGCGGTGGCGGGTGAGGCAGTCGAGCCCGGGGCCGCCCGGGAGTGACGAACTTTGACTGAAGAGGGCGCTGGGCCCGAAGTGACTTTCATAGCCACCGGGCCAGTCCTGGAGAGCCTGCAGCCAGGCGTTGTCGGAGCGCTTCGGCACGGGCCGCAGCGGGTCGAAAAGCAGCCAGCCGATTTCCCCCATGGCGGCGGGGTTGGACAGCTGGCAGGCGACTCCTCCAGGCCCGCCCTCTTGAGTTCTTGCAGATGTTGTCAGCAAATGACACATTGTGGAGGATGGCTCAGCCGGCCTCGCTCTGGCGCGTGGCCCAGGCCGGGAAAGGGAAGCGCACTTCGAGCGGGAGGACGTGCTGGGGCTGGCGCAGCAGCATGGTGCCGGGCGCCAGCATGGTGGCCAGCTGGCGGAAGCTGGTGCCGAGCCAGGCGAAGACATCTTTGCTGGCCTCGGCGGCGTCGAGACGTCCGGCCACGCGAATGGCGGCGTTCTGCACAACGCGTTCTTCGACGGCGCTGGCCAGCTGGGCGGCGCCGAGCAGGAGGATGCCGAGGCTGCGACCGATTTCGGCGATTTCCAAGAGCATGCGGCCGATGGGTCCGGGGTTGTCGCGGGGGGCATACTGGTTGAGCTCGTCGAGCATGACCAGCACTTTGGGGTGTTCGCAGCCGATCTGGTGGCGTCCCTCGAAGAGGCGATGCAAGACGCTGCCGACGACGAAGGCCCGGGCTTTGGTGCTGAGGCGATGGATGTCGACCACGTTGAGGCGGGACTCGTAGCTGAAGCGGGTGTCGGGGGCCACCAGCCCGGCCACTTGAGGGGTCATGACTCGCAGCCGGCGTACGATGGCTCGGCGCGTGCTGGCGGCCGCTTTGTCGAACCAGAGGTCGACGGCTTCGTTGCCTTCGTGGCAAAGGCGCTCGATGAGGCCTTCCAGGCTGGTGACGGGCTGGCCCTGCAGCACCAGTTCGGGCCCGTCGTGGAGGGCGGCTTCGCGGCGCAGGGCCCAGGCCAGATGGTCGATGGCGAATTCGACCATGCCCGAGGGGTCGGATTCGGCAAAGAGAAAGCGGATCAGTTCGCAATCGGCGAATTCCCTGAGACCGAAGATGGCCCCCTGGGTGCCATGATAGGTCACCTGAGGGAAGGGACCGCAGGGCAGGCCGAGTTTTTCGTATTCGGCTCGCGACTCGTCCTTGAGCTTGTGGTTGGCGCAATGCAGGTAGAGCAGGTCGTCGCCTTTGACGTTGAACACGACCGCCCGAAAATCGCTGGCCGTGGGCTGGTGCATGAGTCCGTAGAGGAGAAAGAGGGCGTAGCTGGTTTTGGTGGCCAGCCCCGAGAGGCCGGCGATGTTGAGGTGGCCGCCGCGGGTGCCGTCGAAGAAGTCGAGATTGAGGTAGGCGGGCTCACCGCTGGCCATGAGTCCGGCCGGGATGCGCCGACGCATTTGGGAGTAGTGATAGGCCCAGGCCTGGTGCTCGGCGTCGGCCAGCACCACTTCGTTGCCCGGCTCGGGGGGATACTTGACCTCGGGAGAGGTGCGCACGATGCGCACGCGGGCCCAGAACTGTTCGCCCGCACCCGATTCTTCGACCACGCCCCAATACTTGATCAGCCCGTAGCTGCCGCGATAGGCCCCGGTGTAGACGAGGTCGCCCAGTTGTAGGAGGGGCGTTCCGGGCAGGCTGGACACCCAGTATTCAAAGGGCGTGGCGTTGGGCTCGGAGGCGACGGTCATGCGGCCCATGGGGATCCTCCTAAGGCTTTTTCGACTTCGGCCTTGACGCGTTCATAAGGCTGCAGGTGGTTGGCGTGGATGCCCAGGGCTTTGCCGCCGATGCCCCCGCCCTTGTTGAGCCAGGCCTGGGCCCGAGTTTCGAGGGTGGGCGTGGAGGTGGGGCAGGGGATGGCGTAGAGTTGCAGTTCTTCGGGCGTGAAGACTTCGGCGCGCACGAGGTAGGCGATGTCGAGGCTGACCTGGAGGCCGAATCGCAGGCACTGCTGCACGAAGCTCTCGGCGATGATCCAGCCGCCGGGGTCGAAGTCGACCAGGGCCAGCACGCGGATGGGTCGGTTGGTGACGGCCTTCAAGGCGCGCACGAAGAACTCGGTTTCGACCAGCGAGGGGGCCCCGCCGAGCAGCAAGGTGGTGAGGCCGAGCTCGCGCCCGATGCGTTCGACACTTTCGTGAAGGCTTTCTTTTTCGGCGATGAGCACGATCTCGGGATGGCGCTCGCCGAGGCGCCGCAGCTCGGGACGAGGGTCTTTGAAGCCGAGCTGTTGGAACTCGAAGAGGCGATGCTCGCCGATCATTTCCCCGACCAGCTCTTGCAGCTGCAGGTAGAGTTTCGAGGCGGCCGAACGGCCGGGGCCGTCGGGCCGGGCGCGAGCCTGGGCGCGGGTGAGGAAGCCGGCCCGATAGAGGGTGGCCACCACCGGCACGTACCAGTAGCCCCGATAGGTGTTGCCATAGGCCGGTTGGTGTCCCTGGCTGCGCCAGCGGAAGGTTTGCCACACGAGGTTGGCCAGCAGCTGGCGCGGCGAGGAGAAATCGGCGCGCAGCCGGGCGGCCGGCGCGGTGGCCAGTTCGTAAGGGTAGTCGCGAACCTGCAGGCGCCGCAGGCCGGGGATTTCGGGTTCGAGAAAGCGCACGTGGGGCAGGCCCAGCCGTTGGGCCAGCAGGCGGGCGGCGTTGGTGTTGTGAAAACGATACTGGCTGCCGTCGTCGAGGCTGAGCACGGAGGTGGCCCCGTCCTGACGCAGGCTGGCCAGGCGGCGCCGGTTGAGGAAGACGCCCCGTTGGAATTGGATGAGGTCGGGATGCAGCTCGGCCGCCCGGCTGGCCGACATGTCCCAGCGAAACTCGCCCCGATCGGTATACCAGGTGCAGGCCAGGCCGTTTTCTCCCACCCCCTCCAGACGCACAACCTCGAAGCTGTTGCAGGGCAGGCCCGGAATGGCCACGGGCTGGGGTGGGGGAGGAGCGGGGGGCAGTGGGTGGGCGGGGTGGGGGAAGCCGGCCGGGTCGAGCCCGTTGTGGATCCACCGGGGGTGCACGAGGGCGGCCCCGGCGGGGACCCAGGGCCCCGGGGGCGGGGGCGACAGGATGCTGGAGACGCGACCTTGGGCGTCGACCACCCGCCAGCGATGGCGATATTCGGGCGTCAGCGAGGCGACGTTTTCTAGCGCGCTGAAGAGCAGGCCTTCGGAATCTTCGGAAATGAGCACGATGGGTGGGGAGTTCCGTATTTCCCGAAGTGACCCTGCCTGGGGCGGTGTGTACGGGGACAGCGTCATCATCAGGTTTCTCACGGGGCAATACCCTGGGGCTTCCCTGAGAAGTTTGTAGTGCAAGAAAATATTTCTTACACTACGTGCGCCGGAGAAACCGGCGGCTTGGTATGGGCAGAATGTCCTGCGCTGGAGGACAGCGAGTCTTGCGTCTGCGACGGGGGTTCAGTCGGGCCGCAGCGTTTTTGCACGCTTCGCCTTAAGCCAGGAGCGCAGATCGCCGCCGAGTCCGAGCAGGGCTTCGAGAACCTCCTGGGGGGGGCGGGTTGCCCTGGAGCGCCGCCAAGAGCGGCCCAGGAACTTCGACGAAATTCTGATCGGCGATGCGGAAGCGCATCTCGACCTGATCGCCGAGAAAAACCTGGCCGTCGCGCAGCACGTGAGGCGCGACGATGACTTAGTAGCGGCCATCACCACTGGGAATGAAGGCGTTGGCCACGGGAACGTCGGCAATTTCACCCTCGATCCGGAGACGAGGGTGGTGCGCAGCGAGTCGGGTAGGAACAGGACGTGGTAGTAGATCTTCCGGCTTTTGCCCACGCCGAAGCGCTGGATGGCAGGGAAAATAGAGCTCCACCTGCTCGGTGTTGGCGAGGGGTTGGGCCAACCTTCCGGTGGGGTGTGCACTTTGTGCCTGCGATCGAGGCTCATGGGGGGGTTGGGGCTCTGG
>CAZYPN010000092.1:0-20409 GCA_964649085.1 uncultured Burkholderiales bacterium | reverse complement strand
GGATGATCGGGAAAAATAGTTGTCGTTGGCGGGAAAAATAGTTGACAGCAGACACTGGTTGCCCTTTTTTTCTGCCGAAGACGCAAGTTGGGCCGGTGACACCAGCGGTGTCATAGGATCTGAGGCTCTGAGCTGTGGCCCTAGCGAAAACCGAAAGGTATCAAGGCCGACGGCAGCAACGAAGCGGGTGCGTAGGTGTGGCCACCGTCGAACTCGAGCCAGGTGACCTTCCAGCCAAGACTCTTCAGGAAGCTATGGTCGGCTTTCATTTGGGCGTAGCGAAAATCGCCGGGCGAGGCCAGCAGGACGGCGACTTTACCCGAGGGCCAGCGAAGTTGCTTCTGGTCGTCGCGAATGTAGCACGTGTTGGTGACGACTCCGGCGAAATCTCGAGGGTGAGTCAGCATGAAGGCGTAGGAGTACTGTCCGCCGCCGGACAGTCCTGTACAGAAACTGCGACCGGGGTCGGGACGGTAGGCCGTTTTCAGTTCAGCCTGGTAGGCTTTGGAAATCTCTTGAGTCTGGTCGGGGCCGTTGCGAAACTGTTTCGAGCCCGCCAGCAGCAGCTTGTGCTTGCGCGCCATTGGCAGCCATTGCTGGGCGGCTACGTTGGCCTGGCCCGCCGGACTAAAGCAAAGCACCAGAGGTAACCCCTGGGGCGATGGGCAGGGTTCGTAGACCACAAAATGGGGGGTCTGGGTCCAGCGCTCCTGAGCATGAATGGGAAGTGCGAGCAGCAGGGCGATGAGGGCAATACGCCCTGGCTGCAGACTGCGAATCGGTATTTCCTCCCCTCCTGGGATGCGAGTGCACACTGTGGTCGTTTCAAGGAGACCGACTGCACCTCCCCCATCGTGCTGGAGCAAAAAGGATTTCGCGCGCGGGGCCTCTAGCCAGCTTCGCCAAGGCTGGCCATAAAGCGCGCCAGCAAGCGAGGGCCGAGCTGGTCGGCGCTGCTGCGCGGCCCTTCGCTGCTCGGCGGCAGTCGGTAGTATTCCATTCGGTGGTTCAGGTCTTCAGCCCGCAGCTCGGCGTGGAACTGGCAGGCGTAGACGGGCCTTCCGCTGAGGCGAAACATCTGGGTGGGGCAGTGGGTCGAAGCGGCCAGCAGCTCGACCCCTGCGGGTAACTGGGTGACGGTTTCCGAGTGACCCGCCTGCACCCAGGCGTCTTCGCCCAGGCCCTGCAAGAGTGGGTCGCGCTGTCCGGCGGGTGTGAGCAGCAGACGCACCGAGCCATACTCGGCAAACTCGGGCCGCGCCTCTACCCTACCCCCCAGGGCACAGGCCAGGGACTGAATGCCCCAGCAGCTGGCAAAGAGCGGCAGGTTCTGGCGCAGCACCAGGCGCAGGCTCTCCAACGCGGGCAAGAACCAGAACTCGCGGTTGTGGGCCGCGCCGTAGCGCCCGCTGCCCCCCACCAGCACGGCGGCGCAGTCGCTGAGCTCGTGGCTGGCCAGACCTCCTTGAAGCAGGCTGCGCACCTCGACGGGCCGCCCCAGGGCGCGTTCAAAGCATTGTTGTTCGTGACCGATCATGGCATCGTCGGGGTCGCGGGCCTGCAGCAGCAGCCAGCGCTGGCCACGAGCCCGGGCCGGGCCCGAGATGGCCACCAGCGTGGTGCGCTCGGGAAACAGGCAGTCGACATAGGGGCCGGGGCCCAGCTGGGCGTGACCCCTTTGCAACTGGCCCGCGTAGCGGCGCAACAGGGCGGCCACCGGCAGGTCGATGGGCGTGCGCACCACGTGCTGCACCCCCCAGGATTGCAACAGGCCAGGCCACAGGCCGGCACTGTGACCCTCGAGCAGCAGCGCGCAACAGTGTCGGCTGCTTTCGGCCAGCGACCAGAAGGTGTCGTTGCAGAGGGTGGAGCCGCTCAGGCAAAGCAGGTCGGTTTCGGCCAGGATTGTCGGGCTGGAAGAGGGGCCCTCGAGCACGATTTCCTTGTGCTGGCGATGGGGTTCGACGACATTCTCCAGGTAGGGCTGGTAGCGAGCCCGGCCCTCGGAGGTGTCAAAATGCAGGTCCAGACAGGCCACCCTCTGCAACCAGGGCAGATGCAAGGCCTCTTCCAGGTAGCCGCCACAGCCCACCACGGTGAGGCGGGTGGCCAGGCCGTAAAACGACTGCAGGGGCAGCCGTCCGGGTAAGGCCACGAAGCCTCGCCGCATGGCCTCTTCGGGCTGGCACAGGGGAGCCGACAGGGCGTTCAAGAGGGCGATGGACAGGGCCCGCAGGGTGGGAGCTTCGTCGGGCAGGAAGAGGGTCTCGGCCAGCAGTGGCTGCGAGGTGGCCCGCTCGAGCAGGCGTTGCCCCAGCGTGCGCAGTAGCTGGGGGTCGAGCTGCTCGTTGCCCTCCTGGTCGTAGTTGAGGGCCAGGCCGGCGCTGCCGTCGCTGCATTCTACCGCGGCGTGAAGGGTTTCCAGACACAGGTCGACGATCTGTAGCTGGGGATGCTGTCGCTCGGCCAGAATGGTTGTCAACGCCTGCTTCAGGAAATCGCCCGTCATGGGGCGGCCGATTCAGCAAAGTTTTTCAGAGGCCTTTCAGAGCGATGCAGTTTACTGCCCACGACAAGATTACCGCCAGGAGCCTCCCATGAGCATCAACACTTCCAACTCTCCCGTAGCCCGCCAGCAAAGGCTGCTGAAACAGGCCACCCAGCTGGGTCTAATGACCCAGGCCGAGGGGCTGGAAAAGGCGGCTGAGTCCGATGAGCGATACACCCCCAGCTACAGCTGCGGCTCGAGCTACTCGTGCGGTTCTGGCTATGTGCCCGGCTACGGCTGCGGCTCGAGCTACTCGTGTGGGTCGAGCTACAGCTACAGTTGCGGTTCCGGATATTCGTGCGGTTCTGGCTATGTGCCCGGCTACAGCTGCGGCTCGAGCTACTCGTGTGGGTCGAGCTACAGCTACAGTTGCGGTTCCAGTTATTCGTGCGGTTCCGGCTATGTGGCGAACAACGGGCTGGGACAGAAGCTGGCTCGGCAGGGCAGAGAGGCGATGTATTCTCCGTCGGTAAAGCTGGGCAAGGATCAGGCCCGCATCGGTGGTGAGTATCTGGCTCAGGTGACGAATAGCAGCACCGTGAGCAATGAAAAGCTCGTGGCCCGCACCGCCCTTCAGGCCTGGAATCAGGTGGAGAAGTGGCGGGGTCAGGTGGCCGCTGCGGACGCGGCACTGTCGGCGATTTCGGCGGGCAGCGTGGGCGGCCCGGTGGGAGCGGTGCTGGCTGAGGTTGGGCTGAACGCGATGTTTCACCCCACCATCGGTCACGTGCGCGACCAGGCTCTGATCGGACTCACCTTTACCGAGGCCATCCAGCAGCATTCCAATGATCCGGCTCAGCGAGCCGGGGCCGAAGCGGCTTTGAGGTCGGCCAACAGCGTGGCCCAGGCGCGTGCCCAGGTGGGAGTGCTGGAAAGTTTTCTGTCATCGTAGTGTAGACTCGATTCCCAAGTGGCCGGTTGGCCTTTCCTCTGTTGTCGGAAAAGGGAGGCACGCTTGGCGGGACCTGGCCCGATCGAAGATGCTGGGCTGCTTGTGCTCAATGGTGACCACGCCGTGCGCGCGGGCGCCCTGGAGGTCGCTCACAAAGACCCGTTTGACCGCCCGCTGGCGTTTCAGGCCATCGAGGAAGAACTCGAATTGCTCAGCACTGATCCAGACTTGCTGCAGTTTCCTGGGTTGCGTGTTCTCTGGTAGCAACTACAAGCGAGCGGCGGTGCGGTAGACTTTGCCTTCGTAGCGGAACCGAATCATCCGCAGCCCCATGACACCTTTCTCGATGCACACGGCACAGGGTTGGCCAACTTTGACGGTAGGTCGATTGGATGGAAAAAGATAGGTGACGATGTACTGATCGGGTGGGGTGCCTTTCTTTTTCTGCTTGGCCTCGACAAGCACCACGGGAATATTTCCCACGGTGCGCGTGGCTCCCCGCCGGTTGCGCACGACCTCGGCCTGATCGATGGCCACTACTTTGCAATCGACCCAGGTATTTGGCGAAAACATTTGTAGGGTCAGGGCCAGAGAATAGCCCGTCATGAAGACGAACAGCACTCCGTAGAGGCTGAAGAAACCGGTCCACCAGGGGTTGCCTTCCTGGGTGCCACCGATGCAAAAGAGCAGCAACAGCAAGGCGATGAAGCCCGTGACGAACGGGCATTCAAACATCATGTTGGAAAAGGTCATCGGTTCCATAGCACGCATTTCTTCAGAACTTCTCCCAGGCCTGCTGCGGGGCCCCGAGCGCCGGGCAAGACAAAAGTCACGGTTCAACCGGGGGATGCGGGGTATAGTGGGGCCATGCTGATCAAGAAAAACACTCAGAACCTCGTCATTCGCCCCCTGGTGTTGAAGCCCATCGAAAGCCGCTGATGCCGGGGCTGAATACGCTGCTGATTCACGCCGGCGAGCCGCGTCCGCGCCTGGAAGGGGCCATCAATGTGCCCATCTTCCAGAGCGTCAATTATGAGGGCGGCGCCGGCGACTATGATGCGATTCGCTATCTGCGCCTGAACAACACGCCCAATCATCTGGCGCTGCACGCCAAGCTGGCGGCTTTGGAGGGCAGCGAGGACGCGCTGGTGACGGCCAGCGGCATGGCGGCCATCAGCGCCGCCATGCTCACCACGCTGCGCAGCGGCGACCATCTGCTGATCCAGGACTGTGTCTACGGGGGCACGCACTCGCTGGTGGTGGAGGAGCTGTCCGAGCTGGGCATCAGCCACACGCGGGTCGACCTGAGTCGGCCCGAGAGCTGGGCCGAGGCGCTGCGCCCGCAAACGCGAGCCTTTTATGCCGAGAGTTTGACCAATCCGCTGTTGCAAATCGGTTGTCATACCGAGGTGGTGGCCTTTTGTCGGCAGCACGGGCTGGTGTCGATGATCGACAATACGCTGGCCACCCCGGTGAACTTTCGTCCGGCCGAGCTGGGCTACGATCTGGTGGTGCACAGCGCCACCAAATACTTGAACGGGCACTCCGACATTGCGGCCGGGGTGGTGCTGGGCAGTGCACAGCGGGTGCACAAGGTTCGTCATCGGCTGAACCATCTGGGCGGCTGTCTCGACCCGAATTCGTGTTTCTTGCTGCAGCGGGGGCTGAAGACGCTGGCCCTGCGGGTGCGTTATCAGAATGAGTCGGCCACCCGGCTGGCCGAGTGGCTGCGGGGGCGCCCCGAGGTGCGGGTCGTGAATTATCCCCAGGACAGGCAACCGGGCTTTGCGGGCTTTGGCGGGGTGCTGAGCTTCGAGCTGGCCACGGCCGAGGCAGCCCAGCAACTGCTGGAGCGCGTGCGTATTCCGCTGGTGGCGGCCAGCCTGGGCGGGGTGGAAAGCCTGATCACGCGACCTTGTTTGACCTCGCACTCGGGAATGACGGCCGAGGAGCGGGCCCGGGCCGGCATTGCCGAGGGGCTGGTGCGCTATTCGGTGGGCCTGGAGGAGGTCGAGGATCTGATCGCCGATCTGCAAGCCGCGCTGTGATTGGCGAGGTGCAGTGCATTCTGTTTGTCGAGGAGCTGGCCCGCAGCCGCCAGTTCTATGCCCGGGTGTTGCAGCAAGAGCCTTTGTTGGACGTGCCCGGCATGGTGCAGTTTGGGCTGGGATCGGGCTGTGTCCTGGGGCTGATGCCCCGCAGCGGCGCCCAACGGCTGGGCCTGCAACCGGCGCCCGAGGGTTACCGTCAGGAGCTGTATTTGAGGGTGGACGACCCCGAGGTCTGGTGGAGCCGGGCCCTGCAGGCGGGGGCTCGCGAGGTGCTGCCGCTGGAGCCGCGCAACTGGGGCGACCGAGCCGCCTACGGGCTGGACCCGGATGGACATCTGCTGGTGCTGGCCAGCTGCTGAGCCCCGGGCAGGGCCAGCACCAGCCACAGCAACAGCGGAATACGCAGCGCCGAGGTGAGGGGGTGCTCACCCACCCCGATGGGGTCGAACAGCACGGCCAGGGCCACGACTGCGATGGCCCACTGCCACGGGCGTCGGCAGCTCAGCAGCCAGCCCAGCACGGCCGGGATGAGGAAGAAGAGGTGGTGACCCCAACTGATCGGCGACACAAGGTATGAGGCGCACATCACCAGCGTGAAGCCCGTCAACAGGTCGGCCCTGGCAGCCCGGCGATAGGTCAGGCCAACCACCCCCAGGGCCAGCACAAGATAGACGGGCGTAGCCGCCGCCGAGGGCAGCAGCGCGGTGGCTCGCCGCAGCGAATTGGAGAAGCCCGAGTCGAGCATGCCCACGCGTTCGGTGCGAAACAGTTCCTGGCCGAAGTAGCGCAGGCTGTCGTCGGGATGAACGAAGGCACCGACCGCCGTGGCCAGCATCAGCGTGGCCACGGCCACCGCCGCCGCCTTGCGGTGTCCGGCCAGCCAGAAATAGGGGATCAGCAGGGCCGGGGTGAGCTTGGCGGCAGTGGCCAGTCCGCTGCCGGCGCCGGCGGCCCACGAGCGCCGCTGCAGCAGTCCCAGGTCGGCCACCAGCAACAGGATAAGCAGCGCGTTGATCTGGCCAATGCGGGCGTTGAGCACCACCGGCATGGTCCACAGGCCCAGCGCCACCGTGAGCGGGATAAACACGGAAGAGCGCAGGGGCGCCAGCGGAGCCAGCCCCCGGCCGACCACAACCAGGAAAAGGGCCGAGCAGGCCACCTGGAGGACCAACCAGAGGTGCTCAGCCAGAGGGAGGGGCAGCACCGCCAGCGGCCCCATCAGTACGGCTGCAAAGGGCGGGTAGGTAAAGCCGAGCTGAAGGATGTGGTATCTGAAGTCGTAGAGGGAAGCGCTTTGGGCATAGGCGATGGCCTCGGAGTAGATGTGAAAATCGATGCGCCGGTAGTCGGGGCTGTCCCACACCACGGCCAGCAGGCTGAGCGCCGAAAGCACTGCGGCGGCGATGGCGAGAGTGGGCACGCCGGGGTGGGTTCCGGAGGGCCAGCAGCCGTTCCTGCCAGGCCGGCTCTTATGAGGAAGTCCTGCCTGGGCAGGGAAGTAGAGGCGATGAGCGAGATGGAGGCCTACCTTCAAAGCATCCAGGGGCAGGGCACCAGGGTCAGTTCAGGTGTGTTTTCCCTGGATCTGGCGGCTGCCTATAAGAAGCTGGCCGGCTTTTTTGCACCCGAAGAACTGGATTTTCTGCATTACTGGGTGCGTTTCGCGGTGGCCGAGGGGGCTGCTGCCATTGAAGTTCAGGCCAGCAGGTCGGGCATTCGCCTGGGGTTTCGGGGGGCCGTTCCGCCTCGTGAGGTGTTTTTGGATGGAGCGTTGACCACCGACCTCAGCCCGCGATATTTGCAGATGGGTAATTTGGGAGCCTATCGTCAGGGCGCCTGCAGCATTCGGGTGCTGCACCCAGAATTTTGCCTGGAATTTGTCGACGGCAAGCCCCGGCTGGACCACCATGGGGGTGGGGCGAACTGTTGGCTGGAGGCTCTGTCGGCCAAAGCCACCCGCCACTGGGGCAATAGCAAGGCGTTACAGCGAGCACTGGATTTTCCCCAACTGCCGATCCCTCTGAGCGTTAACGGGAAAGTCTGGAATCCAACGTCCCGCCGGAGCCTTCTGCAGTTGCAAGACGAACAAGGACAATCTCTGACAGTTGAACTGGCCGACCCCAAGGTTGCCTTACAGCCGGCACAGCTGCGCGTGCTGGTGCACGGCGCCGATCTGGCGGGTCTGGCTTCGCTGAGCTTTCCGCCCGGGTCGAGGGTGTATTGGGGCAATAACCAGTTGCCTCTCGACCTCTCCTTGCGCCGGCTTCGCCAGGACTCGCTGGCGCGGTTGACCTGCGACCATCTGTCCTTGCAACTGGCCGAACACCTGAATCTGTGCTTGCAAGAGGGGCGCCTGAAGGTGGAGCAACTGGGCTTGCCCACTTGGGACTGGTTGGTGGAGCAGGTGTGTCGAATCGGTGAGCTGGACCGTGCCTTTCAGCTCTTCACCCAGGCCGCTCCGCTGTTCCGGGAGCCAACCTTGTTATACACGGGCTGGCGAGAGCGAGGGGCGCAGTTGGCCCTGGCGCTGGGAAAATCCCAGGCGGAGAAGTTCTGGAAAGATGCTCACCAAGGCTGGCAAAATTGGCTTCAACTCGCGGCCGAAGCGGACCCCCAATGGAAAAATGCGACTCTGGAACCCCAGGGGGCGAAGGAACGTCAGGTAGCGCTGGATTTTCAACGCCACTGGAGTCAGTTGGTTCTGGCCGGCTGTCTTTGCCGGACCCAGCCCGAGGGGCTGATTCCGGCGCTGGCCAACATGCGCGGTAGCCTGACCCTGCATCTTTATCAGGAGTGGGTACGTCAGTCGATTCACGGAGGACGCCCGGGCAAGGAGTTCTTGCGACACCTGGAGCGCTATCGCAAAGACTCGCTGGTGCGCAGCGTTCTTTACCTGCAAGAGTTGACCGCCCTG
This sequence comes from uncultured Burkholderiales bacterium, assembly GCA_964649085.1. GTDB lineage: Bacteria > Vulcanimicrobiota > Xenobia > Xenobiales > JADMJV01 > JADMJV01. Next base: position 12,004 of record CAZYPN010000092.1, on the reverse strand, counting down.
GGACCCTCTGAGACCTGCAAGCCCGAAGCGATGTTTGCCGCCGACATCATCGTGGCTGCGGCATTGGGACAGGAGGCCCCGGGCGACCTGCCCGACCTGTCGGTGTTGACGGCCGACCACCGGGCCAGCCTGCTGGAAGTCGTGCAACGCTTTTGCCAAACCCAGACAGGCCAGCCCGAATGCGCACGCCTGTTGGCCAGCTGTGAAGGATGGTTCCAGGCCCAGGAACTGGAGTAGGCAAGGTACTTCAGCAGTCGCAGCAGACGTATTCGAACATGCGGCGCGAGACGGTAGACATGGTGCTGGGGCAGACAACGTTGACGGTAGGGCAGTTGAAGCTGCCGGAGTCGATTCCCGAGGCGCACTGCAGGGTGAGCTGGTTGAAGAAGATGGAGACGGCGGCAGCGCGACCGGCGGCGCAGCTGAAGTTGACCGTGCCGGTGCTGAACAGGTTCAGGCAGCGCGAGGTGTTGCCCAGCGAGTGCTGGCCGTCGTCGGACACGCAGTCACCCGAAGGTTTGGTGGGATCGGCACAGTAGAATTTAGCGCACTGGCTGGCACACTCGGTCAGACCGGCACTTTGCTTGCAGGGCTCGCTGCAACCCGAGAAGCGCTGGCCGGGCTGGGCCAGCAGGGCGGTGGTGCAGTCGGCGTCGCCCACCGTCATACAGTCGCGGGAAAGGGCGTAGGCCGGGGTAGGCGCCAGCGTAACCGAAATGGCCGGCAACAAGGCCGCCACCTTGCCAAAGCGATCGAGGAAGTCCCGACGGGAGATGCCCTTGCCGTTCCAGCCTTGAATCAGGCCGCGGCGTTTGAGGCGGTCGAGCGTCATACGGACCAACTCTTCACCACCCTGGGTGTCGAGTTCGGCCTCGAGCTGACGGGCGACTTCCAGCAACGGAGTTTGACCGTCGCATCGCTCATACACCCAGCGAGCCGTGCGGTTGAGGCTGGCCGCCTCCATGGTGGAGTGATGAAAGACCAGGAGCTCATCTCCTAAAGCTTCCGTAAATACCTGGTGGGTCTTCAGGGGCATGAGTTGCTGCACGGGTCCTCCAGAACTGTACTGAAAAGTACAGGGCTACTTGGGGAGCGGGTCGCGAATTCCTTCTTCAGCCGGCCCCATTTGAAAGGGGGACGGCCCAACAGCCAGCACGGCCGACCCAACCCTCGGGCCAGGCAGGCTACGGCACTGTCGACGGCGATCAAGAGATCGAGCTGTTGCAGCACCTCGGCCGTGGCCGCCCAGTCGGGCAGGCGCTGGCTCCAATCGCGCAGCCGCATCCCCGGGGGTGGCCAGCGGGCCTGCAGGGCGGCGGGACCCAGCTGCAGCGAGTGAAACTCCAATCCTTCGAGGCTCGCCAGCTCGGCGAAAGCGTTCAGGGCCACTCCCCTACCCTGGCCGTCGGACCACACCAGTCCAAGGCGCAGGGCCTGGCCGGGCAGGGCCCGGGGAACGGCCGGGTCTGGGGCCACGGGAAGGGTGATGGGCAACTGCAGCAGCGACAGGCTGGGGGCGCCGTGCCAGGAGGCTACTGGGGGATTCCAGAGAAATCGGTCCTGGAAGAGACGACGAAAGCGCTCGGGGGCGGTAAGGCCTACTTCGACCTTCGGCGGTGGCTGCCAGCACAGCAGGCGGCGAAAGAATTCTCGATCGCTGGTGGTGTCGTCGGCCACGATGTGCAGCCGGCCCGCCGTGGGCAAGGGCGCCAGCGCCGGTGGATCGGGGGCGGGGGGAAGGCTCTGGCAGAGCTGCCAGAGCCTCTTCAGCTCGGCATTTTTCGGGTAGTGCGAGCGCAACTCGAGCAGGTGCGTGCGAGCGCAGCAGCGTCGGCCCTGTTGCAAGAGCACTTCGGCCAGCTGGCGGCGAATTGCGTGGCACAGGCGAGCGGCGCCGGGATGGGGGTCGCGGGCCAGCATGCCCAACACGGCCAGGTGATGGCCCCGCTGCAGGGGCTGGAGAAGCTCCTGGTAGGGCTGCTCAACCAAGGGAAGCCAGATCACGGGCCACGGCAGCGATGGGAGCCTGCCAGCAGCCAGGGCGTTCTTGTCGGTACAGCTTCAGGGAGGGATACCAGGCCGAGCGGCTGCTGTGGCGTTGCCAACGCCAGCCGGCGTCGTGGTGCAGCAACAGCCAGGTGGGCACGCCCAGGGCGCCGGCCAGATGGGCGATGCCACTGTCGATGCAGATCAGCAGGTCGAGCGACATCAGGGCCGCCGCGGTATTGGCCCAATCGAAGAGCTGGGGCTGAAGGTCGCGCAACTCCATGCCGTGGGGAGGCCAGTTGGCCTGAACGGCGTCGGGCCCTACCTGCAACGAGAAGAAGTGGATGCCGGGAACCTCGGCCAGAGGCGCCAGAGCCTGCAGGGCCAGGCTTCGCGGCTCGGGGTTGGAGAGGCGTTGTCCGGCCCAGACCAGGCCCACCTTGGGGCCCCGCAAACGGGCCCAGCGGCGGCGCCAGGTTTTGACCTCGCGAGGCAGAGCATGCAAGTAGGGCGGTGGCGGGAGGCCGGCTGGGGCCAGGCGAGCCAGGCTGAGCAGGGGGATATGGGCATCGAAGTGCAGCGAGGGAAAGCCCGAACCCAGCGGCTCAACCACCAGATCGACCCCGGGGATGCTGGCGGCCAATCGGCGCAACGAGCAGCGACAGGCCAGCATCACCCGAGCCACGCGAGAACGAAGCAGGGGGATGAAGCGAGCGAACTGGAAGAAGTCGCCGTCGCCCTGCTCTTTCCAGATCAGCAAGGTGCCCTGGGGCAATCGCTGGCCCTGCCAGAGCGGCTGCTGGTTCCAGACCAGAGTAGGCGCGAACTCCTGCAGCACCGTGCGGGCGACCGTCTGGACGTCGAGCCCGTCCACCTGAAAGCGAGCCTCGTAGTCGTCCCAGCCGGCCGGATCGTTGAGGTTCTGGGCCAGGCGCAGCTCGGCCCTGCCCAGGCGGGCCCAGGCGTTGTGGGGCTGGAGTTGGCAGGCCTGGTCGAAGCATTGCTGAGCTTCTGCCAGGCGGTTCATGCCCCGCAGGGCCCGGCCCAGGCCCATGAGGCCCTCACAGCGGTGTTCGGGGCTGTGCAGGGAGCGTTCGAACCAGTGGGCCGAGCCCGGCAGGTCGTGCAGGCCGAACTGTAACTCGCCCAACAGCTGACAAAGCCGCTCCGAGGGCGATGGGAGGGCGCGCAGCGGCTCGGCCAACTCGTCGGCCAGCTCGAGCTGGCCCTGGGCCAGCAGCTGCTGTAGTTGGGACACCACGGGCTAACCCAGCCGGCGCTGAAGATGGGCGACGAGGGGCTGGAGGCCGTCCTCGACGCCACCGCGCGAGCCTTTCCAGCAGGGAACCCGACGGGCCAGGCCGGTAAGACGCTGCAGCACCTGGTGGGGCTGCTGACGCGCGCCCAAACAGCACTTGAAGAGCTCGACGCAGGCCTGGGCCGGCGAGAGCCGGCGCAGCTGGCCGCGGGCCCCGGCACGATACTGGGTGCACAGAATGCCGGCCAGCGGCAGAGGTTTCTCCAGAAGGTCGGTATCGGGCTGGGGGCAGGGATGAACCAGGCCGTGTTCGTCCACGGGACAAAGGTGGTCACCCCGAACCCTGCCCCCCAATTGGCCCAGGGCCTGAAGCAAAGAGGTGCGACCCGAACGCGCCGGCGACATCAACAGCACCCCGCGTCCCTGCCATTCCAGCAGGGACGCCGACAGCACCGCCATCTGGGGAGCCACCGCCCCGCCCTGCAGCTGGAGCTGCTGCCAGAGGGCCGACTGGATGTCGGCCGCATCGCGAGTGCGCACCACCTGTCGGGCGGCCGAATAGAGCAGGTGGAAGTCGTGGCGACCCCGGCCCCTCGGGCCTCCCACCCTGTAGGAGAAGAGAACGTCGACCAGCGGGTCGTCGAGCAACTGGCAGCCGGACTGTAGCAAATGCCGTCGCAAAGGCTCGAGGGCTCCCGCCTGGGAAACCCGCAACCCGAAACGCACACCCAAGAACCCGAAAGCACAACCCTCCGCCCAACCTGAGCGGTCGATTTTCTGCAGTCAGGTATTGGTATATCCGAGATGAGGAAGGCTCATAGAGCAGGAGGATTGTACTAAATAGTACAATCCTCCTGCTATGACCCGCCCCACCCTTTCCACTCGTTTGTGCCAGCTGCAGCGCTGTCGCTCAGGGCCGACGTTGTTTCTCAAGAACGACACCTATATCGGACGTTCGCTGCGAACCTACGGCGAGTATGCTCAGCTGGAACTGGACTTTCTCGAAGCCCTGATCGAGCCCGGCCAGTGGGTGGTGGACGGCGGCGCCAATATCGGCTGTCACAGCCGCATGATGGCGCGCAAGGTGGGCCCCAATGGCGGAGTGCTGGCCTTTGAGCCGCAGCGGTTCGTGTTTCAGGTGCTGTGTGCCAACCTGGCACTGGCCGACCTGCAGCAGGTTCAGGCTTTTCCTGTAGCGCTGGGGGACCGCGACGGAGCCGCCTTTGTGCAGCTGCCCGACTATGAGCGGGAGGACAATTTTGGGGGCATTCCGCTGGGGCCAGGGCAGCCGGTGGAGATGCGCCGGCTGGACTCGATGCAGCTGCCCCACTGCCATCTGATCAAGCTGGATCTGGAGGGCTCGGAATACAGAGCCCTGCAGGGAGCCCAACAGACGTTGCAACGACACCGGCCATTGCTGTATGTGGAAAATGACCGACCGGAACAGTCGACCGCCCTGCTGGACTGGCTGTACCGGCAGGGCTACCGTTGCTTCTGGCACCGAACGCCCCTGTTTAACCCCGAGAATTTCGCGGGACGCGCCGAGAATGTGCTGGGCCAGGTTCATTCCCACAATGTGCTGGGCTGGCCCGAAGAACGACCCTACCGGCTGGCGTTGGACGAGGTGGACAGCAGAGAGCGAACCCTGGCCACCACGCCCTCGGCCTCGCCGCGCTGCAGTTGATGAAAGGTTACCCTGTGAGCCAGCTGGGCCGCGATGGGCAAGACCCGCTGGGGATAGGTTCTCAGGGCCGGGCAATGACCCAGCAGCTGGCGCAGCCCGGCGGCCGGGCTGAGGGCCTGCAGGCGGTTGTTGCCCCCCGGCTGGAACTGGCTGAAGAGCACGGCCACCACGGTGGCCTGACCGTCGGCCAGCTGAGGGAGAACAACGTTCCTGCCCCGACGCAGCGACAGCGGCAAAGCATAGGGAGTGGTGCGCCCATGGGGATGCACCACCGCCAGGTCGTCGCTCCAGTAGGTGCCCCCGTGCCGACACAGGGCCTCGACGAGCGTGGACTTTCCTGCCAGCGAGCGACCGGGAAGCAGCAGCACATGGGGTCCCCAGGCCACCACCCCAGCGTGAATCATGATGCGGTTGAGGCAGTGTTCGGCCACCCACAGGTGAAGGTGGTTGGCCAGCTGGGCCAGCGCCCGAGGTTGGCTGGTCGGGCTTTCCAGTGGCTCCTCGGCTCGTCGAGCCTGATAGAGGCCATTGCCGAGGTGGGCCACCCAAAAGCGAGGCGCGCCGGGCGAGGGTTCGATGGGCTCGAGCCGGGGCTGCAGGTGGTGGTGACAAAAGTGGTCCATCTCGCGGTGACTGCCGGCAGCCACGACAACCTCGACCCCCTCGAGCAAAAATCCAGCCTGTACCACAAAGTACATATCGCCTCCGGTCGGCCTGATTCCTGGTGGCGGGCGTGAACCCGTTCGAGCTGCTGGCCTGGATGCAAATGCGCGGGCGCTGGCTGCTGCTGGCTGTGCTAGCCGCAGGGGCCATTGTGTTCTGGCCGAGCGGGCCGCCGCCCCGCCTGCCGCTGACGTTTCGCAGCGAGAGCGTGATGTGCTTGCCCAGCGACTGGAACGGTTGCGATCAGGTGCTGTTGCAACACCTGCTGTCCAGCCCTGAGTTTCTGGACAGGGTGAGCGGTGCCAGCGGCCTTTCGCCGGATGAGGTGCGGGCTGGAATGGGCTTCCAGGCCGAGGTTACCTGGGATGGCAGGGTGCGGCGCATTCACTTTTCGGCCATGGGCAGCTCGCCCCAGAGCTCGTGCCGCCTGGCCGAGTCGTTGGTGGGCGAGCAAATCAGGTGGCTGCAAGAGGAAATGAGCCGCAGCTATGATGAGGAGATGGGCCGGCTGGAGAAACAGCTGGCCGAGCTTGAGGGGCGCCGCAAGCAGGCTTATATGGGGCTGCTCAAGCTGTCCCAGGCACGTCCGCGGGGCGATCGGCGGGCTTTGCAGAGCTCGCTGGATTTTTGGGAGAGCGAGCTGCGCCGGGTGGAGTTGCAACTGTTGGAACCCACCCTGGTGGAGCCGGATGAGTTGCTGGGGGCGGCGATGCAGAAGCTGGAACAGCTGAAGCTGGTGTTTGTCGACAAGGCCAGGCCGCTGCAAGCCCAGGCCCAGAGGGTGGCGAGCTTGCAGCGACTGGCCGATCAACGGGTGCAGCAACGCCACCAGGGTATGCAGCGACAGTTGGGGCGGCGTCGCCAGAGGTGCATGAACGAGATTCAGCGGCTGAACCAGGAACTGCGGGACCTGGAGCAACGCCGCCTCGACGTGACGTCTGAGCTTCGCCGAGGGCTCCTGGAGCAGGAATGGAAGGCCCTGGACAGCTTGATGGTAGAGGTGCAGTTTCAGCTGTTTCGCGCACGCCGAGAACGGCATCGCGCCCGGCGGGAAGGCGGGTTCTTGATCCTGCAGAGCGCCTCGGCCGGCATGCCGGTAGAGATGAACCCGCCTCGCCCGCCTTGGGGCCGAACCCGCACAGCCCTGTTACTGGCGGTGATGCTGGGGGTGATCTCACTGCACCTGTGGGACCAGCTGCGACGCCACTGCTCGTTGGAACGCGTGATTGTCGAGCAGCTTTCGCTGCCGCTGTTGGGGGTGATTCCCAGAACCTAGTCTTCGTCGAGTTCGAGGGCGTCCAGAAAGTCGATTTTCCACTGGCCGTTCTCGAGGTCGAGGTCGTAGGTGCGCATCTGCTGATGGCGATCGGCTCCGATTTGCTTTTCGACCTCGATGCGCACGGTGGCCTGCTGGCCATTCACCTTGAGCTCCACCTTGGGGTTGGGAGCGTCGAGCTGCTCGGCGCGGGCCTGCTGGAAGGTTTGGGCCTGTTGAGCCGGGGTCAGTTTCTTCAGGGCACGCGCAGTGGCGGCCGAGAAGTAGCTCTGGACGTCTTGCCAGCTGCGGGCCTGACTCCAGGCCTGTTCGAACTGATGGACGACCTCGACGGGCTCGCTGGGGGCGGCCCACACGGCCAGAGTGAGGAAGAGAAAGAGTAACAATCGCATGGCAGGGGTTTCGCCAGGCGAGCTTTCGCCACCTAGCCTCGGGGAAAGGGTTTCTTCCAGGCGGTGCGGCGGGCGGTGTCGATGGCCTGCTGGTTCTGGGTTGCCCGGAGGTAGGACCGGGCGAAATCGTCCCAGCTGGTAAACTCTTGAAGGGCCAACCGGGCAATGTTGTCGGCCTGGCGACAGGCCGCCGCGCGACCGAGATAGCCCGCGCATAACCCCCAGCGAACCAGCTGTACAGCCTGGGCCAGCTGCCAGGCACGGGTGTCAGAGGGGCCTTCGCGCAGGACCTTGTTCAGAGTCGTGGCGTGGTCTGTCGGGTTCTGGATCTGCCAGAGGCTGGCCATGAGGGCGCGGGCTTCGTGGGGTTCGCAGTCGGCCATCAGAGTGGCTCCGCTGTCTTCCCACTCGGGGTACTGGGGCGCCGGCAGCTGCAGAGCCAGGCGACGCAGGGCCCACCAGCGGTCGCCCCGCGAACGCAGGCGCAGGAAGGCCAGCGGAAAGATGGCGCCCACCAGGCCGCCGAAGGCGACACCATAAAGCAGACGTTGGGCCAGCGGCATGCCGTCATCCAGCAGGAAGAGCGTGGTGAAGACCAGGGCGTTTCCCAAGATGGCCCGGCGGTAGCCGTTGAGCCAGCCGATGTAGATCCAGATAGCCCAGATGGTTCCCAGTAAAGCGCTGGACACAACGGCCACGCCGGGTTCTTCGAATTGGGGGCGGTCGACAGCCACCAGCAACCCCAAGCAGGCCAGCCCGAGCAAGGCGCCGTAGCGAGCCACGGGATGGCTCAGGGCCGACAGCCAGTCGCTGAACGTGTAAAGCGAACCCAAGGGGGTCCATTCCAGCCACTTGCGCATGTCAGTCGGTCTCGAGCGCGTAGCGAAAGTCGCGGTGACCAGGGTGGGCACTGGGAACAGACCTTGGAAACGTTGGCATCGGCGGGGGTTCGCCGCGGGAGGGAATCAACCTGGGGGAGGAGGAACCAGGCGCGACGACTTAGAATGTCGACCGATGAAGAGACTGTTGTTGACGCTGCTGAGCCTTCTCGTCACATCTCGTCTGGCCACGGCCATTCCAATCGCCTCAAACACGGCTGGATCCGGAATCGATAACTTTATTCCCGGCCAGTCGTTCACGGTGGTGGCCCCCGGCCCGGTAAACAATGTCGTCTTCAATTTTTTTAGCGATGCGACCGCCACCACCCCCACCGCCTTTGGCACGGGCTTCCTGCTGTCCTCAGAGTTTCTGGGGCTTCCCTCGGCCCTGAGCAACGCCACGCCCGGCTTCCTGGGTATGGCCACGGCGGCAGGAGGGTTCTACAGCTCTGACACTCTTGCCCGGCATTCAGTATTTCCTCTACGCTAACGCGGCTGGCCAGCTGTCGGGAGAACCGATTGGCACTTACTCGGGTGGGGAGAACTACGGCAGTTCAAATGGCGGGGCCTTTCTGATCTCAGTGGCCGACGCAAACTTCCTCGTTGAGGGTACGCCTGTGGCTGCAGGGGTTCCCGAGATCGACGGTCGCTGTTCTGCCGTTCCTCTGGCGGCGCTGCTGTGCCTGCTGGCGGTAAGCCGGCGCCGGGCCTGGGCGGGCGCAAGTTGAAATCGTTGGCATTTATACTGGGGCCAGGTCAATCAAGAAAAACGCCCAGAACCTGACCATCCGACCGCTGGTGCTGAAGCCCCTCGAAAGCCGCTAATGCCCGGTCTGAACACGCTGCTGATTCACGCCGGGGAGCCCCGGCCGCGTCTGGAGGGGGCCATCAATCTGCCCATCTTCCAGAGCGTCAACTACGAGGGCGGCAGCGGCGACTACGACTCGATTCGCTATCTGCGCCTCAACAACACGCCCAACCATCTGGCCCTGCATGCCAAGCTGGCGGCCTTGGAGGGCACCGAAGCGGCGCTGGTCACCGCCAGCCGGATGGCGGCCATCAGCACTGCCCTGCTGTCCACCCTGGCGAGCGGGGGCCATTTGCTGATACAAGACTGTGTCTACGGTGGTACCCATTCGCTGGTGGTCGAGGACCTGGCGCGGCTGGGAATTGGCCACACAAGGGTCGACCTGAGTCGGCCCGAGAGTTGGGCCGAGGCGCTGCGCCCCGAAACCCGGGCCTTCTATGTCGAGAGCCTGACCAATCCGCTGTTGCAAATCGGGAGTCACGCCGAGGTGGTGGCCTTTTGTCGCCAGCACCAGCTGGTATCGCTGATCGACAACACGCTGGCAACGCCCGTGAACTTCCGTCCGGCCTACTGCACAGCGCTACCAAATACCTGAACGGCCATTCGGACATCGCCGCCGGCGTGGTGCTGGGCAGTGAGGCGCGTATCGCGTCGGTTCGTCACCGGCTGAACCATCTCGGGGTTGCCTCGACCCCAATTCATGTTTCTTGTTGCACCGTGGCTTGAAGACTCTGGCCCTGCGGGTGCGCCATCAGAATCAGTCGGCCACACGTCTGGCCGCCTGGCTGCGCCAGCAACCGCAGGTGCTGGCGGTGAACTACCCCGAGGGGTCGCACCCGGGCTTTGCTGGCTATGGGGGTGTGTTAAACTTCGAGCTGGCCTCGGGCGAGGCAGCCCAGCGCGTGTTAGAGCGCGTGCAGCTGCCCTTGGTGGCTGCCAGCCTGGGGGGCGTGGACCTGATCGCCGACCTGCAGGCTGCCCTATAACTGGCTTTTGAGAATCTCCCGCACGCGAGGCTCGGATGCCAGGGGCTCGACCCGGATGAACCTTTTGCCCGAAAGGTCGAGCAGCATCAGATAGCGCTGGCCCACTTCCAGCCGATGCTCCCAACCCGAGCCATCGCGAACGGGCGAGACCCGCACGGTGTTTCCCTGCCCGTCTCGGCGCTCCAGGCGGGTCGAAAAGCTATGCTCAACTTGCTGGGGAGGCGGCGTCGACAAGCGCAGCGGTTCGACCCCATCGACCGCGACCGTAATGCGTAGCAGATCGGGCTCGATGGACACCTGAGAGGAGGCGACTCGGGCGCTCACCACCTGAACCTGGGGAATCAGTACCTCTTCCAGACTTCGATGGTGAACCCGAGTGGCGGCTGCCCCTGCCGTCCACAGACAAAGCAACAACAGGGCCTTGCGCATCTCAATCGGCGTCGATTTCAAGGGCGTCCTGGAAATCGATCTTCCACTGGCCGTTCTCGAGGTCCAGATCGTAGGTGCGCATTTGCTGGTGCAGGTCCGGGCCCGTCTTCACCTCGACCTCGAGGCGCACGCGGGCCTGTTTGCCGTTGATGGTCTCTTCGACTTTCGGATTGGGCGCGTCGATCTGTTCGGCTCGGGCCTGCTGGAAGCTTTGCGCTTGCTGGGCGGGCGTCAGCTTCTGGAGAGCGCGATTTGTGGCCGCCGAGAAATAGGCCTGCACGTCTTGCCAGCTACGAGCCTGACTACAGGACTGTTCGAACTGGCGCACGACCTCGACGGGTGTGCCCGGAGCCGCCCAAACCGCCAGTGTGAGGATGAGGAAAAGCAAGATTCGCGTGGCAGGGGTTTCGCCGGGCCAGCTTTGGCCACCTAGTGCTTCGTCAAGCTTTCGATGGCGGGATCGCAGTTGAAACATCGCCAAAATTGACAGTCCCCAAGGCAATTTGGAGAGCCAGCAATGTTTCAGTGGGCGATACCGTGGGGCTCCCCTGAGAAGCTTGTAATATCAAGATTAAATTTTGACACTACGGGCTTCGAACGTGCATCGCTATGCGCGCATTCGCGCCAGCCTTACCGACACGGATGTTTCGCCACGGACAGTCACGGTTGACGGAGGTATTTGTCTCCGAGAGAGCGCCTACCAGAGCGAGCCTGAACTCTGGTCTGGCCCAGCTGAAAGCACCCGTCAGCCCCCCACAGCCCCAACCAGCCCTCCCGAGCCCAAAAACCAACCAACCCGCCCCCCCGCCAATCGAACACCCCTCAAATCATCCCAAAAATCGTCGAAAAACCCCATAACCAAGCCATTCCGGACGAACCCAAAACTTGACGTTCGCCCCCCTCTATGCACTACCCTAGAGAGATGACAAACCTTGACCCCACCACCCTCAGCCCCCGTCAACTCGAAGAACTCGGCCCCCACGACATCCACCAGCTGTCGCTGCGGGCCGTCAACACGCTCACTCGCTACCGCCTGTTGCTCGGCCGTTGCCTGCTCGCGATCGATCGCAGCCAGAGCTACCTGCAGTTCGGCTGCTCCTCCGCCATCCACTACGCCACCGCCCTGCTCGGCATGCGAGCCGACAGCGCCCGCCAACTGCGCCGCCTCGCCCTCCAGCTTGAATCCCTCCCCCTGCTCACCCAGCAGGCCCAGAACGGTACGATCAGCTGGGCCAAACTCCGCGAAGTCGCCCGCGTGGCCACCCCCGACAGCGAAGCCTTCTGGATCGAAGCCTGCCAGAACCACAGCTACCAGGAAATCGAGCGCCTCGTGGCCCACACCCGCGACCCCCAGAACCGCAGCCACCAGAGCGAACTGCGCATCCAGGCCAGCGCCGAGGCCATGGCCCTGCTCGAGCGAGCCATGCAGAGCCTCTCTCAGGAAGCCGGCCGCCTCCTTTCGCCGGGCGAAGCCCTGGAATACCTGGCCGCCGAATACCTCTCGCGCAGGCCCCTCGACACCGCCGCCCTCGAAGTCGCCCGCCACCAGGCCCAACAAGACCAGTTGGCTCGACAGCGCCAGACCGCGACCCTGGCCGAACAGGCGGAACGTTCCGCACGGAACATCGCCCCCTGGAACGCTCT
>CAZYPN010000091.1:0-20470 GCA_964649085.1 uncultured Burkholderiales bacterium | reverse complement strand
GTTCGGCGTTGGTGCGCCACGCCTGTCGCTTCGCGCCATGCCTGGCGCACAAAAAAAAGAGGGCCGGAGACCGGCCCTCTTTTCTTGGTAGAACCTGGGTTACTTGATCACGCTGGGGGTCAGCATGATGACCACCTCGTTGCGAGTCTTGGTAACCGAGGTGTTGCGGAACATCGTTCCCAGGATGGGCAGGTCGCCCAACAAGGGAATTTTCTGCACAGCCTGGATATCTTCTTCACGAATCAGGCCGCCGAGAACCAGCGTTTCGCCGTCCTTGATTCGAGCGTCGGTGGTAACCTTACGAACCGCGGTTCGCGGATACTGGTTGTTCACCAACTCGACCAGCGTCGAGACTTCAGGCAGGATCTTACAGACCACATAGCCATCCGACTTCACGTTAGCCGTTACGTCGAGCTTGATACCGATGTCGACGTAGTTCACCTGGAACTGGCCAGCACGCGGGTCGAAGTAGACGATGGGGAACTTGTCACCGATGTGGATCTGAGCTTCCGTACCACTCTGGGAAGCAACGCGGGGCGAGGCCAAAACTTTGGCTTCGTTGTTCGTTACCAGGAAGTTCAGGTTGGACTGCAGAGCCAGACCCGAGCGGGCGAAGGTTCCAATCCCCAGGGGGAAGGCACGCTGAGCCGACAGCACCTGGAAACCCAGGAAGCTGCCGCTGTTGGGTCCGCCGTTCGGATTGGCAACAATCTCGAAAGGACCGGAGTTGACCGGTGTGCCCGGAGCTGCGCCAGCAGCAGCCAGAGGCTGGGCCAGGGTGGCACGGAACACTTCCTCGAAGGAGATGTTCACGGCACCCGGAGCACCGGTGGAGTTGGTCCACAAAACGCCGATGTTCTTACGACCGGCTTCCGTCAGGTCGACGACTTTGCACTCGATGACCACCTGGTCAAGAGGCTTGTCGATCTGGTCCAGCAGTTCTTTAGCCTGCTCGATGGCACCCGGAGGGCCCTCGAGGATCAGGGTGGACTGGCGGGTGTCGACGTTCATCTGAACATCGGGCACCAGAGTAGCAAGCAACGTCTTGACTTCATTCAGGTCGCCATACTTGATCTGGACGAACTCACGCTGCGGGGGCGGGGGAACGTCCGGAACACGGTCCAGATTGGGCACGTCGCTCTTGATGGAGAGCACATCCGACCGGCTGCCGACGGCATAGAAGCCGTTCAGCGTGGGGTGGGGGATGAACTCGACGTCTTTATACTGGCCCTGCAAGAACGAGATCACCTTGGCGGCCGGAGCCTTCTCAAGGATCACTTCCTGACGGACCGCATCCTTCGGACGGGTGGGCGCAAACTGCTTGCCCAGGATGTCGTCCTCGATAGTCGCGATTTTCGCGGGGTCGGCCACAATCAGAGTGTTGTATCCGACCAGCTTGTAGCCGATGTCGTTCTCCTGCATCTTCAGGATCAGGGCCAGAGCTCCGTCGACAGGCACGCTCTTCAGCGTTACGGTTACAGCGCCTTCTACACCAGGTCCGATGTAGACGTTGCGGTTCATCTCTTTGGCCAGGATCTTGATGACGTATACGAGGTCAGCATTGACGAAGTCGAGCGTGACCAGTTTCGTCGCAGCCTTCGCGCGGCGGGGAGCCGGGCGACGACGGAGCGCCGAGGTTTGCTGACCGCCGGCGGACAAAGCCTGCATCCGAGGAGCGGACTGGCGAGGGGCCTGGGCCACCTCGACGGGCTTCACGCTGACGCGCTGGGTTTTTTGGGGCTTGGATGGAGCCTGATGAACGGGCTCTTTCGGTTCGGCCACAGCCACCGTTTCGGCTGGGGCTTTCGACTCTTTCCCCTCAGCCATGGTGACCGTGGATACCGACAGAGTCAGTCCCTTGGATCCTCCAGACGTGACCACGTTGTATTCGGGCAACGTGATGGCGGTGACCGTAACACGCACGGTGTTGTCGGTCAGTTGTTTGACAGTGGCGCCAGTGACGAGGCCCTTGTTAATAGGCATCTCACCTTTGACGTTGCTGCCCAGCTTGGCCGGGAAGACGTCCACAATAATTTGGTTCTGCGGCTGGGTTAGTGCTTTCGCGCGATGCTGCACCGGGCCGCTAGCGGAGACTTGGATACGAACTGTGTTGCTGCCGCCGACGACCTTGACGTCGGTTACGGTACCTTCGGCCGAAACCGCCGACACCACGCCAACGAGCATCAGGAACACCACCAAATATCTCCAGCTTCTATGCGTTATGGATAGCATAGAAATCACCCACCTCCTTTGAAATCGAGTTCATCTTGCATCTCTTGTTGTTGGTGACATGCCTGCCACCGAGGCCACAACGACTGGGACCCGTTATAGCCACACTGATATTTTCAACTGTGAACGAGGTCCCGTGTGTCATCACCACCCATCCTGAGATGCCCCCCGGACCAAAATGGTCCGCGGCAGCTAAGTATTGTCGAAGCTTGCCTCTGCCTGAGCCGTTAGTTGGATTTCAGGTAGGCCGTGATCGGGATATCGATCGTTAGCTTGGGCGAACCGGTCTTGGCTTCGCCACTACGACCAAGTCGGATTCCGTTAATGGTCACGAGACGGTCGAGCTTCATCGCACCCAACTGGTAGAGGAAGTCAACCAGGGTGGCGTATTTCCCCTCCATGCTCATGCTAAACACGCGAGTCTGGAAAGCCGAGAGAGCTTCCGGCTGTTCGCCAGGCCCACCGCCCGCAGGCTGCCCGCCACTACCACTGGTGGTAGCGGCAGCGCCAGGCGAAATCGTCTTGATCACAAAGGTGTAATCGCTGGTGCTCCGCTGCTGGTCAGCAACCAGCCGCTCGACTTCCTGAATGTAGTTGGCGACGAACTGGTCAGGGGTCTCGTTACTGACCTTGCTGTTAATGACCTTGTCCAGTTCCGCCTGCTTCTCACGGACTTGCTGCTGGAGCTTGGGAAGCTCCTTGATCGCCTGCTCGAGGGCAGCCAACTCCTGTTTCTTCTGCTCCAACTGGCTCTCGGCGCTCTTCTTGCGCTCCCACTTGGCACTCCAGTCGAACATATAGAAGCCGGCGCCGATCAGGAGAATCGCCAGGATGGCAATAATGAGTTTCATCGGTGTGGTCACTGTAGGGAACCTCCTTTACTTGGCCGGCGTCGCAGACGCAGCGGGGGTTGCGGGCGCTTCTGGGGCCGACTCAGGACCACCGGGTCCTTCGGGCTGCGGAGGCGGAGGAGCCGTTGCCGCCCCCTGGCCATCTTTCGTCCCCGGAGGATTGTTGGTGGCCTGGGTCGCGTCATAGTGCACGGTCATCTGGAAGGTGAAGCTATTCTCTTCATCTCCAGTGCCGCGAGAAGCACTCCCCAGGCTCGCCGAGTCGAAGTAAATCGACTCATTGATATTCTTCATCGTGGCCGCAATGACCGACAGAGGAAGAGCGCCACTGGCTTTACCTCCGAAGGCGATATTGCTGGGCCCGGGCTCGATACTCAACGAGTCGACATAGACGCTCTCGGGGAGCAACGCCCCAAACTCGCTCATGAGATTGGCGAACTTCAACGGGTCATGCATCAGGTTCTTCACAAGCTGGAACTGCTGCTCCAGCTTGGCGAGACGCTGGCGCTCGGCCTCGATAGCCTTCTTGGCAGTCTCGCACTCTTTGATCTTTTGCTCAACGCCAGCTCTCTCTTCTTCCAGTCGCTTGATCTGCTGTTCCAGCGTCTGGCCATAATAGTAGAAGGCTCCGCTGGTTGCTAACACAAACACGATCAGCACGATCACTAGGGGGTCGATCTGGAACCCACGCTTTTCTGTCGGCAACAGGTCTACTTTAATGGTCATTCTGTTCCTCCCGGTGACGGGTGTCCAAGTTCCCGTCTCGCTCGATTCACGACTTTACCTCATACAGTGCGAGACCAATGACCACTGCAGCCATTGGAGCCAGGTCGGCCAAGGACTCCGTGCTGGCCTCTTGGGCTCGCGTAATTTGCATTCGACGAAACGGGTTCGCCACTTCGCAGCGAACTCCTAACTTAGAACTGAGATAAGCGTCAAGATTTTTGAAGCGTGCAGTTCCGCCAGACAAAATCACAGCCTCGATCGTCTCTCCTCGGTATCGAGAGCGATAATAGTCGAAAGACCGCTGCAGTTCTGTTACGAGTTCATTGAGAACTGGATCGATGACGTTAAAAATCCTCATCGCCGTCGGAGGGAGTGGATTCGGATCGGTGTCGACCTTGATCACTCCTTTTTCACGCTTGATCTGCTCGGCCTCTTCAAAGGAAAGATTGAGAGACTGCCCAATCGCCTTGGTGAAGCTATTCCCGGCCACCGACACCGTTCGACAGTGACGAAGAGTGCCCGACTTAAAGATACTGATGCTCGTGGTCGCAGCACCCAGATTGATGAGCGCAAACGTTCTCTCGAGGTCCGCCGGATCCAGCGTAAACTTGAGGCAACGGTAAATCGCCAGGGGCTCGATGTCAATCGCGCCGGTCTCTACGCCCGCGGCACTGATCACCAACTTGGTCTTTTCGGTAATCTCTTTGGGAACTGCGATCAGCAGAACTTCCATGTTCTTGCCGTCGCCAGAGTCTTCACTGATGATGCTGCCCGAGACCTGAGCCTCAGTGACCGAGTATGGAAGATATCGCTCGGCCTCAAACTGAATGGCCTGATGCAACTCTTTGGAAGGCATCCGAGGCATGGGAATCGGCCGAATCACAACCTGCTGGCCTGCCACAGAGGTGACAACCTTCTTACAGGTCAGGTTATTCTCGGCAATCATCTCGCGGATCGCCTCCCCTAGAGAGGACGACTCCATGATAGCGCCATCCTTGATCGCTGCGGCGGGGGTACTGCAAGTGACGAAACGAAACAACTGGAGGTTGCTCATCGTGCCCATGACCTGACACAGCTTGATGGTGTTGCTGCCGATATCAAGAGCCCCAGTTTCGGGGGACTTGGGGCCAAAGAGACCTTTAATAAACTTGAGTGCCACGTTGAACTACACCTCCCTTTCTGACCCTGGCCAACAAAACAGCTGAGTCGAGTTACGCTTCAAACCAATCGCCACTTGAATCTCTGTAATGCTCGATTGGAATTTTTTTCCACTTTCGACGATTGTCGCCCGATGTTCGATGATAGACTCGAAAATCCTTTTTAAGTGTAACCTCACGCGATTGACCTGAATCCTGTTCCCTTGGACTGTAGAGACTTCGAGGCGGGCCTTCTGAGAGGGATCCCAAACTCCTGTTGGTCTAACCAAGAACCTCGTGTCAGATCCACTCAGCGAACATCATCCACTCCCACACATAACTGCCCGCCAATCCGACCGGTACCGCAGCCAGCGACATGAAGGTACCAAAGGGAATCGGGTCCTTTCCATGACCTCTCTTGCTAACCAGCAGGGGTAACGCAAAGAGCGCCCCCAGGAAGAAGCTCAGAAAGAAGGCCACCAGCGACATTTGCCAGCCCAAGAAGGCCCCCAACACCGCCGCATACTTGACGTCTCCCTCCCCCATCGCTTCCTGACGGGCCAGGATGAGACCCAAGAACTGAATGAACTTGAAAAACGCATACCCCGTTACGATTCCAAGCAACGAACTGCAGAGGTTACTCCAGGGATAACTCGGTGCCCACCCAAACAGATCAAAAAAAATCTCGGTATCCCCACGTGAGGGCTGTCGCCAGGCCAACAACAGCCCAAAGACGACGCCAAACAGGTTCACTTCATCGGGAATAATCCAGTGATCGAGGTCGGTAAAAAAAACTGCTGCAGCCACAGCAAATAGCGCGAACTGATAGAGCCACTGCCACCCCAGCCCCCCGTACCAGTAAAGAATACCCACCGAACCGGCTCCGCACAGGAGTTCCACAAGAAAGTAGCGGGCAGAGAAAGGAGAACCGCAACTGGAACAGCGTCCGCGTTGGACCACAAAACTGAACAGCGGAAGATTCTGAAACCAGGACAAGGGGACCCCGCAACCACCGCAGGCCGAACCCGGAAACACTACGGACCTTTGCAGAGGCAGGCGATAGATCACCACATTAAGGAAGCTCCCCACGATGAGTCCGAGATAGACGGCAACAAAGATCGAGAAGGGCTGAAATCCACTCAAAGCCTCGGTGAGCAGATCCGTGAATTCATTCATCATGTTCAGTCCCTTCGAGTCGGAGTATGGAGCGCAACTTGTCCAATGCTTTGCGAACCAGGCGCGACACCCGTTTCGGAGGCAGCCCGGTTTGGCCCGCAATCTGACTTTGATTCAAGTCTCGATAAAAAAAGAGTCGAAGGACACTCTTCTCGACTTCCACCAACTGCTCCAGGGCGGACTCGAGCAAGATCCGATCCTCGAGCTTGAGGACAAACGACTCCTCACGCAGACTGCGAATCCTTCCAAGATCCGGCGCCCGGCCTTCATCTCCTTGCAACTGCTCCAGGCTCAGCGTGGCCCCAGCCTTCAACACTTCCACCACTCCCTCGCGCGAAATGTTGCAAGCCTCTGAGATTTCGGCCACGGACGGAAAGCGCTCGCGTGTCTGAAGATAATCCTCAACGAAACCACCGATTCTCTTCGAAACACTCTGCAACCAGCGCGGCCGACGCACGGTTTCCGTTCTGTCGCGCATATAGTGTCGAAGCTCACCCACGACGCAGTGGGTGGCATAAGTGGAAAACCGATTCCCCGAAGAGGGGTTGTAAGCCTGAATAGCCTTTAGCAAACCTAGATAGCCGACCTGAATCAGGTCGTCCCACTCTGCGCGACCGTGAAACTTGCGAACAATCGACATCACCAACCGAGAGTAGCGAGCAAAGATCCTCTCTTGAAGCTCGGGATCCGGATTCTGTTGATACTGGCGAAAGAGCGCCTGCTCTTCATCGCAGCCCCTGACCTTCTCCTCATCCTCACCCGAAGCTGGCTGGTCCACACTACCTCCAAAAAGAAGAAGAGCGGGGGATTCCCGCTCTCTTTCTCCCCGGTTGGGACAGAGCTGTTCTTCTCAGTTATCCGCCGATGTTGCCGATCAACTGGTAGAGCGGCAAGAACACGGAGATCACGATGAAACCTACGATGCCACCCATACCGACAATCATGATAGGCTCC
Source organism: uncultured Burkholderiales bacterium (assembly GCA_964649085.1). Classification (GTDB taxonomy): domain Bacteria; phylum Vulcanimicrobiota; class Xenobia; order Xenobiales; family JADMJV01; genus JADMJV01. The sequence goes on along the minus strand of CAZYPN010000091.1, from coordinate 13,398 downwards.
AGCATCGAGGTAAGACTGGCGAGCATATACTCGACCTCGGTGTCGTAGAAGTCGGCAATTTTCGAGAGCATTGCATCGAGGTTACCGGTTTCCTCACCGACAGCCACCATTTGCGTAACCATCGGAGGAAACATTCCAGACGCACCCAGAGGACTCGCGATACTTTCGCCTTCGCGGATACTCTCGCGCACCTTGGTCACAGTCATCGCAATGATTTCGTTTCCAGAGGCACGACCGACGATTTCGAGCGCCTGCATAATCGGCACACCGGAGGACAGTAGTGTTCCCAGTGTGCGACAGAAGCGCGAGATTGAGACTTTACGATTCAGCATCCCGAAAACCGGAATATTGAGCTTCATCATGTCATACTGCTTGCGACCCGCCGGTGTCTTTACATACTGATTGAAGGCAAACAACCCCAGACCCAGCAAGATCATTGCAGGAATGACCACCGCCGGGTTACGAGCCCCCTTGGTCACCGCGATCAAGATCTGTGTAGGCAGCGGCAACGCGAGACTCATACCTTCGAACAGAGAGACGAAGGTAGGCAGAATGTAAGTTACCAGAAAGAACACGATACCTGAGGCCATCAAAAGAATGACGACCGGATAGGTAAGCGCCGACTTCACCTTCTTCTTAAGAGCGAAGTCCTTTTCCATAAATCCCGCGAGACGCTCGAGCACCTCGTCGAGAACACCGCCCATCTCACCGGCTTTCACCATGCTGATGTAGAGCATGGAGAACACCTGCGGATGCTTGGCCAGCGAGTTCGATAGGGTGGAACCACCTTCGACATCACGCCGGACCTGAATCAGCGTTTCTTTCAACTTTTTGTCTTCGGTTTGCTCGGACAAAATATCCAAGCAGCGCACCATCGCCAGGCCCGCGTTAATCATCGTGGCAAACTGGCGACTGAAAACGGTCAACGCTTGCTCGTCGACCTTCTTCATGCGGGATAAGAGGCCAGCGAGACCCTCGGCTCCGCCTCCTGCGGCCTTTGCTTTGATCTGGATGACCGTCATCCGCTGCTCTTGGAGTCGCTGGGTGGCGGCTCGAAGATTTGCAGCTTCGATGGTATCCTTTCTCAGTTGGCCGGTGGCATCACGAGCCTCGTATACAAAAGTAGGCATCCGACCTCTTCCTCCATCTACCGACGTTGTCTGCGAATTACTAGACCGTGGTCAGGTGACCGACAATCATGACCATCAGGGGCACAACCCACCAGAAGATACTAACGCCCATTGTTCTTTACCCTTCTCTCGTCAGCGTCTCGCACTATCGATCATCCGTTTGAAATCATCCGGATGCATCGTGTGTGCAAGAGCCTCTTCTGTAGTTACCATCTTGTTTTGAACCAACTCGAAAAGGCTCTGCTCCATCGTCTGCATGCCCAGCTTCGAACCAGTTTGGATTGCATTATAGATTTGATGCGTCTTTCCTTCTCGGATCAGGTTACGGATTGCAGGGGTCGCAATCAGTACCTCAACAGCTGGCACTCGACCAACCCCAGCGGCATGGGGCACCAACTGTTGCGAGATAACGCCTTCAAGCACCGACGACAACTGCACTCGAATCTGTTGCTGGTGATGCGGGGGGAATACGTCGACTACCCGCTCGATCGTTTGCGACGCGTCGCAAGTATGCAGCGTACTGAAGACGAGGTGGCCCGTTTCGGCCGCCGTTAGCGTGCCGGCGATCGTTTCCTGGTCGCGCATCTCACCCACCAGAATCACGTCGGGATCTTCGCGCAGCGTGGCCTTCAGAGCATTGGCCCACGAGAGCGTGTCGTGGCCAACCTCGCGCTGATTGATCATCGACTTCTTGTGCGGATGAATGTACTCGATCGGATCTTCGATCGTGATAATGTGATAACTCTGAGTCTGATTGATGATGTCGAGCATACAGGCCAGCGTCGTCGACTTGCCGGCGCCCGTGGCTCCCGTGACCAGAATCAGACCGTGGGGACGATTGACCACATCCTCCACAACACGCGGCAAGTTGAGCTCGGTACGCGTTGCCACCGTGTTGGTAATCGCGCGCAGACAGGCACCAATGACGCCGCGCTGACGATAAACGTTGACTCGGAAACGCCCGAAACCGCGAACCCCGTGTGAGCAATCGAGCTCCCAGGTCTTCTCGAATTTTTCTTTTTGCTTGTCATTGAGGATGCTATAGACCAGCCGCTTGCTCTCCTCGGGTGAAACCCTTGCATACTCTGTGGCCACCAGCGAGCCATTGATGCGCAGCACCGGAGGGAGGCCGACGGTCAGGTGTAAGTCTGAAGCACCTCGCTCTACGGTGATGCGGAGCAACTCGTCCATCGTATATCTCATCGGTTGCGCTAACGCCATGAACTAAACCTCTCAACCTGCTGGCCGTTGCTACAGCAATAGCCTGATTCCCCCCTCCCGTTCAACCCTTAAAAGGGTTTTCCTGTTCTAAGGATTGGCTGCCGTTAATTCACCCAGTTCCTGAAGGCGCGAACGGATGCTGGCAACCAGCAGATCGATAGCGACTTCGTTGGCCCCTCCACCAGGAATAATAATGTCGGCGTAGCGTTTGGTCGGCTCTACGAACTGCAGATGCATCGGACGCACCGACTTGAGATACTGTTCGATCACCGAGTCCACCGAGCGGCCTCGCTCCATCATGTCTCGACTCAATCGCCGGATAAAGCGCTCATCGGCATCGGTATCCACATACACCTTCACATCGCACAACTCGCGCAGGCGAGCGTCCTCCAGCACCAAAATCCCTTCCAATATGGTGATCCGGGCCGGCTTGATCGGATGGGTCTCCGAGAGCCGAGTATGATTGAGAAACGAGTATATCGGCTGCTCGATAGGCAATCCTTGCTTCAAAAGCATCAGATGCTCCACCAGCAACTCGTTGTCGAAGGCCAGCGGATGATCGTAGTTGATGGCCTGGCGTTCCTCCAGACTGAGGTGGTCCTGATTCTTGTAGTAAGAATCTTGGGGAATCAACTGAACCGCCCTGGGCTCGGCAAAGATCTCCACCAAACGCTTGGCAACCGTGGTCTTACCCGAACCGGATCCACCGGCAACTCCAATAATCATCTCTCTACTCCTTAGCGTTGGTAGCGGGAACAGTTGGCCAGATGCTCGGCATAGGTTTTGCCGAAGCGGTGACTCCCGTCGTTCTTGATATCATCACGAACATAATAGAGATACTCTGATGGCGTCGGTTGCAGCGCGGCGCGAATCGAGCGGATACCAGGATTGGCAATAGGCCCCGGAGGGAGACCCTTGACCCGATAGGTATTGTAGGGGCTTTCCACTTCCAGGTCGGCAAATGTGAGCAACGGTTTGGTTTTGCCCAGGGCGAACTGAACGGTAGCGTCACACTCCAACTTCATATCCTTGCGCAGTCGATTGACGTACACCCCGGCAATCACACCACGCTCTCGATCGACCTGAGCCTCGCGCTCCACCAGACTGGCCAGCACCAGTACCTCATGGAGTGACTTCAATGGACACCTCGCTCGGTGCTTCTCCCAAAGCGGCAATACCTGAGCCTGAAACTCGCTGACGAAACGGTCGAGCACCACCTGTTCGTCACACTTGTAAGGAAACTCGTAGGTATCGGGAAGCAGATATCCCTCCAAATTGGCGGGGAAAAGCTTACCATACGACTGTCCTCGCTGACGGGCCAACTGCACGAACTTATCGGCGCTGGAAAACAGCTTCTCCTCCTGCCCGATGCGGGCCACCTCTACGATCAGCAACCCCTCCGGAAAAGTGGCCCGCCGCGTAAGCGGTCGCGCCGCCAGCAACTCTTCATACAACTTGAGCGGAGCCTGGCCAGAGTGCAGACCGAAGACCCCGACGCCTAACTGCCGACCCTTGGGGTGATAACGCAGCAGCAACCGAAAGGCAAACTCGTCTTCAATCAACCGCTGCTTCTTGAGCTCAGCAGCAATGTCACTGCCCAGCATCCCCTCGCGAATCTCGACCACCACGGGCTCTTTGGACGGCTGACCCAAAGGGGTTGTCAGGATGCGAAAGTAGTGGTAGGCAACTCCCACCCCCGCAAGGGCCACCAGCATCAACAGCAGGAAGGCGCGAAACAACCATTTCACGGGCCCGCTTTTTGACGACGCTGTAAATAGACCTGCAACAGCAACGAGGCCGCTACGGAATCGAGCTTTCCCTTCTGATCGCGGGCCTTCAATCCCCCTTCGCGCAGAGCCTGACTGGCAGCCTGACTGGACAATCGCTCATCGAGCAGAGACACCGTTGCCCCACTGCGCTCTTTCAGTTCGTCGGCAAACTTACGACACACTTCGGCTGCCGCGCCTTCGCTGCCGTCCATATTGCGAGGCAACCCGACCACGATTTCGCTCACCTGATGCTCCCGAATCAAGCCCAACAAGCCATCCCACCATCCCTTACCCTGACGGACCAGAGGAGGCTGGGGCAGGGCCAGGCTCGCCCCAGGATCACTCAGGGCCAGGCCGATCCTTTTGCGTCCAAAGTCGATGGCCAAAATTCTCACGCCGTCCTCCCGGGCAGGTGATAGTGCAGCCAGTCCTCGTGGAGCCGGCGTACGGCCATCACTTCTTCCTGTCGCGGACGACCTCCCACCGCGGCCTTCAGCGAAGCGCGATGAAGAAATCGCATCCAGGCCCGCAGCCAGGGCGGCAGGGCCGTTTCCGCCTGCTGGCCGCAGAGGGAGCACAGTCCGCCACCGGCTCTACTGGAAAAAGCCGTCAGGTCGGCGGCGCCGCAACGAACGCAGCTATCGAGTTGGGGCTGCAATCCAAGCAAGAGAAACAACTGAGCTTCGCACCAACTGACCACCCAGGGCGCATCGAAACCCAAATCAAGCCCTTCCAGGGCGACCCGGAGCAGGCGAAAAGCAGCTTCTCCATCTCCCGCCTGGTCCTGGGGAAAGACCCGCAACCACAGAGCCAACAAATGACCCGCCCATTCCATGCGCGAGTAGTCGGCCAGGATACCCGGAAAGGTCTTGTCGAGAAGACACTCCTGAACAAAACACAGGCCAGGACCGCGACTTCGCACCTGCAGCTTCAGACAGGTGAGGGGCTCAAGCAAACCCATCCAGCGCTGACTTCGCCTCACCAGACAGTCGCGGCGCCCCTGGCGACAGAACACAACCAGCAGGTCTTGTTGGTCGCGATAGTCCTGGCGACGAAGGACAATACCCTGAAGATTCTCGGACTTCAGTAGGCGCCCGTTCCTTGCTCGCCGCGCACAATTTTTACCGAGGCGCTGGCGCCGATCCGGGTAGCCCCGGCTTCGACCATCTGACGGGCCGTTTCCTGATCGCGAATCCCTCCCGATGCCTTAACTCCCATCAGAGGGCCCACCGTCTTGCGCATCAGCGCAATATGGTGCGTGGTGGCCCCTCCCGGACCAAAGCCGGTGGAGGTTTTTACGAAATCGGCTCCGGCCCGCTTGGCCATCTGGCTGGCACGAATCACTTCCTCGTCGGAAAGCAGCGCGGTCTCGAAGATCGTCTTTACAATCTTGCCCTGAGAGGCGCGAACGACTTCCTGAATGTCCGATTCCACCCAATCATCCTGGCGATTCTTTAATGCGCCGATATTGATCACCATGTCGATTTCGTCGGCGCCGGCAGCAATGGCATCGCGCGTCTCCATCACCTTGGTCAAAGTAGTGGTCGCTCCCAAAGGAAAGCCCACCACGGTGCACACCTTGACGCCACTGCCGCGCAGGGCTTCTGAGGCAATTTTGACCCATCCCGGGTTGACGCAGACCGAGGCGAATCGATACTGACGGGCCTCGTGACAAAGGGCCAGCACTTCATCCTGAGTGGCGTCGGGCTTGAGCAACGTGTGGTCGATCATGGCAGCCAGGTCGGCATCCACCTTGCCCCCCAGCGTATTGCCCACGCGATCGGCTCCGCACTGCACCACACCGCGAACTCGCTCAGGGATGAGCTGGCTGCAGCAACCGACTCCGGCACACTCTCCACTGACTTTGGCGTGACACACCTTGTGCTCGCCGTGATCATGCTGATGCCCGTGACCTTGAGCTTGAGACGGAGGGCTCACCGACAGCGGTTGAAAGCGCCCCGGTGGAGGCAGTCGGTCGACCTCAACCGATGACTGCTGCTTGCCCAACTCCTGGATCACTTCCTGGGTGATCTTTGCGACCAATGCTTCGATATCCATCTCAACCTCCAGCCACGTCCAGTCGGTCTACAATGCCTACGATGACGGCTTCAGCCGGCGTCGTGTCACTGCCCAGAACCAACCGGGACGAACTCCCTTCATATACGACCAGAACCGTGTCGCCCTGGCGGCTTCCCACCACGTCGACGGCCAGAACGGCGGTTCCATACACCTGGCCAGAACGAGCGTCCTGGGGCATCACCACCTTCAGCGCCTGCCCGTCAAAGCCCGGATCTTGCTGACTAGACCAAAGAGAACTGACCACCTGACCGAGTATCAAGCCATACCCTCCACCAGTCCCACGATGGCGGCGTCAATCGGCGCCAGCGCGCTGCGCTTCCAGGGAATGCAGGCCTCCTTGCCCTTGACCAGATACACAAAGTCGCCCTCGCGCGAAGCGATGGTATCCACCGCTACGAGCAGCGGGCCTACCGGAGTTCGGTCGCCGTTGAGAGGCTCCACAATACGCAAAGTGGCCCCTTCGAGACCCTCCTCTTTGCGAGTCGCCACCACTGTGCCCCGAACCAGGCCCAAAAACACTCAGTTCTCCCTCAAATAGCGGCGTTCGACCTGCAGCATTTTCTCGATGCGGCGCTGATGTCGGCTGCCCGCAAAACTGCTGCCCAGCCAGGTTTTGACAATTTCACGGGCGATCTCAATGCCCGTATTGCGCGAGCCCAAGGTCAGGACATTGGCGTGGTTGTGCTCTCGCGAGTTGCGAGCCGTAAAGGTGTCGTAGCAGGCGGCAGCGCGCACTCCGGGCACCTTGTTGGCGGTAATCGCGCTGCCGGTGCCGGCCCCGTCGATGATGATACCCACCGTGCTTGCAGTGGCCTCGCGGGCCACCGACGCCGCCACCAGGCAGGCCACGTCGGGATAGTCGACTGGTTCGGTGCTGTGAGTCCCGAAGTCCACCACTTCGTGCCCCAGTTCTCGCAGCAGCGAAATCAGTTCTTTTTTGAGTTCGTAACCACCATGGTCACTTCCGATGACGACCCTCACAGAACTACCTCCTGATCTTCGGGCGGCCTGCTTCTCCCTGGCCACGACTTGACCCTCCAGAGGGGTCCCAGCGATAGTCGATGACCTCAATCTCGGAGGAGGGCAGCTCGTTGCTCAGAGTTTCACGGGAAACCCTGCGCCAGTAACGTTCGATTCCGCGCCACAGACCCTGGCGCACGACATAGGGGTGGTGGGGAGTGGTTACCCAGATCATGTCGTGTCCAGGCTCCAACTGACTCCATTCGTCAACCGGCTTCAAGACGACTCCGTAGTAAAGCAAAGGAGCACTCATCATCGAAGGATGCACCACCACCGGCGAACGCAACCTGACCATGTCAGACGTCTGCCGCCAGTTCGCCAGCCAATTGTGAGGCATCAGCAACAGCGGAACTAGCGCCGCCAGATTCAGCCAGGTCCAGGCCAGTGCCACCACGGCCGGAAGGCGGGGAAGACTGAACAGCGCCAAAGCGGCCCAGGCCGCGTGGGTCCAGTAAAAATATTTGAACTCGAAGATCTGCAGAGGAGTGGCGCGGGACACAAGCCAGGCGGAAAGCGGAGGAAGAATTGCCAGAACAAGGATCTGAATCGGCAGCGGCCGACGCAACCCGAGCACGGTGAGAAGCGCCACAATCAGGGCCGCACCGACCCACAAACTGGTAGGGTCGCCATAGGCCGCCATGCGCCCACCGGCGACACGGCCCACGGCCTCCAACAGCACCGAAGCCGAAGGCAACTGCCGCAGGTCCAGTGGGTGAGAAAGTTGATGACGAAAGTGCAGCCATGCCCAAGGGATCCACAGCAACATCGCCAGCGCCTGAATGCGCCACAGCCGCAGATTCGGCCCGGTGTAGGCCAGGGGCAGAAGAAACAGCCCGAAAACATGGGTGTAACAGGCCGCCAGCAAACTCAAACCGGCCGTCCAGGCACGCCGCTCGTGCAGAGCCCACAAATGCAGCAAGGCCCAGAACTCCAGCCAGGAGTACATGCGCACCTCGCGGGCCAACTGCAGCCCCGCGAACGACAGCGCCTGCATCCACAGCAAAGCCCGCCGCTGCCCCGACGACAGCCCCCAGAAGGCCGACAACCGCCACAGCACTCCCAGGCTGAGCAGCGAGGGCAGCACCGACAGCAGGCGCAGCCAGCCTTCGCTCAGCCCGGCGCGGCTCCACAGCTGCAGCATCCAGAGAAACAAGGGTGGATGAACATCAAAGTGGGGGTCGCTCTGCAAACGAGCTGCCGCCACCAGCGACATGGCCTCGTCGACCTGCAGACTGGGCCCGCTCAAATTCCAACAGCGCAGCAGGGCCGCTGCCAGCAGGGCCAGGATCAGGTGCCAGCGATCAGACGATGTTGAAATGATCGATCAGCGCGCAGCGCCGTTCTCGAGTAAAGCTCCGCGCCGTAGTGCAACCCTCGCCGGTGGTGCCGGCGATAGTCATGGTGGTGAAGCCCTCGCCGCCAAAACCCAGGCCGGCAAAGTTGGGGCCGTTCTTGACGAAAATGTTGGCGTTCACCGCCCGGGCCATGTGGCTCAGGTTGTGCAGGTTGTGCGAGTGCATCACGGCCGTGTGATAGCGCTCGCCCTCGGCTCGCAGGGCCTGCTGGATGGCCGTTTCAGCGTCGCGCACCCGCACGATGGGCAGCACCGGCATCATCTGCTCTTTCTGCACCAGCGGGTGGTCTTCGTGGACCTCGGCGATCAACAGGCGCAGCTCGCGAGGCAGGTCAAGGCCAATGGTCTTGGCGATATCACAGGCGTGCTGCCCCACCAGGTCGCTGTTCAGCACCAGCTTGTTGCCGCCCACCGGGGGCTGCTGGAAAATCACTCGGGTCAACTCGTCCACCTGGCGCGGGTTCAACACATAGACCGGCTGACGGGCCAGCTTCTCCATGAACCCCTTGTAGATGGCCTCGACCACAAAGACTTCTTTTTCGCACGTGCACATCACGTTGTTGTCAAACGACGACCCCGCCACGATGTCGCGGGTGGCCTGGGCCAGGTCGGCGGTTTCGTCGACCACCACCGGGGGGTTGCCGGGGCCGGCCGCAATGGTTTTCTTGCCCGACTTCATGGCCTGAGCCACCACCCCCGGACCGCCGGTCACCACCAGCACCCGAATTCCCGGATGCACCATCAGCGACTGGCTGGTTTCCAGGGTCGGTTGAGCCACGCTGCAGAGCAAATTCTCGGGTCCGCCCGCCGCCACGATGGCCTGATTGAGCAACGACATCATGCGCAGGCTGCACTTCTTGGCCCGCGGATGGGGGTTGAAGACCACCGAATTGCCGGCCGCCACCATGCTGATCGAGTTGTTGATGATGGTGGCCACCGGATTGGTGGTGGGAGTAATCGAGCAAATCACTCCAAAGGGCGCCCGCTCCAGCAGGGTCAACCCGCGGTCGCCGGTCATCGAGCGGCTGACCAGATCTTCCAGGCCCGGAGTTTTGCGCGCCTGCAGCTGGTTTTTGCGCACCTTGTCCTCGGGCCGTCCCAGTCCGGTTTCGGCATAGGCCATGTCGGCCATTTCCTGGGCGTGCTTCAGACTGGTGGCGCGCATCGCCTCGATGCAGTTACCGCGAACTTCCAGGCTCAGCGAGCGCCACTTTTGATAGGCCCGAGAGGCGGCTTCCACGGCGTCGTCGGCCTGCTGAAATACCCCGTCGCGACCCACCGGGATGGGCACCTCGGCCACTTGAGCGCCCTGCTGGGACACCCGGCGCAGCACCTCTTCCACGATCTTCTGCACTTGATCTCGGTCCATGCTCACTAGCCTTTCTCGAAGACCCTCTGGCCGTCCAGGTCAATACTGTCGACGATGCCCATAATTACCGCATCCACCGGGGTGTTCACGGTGGTGGCCGTCTGGCGCGCCGAACTGCCCGACACCACCAGCACCACTTCGCCCAGCCCGGCTCCCACCGTGTCGATGGCCACCAGGGGCTTGCCGTCGGACTTGTGGGTGGTCATAGAAATGGGCTCCACCACCTGCAGCTTGACGCCGCCCAGGCGGGGATCTTTTTGGGTGCACACCACCGTGCCGATGACTCGAGCCACTATCATGTCATGCGAACCTCAATGCCCATCTGGGCCGCCTTCTCGCGGGCCAGGGGCGTAATAATGGTGCCGGGGGTCACCACCAGCACCTTCTGCCCCGCCTGAGCGGCGGCGTCCAGGTCGGCCACCGTAATCACATCGCGCCCGCGGCTCGGGCCCACCGGTTGCTGCTTGTGCTCGAGTCGGGCCACCAGAGCCTCGGCGGCCAGAAACGAGATGCCCATGCCTTCCACCGTGCGCACATGCTGTTGAAAGTGGCTGATGAAGGGCCCGGGAAGCCTGCCTTGAGCGCGCCGCAAGCGGTCTACTTCGAAGGCGCTGGCCAGCACGGGAACCCCCTGCATCACCGCTGCCAGAGCCGCGGCGCTGGCCGGGATGTCTCCCAGCAGCAAGGCGATGCGGCTCAAAACCTCCAGCCGAACCACCGGAAGCACGACCGCTTCATGCTCGGCCACCAGCGAGTCCCACACAGCCGGTGGATCGACCCAGCGCATCGAGGCCGACCCCAGACTGGCGGCCGCCAATCTCTGGCAGCTCTCACCGCCCCGCACCACTGTCCAGCTCACCCCCTGGACGCCCTTCAGCAGCGACCACAAGGGATCGGGCTCCCCGCTGGTGGGGCTACCGACCAGAAGGATCTTCCGCCCCGGCGCGACCGTAGGGGTAGGGACAGCGGCAGGCTGACCCTTCCCCATCTCGGCCATCACCAGTTCGGTGATCAACTGGACCAGCGAGGAGTCCAAGGTGGAACCCTACCGTGCTCTACTTGCCGGCCTTCTCTTTGGGCGGGGCAATGGGCAGAACGTCGTCGAGGTCTTTGTGCGGGCGGGGGATGACGTGCACGGCGATCAGTTCGCCCACTTTGCGGGCGGCAGCAGCGCCGGCATCGGTGGCGGCGCGCACGGCAGCCACATCACCGCGAACCAGCGCGGTCACATAGCCAGCGCCGATTTTCTCGTAGCCGATCAGCTTGACGTTGGCCGCTTTGACCATGGCGTCCGAGGCTTCGACCATCGCCACCAGGCCGCGGGTCTCAATCATTCCGAGAGCTTCGTAGGTTGTCAACTTGAGTATCCACCTTTCCTATTCAAACCGTCCGGGATACCGGGTCGGCTCGGTTCGCTCCGGGGTAGAGGGGTTCCTTTACTCGTACCCCAGGGCGCGCAACCAGTCGGGGCGGTCGCGCCAATCCTCTTTCACCTTGACCCACAGGTCCAGGTACACCTTCTGCCCCAACTCGGCTTCCAGCAGCGGGCGAACTTCGCTGCCCAATCGCTTGAGCATCTCGCCCTTCTTGCCGATCAAAATGCGCCGCTGGCTGTCTTTCTCGGTATACAGAATGGCCCGGATCAGCATCACCTCGGGATTGTCGCCGGGCTTCATCTCTTCCAAACAGACGGCCACCGAATGGGGCACCTCCTGGCGCGTGTGCAGCAGTACCTGCTCGCGGATCAACTCCTCCACCCGGGTGCGCTGGTCCACATCGTGCACCATGTCGGTCGGAAAGAAGGGCACACCCTCGGGCAGCGCCTCCAGGCAAAACTCCAGCAGGCGATCCAATTGGGTTCCCTGCTGAGCCGAGACCGGCAGAATCTGGGAAAACTCGCCCAGCTCCGAGTAGGCCTTCAAATAGGGCAATTGTTTCTCGGGATTGGCATGGACGTCGCACTTGTTAGCCACAAGAATCTTGGGGCAGTTGGCCTGGGAAAAGAGTTCGGCTGCTTCCCGGTCTTCGGCCGTTGGAAAGTGGGTCAGGTCGACCACAAACAGCACCAGATCGGCTTCCTGGCCCTCCTGAGCGGCCATCTGGCGCAGCTTCTGGCCCAGCACGTTGCGGGCCTTGGCCAGGCCCGGCGTGTCGACCAGCACCAACTGATAGCCTTCGCCGTGCACCACCCCCAGAATGCGTCGTCGGGTGGTCTCGGGCTTGGAAGAAATAATGCTGATACGCTTGCCCACCAGGGCGTTCACCAGCGTCGACTTGCCCACATTGGGCTTGCCCACCAGGGCCACAAATCCGCTGCGAAAGGTGCTCAACGGATTCGCGCCGCCAGTTCGTGAGCCAGGAAGCTGGCCACCACGCTGGGCGTGGTGCCCGGACCGAAGCCGGCGTCAAAGCCGACCTCCTTGGCCAGGGCGTGAGAGATGCGCGGACCTCCCACCACCAAGAACAGCCGGTCGCGAACGTTCTCGGCCTCGGCCAGGTCGACAAAGTGGGTCAGGTTCTTCAGATGAGCCTCTTTCTGGGTCACCACCTGGCTGATCAGCACCACGTCGGCCTTCAATTCCAGAGCCCGGGCCAGCAGGCGCTCGTTCTCGACCTGCGCCCCCAGGTTGTGCACCTGAAAACCCGAGTAGCGCTCCAGGCCCGGGTCGCCCTTGAAACCCTTCATGTTCAAAATCGAGTCCAGCCCCACCGTATGGCAATCGCTGCCGGCGGTGGCGCCCACCACCACGATGGGGCGGCCGATTTCGCGCTCGATATAGTGATTGGTCTCATCGAACTCCAGCACCGGAGTCTCAATCGCCTGCACCTGCACCGAACTGACGTCCACACTGTGATTGCAGGCGCCAAAGACCACGAAGAAGGTGTAGTCGACGCCCAGATCGTGGGTGTAGGTGATCTGGGCTCCCTCCAGACCCATGCGGGCGGCCAGCAGCAGCGCCGCGGCCTCGGCCCGGGGCCCCGGCGGCAGGGGCAGGGTAAAGCTCAGTTGCACCCGGCCATCGTCCAGGGTGTCGCCATAAGGACGGATCTGATCCAGTTTGACCTTGCTCATACTCGCTCCAGCGCTCCCAGTTCCAGGTGTTCTCGCAACTGCTCTTCCAGCACGTTGATATAGTTGGGGGCTCGGCGGAATACGCCGTCGTAGCCGCGCCCTCCCTTTTCGCTGCGGCTCACGCCCGCAAAAGCGCGCTCCTCGATGGCGTGGAACATGCCCTTCTCGCGAATGTGGCGCAACTGCTCCACCGCTTCTTGCAGCGTTTCCTGGGCTCGCGTCTCGATGCGCCCACCCTTCTTGAACTGGATCTCATCGCCCAGATGGCGGGCGTTGTTCATAATGTAGCGGCTGTTTTCCAGCGACAGGTAAAGGTCTTGCATCCAGGGCGATTGAATTGACTCGGACAGCAAGCCGATCAGGTGAATTCCCTGATGGGTGAT
>CAZYPN010000090.1:0-20571 GCA_964649085.1 uncultured Burkholderiales bacterium | reverse complement strand
GGATGATCGGGAAAAATAGTTGTCGTTGGCGGGAAAAATAGTTGACAGCAGACAATTGGGCCCGTGCTCATGTTCGTCCTGGCCGTCACGCTGCTGTCGGATTACCCCGAATACATGATCGGGCTGATTCTCATCGGACTGGCTCGTTGCATCGCCATGGTGATCGTCTGGAACGAACTGGCCGAAGGTTCCCGCGAGTATGCAGCCGGGTTGGTGGCCCTCAACAGCGTCTTCCAGGTGTTTCTTTACAGTGTCTATGCCTGGCTGTTCATCAGCGTACTGCTGCCAGCGGTGGGCTTTCAAGGGGTCCAGATCCAGTTGACCATCGGCGAAATCGCCCAGACCGTGGCCCTCTACTTAGGCGTCCCCTTCCTGGCCGGAGTCGCCAGCCGCTATGGGCTGATCGCCCTCAAAGGTCGCGACTGGTTCGAGAGCCGCTATGTTCCTCGCATCTCGCCGCTGACGCTGCTGGCGCTGCTGTTCACCATCGTGCTGATGTTCAGCCTGAAAGGCGCCCTGATTGTGCAACTTCCCCTGCACGTCGTGCGCATCGCCGTGCCGCTGCTGATCTATTTTGCCCTGATGTTCCTCAGCAGCTTCTTTTTGGCCAAAGCCCTGGGGGCCGACTATGCCAAAAATGCCTCGATTGCCTTTACCGCCGCTGGCAACAACTTCGAGCTGGCCATCGCCGTATCGATCGGAGTCTTTGGCATTCACAGCGGCCAGGCATTCGCCGGAGTTATCGGCCCCCTGGTCGAGGTGCCGGCCTTGATCGCCCTGGTCAACGTGGCCTTCTGGCTGCGACATCGATATTATTCCCGTGAAGGAGACTCGCATGCTGCGGCTGCTGGTTCTATGCACCCATAACTCGGCCCGAAGTCAAATGGCCGAAGGCTGGCTGCGCCAACTGTTGTCCCGGGCCGGCATCGAAGCCGAAGTGTGCTCAGCCGGCACAGAGAAAACCCTGGTCAAGCCCGGCGCCATCCAGGCCATGGCCGAGTGTGGCATCGACCTCAGCGGGCATCACTCGAAGACCCTTCAGGAAGTGCCGGCGCTCGAGCGGTTTGACGCTGTGCTCACCGTGTGCGACTCGGCCAACGACCAGTGTCCCATTTTCCCCTCACCCACCCGGCGCTATCACCTTGGCCTGCCCGACCCCAGCGGCGGCGATGCCGACCGCTGGAGGCAGTCGCGTGACCAGATTGGACGGGTGATGAAGGCGCTGGTCGACTCGCTTGGCCAGGGTCGTTGGCCAGAAGTGAGCGAACTGGAAGCTCAGGTTCGCCGATAGCGGCCGATCCGATAAAGAGGGTCGACCACCTCCTCGAGCTTCTCCAGGTTGGGCAGACTCTCGAAGATTCCGTGGATCGTCCGCGCCCCCACATGAGGGGGGATCCAGCGTGGCACCGGAAAGCCCTGTTCATCGTCAAAGCGAGTGCGCATGTGACAGAGAATCAGCTCGCCACCGACCTGCAGTCGCTCGATCAGGCGGCCGGCCACCTCGGCGATGGCGGCCGGTGGACCGAGATAATAGAGCACTTCACAGGCCAGAATCAGGTCGAACTCCTCGGGCGGGAGTGCCTGGGAGAGGTCGGCCTGCAACCAGCGAACCTTGTCGCAGTCGTTCCGCCGGCGAGCCCGCGTCAGAGCCACCGAAGAACTGTCCAGGGCCGTCAAACTGCCGACCCTGGGGGCCAGTCGTGAACTGAACACGCCTTCGCCACAACCCACTTCAAGCGCCTTGCAGAAGCGCTGGGGGGTTACCATCTCGAGAATCTCACGGTATTTCTTTTGCTCCAACGCAGAGCGCTGGCAACCCCAGGGGTCCCGACGCACGGCGTAGTAGAGGTCGAGGAGATCGACCGAGAAGCCTCGACCCCGAAGCAGGTGGACCACACCGCGAAACCAGCGCTGTGCCTGGCCAAGGAACCTGGGTGGGCGGAACTTCATGGGGACTCCCTGCTGGACACATCGTTGGCGTCGAGAAAAATGGGCACCTGCAACGAGCGTGTCTGATCAGACCGAAAGGGCGTTTCCGAAAAATCGCCAGCAAGGGCCTGACCAGCATAGCTTGCCAGCGAAGGTCGGTCAACGACGAAGGATGTCCGATGGGATCGGTAAATTCAGCGCCAATGTTCCCGCTCTGGCAACGCCCCTATTTCCAGGCCAGTCCGAACCTGGCCCAATTCTTCTGGCTGTTGTGGTTTCCAGGAGCCTTACCCGAACTGCGGGTCAGTCGCCTCGAGCACGGTCTGCCCGAAGGTCCCGTGGTGGCCTTCGAGGTTTTCCCCATCGAGAATCGCGACTGGCTCACGGGTTTTCTCGAGGGCCCCGTGGCCGGACTGGCCGGAAACCAGCCCTGGCTGGAGTCGCTCAAGAACTGCTCCCAGGGCATTGCGGTGCGGGGAAGTTTTGAAGACCAGCCCGATATGCGCAACCTGCAGACCGGGCTGGCCTTCGTCAAAGCCCTCTGTCACCAGGGCGCGGCCGCGGTGTTGGACGGCATCGGGATGGGCTGGGCGCGGGCCGAGGAGATCATCGGGCTGGCGCCCGACCGGCCCTTTCAGCTGCATGAGCACGTGACCCTGGTGGTGGAAACCGGCCCCGATCCCTTGATGCACACCCGAGGCATGGCCAAATTTGCCCGCCCCGAACTGCTGCTGCGCCGTCACCCCCCGGAACGTCGCCAGGAAATGGCCGACCGGCTGTGGTCCATGGCCGAGGCGCTGGCCCTGGGTCAATGGCCGCCCGAGGCCTCCTTGCTGCTGCACGAAGACGACACCGACCGCCCCTCGCCCTCCCACGGGCTGGGAGACTCGATGTTTCGTAACGCCTGCCTGGAATGGAGCCCGAGCTAAGTGGTCAACACCCGCTGGACCCAGAGGGCATAGCTGAGGCCCAATACCAAGAAAGCCGCTATCGCCGGCAGGGCTTCCCAACAGAACTTCTCGCTGGGCTCATGAACCAGTTGAGCCAGGCACAGCCCGTGGGTACAGGTAGGGTCGCAGACCGATTGCACCTGGCCCAGACACAAAAAGGCCGCCAGCACGGCCACGGGAGGAAGCACTCCCTGGCTGACCAGCAAACTGGCCACTCCCCCACCCAGGCCGTAGAGGGCCAGCGGTCCTCGGTAGGTGGCCAAGGGAGCAAGCAGAGTGAAGCAGGTCACGAAAATCCAGGGGTTCCTAAGCGGCACGGACTGAAGATAGGGCCCCAGCGTGGCTCCAGCCAGTGGATGAGACAGAGCCTGGGTGGCCATCCCCAGTCCGGCCAGCAACACCAGCAATCCGGCCACATCGCGGGCACCTTCTACCATGGAGGCGGTCAGCGTACTTAACCACTGGCGAGGGCGAACCGCCAGGCAGCCGTAGAGGGTGGCCAGGGCCAGCGACACCAGCGGGGGCCACCCCAGCGTGGAGAACAACACCAGGGGCAACAGCGGCGTCAGGTAAGCCAGCGGGTGAAGCCTGGGGGGAGGACCCTCCGGGAGACTGAGTTCTGCCCAGCAAAACACCCGCTCCTGCTGGCGCAGACGAATCGCCACGAAGAGCAGCGATACCGCCAACAGCAGAGCGGCGTAGGGCAAAGCCAGCTGGCGGCAGAGGTCTGGCTCAACCCGAGTCACCTCGGCGTAGATCTGCAGCGCCAACGGATTGAGCAACCCTCCCACCGCAATGGCCAGCAGCATCAGGGTGGAGGCCAGCACCGGTCGAATTCCAGAGGAAATCAAAATCGGCAGCACCACCGAACCGGTCATCAGGATGGCTCCCACTCCCGAGAGAGCCATAAAGTTGACCATCACCACCAGAAACAAGGCCAGCGTCAGCGGCAACTTGCGCTCGCCGGCATACTCGGTGGCCACCGCCACCAGAGCAGAAGCGATGCCCTGGCGGCGAATGACCTGCCCCAACGCGCCCGCCACCAGTGCCGCCACCATGGACCGAGATAGGCCCACGCTTCCTTGCGTGATGATGTGATCGAGCAGCAGTGCAGAGGCCTGTTCCTGCCCCAGCCCGTGCTGCAACACCAGCACCAGCCCCAGGGCCAGTGCCATGGCGGGCAGAGCCACCAGCGCCGGGAGGCGCTGGCTGGCCATCGCGATGGCAAAAGCCAGGAAGACCAGCAAAAGAAACAAGGCTGCTATGTTCTAGCCGCAGGGGATGCCCCCCGCTAGGCCGGGACCGCCACTGCCACGGGCGGAAAGGGGTCTGGCCAGCTCTTCCACTGCTCGACACCCGCGGCCAACTCGGATTCGCTGAGCAAGCAGCGATCCAGAGCAGCGGTGAGCTGGTCGACGTTCAACTCGAGGCCAATGATGACCAGTTCCTGACGACGATCGCCCCAGGGCTCCTCCCAGCGGGAACGGAGCCATTCGTCTTCGGCCAGCCCCTCTGCCCATTCGCTCTTGGGGACATCGGCCCACCAGGTCCCCTTGGAGTCCAACTGCATCGAGCCCCCGGCCTGAGACCAGAAACCAACCATCGTGGGTCGTGTCGCCAACCAGAAGAAGCCCTTGGAGCGCAACACCCCTTCCAAGCCCTCCTGGACAAAGTTCCAGAGCCGCTGAGGATGAAAGGGGCACCGAGCCCGATAGACAAAGCTGCTGATGCCATACTCCTCGGTCTCGGGGCGGTGGTCGGGGTTGACCAGGGCCTTCAATTCCTCGCTCCAACCGGGGGCCTGCTCGGCCAGGGCGGGGTCATACAGATGGGTGTCCAACACCCACTCGAGAGGCACCTCGCCGCGCTGGCATCGATGCACCCGGGCGCGCCGATTGAGGCGTCGCACCATGGCATCCAGGGTCTGGAGTTCTTCCTCGCCGACCAGGTCGACCTTGTTGAGCAAAATGACGTCGGCGAACTCGACCTGATCCACCAGCAGGTCAACCAGCGAGCGCGCATCCTCGGGTCCCACCCCCAGGTCGAGCTGGTGGAGATCGTCGGGACTCAGGTAATGGTCGAGAAAGGTAGAAGCGTCCACAACGGTGACCATGGTATCGAGGCGAACCTTGTCGGCCAGAGTCTTACCCTCGGCGTCGACGAAGGAAAAGGTGGCGGCAACCGGCAGGGGTTCCGAGATGCCGGTCGACTCGATCAGCAGATAGTCATACTTCTGAGCAGCCACCAGCTCGCCGACCTGTTCCCACAGATCTTCGCGCAAGGTGCAACAGATGCATCCGTTGCTCATCTCTACCAGGCGGGCATCCGAGCGCTGCAGGTCGAGGTCCTTGACCAGCTCGGCGTCGACGTTGACTTCGCTCATGTCGTTGACGATCAGAGCCACCTTCCAGCCTTTACGGTTGTTGAGAATGTGGCTGAGCAGGGTGGTCTTTCCCGCCCCCAGGAACCCTGAGAGCACCGTGACTGGCAGCCGAGGTCGAGCGCTCACAACAGCTCCAACGTGCGGGCACGCAGGCCCTTGTCGCCTTGCTCCACCGTAACGCGAACGGTGTCGCCCTTGCGTAGTCGGGGCAGGTCGCGAAACAGCGAAGAATGGACGAATACTTCAAAGTCCTCGCGCTCGGAGCGAACAAACATAAACCGGTCGTCACGGTCGACGTTGGTGACCACGCAAGTCACCGGTCCACGCGGCAGCGTTCGCGGCCCACGGTCGCTGCGGGACTCGAATCCCCGGTCCGCCCCACGGCGCGGAGGCCCTCCCTGGTTGATTCGAGGACGAGGGGGCAGCGACGATTCACGGGTTACGACCACATCGAAAGCCTCAAATCCGCGCTGCGACGGGCGCACCTGGAAACGCACCTCCTGCCCCTCGATCAATTCTTCCCGACCTGGCTCCACGATACAGTTGCGATGCACGAAAACATCGCCCTGAGGGGCTCCTGACAAAAATCCATAGGCCTTGTTGGGGTCATACCACTTGACGCTTCCGGTGTATTCCATCGACCTGACTCTCCATTCTTCACTTGACACGAAACTGATAAATCATTATCAACTTAATATCCTGTGTCAAGAGGTCAGCATGCAAATCACCCTACCCGCCCACATTTTTAGCTTCGACGAGCAGCGCAGCCTGACGGGCCTCAAAGCTGTCGACTACAACGCCGCCCTCTGGTCCCGGCCGGCCCGGCTCCAAGCGCTGCTGGAACGCCTGTGTGAGCGGGAGTTGGGTTGGCGCTAAAAGCTGGCTCCCGAAGAAGTCATTGCCCGGCTCGAGGCCCATTTCGATTGGGTCGAGGATCGAGGCAGCCTGCGTGAGTGGCTCGAGGACGTGCAACGACTGGTGGCCCGGTTCTGCGAACTGCTTGGAGAGTCGCGCTGCGGGGTGCATCTGGAAGACCAGCGGGCCTGCCAGCGCTTTCATGCAGACAACCTCAACTACCGACTGGTCTGTTGCTATCGCGGGCCGGGCACGCTCTGGCTGCCGAATGAGAATGTTCACCAGCATCAGGCCGAGACCCGGGGCACCAGCAATCAAGACATTGTTGTCGATCCTGCGCGGATTCAGCAACTCTCCGAATGGGACGTGTTGGTGATGAAAGGTCGAAAGTCATCGGCCTTCCCCCTCTACCACAAGAGCCCCACACCGCAGCCCGGCGAGCCGCGCAGCCTGCTGCTCAAGCTGGACGAACCGAGTTTCTAAACGTGAAGGACCCTTTTCCGATATACTTCTGGATGCTGGGCTGGGACGTGCGCCGAGGCGACCTCTGGCGCTGCGGATTTGAGTCACGTCCCCATCCGCTCGGGCTGGGGTCCAAGGTCTACCAGCGCGAGGGCTGGCAACTTCATTCTCGCGGCATGACCTGGCGTGGAATCACCTACCATCGGGATCGGGGTTGCTTCTTGCGCAGTTGGGAACTGCCCCCCGAGGCTCAAGGGCCTCGTCTTTCCATTCGCGAAGGTTGGGAGCATTTCCGACCGCTGCTTCGCCAGCACGAGCAGCAGTTGGTGCAACGCTGGGGTGTCGATTTTCGTCAGCAGATGCTGCGCAGCTTGCCGCCGCGGTTGAAGCCGCTGCGGCGCCATTTTCTCGAGGCCTATGCAGAGCTGGCCTCGTGGGAGGAAAACCGTGTCAAGAATTCCCGTCAGGGTGCTCACCGGCTTCCTCGGCTCGGGCAAAACCACCCTGCTCAACTACACTCTCAGCGCTCGGCACGGTCAGCGCACCGCGGTTATTGAAAACGAATCGACTTTCCCGACCCCGAGCGCTTCTTCGGCACACCAGAGCAGGGGGTCGAGCTGAGGCCGACGGTCGAGTCGTTGTAATCCGGCCGTTCGTTTGCACAATGCCCAGTTTACTCGACGAAGTGTGACCCGCACCTCCGGAAGCATCTTCTAAGCTGGCTCAAAATCAGCGCTGACAGGCTCGTCGGTAACTGCCTTCCAGCAGAGCCGTCACTTCGTCCCAATCGACCTCTGGCGTCAGCCGCAGAGACCACCAACCGTTCTGGGCCATATATGGGGTGGGAAAAAAACGCTCGTCGGTGGCCAGCTCCAGGGCTGCGGAAACCGGTGGTTTGAACGCGATAGACGGCGAGTAGATGCCATAGACCGCAAAGCTGCGGTTCTTGAAGAAAAATGTGGGATGCCCGTGGGAGAGCTTTTCCGAGGTATTGGGAAAAGTCGTGCATATCGTTCGAATCCGCTGCAGAGCGGCGGTTAGAAACTCAGGATCGGGCTGACCCGCCCAGGCCTGCACCAGCAGGCCACGCAATTCGGGCCTGGCAACATCCTGAAGTGCCTTTAGCTTTACGTGCCTCGAATTCTTGCCTGTTCCCTGGAGCAACCCGGCCGGGTCGGCCAGCTCACCGCCTTGGGAAAAGCCCAGGGACACGTGTTTCTTGTGCAAACTTAACCAGCAGACGGTAGTACCGGCACCGGCCAGCTGCTTGAACAGCAGGTAGCCACCCCAGCCGCTTTCCACTTCTTCGTGAGCCTGGGGATTGACCTCGAGCACCCGTCGACGTGCCGCCAACGCCAGTTCTTGAATCTGAGGAGAGTGCTCGGCAAGCAGCGTTTGGGGCAGCATCAGGAGTGGTTCTTGAACCGCCGGAGAGTGCCTTCGAAACCCAAGGGGCGACGACAGGTAGTCATTCCTTGACACAAGCGTCGCGTCCGGGGAAGCTAGCAGCATGAACATCAACCCCGAGATTCTGGCCTCGCTGTCGGAGGTTCCCTGGCTCGGGGCTGAACCATTTTACCGCGGGGCCATTTGCAGGGACGTGGAGTTGTACCTGATGGAACTCACCTATGCGCAAGCCGTCGGCGCACTACCCATGTTCTACAGAAACTTATTTACCGTATATAGAGCCGGACACTTCCCCTGTGGCTGGGGTGAAGGCTGCTTCCCCGAAGGATTTTTGCTACTACTGACTGGAAGGCCCGGGAAGCTCCCAGATGCGCAGGCAGCCGTCGCCCCCTCCGCTCGCCACCAGTGGGGACCTCAGGGAAGCCACCAGGGCCCGTGTCCACTTCTCGTGGGCAGCGGTCCGAGCCAGCAGCCGACTGCTGTCGAGCCCGAACACCCGCAGGTAGCGATCGGCCGACGCCGTGGCGATCTGCAGCGGCGAGCAGGTGAAGCAGGACGACCACACCATCGCCTGGTGACCGCGGAACTCGCGCACCTGCTTGCGTAACTCTAGCGACCAGAGCCGCGTGCGAAAGTCGTTGCCCGAACTGATCAGATAGCTTCCGTCGGGACTGAACGCCACATGACGCACGGCCTTACCGTGGCCGGGCAAGCTGCTCAGATAGCCGCAGTTGGGCCAGGACCAAAGGTGAATCACCCCGTCTTCGCTGGCGCTGGCGGCCAGCCCCAGACGCCCACAGAGAGCGACCGCATTGGCCGACTCGAGGTGAGCCTCCCAGCGCAGGCTAGCTTCGGAACCCAGCTGCAGGCAGGTCAGCTCGCCTGAAGCCAGCGCCACAAGCAATCCCTGTTCATCCAGCGCGACCGCGTTCAGAGCTGGTCCGGCCGACAACAAGGTGGCTTTCTGCTCTCGCTGCCAGTCCAGCAGATACAAGGCTCCCGCATGGTCACCCAGCAGCAGCATTTGACCGTCGTGAAGCAGGCTCATGCAGCTCACCGGCGACTCCCCCACTCGAATCCGACCCTCGGGCTGCAGGTCGGGCCAGCTCCAGATGGCCACCCAGCCATCGCGCCCTGCCGAAAACAGACGTGCTCCAGGTTCATCCAAGGCCAGACAGTAGACGCCACCGCGATGGGCGGACACCTCGGCTTGCTGGTTCAGCGCCGCTACGCTGGGAAGGTGCAGCTTACCTACGCCGCTGAGGCCCAAACCGGCCAGCACCGCCACCAGGGTCGCAGGTCTTCGCTCCAGTTCCAGCTCCAGACAAGAGTCCACCGTGGCACAGAGCGACTCGGGAAGGTCAGGGCGCAGCCAGCGGAGGCCGGGCAGGGGATGCCCTTCCAGTCGAAGGGTCACATCCAGGGGCTTGTTGCCTGTCAACAGGTGGTACAGCGTGGCCCCCAGAGAAAATACGTCGACACCGTAGGAGAGCATCTGTCCCTTCTGTTGCTCAGGCGGCGCGTAACCGGGAGTGTATCCGGTGAAGCCGGTAATTTCGTCGCCAGCGCTGCTGCGCGCCAGTCCGAAGTCGATGATGACGGTGCGCCCATCATGAGTGGTGAACAGGTTGTCGGGTTTGATATCCGAGTGAATCAGACCACCGGCGTGCACCACCATCAGGGCCTCGCCGATGTCCTGGGCGATCTTCAGCACGAGCTCCAAGGGCCAGGGCTGGCCCGTCATGCGTTCTTTGAGTGTGCAGCCCTGCAACAGTTCCTGAACCAGAAAGGCGCTGTCGCCGTGTTCAAAGCAATGCAGCACACGCACGATGCCAGGGTGGCAGAAACGGGCCAGGTTCTGCCCCTCTCGCCAGAACCTGAGCTTATGGGCCTGGTAGCGTGACTCATTGCCGTGAAAGCCTATGCTGCCGTCGGCCTGGCGGGTAGAGCCCACCGGGAAGAACTCTTTCAGCGCTACAGGTAGATCCCACGGCCCCTGGTAAGCAAGATAGGTCAATGCAGACCCTCCCACGCCCAGGACCCGAACCACCCGGTAGCCATACACGTCGGTTCCGGCCGGAAGCGGCACTCGATCCGTCATCGGGCCAGCCTATTAGAATATTGAAATACTTGTCAAACCAGCTCCGGCATAAGAACTTTTTCAGCGCTCGTTCTTAGTCTGGAAACGTGAAGGCGAACCTGGTGCAGCACTCTCCCCTACGACGCTTGAACCCGTTGGCCCAAAATTCAAGACCGGGCAGCGAGCTTCCGCTGTTACCGGAGGACCGTTTCCAGGCGGCTGAGGCTTCCCCGGATGGGTCTTCCTGGAAGACGGCGCTGGCTCTGGGGGCACTGGTGGTGAGCGTCGGAGCTGGAGCGACCACGGCCCAGGTCCAGCTTCAGACACCCGCCCAGGAGGCGAAGGCCCAACGATTTCTGCAGGTGGCTTTGGGTCGAGGGGAACAGGCCCCCAGAGGCCAGGCCCTTGAGGTGCTGCGCGAATATGTGGGCACTGATTTTGGCCAGGAGATGATCGGGCGCGTGCTGGCAGACTTCGATCAGGCCCTGGCCAGAGGTTGGGTCACTCCCCAGGGCGAGTTGACCGAAGAGGGGGAATTTGCCGGCTATCTTCCCTTTCGCGTCGTGCATAGCCCGGATACGGCCGCAGCCAGCCTGCGCGAAGTACGCCTACCCGAGCGCTTTGCCACTCACTTCAAGGGCAGCGGCCAGCGAGTCTTTCCGCTGGCCATTGTGCACCACGAATTCGGCCACACCCAGTTCGGGCAACCAGCCAAACCCCACGAAATCGTCACCGACCAGCATGGGAGCCGTTTGCACGTGGAGCACGAGATGGAGATCGTCGAAAAGTTCGAGAACCCCGTACGCCTTCGCTACGGCTATGAAGCCCGCGAAAGCTACCATAACCACCTGGGTGAGCGGTCCGAGCGCCGGCCAGCCCGTGAAGGGAACGGCTGATGTGGATTCGTTGGTCGCTGCTCTGCATCGCCACCCTGGCCCTGCCTGGTGTGGCCAACCAACCTGCCGACAGCGCTCGCAAGAAGGCCCGGGCCGCTTTCACAGAGCTGAGTGAGGAACTGCAACAACGTCTACAGGCCGCCATGCAGCAAGGCGGACCGGCCCGCGCCGTTCGGGTGTGCCAGGAGGAAGCCCCGGCCATCGCCGCTCGCGTATCAAAAAAGCACGGTTTTGCTGTGGGGCGTAGCAGTCATCGACTGCGTAACCCCAAGAACCAACAGCTTGGGGCCATCGCCGACTACCTGAGTCGTTACGCCGAGAGCCCTGCCGAGAAGGTGCCCGTCGAAGCCGTGCCCGAGGGCAAGGGTTGGCTGGTGATGGCGCCCATCCCCACCCGTCCGTTGTGCCTGACCTGTCACGGAGATCCGACCACCTTTTCGGCCGACCTGCGCCAGGAGCTGGCCCGAGGCTATCCCAAGGACCGGGCCACCGGCTTTCAGGTGGGTCAGCTGCGGGGAGCCTTCTGGGCCCGCTTGAAATAGCAGGAGCCACTGCCAAGAACGGGCGAAGAGGCTCGCATCTTGACTGAAACCCTTCCCCATGTCGAGGGTCTCAATACCCGCACAGCCCTGGCCCGGGTGGGCGGCGACCGAGCCACCTACCTCCGACTGCTGAGGCGATTCCTCGAG
Organism: uncultured Burkholderiales bacterium; assembly: GCA_964649085.1. Lineage (GTDB taxonomy): Bacteria > Vulcanimicrobiota > Xenobia > Xenobiales > JADMJV01 > JADMJV01. Next base: position 8,920 of record CAZYPN010000090.1, on the reverse strand, counting down.
CAAGCCTCGGTGCCCCGTGACATCCTTCAGCACATGACTGCTGGCCGGTGGCCCGAGGCCGAGCGACTGGCCCATACCCTGAAAGGGCTGGCCGGCAGCCTGGGAGCCGAAAGGGTCCAGCAGGCGGCCGAGCAACTGGAACGCGCCATCCGTCAGCGCCCCGGCCCCACCGAACAAGCCCCGTTGGTGGCTCCCTGCCAGACTATTCTGGAAGAGTTCCTGGCCCGGCTGGCCGAGGCTCTGGGCCCCGCTCTCCAGGCCGACGCCCAGTGTGACGACGGTCCCGTGGATCTGTGCCCACTGCTACAAGAGATGGACCGACTGCTCGACGAGTTTGACGCCCGCGCCGGCGAACTCTTCGAGAGTCGCCGCAGCGCTTTTCTCGGCGCGCTTTCAGGTGACGAACTGTCGCGCTTTGAGCAACTACTGGCCAACTACGACTTCAGCGAGGCCCGCCAGTTGCTTCGCCAGGCATCAGCCGGCAAAGACCTGGGTTGGCCATGAGCCTGCAACCAGCCGACAGCCGCATTCTCGTCGTCGAAGACTCGCCGGCCAACATCCAGGCCCTGACCGCCATTTTGCGCAACCAGGGATATCAGGTCAGCATCGCCACCAACGGCCGCCAGGCCCTGAAGGTGCTGGAATCGGTGCGACCCGACCTGATTTTGCTCGACGTGATGATGCCTGAACTCGACGGCTACGAGACCTGCAAGCTCATCAAGGCTCACCCCGAGTGGCGCTACATTCCGCTGATGTTTCTCACCGCCAAGTCCGACCCTGACGACATCGTGCGCGGCTTCGAACTGGGCGCGCTCGACTATGTGGCCAAGCCTTTCCACGCCCATGAACTGCTGGCCCGGGTGCAGACCCACCTGGCCATGGATCAGTTGCGGCGTGAAAACGAACGATTGATTCGGGCCGAGTCAGAGAATGCGCGCCACCGCTCGGTGGCCCAGATGGTGGCCGGAGTGGCCCACGAGCTCAACACCCCGCTGGGCATTCTCAACACGGCCGCCAGCCTGCTGACCACGTGGCTTTCCTCGCCCGCCCTGGTGGCTTTGCAAGAAACCTCCGAAGGCCAGCGACTGGCCGAGGACCTGGCCGACATCAGCCAGTTGATCACCCGCAACGTCAGCCGCGCCCACAAGCTGGTCCAGGACTTCAAAAAGGTCTCGGTCAATCAGATCACCGACATTCGCGAGAAGGCGGTGCTGGCCGAAGTGATGGCCGAGACGGTTCACCTGTTCCAGGTCAGTTCGCGCCAGTCGCCGATTCAGGTAAACGTCATCAACACCATGCCTGACCCGCGGGCCGAGTGGATGGGCTACCCGGGCTCATTGTCACAAGTGCTGCTCAACCTGCTGAGCAACGTGCAGCGCTATGCCTACGCCGCCAGCGGTGGGAAGGTGGAGGTCAGCCTGGCCTGCGATTTCGACGACGGTCACTTCGTAATAGAGGTGCGTGACTTCGGTCAGGGCATTCCGCCCGAACACCTGGGCCGCGTCTTCGAGCCTTTTTTCACCACCGGCCGCGGCAAAGGCGGAAGCGGCCTGGGCATGTCGGTGGTGCACGCCATCGTAACTTCCCAGCTCCAGGGGACCGTCGAGCTGACTTCCACGCCAGGCCAGGGCACCACGGTTCGCATCAAAATTCCAAAAGAAGTCAACAGCTAAGGGAGACCACCACCATGCACTTAAGTGAATTTCACGTTGTTCTCGTCGACGACGAACCCGACGTTCACGAGATTTCTCGACTGGCCATGCGCAACTTCCGTGTCTATGGTCTGCCTATCCGGCTGCATTCGGCCCACAGCAAAGCCGAGGCCATCGAGGTATTGCATAGCCTCACGCTGGGGCGGCCTGACATCAGCATGGCCTCGGTGGCCCTGATCGACGTGGTGATGGAAACCGACCACGCCGGCCTGGAGCTCTGTGAATACATTCGCGACGTGATGAAAAACCGAACATTGCAAATCTGTGTGCGCACGGGCCAGCCCGGCATCGCGCCCGAACGCTCGGTGCTGGACCGCTACGACATTCAGGGATATTTGGCCAAGGTGGAGGCCACCGAAGATAAGCTGTATACGGTGGTCAAGGCGGGCATCCGAGAATCCTATTTCACCGGCCTTTCGCACGCGCTGCAGGACCTGGTTCACTTTCTAATACCCTCGGCCGCCACCCGCAGCGGCATCGCCGACGCCCTGCGCAACTGGGAACGCCTGGCACGACAGAACCCCAAGGGGGGCAAGGCGGCCACCATCAGCGCCTCGCTCTGCTATATCGTGGAAGGCGAATTCATCACCGGATTGGAATCCTGGCACGAGGCCGAAGCCGCTCTGAAGCGCCGCGACGAGCTGCTGGCCCTGCCCTCCGAGCCCCTGCACCCCGACGGCGACTTCTACAGCATTGAAGGACGCGACCTGCTGATCCACATCGCTCCCACTGCGGTCAATGCCTCGCTGCACTACATGCTGCAAGGGTCGGCCCCGCCTCCCGACTGGGAGGTGTTCCTCTATCATCGCTATCTGCGCACCTTCTCAGCGCTGTGGAAGCAGGCCCGCTAGGAGCGCGGCCGAAAACCTGTTGTTCCGTCGCGGCGAAGCCGCTCCTCCACAAGATTTCGGACAGTCGCCGCGATCCCGGCACAACCTGTCGAACGTCGCCCGACCTGCAACCCCTCCTCGACTTCGTCAAGGGGGTTTCCGGTCGGGCTCCTGGCGCGCTTCCTGGCCGTCGCTCATGGTGCTCTCGGGTGAGGTGACCACCTGCTCACCCTCCTTGAGGCCCTCGAGCACTTCCACGCGCAAGTCTTCGGCCACGCCCAGCTTCACCGGTCGGGCCCGCAGATGACCGGCCGTCAACACGTAGACAAAATAGCTGCCGTCTGGCTTTTGCAACAGCGACGAGCGGGGCAGCGTCAGGGCCTGGGAGCGGCGGCCCAGGATAAACTCGGCGTCCAACCGATAGTCGGCCCCCAGCCCATGGGGTCGTTGAGGAATCTGGATCAGCACGCGCACGCGCTTTTGCTCGACGCCCAGCGAGGAAAGCTTGGTGAAGCCCCGGGGCTCGACCCTTGAGACTTTGCCGTCGAAGGCCGGCCGGTCTGGCCCCGGGTGAAGCCGCACCGGCACTCCGGGGCGCAGGCGCAAGGCGTCCTGGGTCAGCACCTCGCACTGGGCCTCCAGGTCCTGGGGCTCGGCCAGGGTGAGCAGCTTTTCCCCGGCCGGCAGGGGCGCCGGACCCTGCTGGTGTCGCTCCACCACCACTCCGTCGATAGGGCTTGTCACCGACGTTTGCCCGGCTTCGTGGCGAGCCCGCTCCAGGCGGGCGCGGGCCTGCTCCCAGCGCGCCTGCACCACCTGCTGATTATTGAGCCGGCGATCCACCTGGCTGTGAGCCACCGCCACCGAGCGCTGGTTGGCCTGTACCAGCGCCTGCTGGCTCTGCAACTGGGCCTGCAGTTGCTGAACCTGCAGCCTGGCCTCACGCCACGAGAGCTCGGCCTGTTCCAGCTCGCGCTTGGGCAGAGCTCCCTGCTCCATGAGGGCACGGCTGCGCACCAGCTCGCGCCGGGCCTGCTCTTCGCGGGCCCGAGCCTGGCCGATGTGAGCCCGCGTCTCCCTTAAGCGCTTGCTCGATTCCTGAACCAACGACTGCTGACGCAGAACCTCGGCCGATTCCACCGAGGTGTCTTGAAAGAGGCGTAGCTCCTCTTCCAGTTGCACCAACTCAGCCTGACGCTCGTCCACCTCACTCTGGCTGGGCAGGCGGTCAAAGCGTGCCAAAAGCTGTCCTCGGCGCACCGCATCGCCGGGCTCAAGCTCGATGCGCCCGATGCGCCCGGCCGCCGGCATGGACACCAGGTGAGTTCTGCGAAAGCGCGTCTCCGCTTCTTCGCGAAAGCTGTCGACCAGGTCGCCTCGGGCCAGCGCTGTGGTGGCTACCTGGGGCGGCTCGGAGCAGCCCAGCAGCAGTATTCCCAAAAGCCATGCGTACTTCATTCGCGTACTTTGAAGACCTCCAACCAGGGCATTCGCATCACCAGGTGCAGCGTGACCAGCTGTGCCAGAGTGACAAAAAACAACAAGATGAGGGCGGCGGCCAGCAACGTCAGAGGGGTGACCACCACCGGCAGGCGAAACAGTTCGGTATTGTAGGCCTGAGAAATCAGATGGGCAAAAGCCACTCCGGCGGGCAAGCCTAGCAGAATGCCCAGTCCGTTCAGACTGTAGCTTTCGGCCGCGAACACCCTCCAGACCTCCCAGGGCGTATAGCCCAGCACCCGCAGCGTACCCACTTCGCGCTGGCGTTCGCCCAGCGACACCAGGGCTGTGTTGAGCACGCTGCCAAAGGCCAGTGACCCCGAGAAAAGGATGAGAATGCCCAGCGAGGTGGTGATCGATTTGTCCAGGGTTTGGCGGATCTGCTTGAGTGACAGGGCCCGCTGCTCGACCCCCAGCACCTTGGGACGTCGCCCCAGCTGATGCAACAGGTCGAGCGCAGGTTGGCCGTGATGGGTGCTGACCAGCAGCGAGTTAACCGTGCGCTCTTCCCCGATCAGTCGGCTGAGGTAGTCACGATTGGCATACGCCGACAGGCCCAGATAGGTGTCGACCACTCCGCTGACCGGCACTTCCACCTCGCGCCGCTTGCCCAGCAGCGGGCGCATGCGCACGGTTTGTCCCGGCTCCACCTGCAGCATTTCGGCCAGCTTGCGGGCCAGCAACAGCCCCGTGGCGGGCACCCGCACGGGCCGACCGTGCAGGTCGATGGGGGTCTGCAAGCGGCTGTCGGAAGGAAGTCCGCTGATACCAATGCGTTTGCGCGCCGCGCCGTTGGAAAGGTCGCAGGTAACCACCAATTGCCCCTCGACCAGTCCGGTACCCAGCCCCTGCACTTCGCGGGCCGCTCGCCAAGACTGGCCCTCGCGCAGGCTCACGGTGAGGTCCTGATGGGCGGTGCGGCGAAAGCTGAAGTCGACCAGAAATTCCACCGAGTTGAACATGCAAAGGGTTTCCACCACCAGGGCCGTGGCGATCAGCGTGGCCGAGAAGGTGATCAGGCTGCGCATCGGGTTGCGAAACACCGAACGCAGCACCAGCCGGGCCTCAAACCCCAGGCGTTCCCACAGCCAGGGTAGCTTTTCCAGCACGATGCGATGGCCCTGTTCGGGAGGCGGCGGCCGCATGGCGTCGGCCGGGGCCAGACGAACCGGTTTGCGCACCCCCAGGGCCGAGCCGGCCAGGGCAAAAAACAGGCAGATTCCGCTGCCTGTAAACAGCACCGAAGGGTAGAGGTGGCCGACCATGTCGGGCAGTTCGAAAAATTGGCGATAGAGCCCCAGAAACGACCATTGCAGGGCCGTGCCCAACCAGCAACCCATAACCGCCCCGGCCAGCCCCACCGCCCAGCCATAGCCAAGGTAATGTTGCCACAGCTCCCAGGAGGTGTAGCCCAGGGCCCTGAGCGTGCCCACCACCGTGCGCTGGGCGGCCACCGTGCGGGTCATGACGACCTGCAGGACCAGGGCCACCACGCCCATGCAGATGCTGGGCAAAAACACCGAGTTGACGCGCAGCTCGGTGAGTTCGTTGGCCAGGAAGTGCACCGAAACTTGCTCGTCCTGGGGCACGGTCAGCAGCACCCCGTAGGCGTCCAGACGCCGTTCGATCAGCCGGAGAGTATCGCGGGTGGCGGCCGGCGAGGGGTCGTGCAACATGCCGACCACCTCGTTGTAGGCGCCGTCCATGCCCCCGGCCTCCTGGAGGAAGAGTTCGGGCATCCACAACACCGGGGTTCGCGCCGGGTCGGGAGCCAGCCCCCCGGCGGGGATGACGTAGACGAACTCGGGGCTCATCACCGTGCCCACCACCACCACCGAGTAGCTATAACCCTCGATCACCACCTGCAGTCGCTGGCCCGGCACGATGCCGCGAGCCCGGGCGAAGGCGTCGTTGACCAGGGCCTCCTGAGCATGGCGCCCGGTGAAGCCAGTGCCCCGACGCACCACCACCTGGTTGATGCCCCTGGGCAGGGTCAGGGCGGTGCCCAGCAGGGGAGCGGGCTCTCCGGGCAGCTGCAGGCGCACGCTGAGGTTCACCCGCCCCTCGGCCGCCCGCAGGTTGGGCAACTGGCGCACCCGCTCGATAGCCCAGGCGGGTGCCCTTTTGAAGGTGCAACTGAAGTCGGCCAGCTGGCAACGGCTGTAAAATCGGGCCCGTGCCCCGTCCAGGTCGCGCATCAGGCTGGCCAGACCGGTATAGAAAGCGACTCCCATGGCGGCGATGGCAGCCAGGCTGAGCAGGGCCCCCTTGCGCCCCCACAGCTCGCGCAGCAACTTGACCCAAAGAACGTTCACCACTCGATGTCCTTGGGGTCCAGGGGGTGCTCGTTGGTCTCCAGCGAGGTGATGCGGCCGTCGCGAATCGAGGCCACCCTATGCCCCACCCGGGCCACCGACACGCTGTGGGTGATGATCACCACCGTCTTGCCCAGCTCACGGTTGACCTTTACCAGCAGCTCCAACACCTGCTTGCCGGTCTCGGAGTCGAGGTTGCCGGTGGGTTCGTCGCACAGCAGAATGGGCGGATTGCTGGCCAGTGCCCGAGCGATAGCCACCCGCTGCTGTTGCCCACCCGACAGCTGGGAGGGAAAGAAATTGGCCCGATCCGACAGGCCCACGATGCGCAGTGCTTCGCGGGCCTCCAGCGGCTGGCGGGCGATGCGCACTGCCACCAGCACGTTCTCGAGGGCGGTGAGGGTGGGCACCAGATTGAAGAACTGGAAGACGAAGCCGACCTGCAGCCGGCGAAAAAGCGTCAGTTCGCGGTCGCTGGCCTGAGCCAGATCGCGACCGTCAAAGAGCAGCTGGCCCGAGGTGGGACGGTCCATACCGCCGATCAGGTTGAGCAGCGTGCTCTTGCCCGAGCCGCTGGGACCGATGATGATCAGCAATTCGCCCTGGCGAATCTGCAGATCGGCCTCGCGCAACGCGAAGACCTGAGCCTCGCCACTGCCATACACCTTGGAAACGCCCCGTACGTCCATCAGGGTTTGCATCCGGCAGTTGTATCACAGGGGGCAGTTTTTGTCGCGAAACTTTGGTCCCGTTGTGCCAGGTCTCATAGCATGGCGACGAGGCGGACCACGGTATTGAGATTGCGACCCGTGCCCTGATCGGCCCAGGGCAGTTTGAGTTTGGAACGGCCCATCCCCTCCGGGTAGTGGACAAAGAGTTCGCGACCGTGAAAGCGCACTTCCTCGCCGCCCGGTCCCACCAGCTCTTGCGGCTCCACGGCGTTGGGCAAGAACAAGATGAGCAGCTTCTTGGGGTCAGCCTCCGGGAAGGGGTTGTCGAGCAGCAACTGGCGCAGCTCAGGGCCGGTACGCAGCAGCACCGGGATGGGTCCGACAGTCCGGGCCAGTGCGGCTTCCAGGCGCTGTTGAACCTCGGGCCCGCTGCATTCAGAATCGACCAGCAGGTTGCCGCTTTGAATCAGCGTGCGGGGGCGGTGCAACCCACAGTCGCTGGCGATCTGTCGAAGTTGTTCCATAGGCAGGCTGAGGCCACCGACGTTGACCGCGCGCAGCAGCAGAATATAGGTATTCAAGGCCATCTCGGCAAGCAGGATTCTCCCAAGAACGTGGCAAGCCTACGGCATGCGAAAATCAATTCTCTGGCTCGTGCTGGTTTGCCAAATGGGTCTGGCTGCGCCAATCGACGGCTTTCCTCCCGACCCACCCGGAACGGTTCTGGACCGGGTCTACGAAACCGTGATGCTCGGCAGCAGCGAACACAGCCTGTATGCCAGCGTGGTCCGTCCTTCGGGCAAGAAACCCACGATGGTCGTCATTTACCAGGGCACGGGAACGCCCCGGGGGATGGAGTGGAAGAAACTCTACACCTGGCAACTGGCCGACGGTGGGATGCAGCACAACGTTTCGCGAGCCGTTCTAAAAGTCGCCGCCCACGGTGACGACGAAGTGCAGTTCTGGTTTCAGCAGTGGTTTCGCTACGTCGAGGGGCGCGGCACGCTGGTGCTGCACTACTATCCCAAGACGGGCAAGTTCGAGCCCCACATCTCGGACTGAGTCGCTCAGGCCGCCCCGGGGTGCTGCTCCTCCAGTCGCCGGAGGCGAGCCTCGATCTGGTCGAACCGCGACTCGGTTTCCAGGCCGCTGGTCAGCAGACCGGCCTGAAGCACATCCAGCACGTGCAGGTTACGCTTGCGCTCCTGATGCCAGCTTTCGTTGTAGGCCCGGTTGCCCACCGTAAAGTCACGGAAGCTACGCTGCAGACCGGACACCCCATCTTGCAAATGGTGGACGGTACCTTTCAACCCTTCTACGTTCGCTTGGAGGCCTACTACGTTCCCTTTGAGGCCTTCTACGTTCCCTTTGAGGCCTTCTACGTTCTCCCGGAGGTCCTCGACGTTCCCTTTGAGGCCTTCTACATTCTCCCGGAGGTCCTCGACGTTATTCCGGAGGTCCTCCAGACTCTCTCTCAAGGTTTCGACGTTGCCCTGAAGGGTCTCGACGGTTCCTCTCAGGTCATCGACGTTTTCTCTCAGGTTATCGACATTTGCTCCCAGGTCGGCAACGGTATCGTTCAGCTGCTCCAGCGACTCCTCCACGCATCCCATCGAACGCTGCATCTCGGCAAAGCGCTCGTTGGTGAGCAGGAAATCCTCCTCCATCTGCAGTCGGAGGCTGCGCAGTTCGGCTTCGAGTTTTTTCATGCTATGAATCCCCTTGGATTCTGATGAGCAAGACCTTTGCTTGCTCCTCAGGATTTCCACCCCTCGAGGGTCAGCTCCTGCCCATGAGGTAGACATCCGATCTCGCCCGACGCCCAAGCGCCTGGCTTAGTGGCCCGGGGCACCATTCCCATCATGAAATTCACCAGATCTCCGCTGTTTCGG
>CAZYPN010000089.1:0-21457 GCA_964649085.1 uncultured Burkholderiales bacterium | reverse complement strand
AAAGCCCAGCTGTTGTTCCAGCTGATCGTGAAGCAGGTCGTGCAACAGGCGGAAGAACTTCTGGGGCTTTCCCGGAAACACCAGCATGCCGCGCTCGATTTCCACCCCTGGAAGCGTAGGCCAGGCCATCTCGTCAGCTCCCCCCGCCGACGGCAGGGTCGACCCATCCATCGTCCCCACCGGGCTCTGGGGAAGCCAGCGCAAGAGGGTTGAATACAGAGCGTGAGGGTCGACGGGCTTGGAGACAAAGTCGTTCATGCCCGCTTCCAGGCAACGCTTTCGGTCTTCTTCGAACACATTGGCCGTCATGGCCAGAATGGGCAACTGATGCCCTGAAGCCTGAGCGCGAATGGCTCTGGTGGCCGTCAGGCCGTCCGTGTCGGGCATCTGCAAATCCATCAATACCAGATCATAAGGTTCCGCCTGAGTTTTCTGGATGGCGATGCGGCCGTTTTCCGCCTCGTCCACCGTCAGCCCGGCCGCTTCCAAAATGGCCCGGGCCACTTCCCGGTTGGCCGGATGGTCTTCCACCAGCAGAATGCGAGCTTGCCCGTGCAGCCGCCGCAACTCGGCCTGGGCTGCCTGAGCGGTGGGACGGATCGAGGGGCCGGCTTCGGCCACACCCACTTTGAAGGGCAGCTGCAGCCAGAAGCTGCTGCCCCTGCCCACTTCGCTCTCCACACCCACCTCGCCGCCCATCAGTTCGGCCAGATGCTTGGTGATCGAGAGGCCCAGCCCGGTGCCGCCATATTTTCGGGTAATCGAGGCATCCAGCTGATCAAACGACTGAAACAGTCTGGGAAGATGTTCCTGGGCAATGCCGATACCGGTATCGCGCACCGTAAAGCGAATCAGCACCCGCTCGGGCTGCGCGCATGGCAGTCGTTCCCAACCCAGTTCGATGCGCCCCGTCGAAGTGAACTTCAGGGCATTGCTCAGATAGTTGAGCAGGGCCTGGCGAATGCGGGTGGCGTCGCCCCGAACCCACACCTCGCCAGATTCGCCCCGGACGACCAGCTCCAGACCCTTTTGGGCCACCTGTCCGGCCACCAGCGAACTGATATTGTCCACCAGGTCGACAATGTTGAAGTTCGACTCCAGCAGTTCGAAGTGACCCGACTCGATTTTCACCCGGTCGAGAATTTCGCTGATGATGGCCAGCAGATGCCGGCAGGCATCCTCCAGGCTCGACAGGCGGGTAGCCTGCTCGCTGGTGTGGGGCGACTGTCGCAGCAAATGGGCCAGTCCAACGATGGCGTTGAGCGGGGTGCGGATTTCGTGGCTCATGTTGGCCAGAAATTGACTCTTGGCCTCATTGGCCGCCTCGGCTCGTCGCTGCGCCTCGGCCAGTTCGGCCGTGCGCACTTCCACCAGTTCTTCCAGGTGTTGACGATATTGCTCCAGCTCTCGCGCCAGCCGCTGCTTCTCGGTGACGTCCTGTTTCACCCCGACGAAGTGGGTAATGCGCCCATCGCTCTGGCGAATGGGGGCCACGATCGCGAATTCGACGTATTCGCTGCCGTCCCGGCGTCGGTTGTGAAATTCGCCCTGCCACGAGAAGCCGCTACTGATTCTCTCCCACATGTTCCGGTAGACTTCCGGCGGCGTCTTGCCCGACTGGAGCAAGCGGGGGTTCTGACCCAGCAACTCTTCGCGAGAATAGCCACTGACCTGAACAAAGGCTTCGTTGACATACTCGATGTTGCCGCGCAGGTCGGTGATCACCACGCTCTCCGGGCTCTGCTCCACGGCTCGCGACAGCTTGAGCAGCCGTTCTTCGCTGCGCCGGCGCTGCAGCAAATGCCACAGCTCGTTGGCCAGCAATTGCAAACTCTCCAGGTCCAGTGGCGTATAGCTGGTCGACTTGCCACGCACGCCCACCAGCATGACCACTTTCCCTCCCTCGCGCACGGCCACGGCCGCAAATGGAGCGGCGTTGCCCTCGGGAAACAGCAACTTGCAGCTCACCTCTTCACTCGAGAACACGCCTCGCGACTCGGTCAGCAGCTGCTGACAGCACGGCGAAGAGCAGGGCTGCTCCAGCCCGTCGGCAAAGCGGATCACCGCCTGGCTGCTGCTCGTAAGCCTGGAAATCAAGGATTGAGCCGCCTGCAGACTTTCCTGTTCACTGCGAAACTCCACCGCACGGGGCAGCTCCAACAGGGCCTCGGCTCGCGAGTTGAGGTATTCCAGGGTCTGTCGGCTCACCTCGCTTTCCGTCATGTCCTGCAGCTGCAGAATTTCCAGGGGGCGTTCGCCAAAACTCAGGCGGTGGGCGCTCTGGCGGATCCACAGCAGCTCGCCGCTGCGGGTCTGGTGGCGCAACAACCCTCGCAACTTGCGCACCGCCTCTTTGTGGGTGATCAGATTCTCCGGGCGCAACCTGAGAAATTCCAGGCGGCTATAGCCATACAGGTCTTCCGCAGCCTGGTTGACGTCGAGAATTTCCCGGGTGGCCACATCGACCAGCAGCAGCGGATTGGGGTTGGCCTGAAACAGCTGGCGATAACGCGACTCGCTGCGGCGCAGCGCTTCTTCCATTTCCACTCGCTGACTGATGTCGGTATGGGTGCCCAGCATGCGCAGCGGTCTGCCCCGATCGTCCCAGTCCACCACCCTGCCCTGAGACATCACCCAGATCCAGCTGCCGTCCTGTTTGCGAACGCGAAAGTCGGCCACATAGCTGTCCCGTTGGCCTTTGAGATAGTCGCTAAAGGTCTGGCGCACTCGTTGCAGGTCGTCGGGATGCACCCGGCTCAACCAACTCTGGCCGGTCTCTGAGAACTCTTTGGGCGAGTAGCCCAGCATGGTGGCATACTCGGTCGAAACCTCGGCTCCACCGGTTTTCAGGTTCAGGTCATACACCCCCTGGCGAGCGGCCTGCAGGGCCACTCGCAACGATTCCAGGCTGCGCTCGGTGCGCCGTCGCTCGCTCTGGTCGCGAATCAGCACCAGCAACCGACCCTCGGGCAGGCGGCGCAGACGCACCTCCAGCCAGCACCCCTCGTGGCCCAACCGGTGCTCTTGCCATTCTTCTTTGACCTGCCGCAAATCGCAGCTCAGCCCGGGGAACAGGCGGTTCAGACGGCTGCCGGGCAACGATCGGACCCTCAGGGGCAGCGATTGGGTCGCCGCGTTGCAGCGCAGGATGCGCCCCGACGGCGAACAGAGCAAAGCCCCGTCGGGCAGCAGTTCGAGCGGGTCATCTGCTCGGGTTTGCAGCACGGCCCTCAGGCAGCGCCGCAGCGACCTTGCTGAAAGGGGGCGGTACAGCAAAGCATCGGCCCGGGGATGCAGCGGGTCCTCTCCGGTCAGTACCTGAATACGAACAGGATGACCGCTCCACAGCGAGGGGCGGGTCAGGGAGGCATAATCCGCCAGCAGCACCTGAGGATGGTCGGAGCCGTCGACCAGGATATGTCCCCTGTTCAGCCACCTGCTCAGGCGCTTACCAACGGCATCGGGCAGCAATACAGCAACTCTAGCCACTCCGTCTGGCTTCCACCCCCCCTGGGTGATTACCCGCTACAACCCCTCAAACCGGACGCGGAGCCCGTTGCTTGCGATGCATCAAGTTCACCGTCAACTGGCTGGTGTGGCGCCCGCAACGGCCAGACGACTCATCATAGGCCTCCAACTGGCAGTGCAGCTGGCCGTGGTCCAGACGGAAGCGGGCCCAACCCTGGGGGCCAAGGTTCACGCTATCCAGGGCCTGGGGCTCGAAGAAGTGCTCGGCCACGAGGCGGGCCTGAGGTAGGGGAGGGCCACTGAGTTGCAGCAGCCCCGGAAGAGCCAACAGCTGTCGTTCCTGGCCCTCAACCGTCAGGCGGATGCACTGCTCTTCTACGGCAACCACCTGGCCCTCGGCCAATTGCGTGCGCAGCCACAGCAGGGCCTGGTGGGCGCGCACATAAGCCCGATGATCGGGGTCGTCCGATTCGGTCTGTACCAGCCCCAGATAGGCACCGGCACGAACCATATAGGCCACAATGGAAAGCCACATAGAAGTCAGCGACAACCTTAGTTCTGCCCGGCAAAAGGCCTGCTGATCCAGATCAGAGCCAGCCGGCTCTGGGACCGTCAACATAGGGAACATTCCAACTTCGGAGGAGCGATGAAGATACTGGTACCCCTGGACGGCTCACCTCTGGCCGAGAGTGCTTTGCCTGTAGCCCTGGGCCTGGCCCAACGCTGGGGAGGCGGTCTGGCCCTGGTGCGGGTGGTCGACGAAAAGCTTGAACGCCTGTGGGAGGCTCTGTCGCCCGCGCCCCTTCGCGAGTCCGATCAGGAGGCGGCGGCTCTCTACGTAGACCACCTCCGGCGCAAACTGCAGGGGGTTCCCTGCGAGGCCTTCAGCCCGCTGGGTAGTCCGGCTGAAACCGTGGCCCGGCAAGCCGAAGAATTGGGGTGCGACCTGATTTGTATGGCTTCGCATGGCCGTTCCGGGTTCGAGCGCTGGCTGCTGGGCAGCGTGGCCGAGAAACTGCTGCATCTGGCCCGCTGCCCGCTCTTGCTGGTGAAGCCGGGTGAAGCTTCGGCAACCGAAGGGTTCGACAACGTGCTGGTGGCTCACGACGGCGAACGTCCGGCCACGCGCGTGGTGCATCGTCTGGCGCCGTTTCTCAACAGCAGCCAGGGGCCGGCACGCGTGCACGTGCTGCGGGCCAGCGGTACCGCCCTGGCCAAGGATGCCGATGAGGAAACCGTGCAGTTTTACCTTAACAGTCTGGAACGGGAGTTGCATCAACATCAGGTCGAAGGTGCCCAGATGAGCTACCAGGCCGTCGACGACGAGCCGGCTCCGGCCATTCTCAAAGTGTCCCGCCAGCGAGGCTGCGACCTGATCGCCATGGCCACGCGTGCCCGTCCCGGTCTGACGGGCCTGATGCTGGGCAGCGTTACGGCCAAGGTGGCGCGCCATTGCCACACGGCCCTGCTGGCCTACCCTCCCGAAGGTGATGAGCGCGACGATTGAAACTGCCTCGGCTCTCCCCCGAAGATCAGGCCGAGTTTTTTCGGCGCCGCGCCTTGCGCAATCAGGGGAGTTTTCGAACGCTTGCTCGGCTGGGTTTGTCGGTGCTGGGTTTACTGGCGCTGCTCTTGCCTGTATCGCTGGCGCCCCGTCTGCTGGCGTTGTCAGGCACCTGGAGCTTGTTGGCCTGGCTGCGCCGACTGCCCCGACAGATCGCTCCTCACACCCTGGATCGTCACATTTGCATGCACGCCACGCTGGTGCTGCTGATCACGCTGGTGCTGGCGTCCGATCTCGAGGCCGGATACTTCTTGCTTCTTCCCGGGCTGCATCAGTTGTTGCTGCTGACGAGTTTTTTGCTGGTGTCCTCGCGGCGGGTGATCTGGCTGACGGCTTGCCCGCCCCTGCTCGGGCTGTGCCTGAGCTGGGGCGGAGTCAGCCAGCAACTGGCGGCGCTGCAAGGCCTCTCGCTGGCGGGCGGTCTGGCCATGGCCTGGCTGGCCGCCAGCCTCAACGAAGCTTCGGCCCGCCGAGAGTTTTTGCTCGAGCGCCGTCTGCAGGTCGAGGCCAATACCGACCTGCTTACGGGCATTCTCAATCGCCGGGCCCTCCAGCAGGTGGCCGAAGAAGAGGTGGCCCGTTCCTTGCGCTACGGCCAGCCACTGAGCCTGCTGCTGTTGGATCTCGACCGTTTCAAATCGCTCAACGACCGTTTCGGCCACGACATGGGCGATCGAGCCTTGCAACTCAGTGCTTCGTCCTTTCGCGATTCGCTGCGCAGCAGCGACCGGGTGGCCCGCTGGGGGGGCGAAGAATTCCTGGTGCTGCTGCCCTCCACCAGCCTGACCGAAGCCACCTTGCTGGCCCAGCGCCTGCGCCGTAATATCGAGGAACTCGCATTGCCATCTGAGGTTGAACCGGTGCGTTGGACGGTCAGCGTGGGGGTGGCCCAGTTGGAACCAGGCCAGGGCTGGATCGAGTTGCTGGCCAGGGCCGACAAAGCCCTCTATCGGGCCAAGGAGGAAGGGCGCAACCGAGTGGTAGCCGCCGAAGCATCGGCGGGCGCCGAAGCATCGGCGGGCGCCGAAGCCTCGGCACTGATTCAAGAAGGAGGTAGTGCATGAGTTCATCCTCAGACATCCCCGGAGTCTTGGCACCGCCACCCCTGATCTTCCTGAGTTTCGTGCTGCTGGCCTCGGCCCTGGAAAAGCTCTGGCCCCAGCCCACCGGGTTGGCGCCAGGGGCCTTGCAAGCTCTGGCGGCGGTGCTGGCCTCAGCCGGTCTGAGTTTGGCCCTGGGGGCTCTGGGGTGGTTTCGCAAGCGAGGCACCGACCCCCGCCCCTGGAAGCCCGCCGAGGCCCTGGTGGTGGAGGGGCCCTATCGCTGGACGCGCAACCCCATGTATCTGGCCATGACGCTGTTGTTTCTGGCCCTGGGCTTCTGGCGCAACACCTGCTGGCACCTGGCGCTGCTTCCGGCGCTGGTCGAGGTCATGAATCGCGGAGTGATCCGGCGCGAAGAACGCTACCTGAGGCGCCGGTTCGGCCAGCCCTATCGACGTTATCTGAGTCAGGTGCGCCGCTGGCTATGATCGTGCTGGCCGGACTTCCCCTAAAGCTCCGGGCACGCTTAACGGCGGCGCTGGGTCAGGTCGAGGTGGTTCGCAGCGAGTCGGACCTGTTTCAGGCGCTGAGTCACCACCCTCGCGCTCTGGTGCTGCAGGAGGGTCTCGGTTCGCGGCCTTTGCTCGAGTTGCTGAGCGAGGTGCGGGGGCTTTTCGGCGGCCCGCTCTTGCTGATCGTTCGGGGCGCTCACTCGCCCCAGGAAATGCACGCGCTGCTGGGCACGGGCAGGGTTACCCAGATTTTCCACCACCCGGCTGCTCCTGAAGATTTGTTGCGCTCGCTGGCGCTCGAGGTCGGGGCCCTGTCTCGCAGCGAGGAAGCGGGTCCACCCCTGGAGTCGCTTTCCCAACTCTGGCACGAATCTCTGCCGCTGCTGCGCGAGTGGCTGCGCCGTCTCGAAGCGGCCCTGATGCCCCAAATTTCCGCCGAGCAACTGGAGCAGGCCCGTCAGGCTGCCCACTACCTGGCGGGCAACCTGGGCACCTTCGGGCTGCCCCAGGGAACTTTGCTGGCCCGCGAGGCCGAACGTCTTCTGCAGCGGGCTGTCGAGGGTGAAAGCTTCTCGCGGCTGCGCTTCGAGCAGGTCATAGCCACTCTCCAGCAGCTCAGTCAGCAGGCCCATCCCTATCGGGCCCGTCGCCCCAGGGCCATCGTGGTGGTTTCCCAAGGCGCCTTGCTCGAGGACATCGATCTGGAGGCCCGGCTGCTGCACTGGGAAATCGAAGTCTGTGACGACCTGCGCCGATTGCCCGAGCGCCTGGCCCACGAATCGAGCCGTGTGGTGGTGCTGGAAGCCGAGGCCGAAGCCTGTCGGCGCTCGCCCGAGCAACTCGACGAGCTGTTGCGCGATCCCTATCCCAAAGTGGTGCTGACCCGCCCTGCTGGCGATGGTTCCATTCCCGAGTCCCAGCAGCACTGTCGCTATTTGGCGCTGCCCCAATCGGGCTACCAGGTCATGATGGCGGTGCTGCGCAGCCAGTTGACGCCCTCGCTCGACAATCCGCCGTACATTCTGGTGCTCGACGACGATCGCATCGCGCGCAAGGTCATCGAGCATGCCCTCAGTCACATTGATTTTCACGTCGAGACGCTCGAAAGCCCCCTGCGACTCTGGGAAGAGCTGGAGAAAGCCCGGCCCGATCTCATCATGCTCGACATCGAGCTGCCCAACATCAGCGGTATCGAACTCTGCCGCGCGCTGCGCATGGATGAACGCTATCGGGCCATTCCCATCTTGTTCCTCTCCAGTTATGCCGACAGTCGCACCGTGCACCGAGCCTACGAGGCGGGCGCCGACGACTATCTGTTCAAGCCCGTCGTGCCCCAGGAGTTGCGCATCCGTGTCAGCAATCGCCTCGAGCGCTGCCAACAACTGCGGCGCCAGGAATTCGTCCCGGCCCACGGGCCGTCTCGAACCTTCAGCAGCCTCGATCAGTTGCTGTTGCGCGCCGTGCGCGAAGAAGTTCCCCTGGGGGTGGCCCTGGTCGTTCCGGGCTGCGACGCGCAAGCGCTCGAGACTCTGGTTCGTCAACTGCGCTCCCAGTTGCGCGGCGAAGATCTCGTCAAGTATCTCAGCCCCACCGAAGTCCTCGTGGCTGCCCTGGCTCAAGACCCCGAGTCCCTGGCCCGCCGCCTGGGTTCGCTGCTGCCGGCCGGTTGCAGCTGGGGGCTGGCCTGGCTGCCCCAGGATGGCTCTGAGCTGGAAAAGCTGGTCGCGGTGGCCCGTCAGCGCCTGGCTGGCAGGAGTGTTGCAGAAGCGGGCCAACAGGGCAACCATGAAAGCACGGGTCTGGATCCTGGCGCTGGCTGTGGCGGTCGGCGCCCAACAGATTCCCCTACCTCCGGGGTCGCTGGCGCTGACCACGCCTGAGGGCCAGCGCTGCCTGCTCGAAGCCGATCAGCCGCCCGACTACTTCAGCCTGAGCGCCCGCTTTGAAACTCAGGAAACCCCGGCCAATTGTGGCCCCGCTTCGGCAGTCATGGTGCTCAACGCGCTGGGCATTCCCGCTCCTCCTTCGGCCGTTCATCGGCCTTTCCAATGCTTCGAACAGAGCAATTTCTTCAGTCCGCAGGTAGAACAGGTGCTCTCGCGTGAGCGTCTGCAGCGTCAGGGGGCCACGCTGGAAGAACTGGGGTCCATGCTGGCCTGTTGGGGGCTGCAGGTCACCACCGTCGAGGCCAGGCCCGGGGGCCTGGACGAGTTTCGTCGCGCGGCGCGCGAAGCCGTACGCGAAAATCGTCAGGCGCTGGTGGTCAATTTCCTGCGCCGTCCGCTGCAGCAGCAGGGAGGCGGTCATTTTTGTCCGCTGGCCGCCTACCATCCGGGGTCCGATCGTTTTCTGGTGATGGACGTCGCTCGTTACAAGTATCCGCCCTTCTGGGTTGGCGCACGGGTGCTCTTTGCGGCCATGCAAACCCCCGACTCCAGCTCGGGAAAAAATCGCGGCTACCTGGTGCTGACCGCCCCCGAAGCGGCCTCGCCATGACCCGCGCCTTTCGCAAGCGCCTGCAGCGCCTCTTGCAGTCTCGTCCGCCGGCCATCCGGCGGGGCGATGCCCAGCTCGAGCTGGCCGACCGGATCTACGCCGACCAGCATCGTGCTGCCCTGGAAATCCTGGCCCATCTGGATGAAGCATCGGCCCCCCAGGTGGCTCGAGCTCTGGGCCAGAGCCTTGTGGAAGGGGCCGAGCGGGCCAGCCGCAGCGGCCACGAACTGCTCCCCCAGCTGGCTTCGCAGATGCACTGCCGCCAGGGCTGCAGCTGGTGCTGTCATCAGGCCCTGGGCATCCATGTTCTCGATGCCGTCAATCTGGCCAGCGCCCTCAGCGGGCCTCCGCTGGAGTATCAGGTGGCCAGCCGCGAGCGCGGTCAGCTGCGCCGCGACTTCCGTCCCTGCCCGGTGCTGCAGCAAGGCATGTGCTCGGCCTACGGCTCTCGTCCCGTGATTTGCCGGGCCTACCACTCCACCGACCTCGAGGTGTGCCGCCAGATTGTCGAGTCGCGCCAGGAGCAGCGCCAGGTGCCCATGGAGTTGCTCCACTATGGCCTGGTGGGGTTGGCCCAGGAGGCCGTCTTGAGCCTCTTTGAGCAGCTCGGCGTCGACCGGCGCCCCGTCGTGCTGGGGCTGGCCGTGTCTGCCCTGCAGCGCGATTTTGAGGGAATGACCCGCAACTGGTTGCTGGGCGGCGACGCCTTCGACCCCCTCGTGGTGCTCTAGGTGCTCAGGGCCCGCGCGGTCCTGGTCGTCCTCTGGGTCGTGCAGCAAATCCTTCGCCAGCTGTGGTTGCTGGGCTCGCCCAACGGCAACCTGCTGCGCTTCGGCTCCGAATACGGCAATATCGCCGAATCGCTGGTGCTGCATGGCAGCTTTGCCGATGCTATGGGTGCGGGCACGGGCCCCAGCGCCTGGATGCCGCCGGCGTTGTGCTGGCTTTATGCGGCGGTTTTCTCCCTTTGCGGGGTGAAGAGCGTCGACTCGGCCCTGGTGCTGCTCACCCTCAAGTCGCTGCTTACCGGTGTGTGCCTGTGGTACTTTCTGGCCATGGTCCAGAGCCGCTGGGGGGGGCGGGGGGTGGTCGGGGGGGTTGTGCTCAGCCTGCTCTGGAGCGAGTGCGATGCCCACCGTTTCTACGCCGAGCTCGACGACATCTGGTGGGTCAATGGGCTGGCCCTGGCCGTGCTGCGCCAGGTGTTGGGCCAGGGCTCTGCGGGGCCGGGCCTGCTGCTGGCTTTGCTGGTTCCCCTGTCCAGCCCCTCGCTGACGCTGGCCTGGGCCCTGGTGGTATTGGCCCGGCGGCCGCCGCGCTGGCCCCTCATCCTGGGACTCATGGCCTGCAGTTGCCTGCTCTGGGGGGCGCGCAATCAAGTGGCGTTGGGCCGATTTTACCCGGTGAAGTCCAACCTCTGGTTCGACTTTGTCGAGGCCAATTTGTGGGACGATGATGGGCTGCTGACCCACTCGTTCTTTCGTCTTTACCATCCCATCAACGCCAATTCTCTACAGCAGCAATATCGGGCTCTGGGCGAGGTGGCCTTCGTCGAGTCGGCCCGCCAGCTGGCCCGGCAGGTGCCGCCCCAGCAATGGGCCCGGCGTTGCCTGCGCCGTCTGGCCAACTGCACGCTGGCCATGCAGATCGACTGGGACCTTTTTCCGGCCCTGCAGGTGCCGCCCGAGGATCTGCCCTTGCTGGTCGAGTCGCGCTGGTTGGTGCTGCACGCGGGCAAGCCTTTCTGGCTGTTCTGTCTGCGCCCGCCCGAGCGCTTTCAACAAGACACGCTCAGCCTGCCGCTTCGCCAGCCAGAACTGGTGCTGCAAAGCCGGATGGCGGCCTGCGCCGAGTTGCTGCGGCGCCATCGCCAGCCCCGTTTGTGGTGGTCACAGTGGCACTTCAGCCTGTTGCCTGCCCTGGCCCTGCTGGTGTTGTTGGCGCGCCGCCAGGAACGCGCCGTCATCGCGCTCTACCTGTTGTTCCTGCTGCCCTACGTGCTGGTGCAGCACTACGCCCGCTACCAGGTCTCGCTGGTCTGGGTACAGCACTATCTGGTGCTGGCGGGGCTCTTAAACGGCCGTCGACATCAGCACGGGTAGGGGGTCGTTGCTGCGCACGGCCGAGGCCATGGCCATCTCGGCTCGGGCCACCAGGCGCGGCACCGAATCGGCCAGGTCGGGAAACGAGGCCAGCCCGATGTGGGCGGTCACATAGTAGCGGGTCAGCAGTTCCGATTCACGTGCCTCCTGGCACACCCGCTCGGCCGCGAACATACCGGCCAGGGCGTTGGTTTCCGGCAGCATGGCGGCAAAGGTGTGTTCGCCCAGTCGGGCCACCATATCGGTTTCTCTCAACGCCTTCTGCAGCAGTTCGGCAAAGTGAATCTCCAGCTGGTTACCCAAGGGATGCCCGTGGTGATTACGCACCACTTCCAGCCCCTGAAGGTTGATCGCCAACAGGCACACATGGCGCTGGTAGCGGCGGGCCCGCGCCACCTCATCGTGAAGCCGTTGATAGAGGTGGCTTCGCGTGTAGACCTCGGTGATCGGGTCGAGCACGGCCAGATGGTAGAGCCGCGAATTGTTGATCGCCTGCGAGGCCTGTTGGGCCAGTCGCATTCCCTCTTCCAGCTGCTGAGGCTGAAACGAACGCCCTGACAGTCGGTTGGTGATGTTCATCACCCCCAGTACCAGGCCATCGACATGCAGAGGCAGGCACACGATCGACGACACCTGAGAGAGATGGGGCTCGAGGAAGAGCGGCTCTTGCTCCACCTGATTGACGATCATCGGCTCCAGACTCTGGGCCACCTTGCCGGCCACGCCCTCGCCCAGCTTCAGTCGCTTGCAGGGCTGTTCGCCGCGACGAATTTTTTCCTGAACCTCGCCTTCGAGCCCGCACACGGCCTTAACGACGAGATCGTTGTTGTTCTCGTCGAGCAGCATCAGCGAGCCCTTCTCGCCGCCCAGCGTGGCCACGGCCGTTTTCAACAGCTCGTCCAACTGTTCGTAGCGACCTTCCAGGCGGTTGAGCACGCCGTTCCAGTCCTCCATCAGGTGCAGCAGCTTGGCCTGCTTCTCCATCTGCAGGCGTTGACGGTGCATGGCGCGGCGGGCCTGCTCCAGGCTCTCCCGCTGACGCAGGCTGAGCAAAGCCGGCGAGGCTCGTTCGGCCAGCCGCTCCAGAAAGTCACGCAGAATGCGCTCTTCTGGAGCCCGGTCGAAGACCACCAATGCCAGCGGGCCACGCCCGCCGCTCAGGCGCAGGCCAGCCTTGCAGGGCAGCTCGTGGCCCAGGGCCAGCTTCAGCGTGGCTTCCTCAAGAATGGCTCCGTTGCCGGTGTTGAGCAGTGAACGCGCCGGACTGCGCATCAGCACGGGCGGTTGGGCATAGCCCAGCCAGAACAGACGCGGGGGGTGCCCGGGCTCATCGATGCCGATATACAGCAGGCGGTGCTCACCGCAACGCTGTCCGATGGCGCGCAGCAGTTGCTGGGCCAACTCTTCCTCGCTATCGCATTGAAAGAGGTGCCTGGATATCTGGTCGATCAGTCGCTGCTGATACTCCTGGGCCACGAGGTCGGCGAAACGTGCCGAGACAAGATCGAGGGCCTCGTCGTCCAGGATGCTCTCTGTTTGTGTTTTCATAGTAGACCCTGACCCAACATACCCCAAGAGTACCCCGAGATAATCACCAAGGTGTGAACCTTTGAACGCCCCCCGGGGCAGGCCCCGGCCAAACGGTGAGCGAACAGGCCGGCACAGTTCAATCGAGGAGTACCTTCGTGGCCGTTACACTGGAGAAATTGCAGCAGCACATCTCCCAAAAAATGCCTTCTTCCGATGCCGACTTTCTGCGCCAACTGGCGGGGACTCTATTTGAGAAAGCCTCGTCCGACTTTCTAGATACCTTTGACGCCGATGCCATGATGGCCATCGCCCTGGGAGCCTTGCGTTCGCTGGAAGCCCGAAAGGCTGCTCCTCAAATGGTTCGGGTCTACAACCCCACGGTCGAGGCCGACGGCTGGACCTGCAAACAAACGGTAGTTGAGATTTTGCTCGACGACCGCCCCTTCATCGTCGACACCGTCCGAGCCGAGCTCAAGCGGCTCGGCCTCAGGGTTCACTACCTGCTTCACCCCATCATGCGGGTCAAGCGCCAGGATGGTAAGCTGATTCGCCAGTTCCAGCCCGCCAGCGAACCCGGCGAAGCCTACGAATTGTATCTGGTAGAGCGAGTCGACTCTGGCGAGCAACAGGCCGAAATCTGCTCGCGCCTCGAGCGGGTCCTCGAAGACCTGCGCCTGGCCACCGACGACTACAAGGACATGAAGGCCCGTGCCCAGGAGGTGCGCAATTTCCTCAAGGGGCTGCAGGAAAAAACCCAGAACGCCGAGCGTGCGGCTGACCTGGCCGAGGTCGATGCTTTCATCGACTGGCTGTGTCACAACAATTTCGTGTTTCTGGGCTACCGCGAATACGACATCATCGACCACGAAGGTGCGCCCTGCTTGCAGGTTCACGCCGATTCCAGTCTGGGCATCTTGCGCAATCTCGAGACCAGCAACTACCTGCAGCCTGTGCCCCTCAGTCAGTTGCCCGAGAGTTTGCGGGCCCGGGTGTTGCATGGCCGCTTGCTTTTGGTGACCAAGTCGAACGCCGAGGCCACCGTTCATCGGGCCGTACGTATGGACTATGTGGGCATCAAGAAATGGGACGATCAGGACCAGGCACTCGGCGAGATGCGCTTTCTGGGTCTGTTCACCAGCCAGGCGCTCTCGACGCCCGTGCGCGAAATTCCCATCTTGAGGCGCAAACTCAAGCGGGTTCTCGAAATGGACCAGTGTGTCGAGGGCGGGCACGACTACAAGCAGATCGTCTCGATCTTCAACTCGATGCCCCGCGAGGAGCTGTTCTGGAGCGAGCCCGATGCCCTGCACAAGGACATTCGGGCCATCATGGACATCCAGAAGCAGCATAAGGTCCGGCTCACCTTCCGCCCCGACCCGCTGGCGCGTGGCGTGCAGGTCATGGTCATCATGCCGCGCGATCGCTTCAACAGCGAGGTGCGCCACAATATCCAGGAGTTGCTCACCAAGAAGTTCGAGGCCACCCACGTCGATTACCAGCTGGCCTTTGGCGAGGATGAAGACCAGGTTCGCTTCCACTTCTTCTTCACCACCAGCGCCGTCTTCCACGACCTCGATCTGGGCAACCTCGAACGCGAGGTGGCCGACCTGACGCGCACCTGGGGCGACCTGCTCAGCGAGCGTCTCTATCAGCAAATGGGCGAGGTTGAAGGGGCGCGACTGGCGCGAACCTACACCGAGGCTTTCAACGAAGCCTATCGAGTCGGCACTTCCATGCAAGTGGCCGTGCGCGACATCGAGAATATCGAGCGGCTGGTCGGGGCCAGCGACGGCCACTTCGTCGTCGACTTTCTCAACGCCCCCGAAGATCAGCTCAGCGAGCCCTGCTCCCAGCTGCGCATCGTGCACTACGGAGCCAGCTTTCATCTCAGCGATGTGCTGCCCATCCTGGAAAATCTCGGGCTCAAGGTGCTGGTGCAAAGCAACCACGCCGTGCGCCTCGATCAGGACGTGCACATCGACGTCTTCCGCGTGCAAAAACGCTTCAACCTGCAGCCCCTCGACGCCCGCACCGACCGCGAGCGCTTCCTCAACGCCCTGGACAATCTGTTGGAGGGGCGCGCCGAGAACGACAGCCTCAATGGCCTCGTCTTAACCACCCAGCTCAGCCTGCGCCAGGTGGCCTTGCTGCGCAGCTACTTGGTGCATCTCGGGCAGATCCAGCCGGCCAACAGTCGCGAGTTCATGACCGAGGCTCTGCTCACCAATCCGCTCTGCGGCCAACTGCTCTACGAGTATTTCCAGGCTCGTTTCCAGCCTCACCTCAACGGGCGCGAAAGCGCCATGGAGTCTGCCAAGCAGCGCTTCTTTGAAAGCCTCAATTCGGTAAGCTCGCTGGCCTTCGACCGCACCCTGCGCGACCTCTACAACCTGATTTCCTCGACGGTGCGCACCAACTACTTCCTCGACAAGCCCTACATCAGCCACAAAGTGGCTTCCCACGAAGTCAAGAAAATGCCCGAGCCTCGGCCGCTTTTCGAAATCATCGTAGCGGCTCCCGGCGTCGACGGTATTCACCTGCGAGGCGGCAAGGTGGCCCGCGGTGGTCTGCGCTGGAGCGATCGGCCCGACTTTCGCACCGAGGTGCTGGGTCTGATGAAGACCCAGATGACCAAAAACGCCGTAATCGTTCCCGTGGGCTCCAAAGGTGGCTTCAAGCTCAAAAACGCCCCCACCGATCGCGAGGAGCTGCGCGGCTATGTGGTCGAGCAGTACAAGACCTTCATCCGCGGCCTGCTCGACCTCACCGACAACAACGTGGGGGGCAAGGTCACTCACCCCCAGGGCCTGGTGATTTACGACGAAGAAGACCCCTACCTGGTAGTGGCTGCCGACAAGGGCACGGCCACTTTCAGCGATATCGCTAACGGCGTTTCGGCCGAGTATGGCTTCTGGCTTGGCGATGCCTTCGCCTCAGGCGGCTCTGCCGGTTACGACCACAAGAAAGAGGGCATTACCGCTCGGGGGGGCTGGGAGGGCGTCAAGCGCCACTTCCGCGAGATGGGCATCAACGTGCTCGAAGAGGAGATCACGGTGGCCGGCATCGGCGACCTGGCCGGTGACGTGTTCGGCAACGGCCTGACCTACTGTGACACCCTCAAGTTGGTGGCCGCCTTCAATCACCTGCACATCTTCCTCGACCCCAGCCCCGATGCCAAAAGGTCCTACCAGGAGCGAATGCGCATGTTCAAGCTGCCGCGTTCGAGCTGGGAAGACTATGACAAATCGCTGATCAGCCCGGGCGGCGGCATCTTCGAGCGGGCCGCCAAGTCCATTCCTCTCAGTCCTGAGGTGCGCCAGTTGCTGGCCATCGAGGAGGAGTCGCTCAGCGGCGAAGATCTGGTCAAGGCCATTCTGCGGGCTCCGGTCGACCTGCTTTGGAATGGCGGTATTGGAACCTACGTCAAATCCACCCAGGAGCGCAACATCGACGTGGGCGACTCGTCCAACGATTCGGTGCGCGTCGACGCCAACGAACTGCGCTGCAAGGTGGTTGGTGAGGGGGGCAATCAGGGCTTCACCCAACTGGCCCGCATCGAGTTCGCCCTGCTTGGGGGGCGCATCAACACCGACGCTATCGACAACTCGGCCGGCGTCGACATGAGCGACCACGAGGTCAACATCAAGATCCTCTTTGGTCAAATGATGTCTCGGGGCGAGCTCACGTTGGAGCAGCGCAATCAGGTGCTTGTCGAGATGACCGACGATGTGTCTCGACTGGTGCTGGCCGACAACTACTTCCAAACCCTGGCTCTGTCCATGTCGCAGCGGCGCAGCCAGGAAGCCCTTCCGGTGTTCGTCGGCATGATGAACTACCTGGCCGAGCGCGGCGGTTTGCGCACCGACGTCGAGTTTCTGCCCGACGCGCGCACTCTGGGCGAGCGGGCCCGTCAGGGCCAGGGTTTCACCCGTCCCGAGCTGGCCATCCTGATGGCCTATTCGAAGATGGGTCTCTATCGCCGTATCCTCGAGACCGACTTCCCCGACGAGCCCTGCTTCCAGAATCAGCTGCTGGAGTATTTCCCCACGCTCATGCAGCAGCGATTCGCCGAGCAAATTCGACGCCACCCACTGCGGCGCGAGATCATCGCCACCCAGTTCACCAATCGGGTGGTCGACCTGCTGGGCATGACCTTCGTCCATCGCAAGATCCAGGACACAGGAGCCAGTCCCATTCAGGTGGTGCGCGCCGCCCTCTCGGCCCTGGAAATCGTCGGCGCCTACCAGTTGGTGCGCGACGTGACGGAGCTGGACAATAAGGTTTCGGCTGGTGACCAGTATCAGGCGCTCGAGAGTCTCACCGTGGCGGTGGAAAACGTGGTGGCCTGGATGCTGCTCACCGACGTCGACCTCAGCTCGCTTTCCGACTTCATCTCTCGTTACCGGGGCCCGCTCGACGAGTTGCGCTCGCGCCTGGGAGATTTGTTGCCCAGCGAGCGTCAGCAGCGCTATCGCAGCTTGCTGAGCGACTACGAGCAAAAGGGTTTCCCGGCTGCCGTGGGCGCTTCCCTGGCCAGCCTCGAGTGGGTCGCCAGCGGCCTGGGTGTGATCGACACCAAGCGCAAGGCGGGCATCGAGCTGGCCGAGGCGGCCCAGCGTTACTATCAACTGGGCGAGCGCTTCCAGCTGTCCTGGTTGCGCAATTCGCTGAAGGCCATCCAGGTCCACGACAAGTGGGAACAAATCGCTCTCGAAGGCCTGGTGGTCGAGTTGCGTCAGGTGCAGCTGCAGCTGGTGCTCAGCAATCAGGACTTCCCCAGCATCGAGGGGGGTCTGGTCTACCGCTACTTCGCAGCTCTCAACGAGGTGAAGAACAGCGGTAAGCTCTCGCTGGCCGCGGGAGACGTGTTGGTGCGCATGCTGAGCCAGATGGCCCAGGGCGCCCACAGCCACGACCCGAAAACGCTGGAAACCTTGCCGGCGCTGCCCGGCGTCAAAACCACGCCGCGGTAGCCCATCGGAGACGAGGGGTCTGTGCGGAGTTGAAGGGCCGCTGTCTCCGGACAGCGGCCCTTCCATTTATCCCCACGAGGAGGGCACTTTTTGGGGGGTTTCGACCTTCGGGCTGGGCGGAATCACCACCCGCACCAGCGTGCCCGGGTGGCCCTCCAGTAGCTCCAGACGGCCACCCAGCAATCTGGCTCGCTCTCGCATGGCCAGCAATCCGGGGCCCTGCGAGGGCAGGTCGGGGGCGCTCAGGCCCCGGCCGTTATCGTAGATGTCCAGTTGGGTGCCGGCTTCGTCCTGATGCAGGTGCACCCGACACAGACTGGCCCGAGCATGCTGTACCACATTGCTCAGCGCTTCCTGGGCGATGCGGAAGAGCCCGATGCGCGTGTCCGAATCGAGCCGCGCAAAGTGCTGGGGAGTGTCCAGTTGATAGGCGATGTCGGCACGTCCGCAGGTCTCTTGCAGCAGCCAATCCAGGGCCGGAATCAGCCCCAGTTCGTCCAGGATAAACGGCCGCAACCCCATCCACATCCGGGTGATCGAGGAGCCGATCTCTTCCACCACCAGCGAGATCCGAGCCGCCCGACGCGCGGATCCCGGCGGCACCTGTTCCTTGAGCCAGGCGAGTTCCTGTTTCAAAGCCGTCAGCATCTGGCCGATTTCGTTGTGCAGCTCGCGCGAGATTCTCAGCCGTTCGTGCTCGGCTTGCATCTCAACCCGATGAGCCAGGGCTTTCAACAAGGGTTCTCGCTCCAGACGGTCGCTGAAGTCATCGAGGAACGACAGGAAGGTTTCCGGCTGTCCCTGCGGGTTGCGCCGCAGCGTCGTGCGCAGCAAGCACCACAGAACCTTGCCGTCGCGGCGCAGATAACGCTTGATCACTTCCAGTGGCTGGTCTTGATGGCTCAGCGCCCAGTCGACAATCGAAACGCTTTGGGCCCTGTCTTCCGGATGGGTCAGATCGCGCACGTAGAGCGAGGAAAGTTCCTCGTGACTGTAGCCCAAAAGCTGACAAAAACTCGCGTTGGCACGTAGGATCTTGCCGTCGACGGCCACTTCGACCACGCACTCAGGCGAGTCTTCAAAGTCGTGCCAACTTTGCCCCATGAACTTCTTCCCCCCCTCGGCGCAACTTCTGCTCAGGTCGCTCCCCACCCTTGCTCACGGCTTGCTGGGATTGAGGGAGCTTGAGGTGCCGGGCTCGAAGTCTGCGACATGACATGTCCTTTTAAGCCGCTGCCCCCCACTCCTTCCAACTCGGGTAAGCCATGACGATTCGCTGGGGCGAGTCCGAGCTGCGCTTTCGCATTTCTGGGGCTGAACTGGCCCAACTTCGGGCCGGCCAGGCGCTCAGCGAGCGCCTGGACCTCAGCCCCTGGGCCTTCGAACTCAGGCCCGGACCCGAGAACAGCCTGGCGGCGACGTCCGAATGCCTCACCCTGCGGGTCGCCCCCGAGGTGCTCGGCCAGCTGGCCGAGGGGCGCAGCCGCCAGGGCTACTGCACAGAATTTTCGGGGGTGCAGGTGTCGGTGCAGGTCGACCTGCGCTCCAGGCAGTAGGTCCTCCGATGCGAGTGGCCCTGTTCAGTTCCAACCTCTTCGAACGCCAGCCCCTGGCCGCGGCCAACCAGGGACGACACGAGCTGGTCCATTTTCAGGCCTTCCTCAATGCCTCCACCCTGGAACTGGCCCGCGGCTTTGAAGCCGTCAGCCTTTTCGTCAGCGATCATCTGGAGAGTCACGACATCGAGCGCCTGCAGGCGGGCGGCACGCGAGCACTGGCTTTGCGATCGGCCGGCTTCAACCACATCGACCTGGCTGCGGCCCGCCGGGTGGGCCTCAAGGTGGCTCGAGTACCGGCCTATTCGCCCCACGCCGTGGCCGAACACACGGTGGGGCTCATGCTGGCTTTGAATCGGAAAATTCATCGGGCCTACGCGCGGGTTCGCGACCACAATTTCAACCTGGAGGGGTTGCTTGGCTTCGACTTCCACGGCCGCACCGTGGGCGTGGTTGGCCTGGGCAAGATCGGCCTGCTGGTGGCACGCATCATGCAAGGTTTTGGCTGTCGCATCCTGACCTACGACCTGCAGCCCCACAGCGAGTTCTGTGCCGTGCCCCTGGAGCAGTTGCTGGTCGAGTCCGACGTGGTCACGCTGCACTGCCCTTTGACCTCCGACACTCATCACCTGATGAACGAGCGGCGGCTGTCCCTGATGAAGCCCGGCGCCATGCTGGTCAACACCAGTCGGGGAGCCTTGCTCGATACCCTGGCCGTCATCCAGGCGCTCAAGTCCGGACATCTGGGCAGCCTGGCCCTCGACGTCTACGAAGAAGAGGAGTCGCTCTTTTTCCAGGACCTCTCCACTCAAGTGGTCACCGACGACAACTTTTCACGGCTGCTCACCTTTCCCAATGTCCTGATCACGGCCCATCAGGCCTTCTTCACCAGCGATGCCCTGAGGGCCATTGCTGAGACCACCGTGGCCAACCTTACGAGCTTTGAAGAGAATGGCGACTTCCCCGCCGCCAACCGACTGGTGTGAGCCAACACACTTCGACTGGGAGGTGCCGGGCGCCGACTCAATTTGGGCTGCGGACACCTGTGCATCTGATGAACCGCCCCCACGACCTTAGCTTCCGCGAACGCCAGGGCCGAAGCTCCGCCCAACAACACACCCTCGAAGTCGGCTGGGAACTCGACTGGTTCCTGGCCTGGCCTTGCAGCCAGGCCAGGCCCCTATTGCTTGCAGGCTGAATCAGGAATCTGAGATGGCCAGACCCCCGTTGAGTTGCGAGACTGGTAGAATTGCCTTCCTGGGTTTTAGAGAAATGCTTGTTCCGATGAACCGAGCCACGCAATCCAGGACCCCGTGATAAGGCTGTTGGCCTTTGCAGCCCTATTGATTGCTCTGATACAGTTGCAGCTTTACTATCTTCACATCGTGAAACCACAACCATGGGTTTTGAAGAACAAGTGCGGTCACAACGTGAGAGATATTCTTGGGCCAGCCCTTGATGAATACCGGCGTGAGCACAAGAAGTTTCCCGGCAGGTTGGGGGATTTGGTCCCGAAGTGGCTTGAGAGTATACCTGTTTGTCCAGCAACGACTCATCAGATTCTGGGCTATCACCTCGAGTCTTGGGGTGGACGAGATACTTATTCGAGCGGCTACCAGATTCGTGATGATGGGCTACCAGATTCGTGATGATGGGCTAGCATTTACGGTCTGTTGTAGTGGTCATCACCACGCCGAGACTCTGACTCCACCGAACTCGCCAGCCTATACTAGTCTGAGATAGGGCTGGCTCGTGGCCCAGGCCCCCGGCGGGGGGCCAGAACGCCAGGGCGCATCGGTACTGCGCTTCCGCCGGCCTTGTCTACTGGTGGAGGCAAAGCTGGATGGCCGCAAAGTGACCGAGCTCTCTGGCCGGGGCTGGTCCATGTGAAGCGGTGGTCAGCAGGCCGGCGAGGGGGGCGGCGCATCCTCGGGACGTGACCTGAGCCCCTCACACCCCCCAACCAGCCCTCCCCAGCCCAAAACCACCCCGCACGACCCCCAGCCCATCGAACACCCCTCAAATCATCCTACAAATCGCCGCCAAACCCCATAACCAAGCCATTCCGCGCACCCGCAAAACTTGACGTTCGCCCCCCACCATGCCCTACCATAGACCGATGACACCTCTTGACCCCACCACCCTCAGCCCCCGCCAGCTCGAAGAACTCGGCCCCCACGCCGTCCACCAGCTGGCCCTGCGCGCCACCAACA
>CAZYPN010000088.1:0-21592 GCA_964649085.1 uncultured Burkholderiales bacterium | reverse complement strand
TCGGTCAGACAGGGACCGATCTTTCCCTCTCCATTATTGCCGTGACAGCTGGCACAGTTGCTCATGAAGAGAACCTTGCCCTGGTCGGTCACCTTGGAGTCTTTGGCCATCTCGGCCAGCGGAGCTGCCTGAGCTACCGTGGTAACGGGCTTGGGCGGCACCTGAGCGGTCCACTGCTTCTCCTGGGTCCAGCCGGAAGTGCCGGGCCAGAACCAGAAGCTGGGGTAGACGATGCAGTAGTAGATACTGTAGACGATGGTGGCGTAAAACAGGTAGAGCCACCAACGGGGCAGGGGATTGTCCAGTTCCTGAATGCCATCGGCTTCGTGTTCTAAAAGTTTGGCGCCCATCAGCGCACCTCCTCATCGTCGAGGGGCAGGTGCCCCAGCTGCTCCAGGTGTTCCTGTGAGCGCCCCCCGAACACCCAGGCCAGGATGGCCGTGAAGGTGATAAAGTAGAGAACCAGCACCCCCTCTTTGAGGGGAGCGATCCAGCTGAAATCGTGATTCATTGGGCCTCCCGCCAGCGAATGTCGCTGCCCAGTCGTTGCAAGTAGGCGATGAGAGCAATGATTTCTTGATCGGCACTGGCGCCTTCCACTTTCTCGGCTTGCAAGCGACCCACAATGGCCTCGCTCTGCTGCTTCAGGGATTCGTAGGCTCCGTCGATCTCGGGCTGGGTGTAGGGAACCCCCAGGCGCTGCATCACTTTCATTTTGCGTTGCAGGTCCTTGGTGTTCAGCTTACGCGTGAACAGCCAGGGATAGTTGGGCATGACCGAACCCGCGGCAATTTCACGCGGATTCTTCATGTGGTAGTAGTGCCAGGAGTCGGGATACTTGCCGCCCACCCGGTGAATGTCGGGCCCGGTTCGCTTGGAACCAAATTGGAACGGGTGGTCGTAGACAAACTCGCCCGCCTTGGAATAGGGCCCGTAGCGTTCGGTTTCGTCTCGGAACGGCCGCACCATCTGGCTATGACAGTTGTAGCAGCCCTCGCGCAGATAAAGGTCGCGTCCTTCCAATTCCAACGGGGTGTAGGGTTTGACCCCCTCGATCGGGGGCACCGAGGAGCGCACGTAGTACAGCGGCACAATCTCGACGATGCCACCGATCAGGATGACGATAGTGACAAGAATGGACATCAATACGCCCTGGCCTTCCAGCCATCGGTGGTCCTTCATTGGGCCCTCCTTACGGGAATCGGAGCGTTGTAGGGACTGCCCGAGCGGGCGGTCATGACCAGGTTGTAGACCATCATCAGCAATCCGCTCAGATACATGGCCCCGCCCAGAGCTCGAACCATGTAGTAGGGGAACAGGATCTTGGTGGTTTGCAGGAAGTTATAGGTCAGGCTCCCGTCTTCACTGAAGGCCCGCCACATCAGGCCCTGGGTTACCCCGGTGATCCACATCGACACCATATAGAGAACGATGCCCACGGTGGCGATCCAGAAGTGGGTGGTGGCCAGAGATTTGCTGTATAACTGGGTGTTATACAGGCGCGGAACCAGCCAGTAGAAGGTGGCAAAGACGCAGAAGCCTACCCAGCCCAGCGCGCCTCCGTGCACGTGACCCACGATCCAGTCGGTATAGTGACCGAGGGCTGAAACCGAGCGAATGGAGAGCATCGGCCCTTCAAAGGTGGACATTCCGTAGAAGGTGATAGCCACCACGAAGAACTTGAGGATCGGGTCGGTGCGCACTTGCTGATAGGCCCCCTTGAGGGTGAGCAGTCCGTTGAGCATGCCGCCCCAGGACGGCGCGATCAGCATCAAGGAGAAGCACATCCCCAGCGTTTGAGCCCAGTCGGGCAGGGCGGTGTAAAGCAGGTGATGAGGACCGGCCCAGATATACAGAAAAATCAACGACCAGAAGTGGATGATGGACAGCCGGTAGGAATAGACCGGCTTCTCGGCCGCTTTGGGCAGGTAGTAATACATCATTCCCAAGAACGGTGTGGTCAGCAGGAAGCCCACGGCGTTGTGACCGTACCACCACTGGATCAGGGCGTCCTGGACGCCAGCCCAAACGGGATACGATTTGAAGGGTGAGATGGGCAGCGACAGATTGTTGACCAGGTGGAGCACTGCGATGGTGATAATCGTGGCGATGTAGAACCAGATGGCCACATACAGGTGATGCTCGCGGCGTCGGGCCAGGGTCCAGAAGAAGTTGACGGCAAAGACGACCCACACCAGCGTGATCAGCAGGTCGACCAGAAACACCGGTTCGGCGTATTCCTTGCCGTCTGTGAAGCCGAGCAGCAGACACACGGCGTCCAGGGCGATGATCACCTGCCAGCCCCAGAGATGAAACTTCGAGAGAAAGTCGCTGGCGAGTCGCACGCGACAAAGCCTTTGCACGCTGTAGTACACCGAGCCAAAGATGGCATTTCCGGCAAAGGCGAAGATCACCGCATTGGTGTGTAGGGGGCGCAGGCGCCCGAAACTTAAATAAGGGCTATCGAGATTGCATTGCCAGAAGGCCAGCTCCAAAGCGGCCCAGAGTCCAGCCAGCATGCCAATCGCGCCCCAGAACATCGTGAAAAACACGAATCCCCGCACGACCTGGTCGTCATAGACCTCGGGTTCGGGGGGGTCCGAAACAGTCATAGTACCTCCTTACACCCCCACGCTCGTCAGCATAGGGGTAGGGGAGGGCGGGGCCTATGATCTTGATCATCCGCAAGGAAGGTGGCGGTGAACAAGTTGGGGAATTCTGACCATTCAGTGATCGATCCGCTCTCTTCTCTGCGCATGCAGAGCCTGTCTCCGCTAGCTCGGGTGGCCCCTCGAGAGGCGGCTTCGTCCTCCCAACCTCAGGCGCCCGTGGATCAGGCCGACCTGACGGGTGTAGCCGAGCAGCGTCGGTCTCGTCAGGCACCTTCCCTGGGCCTGCAACTCAAGGTAGGGCTTTCGCTGGCTTTGAGTTGCACCGGCGCCCTGGCTGGCGTGCTGACTTCCTCGGCTCCTGCGGGGGCCGATCCGCTGCCCCCCCAGGCCCTGGTTCAGGTCAAGACCCCCGAGCAGGCCCCGGCTACCCCGGGCCTGGCCGACCAGCAGTGGCTGCTGGCAGGGCAGAAGGCGGTTCCAGCCCAGGATACGCTCAAGCAGGCCCCGCCTGCCAGTTTTGTGCCCGCCGAGCCGGTGGCTCAGAAGGGCGACTACGTCAAGCACGGTGTCAACTTTAGCCAGCTTTTAAGCGACGCCGAGTTCTCCCGCGTGGATGGCGTTACCGTGGAGATGATCCAGGAATTCCTCGAGGCGCGTGAGTCGTTTCTGGCCGACTACAAGGTGGGCGAGGAACCGGTGTCTGAAGTCATCATGAGGGTCGCCCGGGAGCAAAAAGTCAATCCCTGGATTGTGCTGACCACGCTGGAGAAGGAAAACAGCATGGTCAGTCGTCAGAAGGTGCCCGGTCAGGGCGTGCTCAAATCGGCCATGGGCTATGGCTACACCGATAGTGGCAATCGGGCCGGCAAGCGCAGCAACTTCGAAGGTCAGCTTACCAAGGGGGTGGGCCTGCTGCGCGAGCTTTTTGAAGAAGGTCAGCAGCAGAGCTTTCCCCTGAATCTCAAGGTGGACTATGGCAAGCGCGCCATTCCGGTGCGCAATGCGGCCACCTACGCCCTGATGCGCTACACCCCGCACACCGTTGACACCGGTCTGCGTCAGGTGGGTGGCGGCAACTATCTCTTCCGTCGCGTGCTGGAGAACTTTACCCAGGAAGCGATGGCTCTGGTTCGGGCCTGACAACAGGAAAGGCTGACCACCGAGGGGAACACGCCGGGAGTCCCACTTGAAAGGAGTCCCGCGTGGCCACTGCAAGCCCCTCTACCGCTCTCGAAGAACTTTGTATCAAGGTGATCCGTGCACTGGCCATGGATGGCCCCCAAAAGGCCAAAAGTGGCCACCCCGGAACCGCCATGGCACTGGCCCCTCTGGGCTGGGCTTTGTACGGCCGAGTAATGCGCCACAACCCGGCCAATCCGCGCTGGGCCAACCGCGACCGCTTTGTGCTTTCGCCCGGTCACGCCTGCATTTTGCAGTATAGTCTGCTGCATCTCACCGGTTATGACCTCAGTCTGGACGACTTGAAGAACTTTCGCCAGTGGCACAGCAAGACGCCTGGACACCCTGAGAACTGGGTGACTCCGGGGGTCGAAACCACCACGGGTCCGCTGGGTCAGGGCATCTCCAATGCCGTGGGCATGGCCGTGGCCGAGCGCTTCCTGGCCGCCACCTTCAATCGCCCGGGGCACGAACTGGTCGACCACCACACCTATGTGATTTGCTCCGACGGCGACCTCATGGAAGGTGTTGCAGCCGAAGCCTGCTCCCTGGCCGGGCATCTCAAGCTGGGCAAATTGATCTGTCTCTACGATGACAACAAGATCACCATCGAAGGCGAAACTCACCTGGCCTTCAGCGAGGACGTCGATGCTCGCTTTCGCAGCTACGGCTGGCATGTGCAGCGACTGGACGACGCCAACGACCTCAACGGCGTCCAGCAGGCCCTCGAGGCCGCCCGCAACGACCCACGTCCCTCCATGATTTCGGTGCGCACCCACATCGCCTACCCGGCCCCCAATGCCATCGATACTCACGAAGCTCACGGCAGCCCGCTGGGCGAGGCCGAGATCAAATTAACCAAGGCACGCCTGGGCCTGCCGGAAGACCAGGACTTTTACATTCCCCCCGAGTTGTCCGAACTGCGAGAGCAACTCCAGCGTCGTGGGGCCCAGGCCGAGGCAGATTGGAATGCGCGGTTCCAGGCCTATGCCCGTCAGTTCCCCGAACTGGCACAGCTCTGGGAACAATTTCATTCCGGCCAGCTGCCGCCGGGCTGGGATGCCAACCTGGTGCCCTTCGAGGCCGGCAAAGCGCTGGCCACGCGCCAATCCTCGGGGAAAGTGATCCAGCAGTTCGCCCGGTCCATTCCCAACATTCTGGGCGGTTCGGCCGACCTGGCCCCCTCGACGATGACCTGGATGGACGGGATTCCTACCCACGATGCCGAGCATCCCGAGGGACGCAACTTCCACTTTGGCATTCGCGAACACGGGATGGGGGCCATCCTGAACGGCATGCTTTTGCACGGTGGCGTGCGGGGGTTTTGCGCCACCTTCTTTGTGTTCAGCGACTACATGCGTCCCAGTGTTCGCCTGGCGGCTCTCATCGGCTTGCCGGCCATTTACGTCTGGACCCACGATAGCATCGGACTGGGCGAAGATGGCCCTACCCACCAGGCGGTAGAGCATCTGGCGGCTTTGCGGGCCATGCCGAATCTTTGGGTCATTCGCCCCGGCGACGCCAATGAAGTTCTCGAGGCCTGGAAGGCGGCGCTGCAGTCGAAGTGTTCGCCGGTGGCGCTGGTGCTCAGTCGCCAACCCGTTCCCACCCTTGATCGCAGCCAGTTTGCCTCGGCCGCCGGGCTGCATCAGGGCGCTTACATTCTGGTTGAAGCCGAAGGCGGGGCGCCTCGTTGCATCTTGATCGGCACCGGTTCCGAGTTGCAGCACTGTGTCAAGGCGCGAGAATTGTTGCAGGCCGAGGGCGTGCCTACCCGCGTGGTCAGTATGCCCTGCTGGGAACTGTTCGAAATGCAAAGCGCCGAAGTGCGCCAGCAGGTGCTGCCTTCCGGAGTGTGCCGCGTAGCCGTCGAGGCTGGCTGTTCGATGGGCTGGCATCGCTGGGTCGGCGAGAACGGCGCTACCGTGTGTGTCGATGGCTATGGTGCCTCGGCTCCCTGGCAGACCAACATGGAGAAATTTGGATTTACCGCAGACAATGTGGCTCGTGTGGCCCGCGAGGCCCTGGGGCGATAGGAGGACGGATGTTAGAACGACTTTTGCAGCAGGGTGTTTCGGTGTGGTTGGACTCGTTGAGCCGCGACATGCTTCACACCGGCTATCTGGAGAATTGGGTGGCTCAAGGCCTGCGCGGTCAGACCTCGAATCCCACCATTTTCCAGGGGGCTATTCAGGGCAGTCAGACCTACAATGAGGACATTCGCAAGCTGGCTCAGCAGGGCCTGAGCGCCGAACAGATTTGCTGGGAACTGATGATCAGCGACGTCCAGGCAGCTTGCGATCGATTCCTCGACCTCTACGAGAAGAGCGGCGGAACCGACGGATTCGTCAGCCTCGAGCTCGATCCCACCAAGGCTCGCGACACCCAGGCCAGCCTGGAGCAGGGTCTGAAGCTCTGGCCCCGGGTGGGTAGGCCGAACCTGATGATCAAGGTGCCGGCCACCCAGGAAGGGCTGCCCGTGGTGCGCGGCCTGCTCGAGGCCGGCTGCAACGTCAACGTAACCCTGCTGTTTGCTGTGCAGCGTTATGACGAAGTGATGCTGGTGCATATGGACGCTCTGGAAGCCCGTCTGGCCCAGGGGCTGCCCATCGACCGGGTGGCCAGTGTGGCCAGCTTTTTCGTAAGTCGGGTCGACACCGAGGTGGAAAAGCGTCTGGCAGGGTTACCTCTCAGCGAGGCTCAGAAACAAGGGTTGCTTGGGAAGGTTGCGGTGGCCAATGCTCGGGCTGCCTATGCTCGTTTTGAAGCGCGCGTAAGTTCCGACCGCTGGCAGAAGCTGGCCGCCGCAGGGGCCCAGATCATGCGTCCCCTCTGGGCTTCGACGGGGGTTAAGAACAAGGCCTACTCCGACACCCTGTATGTCGACGAACTGATCGGACCTCACGTCGTCAACACCATGCCCGAGGCCACTTTGGCCGCGGTGATGGACCATGGGAAGGCCGAGCCCACCCTGACCGCCAGTCATCAGGCTCAGTCCGACAAGGTGTTGGCCTTGCTGAGCGAGGTGGGCGTGGATCTTCAGGATGTAACCCTGCGTACGCTCGAGGTCGAGGGGGTGCAGAAGTTCGCCGATTCCTATGCGGACCTGCTGAGAACGCTGGAGCAGTCGGTTCAGGCTCTTTCGGTGTGATGACGCTGGAAGACAATCCGCTGCGTGAAGGGTTGAGCAGCACTCGCACGGCTTCCCCGTGCAGTGTGGTCATTTTCGGCGCATCCGGCGACCTCACCCAGAGGATGCTCATTCCCTCGCTGTTTGCCCTGTCCGAGCAACGGTTGATCGCGCCCGAGTTCGCGGTGGTGGGCATTTCCCGGCGGCCCATCAGCGATGCCGACTTTCGCGAGCGCGTTCGTCCCGAGAACTGCAATGCCACCAACTGGGCCAACTTCTCTCGGGGGGTGGTCTACCTGAGCGGTAACCATCACGAGGAGGAGACCTATGTTCGCCTGAAGCAGCGCCTGGAAGAGCTCGACGAACAGCGTGGTACGCGCGGTAACCGTCTGTTCTATCTGGCGGTTGCTCCCAGCGACTTTCCCACCATCCTCGGCCACCTCTCTTCCCACGGTTTGCTGCAGCCTCCTGCCTATGCCGACCCGGAAGAAGGCTGGGTGCGCGTGATCCTGGAGAAGCCCTTCGGCACCGACCTGGCTTCGGCGGTCAAGCTCAACCGAGACATTCATCGCTTGCTGCCCGAGTCGCAGATCTATCGCATCGATCACTATCTCGGCAAGGAAACGGTGCAGAACATCCTCACCTTTCGCTTTGCCAACTGTATCTTTGAGCCCGTCTGGAACCGTCGCTACATCGACCATATCCAGATCACCGCGGCCGAGTCGCTGGGGGTTGAAGAGCGCGCGGGCTATTATGACCAGTCAGGCGCCTTGAGAGACATGGTGCAAAATCATCTCCTCCAGTTGCTGGCCCTGGTGGCCATGGAGCCCCCCGCCAGCGCCCTGGATGATTCGGTTCGCGACGAGAAGGCCAAGGTATTCAAGGCCCTGCGCGTCCTCCAGGGCGACGAAGTTCGCGGCAATGTGATTCGGGGCCAGTATGGGCCCGGTTTCATCGAGGGCAAGCCCGTTCCGGGTTATCTCGAGGAGAAAGGTGTGGCCCCTGACAGCAGTACCGAAACCTATGCGGCTGTCCGCTTTTGGGTAGACAACTGGCGTTGGGAAGGCGTTCCCTTTTATCTGCGCACGGGCAAAAGGCTGGCGCGCAAGGTTACCGAGATCGCGATTGTGTTTAAGCCGGCTCCGTTGATGTTGTTCTCGGCCAATGTCAAAGATAAGCTCGAGCCCAATCTGCTGGTACTGCGCATCGGGCCCGAGGAGGGCATCTCGCTGCGCTTTGGCACGAAGATCCCGGGCATGACCCGACGCCTGCGCTGGGTCAACATGGATTTCGACTATGGCACCTCCTTTGCTCGGCCTTCTCCGCCTGCCTACGCCCGATTGCTACACGACTGTATGATCGGCGATCCTACCCTCTACAACCGGGGCGACTCGGTGGAATGTGCCTGGAGGGTGACCCAGCCGATTCTCGACGCCTGGAGTTCGGGCCAGTTTCCGCTGGAAACTTACGAAGCCGGGGCGCCCGGGCCCCGGGCAGCGGAAACCTGGATGGAAGACGAAGGACGTTTCTGGAGGAAGCTGTGACTTCCCAGGAAATCTGGGCCCGGATTTTTGCTCAGGCCTGGT
Source organism: uncultured Burkholderiales bacterium (assembly GCA_964649085.1). Classification (GTDB taxonomy): domain Bacteria; phylum Vulcanimicrobiota; class Xenobia; order Xenobiales; family JADMJV01; genus JADMJV01. The sequence continues at coordinate 13,085 of CAZYPN010000088.1, read as the reverse complement.
GCGAACTCGACCCTCATCGAATCGGCCCAACGCTGGCACAGGTGTTTCGCGATTTCCGCGATCAGCATCCCGACGCTCTGCGACTTAGCAGCCATAACCTGCTGGTGTTGTGTGCCGGAGCCGAAGAATCGTTGGGATTGGCTGGCGACCTGGACGAGCTGCTCTCGCATTACCCCGGTCGCGCCGTGGTGGTGGTGCTCGAAGGTCCGCCGCAGGCGCCGATTCAGGGTGCCTATCGAATTTTTTCCCGTAAACATCAGCTGGCAGGCGAGTTGATCGGCCTGCATGCGGGCGATGGAGCGCCCCTGCCCAGTCTGTTGGCCCCTGTCTGGCAGGACGGACTGCCCCTGGTGACCATCTGGCGCGGACCGGTACCTTACGCCCAGAGCTGGTTCGTGAGCCTGGTGGAAAACTCTACCCGCTTCGTTATCGACTCGGGGGTAGGGGAGGGAGTCGAACTCGCCGAGCGCGTCGCCGCTCTGCAGGGCCTGTGGAGCCTGATGCGCGACCCCTACCTTGGCAGTCAAACCTTTTCCGATATGACCTGGGGTCGTCTGGCGGTGTGGCGTGATTGGCTGGCCAGCCTGTTCGACCGTCCCGAGCATCGGGCCTTACTACCTCGGGTCGAGCTGGTGGAAATAGAAAGCTGGGCAACTCCCGGTGAATCGCTACCAGGCCTTCCCGCTCTGTATCTTGCGGCCTGGCTTTCCGTTCAGCTGGGCTGGGGAGCGGGCGGCGCCCTGCGAGCAGCCCCAGGCGGCTACGAAGGCCGCTGCGGAACGGTGGTGTTCAAGTTCTATCCTCGCGTGACCGACGACCCGAGTTTTTCCGGCCGAACGGTTCGGGTCAGCTTTCGGGGTCAGTGTCAGGAGCAGCCCTTCCGACTTTCCGTCGAGCGCGATTCGAACGATAGTTCCACGCTGGTGGTGGGGGCCAGTGGCCCGGGTTGCGGTGGCGGGGGTCATCGACTTCACATGGAAAGGCTGCAGAACCTCAGCCTGTTGGGCCATGAGTTGGAGATGGAAGGCCGAGATCGAGTGTTTGAAAAGGTCCTGGAGCGGCTGTTGGAAATGGCCGGCGTCCTGGAGCAGGAGGTACGAACGTGAACCGCAATGTGCGCATCTTTCCCGATGCCGAGCAGGTGGCCCAGGCCGCGCTGCAGATGTGGCTGGAGCGCCTGCGCTCGGCTGCTGGTCCTTACTGGGTGAGCCTGGCCGGGGGTACCACTCCCAGGAGCCTGTACCAGGCGCTGGCCGGCTCGGGTGCCGACCTGTCGAAGCTGCATCTGCTTTGGGGAGATGAGCGATTCGTGCCCTCCGACCACGAAGACAGTAACTTCCGAATGGTGCGTGAGGCGCTGCTCGACCGAACCTCGGTCGGATCCTACCGCGCCTGGAACATCTTGGAGAATGCCGAGGCCAGCGCCCACGACTACGAGAGTTGGCTGCGGGAGAACCGGCCAGAGGGGGTCGACCTTTGCCTTCTGGGCATGGGCGACGATGGGCATACCGCCTCGCTGTTTCCCGACACCGCCGCGCTCGACGAAGAGCAGCGCTGGGCGGTGGAAAACTGGGTGGAGAAGTTCTCCAGCCACCGTTTGACGCTGACCTATCCCTATCTGGAAAAATCGCAGGAGGTGATGTTCTTGATCACCGGAGCCGGCAAGGCCCGGGCGCTCAAGGAGGTACTCGAGCACGGGCTGCACCCCTCTTCGCGCATTCGCGCTCAGAAGTCGGTCTACTACCTGGTAGACCGGGCGGCGGCGGCTCAGCTTTGAGAAATAAAAAAGCCCGCCGCCGCGGGCTTTGTACCTAGGCCTGTGGGGGTCTAAGCTTGGGTGCGAACTCCTTGCTTCGCGCGTCGAACCTTGGGTTTTTGATCCCGGATGGTCTTCACGTAGGCATTGAGCATTTCAGCGACTTTGCGCTGCTCGCCGGCAGTCAGATTGAAAAGCTCTCGAATCGCGGTGCGGAGCTCTTTCTCGAGGCACTTGTCGGCCTTGAAATTCTCAATCCTTTCCAGCAGGTCTCGGACCGGGATGCGCTCGGGGGCATAGCCCGCAACAAGCAGCGTGTGGTCGACGTCGGCTTGAATCGCTCTCGCGATTTCCAGCACCTTGTCCTTACGTGGTACGTAGCCGTCTCGCTCGATCAGCGTGACGTAACTGGGGTCGATGTTCGCCAACTCGGCGAGCTTTCGGCGGGTTAACTGGCGTGCCTTACGGCGATCTCGCACGTAATTTGCCCAGGCCTGGTTCCTCATGACTCTAATGGACCTCCTCTTGAGAGCGTTGCCAAGCATATCTGTCTGTAATTGCTCGAATGAATTCCAACGGTTCTTGGAACAACATTCATTCCCTCCCAGTTGGTGAATTTTTCAAACATATGTTCGACCCGTTCACTTACCTGGAGTCCCGCTCCTATCAGTAAGATTCGGCTTTTATTCAAGATCCCTTCCCTGGTTCAGATTTTTTTTCTATTTTACTGCACAAAATGGCAGGATGCATGGATCGGTTCCAAATCCCCTTGGGGGAAAGCTCTCGAGCACCTGGAAACCGGGAAAAATGAGAGTTTTTTCAATCGCATTGGTGCTGCTGCTCAGTCTCGTGGCAGCTGCAACTCCCCTCGAGGAAACTGCCCTTCGCTGGCAGCAGAGCTTGAAAATTCTGCCGGGCGGCAACGGTGCTCAGTCGGCCTTCCTGCTGTTGGATGCTTCGGGCCAATCTCGCCTGGCCTGGAATGAGGGATTGTCGATGCTGCCGGCCAGCACGCTCAAGGTGGCCACGGCCGTGGCCATTCTTGAGCAGCCCGGAGCGGCCGACGTTCGTCTCGCCACGCGCCTTCAATTGCAGGGCGAGCGCCTGCGCTGGGTTGGCGACTATGACCCCGAACTGCGGGCCCAGGACCTGGAAGAAATGCTGCTGGCGATGGCTCCTCGGCTGCCCGCTCGCGTGCAGCTCGAGGTCAACCCGCCCGAGTCTCAGCCCTATCCAGCGGGCTGGGCCTGGGACGACCTCTCCTCGGCCTTCGCTCCGTTGATCTCGCGGCTGACCTTCGACCACGGGCTGATCACGTTGCGTCTGCAAGCCGGCCAGCAGTTGCAGGTCGGCGGACCGGCCTGGATGCCCCCCAACAGCATTGGTTTTCTACCGGGATCCGAGGAGCTGGGTCTCAGGGTACTGCCCGGTTGGGAAGGTTGGGTGCTGGAGGGACAGATGGTGCTGGGCAGTGAGGAAGCTCTCTCGGTGCCCATGTTACGCCCCGAGCTGGCCCTGGCTCGACTCAGTACGGCCGTATTGCAACGGCGGGGTATTTCCGTTGAGCTGACCTCGCCCCTGGCCGACTTCGCCCCCGATCACGAAGTCGTGCACGAGTCACGCCCGGTTCGCGAGTTGCTGCGCCAGGGCTTGGCCGACAGCGACAACCTCGTGCTCGAGTGCCTGTATCGCCGTTTTGGCAGTCGTCGCCCGTCGGTCTGGAAAGATGCGTTTCGTGTGGTCGATGGCTCCGGACTCTCCCGCTATAACCTGGTTTCGGTTCAGGGCTTGCTGCAGGCTCTCCGGAGCCGACCTGAGGTGCTGCAGTTGCTGCCCATGGCCGGTCGCGAGGGAACCATGAAGCGGCGCTTCCTCAACACGCTGATGGAAGGCCGATTGCGGGCCAAGACCGGTACTATGAGCGGAGTGTCCGGGCTGGTTGGTGAGGTGAAAGGTCATCTCTTCGCTCTCCTTCTTTCGGGCTACGTGGGTCCCGCGGCACCCTATAAGAAAGCCGAGGAGGAACTGCTGGTGGAACTGGCCGGGATGCTCTGATTCATGTTCTTTTCAGAGTGGCCACCTATCCTGAAACCAGGATGAAGCGCATTTACTACCACTCGGGGTTCCAACAGCCGGTGTTGCACTGGCGAGTGCAGGGTGAACGCACCTTCCAATGCGTGCCGATGACTCAGGATGGACCGGGCCGCATCGCAGGCGAGTGGCTCTGGAACGCCGAGCTGGGTGTAGAGGCCCGCGCGCTGGTCGAGTTCTATGTGACCGACGCAGCCCGGCGCGACCCTCAGCGTCGCTGGTATGAAAGCCGCACGGGCCTGGCGTTTCTGCAGGATGGTCAAATCTTTACCTATCGTCCCGCTGCTCGGGTCGAGGCTCCCCGGCGGGCTTATCGCCCCGATCAGCCTCTGCGCATCTTCAGTCAGCAGCTGCAGCAGTGGCGCAGCTACCGGGTGTATCTGCCCCGGGGCTATCGCCAGCACGTGCAGCGGCGCTATCCGGTGCTCTATCTGCAGGATGGTCAGAACATCTTCGAGTCAGGCAGCTTTGGCAGCTGGAATGCCCATCTGACCCTCGATCGATGCATTGCGCGCGGACAGGTTGAAGAGGTCATTGTGGTGGCCATCGACCACGGTCCCGGCCGCTTCGAGGACTATGTTCCCAACGAAGATGGTGGCGACAACCTTCGCTACGCTCGCTTCCTGACCCAGGAGCTCAAGCCCCACATCGACCGGGTCTACCGGACCCGCACGGGTGCCGAGAACAACGCTCTGGTGGGCAGCAGTTTAGGCGGGGTGTGCGCCCTGAGTATCGCCTGGGACCATTTCCACCACTTCGGTAAAACGGCTTCGTTGTCGGGTTCTTGGTGGCTGAAGAAGTTTCAGGCCCGCATGCTTGAGCAAAGCCGCCGACCCTTGAAGATTTATCTCGACTCGGGCAATGCTGGCCCCTACAACGATTGCGTCCACCACACTCTGGCCTTGCGTCACGAGTTGGAGGCGCGGCTCGGTTACCAAAGCTCCCAGGATCTGCATCACGTGATTGGCGACCAGCAGAGTCACACCGAAGGCGCCTGGGGTCATCGGCTTATGCACGCCCTGCGCTTCTTGTTTCCCACCACCGATTCACCCGAGGAGAAGGCTCAGCTTCCGCTCCAGGCGCGTCGAGCCGCCTGAAGCCCCTCCAGCCAGGCGGGAAGCTGATCCATGGATTCCAGCTGAACCCACCGCTCGGGGTTGGCGCCACTCAGGTCGGCCTGTTCGTGGACCCAGGTGATGGCGTAGGGGATATGCACCGCGCGAGCCCCCACTTCGAGAACGGGCAGAATGTCCGAGCGAACGGAATTCCCCACCATGATGAAGTTCTCGGGTTGCAGGTGATAGCGTCGCAGGATGCGGTTGTAGGTGGCCGGATCTTTTTCGGAAACGACCTCGATGGCCGAGAAGAGCTCTCCCAGGCCGGACATTGCGATGCGACTCTCCTGGTGAAAAAGGTCGCCCTTGGTAATCATCATCAGGTTGTAATGAGGACTAAGCCTTGTCAGGGTTTCCCGCACGCCGGGCAGCAACTCGATGGGGTGGGACAGCATGGATTTGCCCGCTTCGATCAGCAACTGGATCTCGCGGGCCGGCACCTTCCCCTGGGAAATCTCGATAGCGGTTTCGATCATCGAAAGAACGAAGCCCTTGACCCCATAGCCAAAGTAGCGCAGGTTGCGGCGCTCGGCCTCGTTCAGATGCTGCTCGACCCGTTCTGGTTCGGCATAGGGGGCCAGCAGTTCCGCAAACTGTTTTTGGGTGATGGCAAACAGGCTCTCGTTGTGCCACAGAGTATCGTCGGCATCGAAGGCCAGGGTCAACGAGGCCATCAGGTGGCGGCGGCTTCCTTGGCCTTTTCCTTGCGATAGCGGTTGCGCTCGTGGGGGCAGAGCAGGGCCTTGCGCAGACGGATGGGGCCGGGGGTGATTTCCACCAGTTCGTCGTCGGCGATGTATTCCAGCGCCTGCTCCAGAGACATGCGACGGGGCACGTTGAGTTTCTCGGTTTCCTCGGCGTTGGAGGAGCGGATGTTGGTGGCGTGTTTCTTGCGGCACACGTTGACGTCCAGGTCGCCGGGGCGGCAGTTCTCGCCCACGATCATGCCAACATACACTTCGTCACCGGGGTCGATGAAGAAGGTACCTCGGTCCTGCAGGCCCAGCAGGGCGTAGGCGGTGGCCTGACCCGATTCCGACGAGACCAGTACCCCCCGGTTGCGAGGAGCCATGTCGCCTTTGTGGGGTCCAAAGCCGTCGGAAAGGTGGCTCATAATGCCATAGCCGCGGGTCAGGGTGAGTAGCTCCGAGCGAAAGCCGATCAGGCCGCGCATCGGAATGGAGAACTCCAGCCGCAGCCGTCCCGTGCCGCTGCCGGACATGTTGCGCATCTCGGCGCGCCGTTCGCCCAGCCGCTCCATCACGGCGCCCATCGATTCCTCGGGCAGGTCGAGCGTGAGCAGTTCCATCGGCTCCAACAGCTGACCGTCGACCTTCTTCATCAGCACGCGCGGCGAGGATACGCAGAGCTCATAACCTTCACGACGCATTGTTTCCAAGAGGATCGACAGGTGCAGTTCGCCGCGGCCGCACACTTCGAAGCGCTCGGTGGTGTCGCCGGGGGAAATGCGCATCGAGGGGTTGCGCTCTCCCTCTTTGCGCAGTCGGTCGCCCAACTGTCGCGAGGTGACGTACTTGCCTTCACGGCCGGCCAGCGGACCGTCGGACACCTGGAAGGTCATAGCCAGGGTGGGCTCATCGATGGACAACCCGGGCAGCAGCTGAGGCTGCTCCTTGTCGGTGACGGTATCGCCCAGGCTGGCTCCGGCCAGGCCGGCCAGGCTCACGATGTCGCCCACCGAGGCCTTCTGGGCGGGGCTGCGCTTGAGCCCTTCAAAGCGGAACAGGTGACTGACGCGCCCGGATTTGAGTTCCTCCATGCTGCTGCCGAAAGCCACCTGCTGACCGTGGGTCAGGGTGCCCTGGGCGATGCGGCCAATGGCCAGGCGGCCGATGTAGTCGTCGTAGTCCAGGCTGGTGATCATCAGCTGCAGGGGGGCATCGGGGTCGCCCTTGGGGCTGGGCACGTGGGAGACGATGGTCTCAAACAGGGGTTGCAGTGACTTCATTTCGCCATCGGGCGTGAGCGCGGCGATGCCCTGGCGGGCCGAAGCATAGACGATGGGGAACTCGATCTGGGCGTCGTTGGCCCCCAGGTCGATGAAGAGTTCCAACACCTCGTCGACGACGGCCTGGGGGCGGGCGTCGGGGCGGTCGATTTTGTTGATCACCAGGATGGGAACCAGACCGTAGTGCAGAGCTTTTTGCACCACGAACCGGGTTTGGGCCATCGGACCCTCGGCGGCGTCGACCACCAGCAGCGCGCCGTCGACCATGTCGAGAATGCGCTCGACCTCGCCCGAGAAGTCGGCGTGTCCGGGGGTGTCCACGATGTTGATGGTGGTGTCGCCATAGGTGATGGAGGTGTTCTTGGAGAGAATGGTGATGCCGCGTTCGCGCTCCAGGTCGTTGGAGTCAAGCACCCGCTCGGCCACTTCCTGGTTTTCGCGAAAGACGCCCGATTGGCGCAGCAGCACGTCCACCAGGGTGGTCTTTCCGTGATCGATATGGGCGATGATGGCGATGTTTCGAAGATGCGTGGACATGGACTCCTCAGGCCGGGCTGCGGCGAATGATATGCTGGTCTTGTTTGACCTTGATCAGGCTGTGGGGTTCGTAGTAGCCCGCCAGACTGGACAGAGCGTAGGCCATGCAGCCCCGCCCCATAACGGTGCCAGGGTTGGTGACCGAGTTGCAACCCAGGCTGACCTGGTCGCCAAGAATGGCGCCAAACTTCCTGAGCCCGGTGTCGTGCAGGGTTCCCTGAATCTTCACCCGCACGTTTTGCTTGCCCATGTCCACTCGAACATTGGCCAGCTTGGTGCCCGCTCCCAGATTGACCGAGCGACCCAGAATCGAGTCGCCGACATAGGCAAAGTGGGCCGCTTTGGCGCCGGGCAGCAGCAGCGAATGTTTCACCTCGCTGTCGTGCCCGACCAGGGCCTTTTCGGCCACCACCACATCGCCCCGGAGATAGGCCCCAAAGCGCACTTCGGCCCCGCGAAAGAGCAGGCTGGGCCCGCCGATGTAGGTTCCCGGCTCGATGATGGCGCCGTCCTCGATGTAGACGTCGCCTACCACATGGACGCCGGCCGGCAGGTCAGCGGGGATACGACTCCCGTGACGCTCAAGAAAGGCCCGAATGAAGCCTTTCAGGCCCTGCAAAGGCTCCCAGGGAAGACGAGCCGACTGGAAAAGCTCGTAGATGGGTTCTTCGCCGAGTTGGAAGAAATCTTGCAACATGGTCTTGGAGGGTATGAGTGATGGGCAATTCTGTCAAGCGATGGGGCTTCTTTTTCTGGATCGGGGGGGCCCTGTTGGCCGGTGCCCAGCCCGCGCCCAACCCCGAAGCAGCCCGACAGCTGGTAGAGCTGGTCCGAGTCGAGCCGCGCATTCGCCTGGAAGTGCGCTATGCCACGGCCAACAACTTCATGAAGCGCCGGCTCTATCCTCAGGCCCGGGTGTTTGTGCATCGTCAGGTGGCCGAGGCCTTGAGTCGTGTGGCCGACCGTTGCCAGCGCCACGGCAAAGGCTTGTTGGTGTTCGACGGCTATCGGCCCTGGCGCATCACCCAGGCCATGTGGGAGGCCACCCCGCCCGAAAAACGAGCCTTTGTGGCCGACCCGGCCAAGGGTTCCCGGCACAACCGCGGAGGGGCCGTCGACCTCACCCTGGTCGATCTCAAGACCGGTCGGGCGGTGGAAATGACCTCGGCCTACGACGAGTTCTCGCCCCGGGCGGCGGCCAACTTTCGGGGCACCCCCCGGGCCGTGGCCCATCGCGACCTGCTGCGGCGGGCCATGGAGGCCGAAGGTTTTCAGGTGTACCCCGAAGAGTGGTGGCACTTTGATTTCAAGGGCTGGCAGTCGTGGCCGCTGCTCGATTATTCGTTCGATGAACTGGATCGGCTCTAAGCTCATCGTCGGGGAATCAATCTTTTCGTAACACCATGGACGGCCCGGCTTCTTACACTGGAAACACCAGCGTCACGAAGTGGGGAACAGATCCATGACCATCACCGGAGTCCAGCCACATTCTCTTACACAGCTCGCCCGCACCGCCCGCGCCCTGGCGGTTACCGATGACGTCGCCATTCGCGACTCGTTTTTGTCGGGGCCGCAGTTAGAGTCGAGCCCGAAGCCCTCGGCCAGCAATCAGGCCGCTGCCACCCAGCAAACCGGCACCTTCGTGCACCCCGACTCCACCGGAAAGATCAAGCATCTGGTGTTCCAGCTCGACAGCCAGGCCACCGGCGAGATTCGCAAAGAGGTCGAGGCCGCCTGGACCAAGGTGTTCAAGGCGATGGACCCCGACGTGAAGTTCACCATCACCTTCGAGCGCGATCGCGACCGCAAGGCCCTGAAAGATCTGCTGGCCCGTGAAGAGATCCCCAACCCCGAACGCTTCAATCTGTTGCTCACCGATGACCTGAACATCACCATGTGGGCTCGCGACCAGATGGTCGGTCTGGGCAACTTCGCCGGTGGCGACACGCTGCTGGGCCAAACCACGATGCGCCCCCACGGCGACGACGAACTGTTGCCCCCTCGCATCGCAGCCTCCATCCCGGGTTTGGGCTTCGACCCCGACAAGCGTTTGCAGACCGACGGTGGCGACGAGGTGTCCAACCCCAAGGAGACCTTCCTGGGCTACGTGAGCCTGCACCTGACGGCCAAGCGTCTCTACGAAGAGAACCGTAAGGACCAGGCTCAGGCGGCCATCTTCAGCCCGTTTAGCAAAGAGTTGAAGCTCGACTACCCCGACAAGCGGGTGGCCAGCCCCGACTTCAAGTTCGAAACCAACCTCTTCAAGAGCTCTCCCGAGGGCGACATTCCCCAGCAGGAATACTGGCTGGCCGAGGCCCACAAGCTGTTCGAGGAAAAGTACGGCAAGAAGGTCACCATCATCGGTGCCGACGACCCGAATACGCCCATCGTTGAGCAGCCTCCCACCTTCCACGTCGATATGGGCATCACGCCGATGGACTCCCACCGGGTGATGGTGGGCGACCCCTCGATCGCCATCAACGCCCTGCGCAGCCTTTCGCCCGAGGAGTATGCGGCTCACAATGCTCGTCTGAACAGCCACTTCGGCTACCCGCCGGGACGCGACAGCCTGGGCGAAATGATCCGCGAGAACACGGTGGTGGAAAAAGACCTGCAGCACAACTTCGACGTCACCGCCCAGAAAATCGCCGGCGAGGGCTACGAAGTGGGTCGTCTGCCCTACCTGCAGGGCCCCCGCGGACTTTCGTGGGTGACCTACAACAACTGCCTGATGGAGCACTACACCAAGGAAGACGGCAGCGAAGTCAAGCGTGTGTTCCTGCCCACCTTCGACCTGCCCGTCCTCGACGGCATCGCCACCAAGACCTACGAGGATCTGGGCTACGAAGTGATTCCGCTGACCCTGCCCGTGTTGACCAGCTGGCGTGGGGCCATCCGTTGCATCAGCAACGTGCTCGAGCGCGAAGTCGACGGCAACCAGAAATAGACCCATTCTCTGGAAAAATCCCGGGGCGCAGGCTGCGCTCCGGGATTTTGTCTTTTCACGGGAAAAGGGCTGGACTGGGCCGAGCAGGAATGCCCCTCCACCTGAACGAGGGAGTCGATCATGAAAAAAGTTCTTGTTGCTATCGATGGCTCAGAGGCCAGCTACAAAGCACTGACGCAGGCGGAGTCGTGGGCTCAACAGGAACTGCACCTCCTTCACGTGGGGCCCATTTCCCTGCTCGACCTGGCCCAGCCCCGGGTCTCGATGCTGGGCGAGGATATCTTGCCCAAACAGATCCAGGAACGCCTCGAGGCCAACGGTCGCAAGCTGCTCGACGACGCCTGTGGGCGGGTGAAGCGCAGCGACCTCAAGGTGGAGACCCATCTGGTGCTCGGCCATCCCGGCGAGGCCATTTCCCTCGAGGCCGAAGAGGGCAACTACGACTGCGTGGTGGTGGGTTCCAGCGGCCACGGCAAGGTGCGCAAGTTTTTCCTGGGCAGCGTTTCCGACTACGTGGTGCGTCATTGTCACCGACCGGTGCTGGTGGTGCGCCTCGAAGAGGCCTGAGACCAGACCCTCTCGACCCGCCCCAGGACCTTGAGGTTGCCAAGAGGGTCGCCTCGCACCAGGATCAGGTCGGCGCGGGCCCCGGGGCGGATGCGCCCTCGGTCGTCGAGTCCCAGCCAGTCGGCGGCCCCGGCCGTGGCCGAGTAGACGATCTGGCCCGGGGTCATCCCCGCCTTGCTCATCCACTCCAACTCCTCCAGGTCGATTCCCGGAGGCGGCCCCGCATTGCCCAGATCGGTCCCGTAGATCACTCGCCCTCCCAGCTGTGCCCAGCGCCGCAAATTGTCCACCCGGCGTGGGGTGGGGGAGATGTGCAGGGTGGGGCAGCAGGCCATCCCCCGAGCCCGCATGCGGTGCAGCCGGTCGTCGGGAATCGACTCGTCGGCGAACAGCAGATGGGCCAGCTCGTCCACCCCGCAGTCGATGGCCTTGTCCAGCTCGGTCAGGCTGCCCACATGAGCCACCACCTTGCGACCGTGGCGATGGGCTCGGCGCACCAATGCACTCAGCACCGGCCTGCTCATGGTGGCTCGCAGGCCGGGCTGCAAGGCCACCTTCACACTGTGGGCTCCTTGCCTCACCAGGCGATCAACCACGGCCTCGGCCTCGGCCGGAGTCGCCAGCTCGAGCGCCGTTCCGGGGGGAGCCCAGCCTGCCCCCACCGGATAACTCCCCGGACCGGTGAGGATGGGTCCCACCCAGAGCACGTTCAGCCCCAGGTCCTGACGACACCAGCCCAGCACCTGCGAGGGCTCCCAGCCCAGGTCGCGCACCGTGGTTACCCCGCCCCGTAATACCGCCGCCGGGCTGCTCAGCCCCAGATGCACATGGGCATCGATGAAACCGGGCAGCAGGGTGCCCCCCCGGCAGTCAAAGCGTTGGCCGTCCCGGGTTTTGCCGTCGATGGACAGAATGCGCCCCGAGCCCAGTCGCACCCTGTGTAAGCCGGGTCGGCCAAGCAGACGACAATTCACCAGTTCCTCGGCTCCAACCCCGACCCACCAGAGCAGAACCAGCAGCAGCCCTCTAAAAAGCCGCATCGCCTGCGGCCAGAGCCTGTTCCAGCGAGGCAAAGCGCTGCTCGGGCTGGGCCTGGGCCAGTCGATAGAACACCTGCCCCAGCGGCCCCAGCCGATCTACATAGGGGGCGAAGGCCTGGTTGGCCTCGGGCTGTCCCAACATGCGCAGCTGGCTGCGCAAGGACAGATCGGGGTAGCGCCCACCGAATAGCACCTCAAACAACAAACGCCCCAGTACCGCCTGGTCCGACAGGGGTGTGGGTTCGGCTTGAAACACCACCTCGGGCGCAGCCAGGAAGGCGCCCACGGTGCCCTGGGCCTCGCGCAGGCGCTGGTGTTCCAGCCGGTAGGGCTCAGAGGAGAAGCGGGTCAGCGTCGTGCCCTCACCGGGCGGCCAATCGATGTCCTGCAGCGAAAAGCAGCCCGAGCAGCGCCCCTGACCGTGATAAGCCGCCACCTGGACAAAGACCGGGCGCAAGCACTTCCAGGCCTCGAAGGGCAGCAGCCCGTTGCCCGGCAGGCGAGAGCGCAACGACAAACTGTAGCCCCGATAGAGCAAGAAGAGATGTTCGTGTTGGGAGGCCAGCAGTTCGGTGCGTTCCGCCTTCACCTCGCGTTGGGCCAGATAGCGGGACTCGGGCGTGTCCTCGAGACACAACACCCGGTCGCCCCTTCCTGGCTGTACCTCGTGCTCGGCCTCATACATACGCGCTTTGCTAAAGGTACCGCTGTAGGGGCGCACCAGGCGATAGCCCCGCACGGATATCCCCAGAAAAGGGTCGCCCTGTTCCTCACCAGGCGCCCACAGCCAGTGGTAGAGGCAGTGCTCCTCCAGGCTGTCTTTGCGCTTGTGGGGAAAGTGCAGCAGTTCCACGGCTCGCAGCAGATGACTGACCTCGACCAGGCCGGCCTGCGTGCGAGCATAGAGCAGCTCGAAGCCGGGCAAGTCCACCGAAGTAACCGGTACCTCCAGTCGGGTCAGCGCCTGACCCCATTCGTGATAGGCGCGCACCTGCAAAGCCCAGCCTTGGGGCGCCCGATTGCCCAGATAGTCCAGTTCCAACTCTTGCCAGGCGCCGAAGAA
>CAZYPN010000087.1:0-21802 GCA_964649085.1 uncultured Burkholderiales bacterium | reverse complement strand
CCGCTTCAATTGGGCCCGGTCACGATGACCGGGAATGGAGCGCGCCCCCACGACCACGGCGCGCTCGTTATCGTGAGGCCGGTTCTCGAGCGCCTCTGCGAACCCTTCCGACCGGGGGGCCTTATCCCTCTGATCGGCTGGTTCGCGGGCCGAGAAATCGGCATCAGTTCTGGCATGCGAGCGCCCCCCCGGGGGTGGCGCACCACCGGGGCGCTCGACTTGAGGTTTCTTCAGTTGCCAAAGACTCACAACACACGGCTCCCGACCTGGGCCGGCTGATAGGGTCGGCCCAGGGGGCGGATCCTTGGCCGGCGTTCCGGGAGCGGACCGAGGTGAATGATGAGCACCTGGTCGACGTGATGGTGAATGATGTCGCCCAACTTCGACATGAGGCGGGTCATTTCCATCTTGGTCAGGGAGCAACGAAAGACCGAAAGTTGGACGTGCTCCCCGAACCCCTTCATCGTTTTGAATACCTGGCGCAGTCGACGGTCGTCGCAAATGTCGTAGGTAATCAGGAAATCGCGGCGCCTCATCGGGTCAGGAAGGGGGGGAAGTCTTCGATCTCGCCGAGCAAGAAGCGTGCCAGCAATCGGGTTTGGACGTAGAGAATTCGGCGATAGCTGAGGCGGTAGCCAAACCATGGGTGGGTGGCCTGTTCCTGGAGGCGACGCTCGAAGGCCTCGGTGACTCGGCGGCGAGCCGCCACGGTCATGCTGACCCCGTCGCCCAGCCGCTGGAAGTCGCGGGCCTCCACCACCTGGTTGTTGATCACCGATATGACCGTGGAATCGGCGATGAGGGCGCGAAACTCTTCCATCAAATCCAGCGCCAGGGCAGGCTTGCCATATCTGGGCTGATGGTAGAAACCCTGATGGGGGTCGAAGCCGATCGCTGCGGCGGTGACCGTCAGCTCTTTCACCAGTAGAGCGTAGACAAAAGAGAGCAGGGCATTGAGGGGGTCCTTGGGTGGGCGGCGATTGCGCGTCGAACTGTTGAACCCGCCGGCACGGAGGAAACGTTCGTTCTTGAGCATCTCGGAGAAGGACTGGAAGTAGATGCGACTGGCCATTCCCTCCAGCCCCAGCAAGGTGGGCAGGGAGGGGGCAGCCTCGGCCGCAGCGGTCAGACGCTTCAGCTCGCGAAGCGGGGCCGGATCGAGGCCGCGAGCGTTGCGGCGTAGCAACGTTCGAGCGTTCATGATTTTGGCCGAGACCAACCGCTGTGCCAGCTTCAGGCAGGTCTCGGGCGAGAAGGCAGCGCGAAACTGCGCCTGCCGCAACTCCACATTCTTGTTACCCAGCCCCTGGGTCATGGCTGAGAACCAGCCACCGCCGCTGAAATAGCAAATGGGAACGCCCCGCTGGGCCAGCTCCCTGACCGCCTGTGTCGACACCTGAATGTTGCCGAACAAGACCAGCTGGCTGGTGTCGATCCAGCGCGAGGTGGCAATGGTCTTGCCCTTCTCGCGAATCTCAAGCAGCTCGCCCGAGATGCCCACCGATAGGCCAGGCGTGTGGAGATACAGGGGAAGGGCGTCGTCGACGGGCGCCAGCAGCTGGCGCACCGGCCCAGCCGGGCCATTGCTGGTCAAAAGGTGCACCTCGTCGGGCAGGCAGATCGGCGCCAGGGAGCAGTGGACACACTTCGAATCGGCCACCAGGGGCGGCGGAGGGTGATGACCACTCAGTGCCTGGCGAGCATTGCCCACCACGTCCTGGGCCCAGGCCAGTTGCTCGGGGCTGAAAACCAGCTCGACCCTTTCGCGCGACTCGGCATAGTAGAAGAAGCCGCGCTCGACTCTCCAGCCGAGTTCTTGCAGCACCAGCGCCTGGGCCAGCAGCTGAACGAGGTCGGAAGGATGGGCCGGTGAACCGTCTTCCGGAGCTCGACCGCGCTTGTATTCCACCGGGATGGCTTCTTCGGCCTCGGCGTCAAGAAGGTCGAGGCGGGTCGACAGGCCCAGTGTTGGGGCCGAGAGGGACACGGAGCGTGAACGGAAGGGCAACTCCTGCATTTCCTCCGGTTGGGGAAGCCAACCCTCCGACCGGTCGACTCGCCGATGAACCCACTGACCGTCAGCCGTGAACTCGTTATCCTGCCACTCGCTTTGAACCCATTGGAGATAGGCGAGGCGGGGACAGTAGACGAACTGGTTCAGCATTCGGACGGGAATCAAGGGAAGCGCGTTCACATCTTCCAAGATATCGTCTGTCTGCGACGAATTTCGTCACGACTGATGGCACTGGAGGATGGTCTGGGCCTTTTCCAACATCTTGTCGCGGAGCACGGGCGGAGAAAGCGCCTCGACACCTTTCAGCCCCAACAGCCAGTGGGCCAGAGCGTCGAGATCGCGCACCTGCAGTTCGAAGAATTCGCCCTGAAGCTGCTGGCTGGGATGGACAGGGTTTTCTTCCAGCCATCGGGCCAACTCGTGGTCCACCCGGCAGCGCACCTGCTGGGGCGGACGGTCGACGAGGTCCCACTTGTGAAAGTGAGCTTGAGAAGCCTCGTAGCCGGCCGGCATGGGGAAGTGCTGGTCGAGGACCTCCAGTTGCTGCATTCGCGCCAGGCGAAAGCTGCGCAAGTCTTTGCGCAGATGGTCGAAACCCTGCACGTACCAGCGTTCATTCTGGTAGAACAGGGTGTAGGGGTCGAGCGTGCGGGTGGGCACATCGCCACGCGCATACTCGAAGCGCACCCGGCGCCGCTGGGTGACCGCTGACATCAGCAAAGGAATCCACTCGTGCTGTTCGCCGGGCTGCACCTGAACCACCCGGGGCAATTCTCGGGCCTTCTCGGCCTTCTCACCCTTCATCAGGCCCTGTAGTTTGCGCATGGCTTCGCGGCCAATGCCGCCCAACTGCTTTTCCAGCAGACAACTGGACAGCCCCAGGCAGAGCACCTCCTCGAGCGACAATGTCTGGGCCAGGGCGTTGTATTCGCGGCTTAATCGATAGGGACCCTTGGGGCGATCCTGGACGATGTCGAAACAGGCGTCGCGCAATTCGTCGAGGTCGCGATAGATCGTGCGCACATCCACCCCGGTTCGATCGGCCATGGCCTTGACCGTAACCCCGGCGGGCGTATTCAGGTAATTGAGCAGCCATACCAGCCGCTGAAATTTACGAAGCTCCTCCTCCACCCCGACCTCCCTTTTTGGAATCCGACAAATTCGGACTTAATGTTGATTCTCGCGCGGCAAAAATTCCGGCATAGCGAAGCGGCTCCTCCATGAGGTGTTGCCAAAGGGTGGAATACTGATCGAGCTGCCGAGCATAGGTGGCCACCAACCGCTCCAGGGGCTGACGGTCGGTCTTGTGCTCAATGAGTCCCCAACTCCCTTGCCATTGCAACAACAGGTCCATGGTGCCAAAGACGCAGCAGGCACCGCGGCGAACCCCGAAGGGCACCTCGGCCAGCTGTTGATTCGACAGCCGGAGCCATTGGCCTAAAGCGCCTTCTTGAGCCGCCGCCACTAGCTGCAAGGCCTGGGGTAGCGCCCGGGCCAACTCTGGCTGGTCGAAACAGAACCAGCGCCCGTGCTGCTCCAGAGTGGTTGGGTCGGCAGAGGGATTTCGAGCCAGCACTTCGAGCAACCGATGCACCAGGCGGCCCCAATCGCGAGCGTCGACACCCAAAGGTGGTGAAGGCAACTGGGGCCGCTGACCCCGCCCACGGGCGGCTACGCCGGCCCGGGTCCAGGTTGGTTGGAGTCGATCGGCTGCCCAGGCTCGTGGAGGCCGGTGCGGTTGATCGGTGGCGGGAGCGCCCTGGGGAAAGGTCCACTGGGGCGCTTCTTCGAGAAAGGCTGAGAAAGCGCCCCAAGGGCCTTTCTGGCCTTGGGTGCAAACCACCAACGTTTCGCGGGCGCGGGTGGCCGCCACATAGAGCAAACGAAGCTGCTCGGCTTCCAGACGCTTCTGCTCTTGGGCCACCAGCAACGGCCAGTCTTGAGGTTGGGCCAGGGGCAGCTGCCAGCGCTGAAGGCTGAAGAATGCCTGCCCCTGAGGCGTGATGGTGTGATCGACCCGGCTGGAGAAACCGCGATGGGGATTGGCCAGAATGACCACCCGGGCTTCCAGCCCCTTAGCCTTGTGTAAATTCATTACGCGCACGGCGTCGCGCTGGCCCAGCCGGGAGCCGGGAAGCTCTACCACGCCCTGCTGCTCGAGCTCGGCGACGGCCTCGGCCAGAGTGAGCCCGCGTTCGGCACTGGTGCGAAACTGGTCCAGCATCCCCCGGAGCTGGGCCAGGCTGGCGGGGCCCTCGGCGATGGCCAGCGACCACAGGCCGGTAAGGGTCAGCAGCCGATCCAGGGCGGCTCCTGGAGGCAGCCAACGGATTTCCAACCGCCAGCGGTCGAGCTGGGCCAGCGAGGCATCGACCGCGGCCAGGCCGCTGCCCGGAGGGTAGGGCCTCAGGGTGCCGGCAGCCTGAACCTGGGCGAAGAGCTCTTCATCGCTGTGGCCGAAGAGCGGGCCCCTCAGAATGCCTACCAGCACGGCCTTGTCCTGGGGGTCGACCAGGTGTCGAAGCAAAGGCAACACGCTGCGGGCGCGGGGGCCCAGCGGAGCCCTCTCGAGGGGCGCTTCGCAGGCCAGACCCACTTCGGCCAGGGCCCGTTGATAGTCGGCCTGATCGCGACGTCGGGTGGTGAGAATGAGAAAATCACCGGGCCGATGCGATTGCGCGCCCCTGACCAGGTAGAGGATGCACCGGGCCAGGGCGAGGGCCTCTTCGCCGATGGAATTGGAGGGAAAGCGAAAGACGCCCCCGTCTCCAGCGGGAACTCTGGATTCGATGGGTTGAACCTGACCTTCGGGCAACAGGCTGGAGAAGACTCGGTTGAACCAGTGGCACAGCTGCGGGCGACTGCGATAGGAAGCGGTCAGGGCCAGCACTGTGCCCCCCTCGGCCAGGAGCCTGCTTTTGAAGCACTGGTAGCTCTCAAGGTCGGCGCCTCGAAAACGATAGATGGATTGCTTGGGATCGCCCACCAGGCACAGGCGGGTGGTTGGGCCGCAAAGCCGCCACAGCAACTCCAGCTGAAGCCCATCGGTATCTTGAAACTCGTCTACCAGAATGTGCTGAAGCTCACCCTGTATCTGGCGCAATACAGCCGGATGGTTGTGCAGCAAAAGAGACGTCCAGTGCAGCAGGTCTTCAGGGGCCAGCACGCCTCGCTGGCGTCGGCGTTGCATCACACGGGCCCGCAGGTCTCCGAGGCAATGGACGATCTGGCCGTACAGATGAGCACGCAGGGCGTGAAGCCAGGGCCGGGCAACCCGTTGGCGGAAAGACTCGGCCAGATCGAGCAGTGGCGCCAGCGGCAGACCCTTCCAGGCGCGCCGCCGCGGCCCCGGAGTGCGTTCCCAAAAGCGCAACTGCTGGTGCAGTTCGGCCGCAGGGCCAGGGATGGGAGGGCGTTCCAACAAGCGATTCACGCCCTGGGCCCACGGGCAGTTGTGGGGCACGGCCCCCGGCCCCAACAGTTCGGCCACCTGCAGGCGAAGGCACCACAGCTCTTGCCAGCAAGGCTCGGGAAACTTGACCCGGGGAGCCGGGTAGTGAAGCCAGGGGTTGGCCAGCATTCGTTCGAGGGCCAGGCACAAGTCGGCCTCGCGAATTCCGAAAGCTCGCCAGCTCGGGGCCGGTTCGCATTCGCGGATGGCCTCGTTCAGCAGTTTCTGGTGCATCGAGGGGTTCAGGTCCTGAAAGCCGGGGGCCAGGCCCGAGGGGCCTGGAAATCGTTGCAGCAATCGGGCGCAGTAGGCATGGAAAGTGCCTACGAAGATTTGCTCGAAAGCGGCTCCGCCGCCTAGAGCCGTGCGTAAGCGAGAGCGTAGCTCGTGGGCAGCTTTGCGGGTAAAGGTGACCAGCAGAAAGTTACCGGGCCGTAAATGGCCCCTCTGCCAGCCCGCCACCACCCGCTGGACCAGGCTGTGGGTTTTCCCCGACCCAGCCGAAGCCTCGACCAGCAGATGCCGGTCCCACTGCTCGAGCATGGCGAGGCGGCTGTTCTGGTCACTCAAGGCAGCCCCAGCAGCTGGCGGCGGATAGGAAGCGAGTTGAGCTTGACTTCGACTTGCTCGTCTATACGACTGGTGCAGGCCTGCTGATGGGGGCAAAAGGCGCAGTCTTGCGCGGCTCGATGGGTGTGCACAAAGGCCCCCGAGTTCACTGGCTCGAGGAGTTGGCCCAACACGTTCATCAGCTCGGAGTCGGGAGCCGGGTAGTCCTGCCACGAGAGGGCTGCTGCCGGGTGGGTGCACTGGTAGGCAAAGCGCAGTTTCGTCAGGGGGATGGCCATGGCCAGTGAGACCAGCAGTGGATAGAGCCCGTGTTGGAGCTGAGTGCCGCTCCGATAGTCCTTGGCGGAGGGCGGGCAAAAACTGTGTCCGGTTTTGTGGTCTACCACGCGCACCGCGCCGTCGGTGGTCTCTTCCAGGCGGTCAAGGATGCCGGAGAGGATCACCACGCGCCCCGGACCCCACTGGATATTGGCCTGTAGGGGATGCTCGACGGCCAGCACGCGCGAGGGCTGGCGGGAGCCCTCCAACGTAAGAAAATGCTGGATATGGTCGCGCAGTTCGACCTCTACCCGGCGGCGCAGGGCGGGACGCGGTGGGGGGATCTGTTGGCCCAAGGCCTCTTGCATTGCGCTCTCGAGGTCGACCTGCGGGGTATTGGGGGCGGCCCAAGCGGCGAACACGTGGTGCAGCACATGGCCGATCTCGGCCGGGTTGAGCCATTGTTCTTCCGGATCGGGGGTCAGCACTTCCCCATAGAGGCGCAGGCCCATTTCCAAGAAGAAGCGATAGGGGCAGCGGGCCAGCCACTCGAGCCGGCTGCAAGAGAGGCTGCGTGAGCCTTCGAGCGTCTGCCAGAGCCGTGCGAAGTCGGGCACGTTGCCGTCGTAGGAGGTGAACCCCTGGCCAGCCCGCGCCTCGGCCGCCCGCCACCCCTGGCGCAGCCCCGGAAACAGCTCGAGAACCTGGGTCAGATCGCCCCGGTAGCGTTCGGCCTCCTCGTCGAGCCAGGGCTGTACCGGTTCGTCCACTTGTTGAAGGCGCCAGCCGGGCAGTTGGGGCTGGCCGTCGCGCCAGTCGGTGGTGGAACACGACACCGTGACCTGGCCCTCCAGACAGCTCCAGCGCTCGTTGATAGCAAAGGCGTATTCTTGAGCCCGGTCGTAGGAGGTGGCCAGGGTGGGAAAGCCCTGGCGCTGGCTGTCGCGCATTAGCAGAGAATCGAAGAACTCGGGTTCCCGACCCTCCTCCTGGGCGGTGATGAAGACATGGGGCCGACCCGAGATGCCGGCCAGCTCGAGGCTGGTGACATGCAACTGGCCGGGCCCCGGGCGACTGGCCCCCCAACGGCCTTGTTCGAGCCGCACCCGCAGCCGGCCACACCACTCTTCCAGGGACTCGTCGGGTATGTCCAAAGCCTTCATACCGTCGAGCAGAGCATCGATCTCCTCGGCCGCTTCGGGTTGGCGGTCGAGGACGTGCTGAAGCGCCTGCTGCATTCCCGCCAGCCAGGTGGACCCGCAACCCCGGGATGGAAACCAGCCCCACAGTTGCTCCAGCCAGTCCATCAGGGCTTCGAGGTGTCGCTCTTGCTGACGGGCCCACTCTTCGGCTCGTTGAGACGTTTGTTGGAGCAGGGCTTGAAGCCGGGGAGCATAGGCCCTGCGGCCCCGTGGAACCCGGGCCTGTTGCAGTAGCCGAGCGGCTGTCCAGCTATCGGGTTGTCCCTTGACCAGATTGGCCATGAGCAGCTCGCGCAGGCGGTAAGCGGAGAAGCCGCCTTCGATCCAGTCGAGCAGGCCCAATACCGCCTGACCGGTGCGCGAGAGTCGAAGGGGCAGGCCGTGCCAGAAGGTGGCAGGGGTGTCCCACTGGGCCAGCACATCGGCCAGCAGGGGCAGGTCCTCTTCCCGGCAGACCAACTCGGCCTGGTCGATGGGGCCGGGAAGGCGGCGAAGGACCTCTTGGAACTCGAGGTCGCGCCGAGGAGCGGTGAAGAAGGTCAGGTTGGCCTGGTTGGTGGCACTGTGGGCTTGCCGGGTTCGCCCCAGGTCTTGCCACCGTCGGGGTGGCTGGAGAGGGCTGGGAGCCAGGGGCTGTAGGGGTGCTGACAGGTGGGTCAGAAAGCGCCACTCGACCGCAGACCAGAGGTGATAAGGATAGGCCACCACGATATCCTGAGGGGTAACAACCTGGGGACCAGCGGCGCTGAGCAAGGCAGCTCGATCGAGCCAGCCCCGAGCCGTCAACGCTTGCAGATAGATGGCGTCGACCTCGACCCCGGCCATGCGCAGCTCGCACACGTGCTGCCACAGCGCCGGGCCGCAGCCCGGTTGGCGCCGCAATGGATACCATGGATGGTCTGTTTGGGACTCGAGCAAGGCCAACATCCAGTCGGGCCCCAACTGCTCGGGGCAGGGATGAAGCCCGGCCTGGACCAGTTGGTGCGCCTTGCCCTGAAGGGCCAGTTGAACGGGAGTGATGAAGCGCAGGTTGAGCCAGTTGCAGCCCGCCAGCACCAGCCGCTCGGCCCAGAGCCACCCCAGTTGATGATGGGGCACCACCACCCATTTGTTGGCGGTGGGATGGCATGCTACCAGTTGGCGAAGCTGGTCGAGGAAGGGCTCGGGCATAGGATGAGACTAGGGGGTTGACGTGACAGAAGGTGTCAGAGTGTGCGACAATCTGCCCATGATAGCTCGCGATCTTTAGAGTCGCG
The DNA here is from genome assembly GCA_964649085.1 of uncultured Burkholderiales bacterium. Taxonomy (GTDB): domain Bacteria; phylum Vulcanimicrobiota; class Xenobia; order Xenobiales; family JADMJV01; genus JADMJV01. The sequence goes on along the minus strand of CAZYPN010000087.1, from coordinate 13,051 downwards.
GCAAATACTCCAGCAAATCGCCCCGGCGGAAGGTGGCCGAAAGTCGCAGCAAGCTGACGGGCTGTTGCCCATAGAGCTGCTCAAGCGCCGTCTGAAGCTGCCCTACCGCCTGGTCGAAGTAGCTCTCGCCTGATTCTTCAATGCGCTTGCGGGCTGTCTCAAAGTTTCGATGGGTAAGCTGCTCCAAGGGGATGCCCAGGTCGCGTAGCAGTGCCTGACCCATGAGCATCGCGGCAAAGCAAGAGGCATAACGCACCAACTCGGGTGAGCCCTGGGGAGGACGTTTGCGGCGATTTTCGGCAATGCGAAACAGCAACACAGCCAGGACCAGTTGGGCAGCGTTCAGCTCTGGAGTAAAGATCTGGTCATAGAGTTTGCCGAAATGCTCACCGCTGCGGAACTTGGCCTGCTGAGGCTTCCCTCGCCATACGGAGAGCACGGCCTCGGCGGCGGTTGCCGCACTGATCTCCTTGGGATTGCTCGGACCCTCACCCCGCTGGCGTCGATACTCGTAACCCAGCTCTTGCATCGACATTTCGAGCTTTCGCTGTAAGGGGTCATTCGACCTCAAATCCCTAAGATCGACCGGATTCTGGCTGTTGGTAGCGTACGTGATGGTTTGGACCAAGGAACCAGAGTTTTCATCTACCTGGTATAGCCGGACCAGCACAAAGGCGTGTTCGAGCCCGGCACGCTCGTCGTCGGTGAGCGCGGCCAGAGTCGCCTGGATCGTTTTGCTGGTCTGGCCGCCGTTGATGATCTGCAGGCCCTGCACCCGAACTTGATGGTGTTCAGACTGAAGGGCGTTGTAGTCGAAACGACTACAGATAAAGGTCACGCCATTGTTGTAGAAATAGAAATTCGGCCGTTCCTCGGTCGCCGTCAGGCTGTCGCGGATACCCTGATTGATGCGGTTGGCGTGCAGACCCAGATAGCGGCGAATGTTGCGCTCTAACAGGCGGTCTCCGTGAGCGTCCATCAGTCGAGCAAGCTCTGAAACAGCCACTTTGCCGAGCAGCACCCGGCTATAGTTGAGGTCTTCGACCAGAACCTTTCCGGTGAACCGCAACGCGTCGTTAACAGGGGCGGTGGATTGGAGAATGCGCACCAGTCGGTCGTGATTGACGTGCTCGAAGCTCACCTTTTCGTCGAAACCAGCCCGCTCTATGAGCGACTGAGCCTCGGGGTACTTCCATCCGGCGCCGTTGTTGCAGAGCAAGCAACGGACCCGTGGAATGTTGCCATCAAGAATCAGCGAGCGGACCTCTTCAACCTGGGCCTGCAAGCGGGGGTTGAGATGGAGAACCGAATAGGGGTCAAACAGGGCACCCACGGCCTGAATGGCGCGCTCGACGCCGGATTGAGGAAAGCCCTTCGCACCCTCAAGATTCTCGTGGGCATATTTGGCCTGAAACAACGCCACCGAGAACTCGCCGTCGACGACATCGCCCACGTGAAGGGCGTCCACGCCGAAGTCGTTGCCCCCATCGCAAAGGCACTCGAGAGCATCCTCGGCGGGCAGATCGAGCATGGTCTTAACGCACATCACCACGAAGGCGGTGGAGCGGGCCTTTTGATCGTCCAGCGTGTGCCCCAGAGCGAACTCGAGTTGGGGGCGTAGCCTGCTGGCCAGACCCTGGACTTGCTGGTCGATGATTCCGACGTTGATGTTCATGCGGAGCTTAGGTTCGCTGCGGTCGAGGGGCTGCCCCTCCCCAGGTGTGTCCTTCTAGCCAGACGGGTGAGGCGGGAAAGTCGGCTGGCCTATGAATGGTCCAATTTGCTCCCGGCCTGTGCCGCTTGCAACAAGCCTTTGAGGGACTTGGGGGAGCGACCAACCCGTGTTAAGGGCAACCAATTTCCGTTGCAATCAGGAAGCCCCCGCGCCTTTGGGCCCGAGGACGACCTGGCGCTGGAGCAACGACTTCTTCTCGACCCTTGCAGCGATGAACTTTACACCCACCTTGAGTTCTCACCCTTAGAGGGTCGAACAGACAAGGGGCGGACCTCCATTGAAGTCTTTCATTTGAACCAGAGCACCAAAACCATGAGACGGAAGGCGGCCATGGACCGCTTGCTGCGGGCCCACCAGCGCAGGGATGTTGAGGAACTGACAGTCGTGCTGGGCGATAAGGGCGAGTTTTGCGGTCTGTTGCGGAGCTTCTTTAGCAACCTGTTGGGCCAGCCTTGGGGGGAGTGGTTGGAGGAGCAGTCTCACCCAAACGGGTGAAGGAGGGCCTGGTCTCTTTGCCAAAAGTCACTTTGACGTTTTCTGTCGTGATGAGGAGTTAGCCTGTGGCGGGAGGCTTGCAAGAATTAAGTATCAGAGTCTCTTGAAGGCCCGATTTGGATAAAACCTGAAACGCGGCAGGTGAAAACTTGTTTGGAAGGTGGAGTTACAATGTCTGAAGCAGCGAGAACGATTACCTACGACTTCTTGAAGACAGCAATCAGTGGCAACATTGTTGCTATCCGTGGTCGAGCTGTTTTAGAGCCAGCGGGGGGACAATGTGACAAAATTTTTCCACCTACACACGCTGTGGATGACAGAAAGAGGGAGCCAGGCGCCAAGTATGCATTCGAGACACGTCGAATAAGCGGGCAAGATAAGCGATGCGTGCTCCTCGACTCTGTCCAGAGTCAGGCGAATCGAATGGAGGAAGCGCTTGAGGCTTTGTGGGCAAACGCACAAATCACTCTTCCGGTGGTCAGCGTAGATTTTTCCACGATTGTGCCTGAGTTGGGTCGAATCACGTCCCTTACAGCGCCACACCGCATCGCTGATGCTCTCCTTCGGGACAGCCTCCTTGGCGAGCAACTCTTTCGATTGTCAGAGCTGGGCCGCTCGTTCACCGAAGCCAGCAACAGAAATGCGACCGCGCTGTTCAAGGTCTGCCCAACCGGACTGGTTTTCGGCTTGTGGGACAGCACCGGACCGAGGGGGGGTCTCGGGGCCAAGTTCCAGCGCGCACTGGTTTCGGAAATCGTCGGTATCAATGCTCAACCTGGATGCAAAACCACGAGCCGAATAGACCCTACCAACATCGTCAAGGATTCCGCCGAGGTGTATAAGGCAGCTGAGACTGGCGAGATGTGGACCCTGGAGCCAGCTCGTGCTGAACAGAAGGATGACCAACCGGTCAAGTTTGGCAAGGCAGAGAAGGCAGGTAAGCCGTCGTCGATCTTGCACGGGAACATTGCCCCCAGCATCGACTCAGTGGCTGGCGGCGTGACTATCGATGAAGCGCATCACATCGTTGTATTGTCACTCGCTGCATTGAGAAGGCTCGGCTTTAAGGCTGGCGCAACAGAGGCGCGCACCGTCCTGGCTGCGCTCGGACTCTTGGCTATGCTCGCAGCAGAGAGCCAAGGTCACGATCTCCGTTCACGTTGTCTGCTCGTCCCCAAACTGGGGGCTGCGCTGCAACTTGAAGCCATCGGAAGGGATGGAGTAACAACCCCGTTGGATCTGGATCTAGATGGGGCGATTAAGTTGTACGAGGAAGCAGTTATCAAGCTTCCCAAGGAACTCAAATTCGAAAAACCCGCCGGGGTACCGCTGGCGGAACTTAAGCCCTCGCCAAAGCTAGAGATTCTTGTGACTAAAAGCCGCGCGCTGGCAGTGTCGGAAGTCGAAGACTGATGCTCGCTATCGAGGTCGAACTCCTCACTGGGCGCTATGCTGCGACAGCTCATAATGACCGGGGACTCGCCGAATGGCCACCCCATCCCGCTCGATTCTTCTCCGCCTTGGTGGCCGCATTGCATGATCGGGACGAAATCGACCCAGCCGAGCGTTCGGCACTTCTGTGGCTAGAACAACAGGGTGCACCGTCGCTTCTAGTGAACCTAGATTCTGAATTCGACCGGCGGCAGGTCCGCGAAGTCTACGTGCCAGTAAACGACATCACACTGGGATTGGACACAAAAATTCGTCAGGCTGAAGAGGCTTTAAAACAGACCGCCGGGGGCAGTAAGCAAAAGAAAGCCCAGAGCAAGCTTGAAGCCGCAAAGAAGGCGCCGAGTTTTCTTGAGAACGCGCCATCTGATAAGGACCTCAAAATCGCCGCTGCACTTATGCCCGACAGACGTACACGCCAAGCACGAACTTTTCCGGTAGTCATTCCTGAAAGCCCCACTTTCGCGTTTGTATGGGCGCACGCTGATCCAGCCGGGCATCGCGCGGCCATCGACCAACTCTGTGAGAGAGTCACTCGACTTGGACACTCGTCTTCGCTGGTGCGCTGCTGTATCGTCGAACGGCATATCACGCCAACCTTGGTTCCCGATGAGGAAGGAGATACTACTTTGCGCGTGGTCGGAGAACTGCAGCTCGAGCGCCTAGAGCGAGCCTTCTCGATCCACGCTGGCATAGAGAACCGGGTATTACCCTCACGCTCTCAAATCTATCGGAAGGTTTCTAGGCTAGAAACCCCCAAAGTTGTCCCAACCAGTCTTTTTTCCGCCGATTGGATCGTCTTTGAACGTGTTGGTGGCTCGCGACCGGTTTCCTCGCGGTCGACGGATGTAGCCAGGGCGCTGCGCGGAGCGATACTAGAGCAACGTGGTGACAATTGCCTACCGAGCTCGATTTCAGGCCACGGGACGAGTCCCCAAAACGTTGAACCTCACGTCGCGTTCGTGACCTTGCCCTTTGTTGGACACAATCACGCCGACGGTGCTGTCATGGGCTGCGCCATAGTGATGCCACGCCGGTTCCCGAGCAGTGAGCGAGAAATATTGCTCCGTCTGGTGGCAAAATGGGAAAAAGAACGAGCCGACGCTGATGGCAATCTGACTCTTGCCGGTGGGACTTTGTTTCCCTTCGCCATTCGCCGCGTGGAAGTATCAACAAAGACGTCGCTATCGCCCCAGCAGTGGTGCCGCGTATCCCAGCGGTTCATCACTGCGACACCCATAGCGCTGGACAAGAACCCAGGAAACCTCCGAAGTAAGCAAGAGAGCACTGCGCGGAAGGCCGTGTGGGAAGCTCAGCAATCTGTTTCTGACGCGTGCCTTCGCGTCGTGGGTATTCGCCCAAACCACGTTGAGATTTCCTTCGCGCCATTGTTAAGCGGCACGCAGCATGTTCGTGAGTTTCTGCCCTGGCCCGGTCGGCCCGGTCGAGCGCCGCGAGTCCGCGTTCATGCCGATATCCGCTTTGACAGAAGTGTGCGTGGGCCGCTCCTTATCGGTGCGGGGCGTTACTTCGGACTCGGTCTCTGCCTTCCAGTGGAGAACCCGTGAAGTTAACCATTGCTCAATTCGGCGACTTCCACGCGGCTGTGCACGAGGGCAAGAGGCCGTTCGATTGGCAGCAGCGCTTGCTCGAGCAGGTCGTCCAAGACCGGACTTGGCCTAGGGTACTGGACCTTCCTACCGGCGTGGGAAAGACCACCTGCATAGATATCGCTGTATTCGCCCTCGCGCTGGACACGGAAAACGAAGAGACTGCCAGGTGGTGCCCGCGTCGCATCGCCATGGTGGTAGACCGGCGAATCGTCGTTGACCAGGTGGCTGAACGCGGCCGAGCTTTGCTACGAACGCTATTGACCAGTAGAGAAGGTGTTGTCGTCGAGGTCGCAGCCCGATTGCGCGCGCTTTCCGGAGGGGAGGAAGGGCCCCTAGGTGTGTTCACTCTTCGTGGTGGGATCCCGCAGGACGACGGTTGGGCAGGAACGCCCGATAAGGCACTTGTTCTTGCGTCAACCGTCGATCACATTGGTTCGCGGATTCTGATTCAAGGTTATGGCGTAAGTCAAGGAATGAAGCCGGTTCACGCCGGGCTGCTCGCAAATGATACGCTGCTGCTCCTTGATGAGGTACACCTTTCGGAGCCTTTCCGGCAAACTCTCGAGCAAATGGCCTGCCTGCGACAGCGATTTTCTCAGACGGGCTTAAGGCCCCGATTTCAACATTGCTTTCTCTCGGCAACGCCCGGTATCGAGAACCAAGCAGCCTTCAAATTGCTCTATGGAGAGACAAAGCCCGATTCCGCATTAGGACCCCGCCTTCATGCTGGCAAGCCAGTGCGGCTCATTGAAGTGGCAGATCGAGCAGAATTGGACAGAACCTGTGTCGAGCAATCAAAGGCCTTACTCGCGAAGCACAGAACTGTGGGCGTTGTCGTCAACCGGATTACAAGCGCAAGCGCAATTGCTCGTCAACTCGCTGAAACACTCTCAAGTGACGTCACCGTTACCCTTCTTACCGGACGGATGCGTCCTCTAGACCGCGAAGATGTGCTAGATGAGCTTCGGCCGGCAATTCAGGCAGGCCGGCCACGAAATTGCGGACTGCCGAAACGGATTATCGTCGGAACTCAGTGCCTCGAGGCCGGCGCCGATTTTGATTTCGATGCACTTGTCACAGAAGCCGCCAGTCTGGACAGCTTACGACAACGCTTCGGTCGCCTGGATCGACTCGGCACCTACCGGTTGGCCGAGGGGGTAGTCATATACGACAATTGCAAAACACAGAGAGAAGAACTCAGGCGGATGGGAAAGAAACCCTCACTAGCCGATGATGACCCTATTTATGGTCGAGCGATTGGTCACACATTCAGCTGGCTCAAGGAACGAGCAAGGGAACGCTCCAAGCGGTTAAGGGAGGCGACCCGGGGCCTTAAAGGTGACAGAAAGCGGAGAGACGACGATGCCCTGGCCCGAACGGAGCTACTTGACTTTGGAATCCTATCCCTTGAAGTACCCACCGGAGAAGCACTTAGCAAGCTACTTGCCCCCAAAAAGAACGCGCCAACTCTGTTACCTACCTATCTGGATTTGTGGTCTCAAACCTCGCCCCCTCCGCGCCCGGTCCCCGAAGTGAGCCTGTGGCTCCACGGTCCGAGTTCAGGACCCCCTGATGTTCAGGTTGTGTGGAGGGCCGATCTCACAGAGGACATCCTCGCAGAAGGGGACCTTGAGCTCGCAAAGGCCATCGTTGCAAGTATTCCACCAACTGGACTTGAGGCGATGTCGCTACCATTCTCAACAGCCCGCGCCTGGCTTGCACAGCAATCTGTTAGCGACCTGGGGGACGTAGAAGGCATCGAAGTTGAGCCAACGGGTGACTCACTGGAGAAAGGAGGAGCCAATAGGTCCGAGCGCCTAGCCCTAGCATGGCGAGGAGACGAGAGTGTGATCCTCAACTATGATAGGATTGCACCAGGCGATACTTTGGTCGTTCCGGTTAGCTACGGCGGGATCCTACATGGGTGTTTTGATACGTCTTCAACGGAACCGGTCTCCGACCGGGCGGAACAGGCGAATTTTATGGCTCGCGCGAAACCATTGCTGCGACTCCATCCGGCAGTTACCAAAGAACTTGGTTTGGCTCCTTCACAGGATGTGGCCGCCGAGGTAAGGGCCGCGCTCAGCCGACACGCCGTCAGTGACAATGGTCCGCCCTGGAAGCGACTTTGGGCCAGTAAATTGGCCGCTTCGAAAGTTTCCCGAGTCGTTGTTGGAAATCCAGGTTGGGCAGTCCTGGAAGGCAAGCGTCTGACAAGCGGGGAGCTACTAGGGTTACTTCATCCCGATCGGTCGCTAGAGGATGGTCTTGAAGTCACAACCGACGGCGACGACTCGTACTGCCTAGGCCGAGCGGTCACTTTAGCTGAGCATACTGCCAATGTAGAGAGATTTGCGCGTGAATACGCCGAGCGCTGCGGACTAGGGAGACAACTAACCGCACACATATCTCTCGCTGCTTGGCTCCACGATATCGGCAAAGCTGACCACCGCTTTCAACTGATGCTAAGGGGCGGAAGCGAGATCGAGCTATTCAAGGACGAAACACCCTGGGCTAAATCGGCAATGCCGCCCGGATCACGGTCAGCACGCCGCTTGGCAAGGATGAAGAGTAAATATCCGAGTGGGGGACATCATCACGCGCTACAATCACTTGCGATGCTAGAGGGACTCAGGGGGAAGTTGGAGGAATGGCTTATGGAGAAAGGAGACGCGACCGAGCCAGACGTAGATTTGGTGCTACATCTGGTTGGCAGTCATCACGGTGACTGCAGGCCCTTCGCCCCGGTTCTGCTTGATGAGAACCCCGTCGACGTATCTCTGGCCGACCATTCCAGCAATGTCTTCGGTTCCTGGAGTTTTCCGCCAACAAGCTCAGGCCACAACCTCTGCCGGCTCGATTCACCGGTGGGCGAACGATTTTGGCGACTTGTTGAGAAGTACGGATGGCTTGAACTTTGCTGGCTCGAGGCGATCCTGCGCTTGGCAGACCACCGTGCCAGCGAGAAGGAGCGGAATGCAACTCCTTAAGCTTCAGGGTATTGATGGCCAACAACTCCTTGGCTTTCTGACTGCACTCGGGACGCTCTCACTCTTGGACAAGTCCGCACTTGCACACAGAGTTGACGCCCCAAAGCTGGCTTTCGAGAAAGACGGGAAGGCCATTCTCCAGACGTCCGTGCGCAGAGAAGAACTTACCGCTGTCTTGCTGGACGGGCTACAGGAATTTAGGCGGTATTTGGAAGTTGAACTCAGAACCATTGCGAAACCCGCTGACTTTTCCGAAACGAACTTCAAGGAGATCTTCGTGCGGACCAAACCCGCCATGCGCTCGTTCCTAGCGGGCTTGGCCTGTGTGATCGGCGAGGCGACTTGCGAGTCAACCCTCTGCGCGGCCAATGGTGCAAGTCGGCAAAATTTAGTTCAATCCATGCGGGACGTACTTAAGCTCGTCGAAGAGCAGCATTTAGGGCTAGCACTCTTTGATGATTGGAGGAAAGTCTACCGCGTACCGGATGCCAAGCGGAAAGAGCTAGGGCTGGGCGACCGCAAACCGACACTGCGGCTCGATGTAGCCGACGACCGGCTGTATGCGCATCGACTCTCGAACCCAACGACCACCGACGATTTTAGCATCGAACTCGGTGCCCAAGCACTTGCGATTCCTGCATTTGCGCTGCTCCCCGTCGTGCCGACCAAGCGACCGTTGACGGTAGCCTCAAAACACAATCGAAACCGGGTCAACTTCTCTTGGGGCCTTTGGGATCTTCCTGCAACGATTCATACGGTGAAGTCGATAATCTGGGCAGGGTCTGGCACACCCAAAGAGCAGAGAGCGCGAGGGGTTTTCGCCAGATTCAGCGTCGATCGCGTAACCAGCGCAAAGGGTAAGCTCACCATTGCACCAGCTCGAGGCGAATGGTGATGGTCTGGCAGCCTCGATAAACTTTTGGAGGACTCTTTAGGCTCGACAAAGGCAACAAAGGGGTGGCGAAGCTGGCCGAGGTGGCGACCAAGCGAATGCTGGTTCAGTGACATTTCCGGAGGTCAAGCCCGCAGCTCTTCCCGACGCTCTCGGACCAGCTCGGGCACAAAACGGTTCTTGTCTTCGGGGGTTCCGAGGCCGAGCAGGTTATAGACCATGCCGCCGACGCCAGGAACGACCTCACCTTTGTCATTCTGCTCGTCGTCTTCGGCGAACCAGATGTAGTGAAACCGACCTGAGACATCCGGCGGGAACTCGGACTCGAGCCGCTGCTGGGCTCTGTGGAGCAACACGGGGACAGCACAAAGATGTGCGTAGGCTGCTCGGTATAGACCAGTTCGCTGATGTTGGTCCCTATCACGCAAGAGCCGGAGATGATGGATTTGAGAACGAGAAAGGTGGTGGGCCGCTGCATCGGCTCGACGTAACGCCTGAGAATCGGAGCGCGGTCTTCTCCCCAACCCAAGTGGACCCGGTCGTTCCAGAAACAGGCCAGAGACACCTGACAGTTCGCGGCCTTTAGAGTCTCTAGCAGGCCCCGAGCCAGAAAATCGTCGTCTTCGTTCGTGCAGATGAGAACCACACCGTCTCTTGACGGCAGTTGGGGGACAACGGCAGGTCCGAGTTCTTGACCAAGTCCGGTCATCACCTGGCGATACCGGCCGATCCGGCGGAGGGGTTTCCGCAGATGACGACCGTCATCATGCCGGGGCTGGATGGAAGCGAACACGACGCACTGCGACGGGTCTGGCCTTCCTAACGGGTCTATTGGGCACTGACCCTGCGGCAACTGCGCAAGCGACTTGGCGTCTCGCAATCGGCGTATGCCCGACTGGAGGATCCAAGGAGGTCGAACCCGACACTGAAGACTGTGGACCTTATCGGCAAGGCTTTCGGAGCCGAAGTTCAGCTTTCGGTAGCCTGAGCGAACCAGCTGTTTGCGGCCCGATTTGCGACGGAAAAGCCGTTCGAAATCCGCATGCGGGGGGCTGGAAGCTTCGATGGGTAAGCTGCTCCAACCGGATGCCCAAGTCGTGCAGCAGAGCCTGACGCACTGGTTCAAAACACACCATTGGTGCCTTTGCGGAACGCCTGCTACTTGAGGTCGGAGCACCTCAGGCCCGTGGCCTCGAACATTGGGGAAAAGCTCACAGGCGACGCCCCTCGGACGGCTTACTATGGGGGCTATGAATACCGTCGGATTTCCCGTCTACCGCCGTTCGCATCCCTGCGCTCCCCAAGTGCCCCCGGACATCATGCACAAGCCGAACGAGGACGGCTACTATCTGTGCTATCGCTACCACAACTGGGGCCACCGCGATGGAACCGGGCCCCACGTTCACTTCGAGGCGGTGCCGGAAGAGTCGATGGAGCAGTATGGGCACACGGGCCAGGCCCCCGGTGTGATTCCGCTGGACGCCGAGGGGAACCCGACCCACCTGGCCGGCTCGGCTGAGGCCTTCCAATGGGAAGATTATCCGTCGGCGCCGGACAGCGACCGTCAGACCCAACTGGCTGCGCTGCTGGGGGCGGTTCGCCGCCAGCTCCACCAGCTCACTTTAGAGGAGGCCGGGCAACTTCAGGAACGGCTGCAAAGTTCCGATCCGCCTGAAATGTTCTACCTGACCTGGCTCCTGTTGGAAACCGCGCCGGCCAGCTCGCATTTGATCAAGTTTGCCTGGGCGACCCTGATGGAGCCGCTGGCGGTTGGCCGCGCCGAGGCGGCCAGCTATCTGCTGCGCACCGACCCGAGCGCCGAGGTCGCCCTGGGAGAAAAGTTCCGGGACGACCTCGACCCCTATCTGCGCTATGAGTTAGGACTGCCCTTGAGCGGCTACATCCCGGTCGAACTGGTGGAGATTCTGGAACTGGACCGGGAGGAGGAACTTCCCGAGGACCACCCCATCCGCCAGGCTCGCCAGCAGGTCGAGGCACGCCCCACCGCCGGAGGCTGGTCCGACCTCGGCGCAATGTGCCTCCAGCAAGGCGAGTTCTTGGAGGCACGTGAGGCCTACCGGCAGTCGCTGGCTCTCGAACCCGACCACTATTCCAGCCTCTACGGCCTGGGAATTGCCTGCATCATGCTGGACTTCAATGAGGAGGCACTACCGGTTTTGCGCCGGGCCAACCAACTGAACCCGGCGGACTCTCGTCCGTGGAGTAAACTCGGCACCCTGGCCCTGCGGGCCGAGGACTACCCGAACGCCATCGTCTACTTCAGGAAGGCCCTGGAATTGAAACGGGACGAGGTGGACCTGAGTAACCTTGGTTTGGCCTACGAGGCCTGCGGCCGGCACCAAGAGGCCCAGGAAGCCTTCCGGCAAGCCCTCGACATCGATCCGGACTTCTTGCCTGCTCGGATGAATCTGGCTTCGAAACATCCTGGCTAAGCCGCGGTGACGGCCTGCTCAAGTTCAGCATCTATCGGGGCGCTTTCGACTGCGATCCTTAGAGGGTGTCCAGGTCGGCGTCGCTGAGCCCAGAAACGCTCAAAATGGTCTCCCGGTCGACGCCCGCCAGGAGCAGTCCGCGAGCCATTTCGAGCTTGCCCTCGAGCCTGCCCTCGAGCTTGCCTTCGAGCTTGCCCTCGAGCCTGCCCTCGAGCTTGCCCTCAAGCTTGCCCTCAAGCCTGGCGGTGTGGAGTCGGCTTATTTCGTCTCGTTCGGCTTTCTCTCGGGCTTCGATCATCTCACGGACGGGGTCTTGGGCGTAGGCACGCCGCATGGATTCCAGGGCCATGGCGATTCCTTTCTCCTGGGCTAGATTGTCGGGAAGTGTCTGGTCTTCGGGACCGAACAGGTCGGCAAATTTGAGGAAGTAGAGCCATTTTTCAAAACGGGTACGCAACTCGCTCGGTTTGGAGGGCCTGAACTTCCTGAGCTCGACGTAGTGCAGTTCCAGCACGTCGCTGAGAATGTGACCGGTGGTCTTCTCGCGCAAGACGAAGGTGCTATGAACCTGCTCGCTTTCGTCGAGCAAGTTGAAGTCGAGCAGGGTAATGGAAACGGTCTTCAGGAGTTGGTGGTAGGAATCTCCGCGCTGGATTTGTTCGCTGAAAAATCGGGTGAGGTAATAGATAGACCGTTTGAGGTAGTCGCCCACGCCGGGCCGGAGTTGCACTTCAACGTTGTATTGTTGGCCCCGGTTATCGCGAGCCTTGAGGTCCAGGATCGGACCTTTGTCATCGATGTATTCCTTCTCGGAAATGGGATTCACCAGGATCAATTCGGCAATCTCGTTGTCGCCGCTCAGGTCTAAGAGGGCGTTGACCAGGGCCCGCAGCATGGGCTCGCCCGACTGGGTTCCGAAGACGATTTTGAAGAGCACGTCGTTGAGGATGCCGGGGTGTTTCACAGGGCCACTATACCTGAAATCGTGAAACCAGGTCCACTGATGCTCAGCCCGGATAGCGACGGGCGGACCGGGCTGGGGCGGCGGGTTGCTCGTGGACGCTGTCGGGCACGACCACACACTGGGGTGGATGGCCCTGGTCGGCGGGCTCGGGCATGCCTTCCCAGGAATCCTTGAGTTCGAGGTGGGAGAGTTCGGCGACCTTGAAGCAGCGCCAGCCGCGCTGGGGATGTTCGGGGGTGGGGGTGAATTGCCAGGCCAGACAACGCTCGTTCTTTTCCGTCCAACCCAATTTCATGACTCGAAAGACCCGGCCATGCGATTGTCGAGGTAGGCGGCTCTTAGCAGCTGGTAATCGGGGCTGCCGAGCCGGGGAACGCCTTCGGCCAGCAACCGGTAAAGAGAGATTGTATCCGTTCAGTCCTCGCACATCGCGCCCGGCAGGGATAGCTCGTGAAGCCTC
>CAZYPN010000086.1:0-21827 GCA_964649085.1 uncultured Burkholderiales bacterium | reverse complement strand
CAGCGGGGCCAGGACGGAAGATTAGCATGGGCCTGCAACCCTGTCAACAGGTTTTCGGCCAGGTACTCCGGAGCAGTCAGCAGGGTTTCAACCCCCCGAGACAAAACCTGCGGGCATGTCTCAGACCATCAGCGACGCGATTCTTGATCTAGCTTCAAAGACAGCTGCCGGTGAGAACCACCGCGCCAAAATCGAGGAACTGCTGCAGCAGGCACTGCCAGCCACGGAGCAACAGCTCGAGGCAGTTCGCCAACACGCTCCGAACAACCCGGAGTTCAGTCCTGAAATCGCCCAGGCTTTCGAGGACGGCATCCTGAGGCTTCGAGACCTCTTCCAGTCCATCCAGTCCAACCTCGACGCTCCGGCGGAGCGGTGGAGTTCGCTAGCCCAGGAACTGGGGGCCACCATCGGCTCGATCCGCAAGGCCCAGGCCTCGCATCAGGATTTGATCGAAGACGGGGAAACCAGTCACCTCTTCCTGAACCGGTTGTTGCTTCACCTCAAATCCTGGTCGCAGGGGCGACCCCCCGGACCGATGACCGCCGGTCTGATTCAGGGAATCCCTCACTTTGAGAACGACCTGAGGTCGTTCGTAGAAGAGTTCGAAGAGGACGTCCAGGAACGCATGAATGTCCACATGGACCACCTTATGGACACCTGTGCCGCGGTCATTGAAGCCGTCCAGAAAGGCGAAGCCAGCCAGGATGACCTGCAGCGCTGGCAGTCTCAAATCATCCAGTTCAGCCAGGACCTCGACCAGGTCCTGGCAGAGACCGTAGAATCCCATCTCGCCTATGGCCCCACTCCATTCCCCGTGGTGAACCTGGTAACAGCTGCGATGGACCGTTTCTTTGGCAACCTGATCGGAGTCGATGATCTCACCGACACCATGGACCAGTGCGAGGACTGGCTTAGAACACAGCTGCCGGCAGACATCGATGTCTCCCTGCAAGAGGCAGCGGAGCAACTGTTTAAGGTACTGCAAGAGATGAAGGTTACTGCCCAAAGGGGCGACCTCGATGCCCTTACGGGTCTTCGCGAAAGCCTGCTTTCGGCGGCCGAGAATCTGGCCATGTTTGCCGCTGTGCTTTCGCCCGAGGACAGCGTGGTGAACCTCGTGAGCACCGAAGGCCTGGGTGCCGGATCGGCCGCCTCAGAGCAACGCCCCATGCCGCAGCTGCTGGCCCAAATCCTACAACAGGCCGAGAATTACTTGAGCGGCAGCAGCAACTCCGAAGCCTTGGAGGGGTCGCTTGGCTCTCTCGACCGACTGATCAGCAGTACGGAAGGGCAGATGGCTCGCTCTCGCGACAGCAAGGAAATCCGCGAACGTACCCAGCAAGCCCTGGAAGTGCTGGGCGAGGCCAGCCAACTGTTGTGGGACTTTGTGGAGCAACCGGGTGACGAGAAAATGGCCCAGATCGAGGAACTGCTCGAAGAAGCCAGCGACGTCGTCAACTCGTTGTCGCCCCGACGGCGCTAACAGCGCTTCATAATCTGGACGCGCTCCACTTCAAATCCCAGGGCCTTGAGTCCCAGCTGCAGGGTTCGCTCGTTGTTGCTTGACACCGTGCCTACCAGATACTTCAAGCCCCGGGCTTTGGCCAGCTGGGCAGCCTTCTTGATCAGTCGATGGGTAGCGAAACTCCCTCGCTTCTCGGGGTGCACGCCCAGATCAACGATATAACACTGGCGCTCGCCGGTGCTTGGCTCTACATGCTCAAAATCGAGCATCAGGTACCCCGTGATCCTTCCCTCCTGCTCCTCGACCAGGATCACGAAATCGCGCTGCGCCCTCAACTGGTCTGCGAGACCCTCGTAGCTGCGCCGACAATAGTCAACAACCTCCTCGGGCGACGCCTCTCGGGTGGCGGGAATGCCATTGGTAATGCACAGCGTGGCCAGCTCGCGAATGGCCTCGGCATCACCGGGACGCGCCAGCCGGATCAAGCTCGTAGCTCCACCTGGAGATGTCGCAGCCGTCGAAAGGCCAGAGTGGGAATGCGTTCAGGCTCGACCACGATCCGACTGCCAGGCCAGCGCCCAAAAAAACGCGTCAGCAAGATCCTGGCTTCAAGTTTAGCCAGAAAGGAACCCACGCAAAAGTGGATGCCCCGGCCGAAAGACAGGTTTCCGGGTTGAGGGCGTTCGGGCCAAAAGCGATCAGGCTCTGCGAACTGAGCGGGGTCACGATTGGCAGCGCCCACGCAGAGATTCACACAATCACCGGCCTGGATCTGGCGCCCACCGAGCTCCACTGCCTCGGCCGCCGTGCGACTGGCGATCAACGAAGGGTTGTCGTAGCGCAAGACTTCCTCCAGCACCCTATCCGGCTCACGCTGCAGTAGCGGCAATGCCTGCGGATGACGCAAGAGAGTCAACAGCCCGTTACCGATCAGATTGGTGGTCGTGTCATGACCCGCTCCGAACAGCAAGATGCACATACTGAGGACCTCCTGGTGCGTCAAGCTCGACCCTTCGTGCTGCGACAACAACAACCGCGACATCAAGTCTTCCTGGGGTTCCCGCTGGCGCACATCCATCAACTGGCCGAAGTATTCGGCCATCGCTTCAAGGCTGTTGCGACTTCTCTCGACCACCTCGGGGGTGAGCCGGTCATTGCCCAGAAAACTGGCCAGATCGTGCGACCACCCCCCCAACATCTCGTGATCGTCCGCTCGGCTGCCCAAGAAGTCGGCGATGGTCATCACCGGCAGCGGCACGGCCAGGGTGGGGATCAAGTCCACCACCTGCCCTTCACGAAAATCGGCCAGCAACCCCTCCACGCGACGCTCGATCAAGGGCTCGATCTGTTCCAGGCTTCGAGGCGTAAAGGCCTTACTGATCAAAGCCCGCAGACGGGTGTGCTCGGGGGGATCGGTAAACAACAGAAAACTGGCGAGCCAACGCTCGATCACAGCCAGAGAGGCCGAGGAAACCCGGCGCTGTTCGGGATCCAACCTCTCCAGGTCGAGGCGCTTCGAAAAGTGCTCTACCTGTCCAACCCGAAAACGGACGTCTTTCATCACCAGAGCGACATCCTGGTAGCGGGTGAGAAACCAGGATTGCCAACTGTCGCTCCAGTGTACCGGATCCAGTCGACGAATCACGTGATAGCAGGGATAGGGTTGGGTGGAAAGCTGGTTGGCAAACTTCGCCAGCAGGTCCTGCATCGCCGTCGGTTCGAGGCTGCCGGGCCAGAACCTGTGAAATGGATACACTCTGACAAAGTTCATTTACAATCTGTTTACACGATTCACAAACCAGACACACCATCGGGTCGACGACCCCCTACCCCGGGGTTACTATGAGGTCAAGAAATCGAAGAAACGAGGACCTGAACAATGTTCCCCATCAACGCACTGAACCAGACCCGTGGAGCCAGCGCCAGCATGAGCGTGGCAATGAGCCTGACCAGCGGACTCGGCTCGGCCGCCAGCAACGGTGCCCAGGCTTTCGCCGGACCCAACGGCGCCTTCGCCTCGGCCGGCAACGGACTCGGCTCCATCAGCAACGGATGCGGCTGCGGCTGCGGCCCCAACGGCAACGCTCTGGCTGGCAATTTCGGTCAGGGTGGCCCCCAGAACGCGTTCCAGGCTGGCTTCCAGAAAGGTCAGATGGCGGGCAAGATGCGCCGCCTGATGAAGAAAATTCGCAAGCTGATGTCCAAGATGGGCATGGGCGGTGGCTTCCCCGGTGGCCCCGGCGGCGTGGGTGGCCCCAACGGCGCCTTCGCCAGCGCCGGGCCGAACGGTGCCTTCGCCTCTGCCGGCATTCCGGGTGGCGCCCCCCGCCTCTTCTAAGCTCGCAATCAAGCGTCCAGGAAAGCCCCGCGAGGGGCTTTTTTTATTTGCTCCGGGCAGCTCCAGGGCGAGGCAGCGACCGAAACAATCCCGTAACATCTGTACACAAAATTGTTACAAAGTTAGGAAATTCATGTAGATCACGCCCCGGGCGATTGGTTATTATAGTCCCAACACTATCTGAGAGCGAGGATACTAACATGGGTGGAGTACGAAACGTCGGAAACAACAATCAGGCCAGCCAGAGCCTGAGCATCGCTATTTCTCTTACCAGCGGCCTGGGCGCGAATGGCTTGGGCGGGCCGGGTGCTGCGGCCTTCGCCGGCCCGAACGGGGCTCAAGCCTTCGCGGGCGGCGGACCGGGCGGACTGGGTTCCATGTGCGGTTGCGGCTGCGGCCACAACATGGGCGCAATGGCCAACAACTTCGGTGGTCCTCAGGGCCCCCAGAATCCTTTCCAGGCCGGTTTCCAGCAGGGAATGATGGCCGGCAAGCTCAAGCGACTGATGCGCAAACTGCACCGCCTGATGGCCCAGATGGGTGGCGGAATGGGCATGGGTGGCCCCGGTGGCGGCTTCGGTGGCCCCGGCTTCGGCGGCGGCTTTGGCGGCCCTCAGTTCGGCGGCGGATTCCCCGGCGGCAACATGGCCTTCGGCGGTGGATTCAACATGAACTTCGGCTTCGGCGGCCTCGTTTAGAGTCAGGCGGTCCGGTGAAAAAGGAGGGCGCGAGCCCTCCTTTTTTTATGGCTCGACAAAGGACCCCACCTTGAAAATTCTCGTCCTCAACAGTGGCTCATCGAGCCTCAAGTTTCAACTGATCGATACCAGCCTTGAGCGCATTCTGAACGACTCCGATCTGTGTCTGGCGCGGGGCATCGTGGACCGACTGGGGGGACAGTCCAGCCTTCAATTCAAGGCTCACAACGGCGATGTCTGGAGAGAGACGGCGGCCGTTCGTGACCACCGCCAAGCCATTGAAAAGATGCTGCACTGGTTCCTGAACCACTCGGGGCTATTGCAAACACCAGCCGAAATCGAAGCCGTAGGCCACCGCGTCGTCCACGGTGGCGAACATTTCCAGACCTCGATCCGCATCGACCCGGAGGTTGTGAAGGGCATCGAAGACTGCGCCGAGCTGGCGCCTCTTCACAACCCGGCCAATCTGAAGGGCATTCGGGCCGTTGAATCCTTGCTGGGCAGTGGCATGCCGCAAGTAGCGGTTTTCGACACCGCTTTTCACTCGACCATGCCGGCGGAGTCTTTCCTCTATGGAATTCCCTATCACCTGTATCGGCGCCACAAGATCCGGCGCTATGGTTTTCACGGAACCTCCCATCGCTACGTAGCCTATCGCTACCGGCGATTGTTGGGCCTGGAGAAGGAGCAGGTCAACATCGTATCCCTCCACCTGGGCGCGGGCTGCTCGGCTTGCGCCATCCAGGCGGGACAGTCGATCAACACATCGATGGGCTTCACGCCCCTACAGGGCCTGCTCATGGGAACCCGGTGCGGCGACATCGATCCTTCCATTATCGAGTTCCTGATGCACAGTGAAGGCCTGTCGATTCTCGAGGTAGACAGCCTGCTCAACAAACAGTCCGGCTTGCTGGGAATCTCTGGCCTGACCGGCGATATGCGCGACCTTCTGCTGGAGCGCCGCGAGAACCAGGACCGCAGAGCGTCGCTGGCCATCGATCTCTTCTGTCAACGAGTCCAGCACTACATCGGTGCCTATCTGGCTCAGATGAACGGGGCCGATGCCATCGTCTTTACCGGGGGCATTGGCCAGTTCGCCCCAGAAATTCGCGAGCAGATTTGCGAGAAGCTGAACTGGATGGGCGTCACGCTGGATCCCGAGCAGAATGCACGGGCCGTTGGAGACCAGGCCGGCTGCATCAGTCCTCCCGCCACCCGGTTGCCCGTCTATGTCATTCCCACCAATGAAGAACTCCTGATCGCCCGAGACACCGTGCGCTGCGTAACGGCAGGGGATGTCCTGATGAACCGGGAAACGGGCGCCTCCAAAGGGAGGTAATCATGAAAAACTTTGGATCGATGCTCGCCTGTAGCCTGATGTTGCTAGGTTGCCAACAGCAGCCTGGTCAAACCACCTACCCGGCCAGTCCGCAGCCTGTTGCCCAGACGCCGGGAACCGTGCCACCCCAGCCTCCCTCGACCCCCCAACCGGCATCGACGCCTAAGCCGCTTCCCAAAGTGGCCCCTCCGAAGCCCGGAAAGCTTATGGGCAAGCTCGAGCCATTGCCGGGTGCCAAGGCGCCCAAACTGACCAAGGCTCACAAAGTCCGCTTCAAAACTTCACAGGGGGAGTTGCTGATCGAGGTCTACCCGGAAGCGGCCCCCAATGCCGCCAAACGCTTTGTGGAACTGGTGGCGCTGGGCTTCTTCGACAACACTCCGGTTTTCCGCGTTGTGCCTGGCTTTGTCTGCCAGTTCGGCGTGAATTCGAAACCGGGCTTCAAGGAGCACAAAGACAACAATTTCAAGGATGACCCCAGCCATTTCAAGCTCTCCCAGGGCACGCTGGCTTTCGCCAAGGCAGGCCCAAATACCAACAGCACCCAGTTGTTCATCAACTACGGCGACAACAGCCAGCTGGCTTCGGACGCCAACGGCCACTTCAGCGCCTTTGCCAAGGTGGTCAAAGGCTACGAAGTCTCCGAGAAGTTCAAAGCGCTGGGGGACCCCAGCATGGGCCTGGACCAGCAGGCTCTCTGGTATGACACGGCGGGTTATCTCAAGTCGCTGCCAGAACAGCCCGACATGATCGTCAAGGCCGAGGTGCTTCCTTGAGGCCTTTGCTGCTCCTCATCCTCTGTCTGGCACTGGGCGCAACGGGTTGGAGTCAGGCGAGTCCCATGACAGCCTTGCCGGGAGTACAGGCACCCAAATTGACGAAAGTCGTCAAGGTTCGGCTGGTGACCACCCAGGGGGACCTGCGTATCGATGTCTATCCCGAGGCAGCCCCCAATGCCAGCCAGCGCTTTGTCGAGTTGGTCAAAGCGGGCTTCTTCGACTTTACCCCGATCTTCAGGGTCGTTCCCAACTTCGTCTGCCAATTTGGCATCAACTGGCGGACTCCCCATCCCGAATGGAAAGAGAAGAACTTCAACGACGACCCCAGCTACTTCCGACTCGAACGCGGAACCCTGGCCTTTGCCAAAGCAGGGCCGAATACCAACAGCACGCAGCTGTTCATCAACTTCCGCGACAATAGCCGCCTGGCCAGCGACGAAGGCGGGCACTTTTCGGCGTTCGCCAGGGTAACCGAGGGACAGGAAGTGCTCGACCGTTTCTGGGTAACGGGCGACCCCAATATGGGTCTGGACCAGGACAAACTCTGGAGCGAAGGAGAGAGCTACCTGCGCTCCCAGACTTTGCAGCCCCCCTATATTCTTTTCGCTGAAGTGCTGTAAGTGAAGAGCGAACTGCGGCGCCTTCTGAAGGCTCGCCGCATGGTGCGCAACTACCGACCTGACCCCATTGCCCCCTCGTTACTGTCAGAAGTCCTCGAGGAGGCCTTGATGATTCCAACGGCAGGACACTCCCAGGGAATATCGCTGGTGGTGATCGAGGAACCCGCTCGGCGCCGAGCCATCGCCGATCTGGCCAACGAGAGCCAGTGGGTCGAGCGGGGCTTCCCGGCCTGGCTCAGCACGGCTCCCGTGCACATCGTTCCTTGCCTGGAACCCGAAGTCTATCACCGCCGCTACCAACGCCCGGACAAATCGCAGGCAGTCAGCAGCCAGCACTGGCCCGTGCCCTACTGGGTGATGGATGGGGGCGCCTGCTTCATGGTGCTGCTGCTGGCGGCCGAACAGCGAGGACTGGCGGCAGGATTCCAAGGAGTTCACAACCTTCCGGGCCTGGAGACTCTGCTCAACCTGCCCGTCGGCGTGCAGCCGCTCGGAGTGGTGACCCTTGGTTATGCCAGCGAAATCCCTGCACCTGCGCGAACTGCACGCCCGCCGCGACGTTCGGGGCGAATCCATCGTGAACGATGGGTTACCTCTGAAGAGCCCGATTGAGGTTCTCTCGTGCCCGTCGTTCAAGTCGCGAGTAGAAGAAGTCACTGAGATAGATCCGAGAGCGCTGCAGAAACTGTTTCAGCACCTGGCGCCGCTTGCTACGGTACAGAAACCAGGGAACCCACGAATATTCGCGACGCACCCCTTGATGGTAACGTTCGAAGCGTTCCCAGGGGCTGCCCAACACCGCCAGGTCCACATCCACCATCCAGGCCCCCAGTTCGTTGTGGGGAGGCCGACCGTGGGTTGTATCCAGAATCAAAGCGACCACTTCATCCAATTCGGTCGAACTCAAATGCTGAGCCAGATCCCGTTGAGCCCGGTCGGCACTGCAACGTTCGTTATCCGAGCGCCGAGTGCTGTAGACGACATCGTGGTAAAACAGGGCGATGCTCAAGAGTCGCCGGCGGGAAGGGTCGAGCGGCAAGTGCGCAACCCAATCCAACACCTCTTCAAGATGCTCCAAATTATGGTAGCCGCGCTCTGGCCCGGCATAGGCGGCCAATAGTGGCTGGCAATCCAGAGGTAGACATAAATTTTTCCAAGCCTGGCGGAGCTTATCGAGCCGAAGAGAATCCATCGACATGGTCAAAAGTGGATTCGTCATCACACTCGGGCTTCTTCTCGCCGTTGCCAGTTGGGGGCAAGACCAGCAGCAGATGAACCGTCAGGCCCACGAAGAGTTTGTCCAGGCAGACAAGAAGCTCAATCAGGTCTATCGGCAACTGCTTCCCAAGCTTCAAAAGGCCGAGAAGGACAGACTGGTCGAAGCCCAATTGCTCTGGATCAAATACCGCGACGCCAATGCCGAGGCCCGCGCCGAAGCCAACCAGGGAGGCAGTCTGTATCCATTGATCTACGATGGGTCGAGACGTCGCACCACCGAAGCGCGCACCCAAGAATTGCAGGAGTGGCTTGACGAGTTCGTCCCCGCCAAACTTCCCTGAGGGCTTTCTCTTCGGGTGCGCCACCGCGGCCTTGCAAATCGAGGGTGCCACCACCCTCGACGGTCGCGGTTGCAGCATTTGGGAAGACTTTTGTCGTGAGCACCCTGAGCGTATTGATAACCAGGCCAGTCCTGAACCGGGTTGCGACCACTATCGACGCTGGCAAGAGGACCTCGCCTGGATCGAACAACTGGGCCACAACGCCTACCGGTTTTCTCTCTCGTGGCCCAGGATTCAGCCCCAACGCGGGCAGCTCGAGATACGCGGACTGGACTTCTATGACCGACTGGTGGACGGGCTGCTGGAGCGCAACATTCGCCCCCTGGCGACCCTCTACCACTGGGACCTGCCGGACTATTGGGGGAGTTGGGAAAACCCTGAGCTTATCGAAGGATTCGCCGACTACGCCCAGGCCTGTGCCCAGCGACTGGGCGACCGGGTGCATTGCTGGATGACCCTCAACGAGCCGGCCTGGAGCCTGATGAACGGTTATGTCACCGGGCTGCATCCTCCCGGGCTCCACGATCTGGGGCGCGGCTTCGAGGCCGCCCATATCCAAATGCAAGCTCATCACGCGGCCTGCGCCAGGCTTCGTCAGCAGACCCGAGGCCGCCTGGGCGTGGCCCTGAATCTGAGCCCGGTCCGCTGTGCCGGAAGCGGGGCAAAAGACCGGCGGGCTGCGCGCTGGGCAGACGCTTTCCTGAATCAGTGGTTTCTGCACGCTTGCTTGCGGGGCAGCTATCCTGAGCAGCCGCGGCGCCTGCTGGAGCGCACGCTGGGTTTTGCCCATCAAATCCAGGAGCCGCAGCCATTGGATTTTCTGGGTGTCAACTATTACTACCCGAAATGGGTGGCCGCCGGACTTGAAGAGACTCACTTTCACCTGAACACCTCGGGCAAGCCAGAGGAAAAGTGCCAGTTCAGCCTGGCCGGCCGACTTCGCTTCTGCCACCCACCAGAAGCGAAAACGACCGCTTGGGATTGGGAAATCGACCCTCAGGGACTGGAGGACCTGCTCAGCGAGCTGCACGAGAACTTCCCCGAGCTAAACCTGATGGTCACCGAGAACGGCCTGGGCCGCCTCGAGGACTGGGGCGATGGAGAACTGGACGACCGCGAACGGATCGACTTCCTTGCCGAACATCTTCGGGCCGTGCAGCGGGCCCAGCGGCGCGGCGTGCCCGTCGAGGGCTATCTGATGTGGTCGCTGATGGACAATTTCTCCTGGCTCAACGGTTACCGCAAGCGTTATGGACTGCTGGCGGTCCACCCGGAAACGCTGCAGCGCCGTCCCAAAGCCAGTGCCCACTGGTTCAGGGAAATCTTTCACAACCAGCGCACGCTATAGTCGCGCGGGCTGCAAAAGGTCGGCCTTAACCCGGAGATGGCCGGAATAGAGCACGCTTTCGGGCGGACCCGAGAACTTCAGACCCAGGGGGCGCTCCATGGACTGACAATCGATCTGGCAACGCCCTGGCTGCAAACTCCAGGGCTCGTGATAGACTCGCCCCCGGTAGATCCTGCCGTTGGGCGCTTGGGAGAACAGCCAGTAGCGCTCGGTCAGCCATTCCTCAAGGCTTTCGGGCTGGGCTCGGAAGGTGTCTCCATCGGGACCATAGCGCCCCTGAAACTGCACTCCTGGAGACCCCAGGTGAGTACGACTCACCTGATAGTGACACCACCCTTGCTGCCATGAACGCGAGAACTCAGCGTCGTAGTAGGGCAGGTGGAAAAGGCGGCGGGCGGCCCTCACCGCCAGCGGGTGGGCGGCGTCGAGGCTGAAGAACCACACCCCCCCGACCTCTCGGTCGCGCACGTAGGTGCGCACGTTGAATTCGGAAAAGGCTGAAATGCCGGGGATATCGGGCCAACCGGGGGGCTTGACACCCGTCATGTGAAAGGGCACCAGGGCCAGCCAGGCCCGACCTCCAAAGGTATCCAACTCGAGCGGCTCTGGAATCAAAGGTCGCAGGCAAGCGGGTGAGAGGGACCAGTGCAAGAAGCACAACTCGACCCAGCGCATTTCCATCACGGCCATGGCCAGAGGTTGGCTCCCCGGGGGGTCGAATCCTCGAAGGATGCACGCGCGAGAGTTGATCGGCTACTGGGAACCACGCCGGCTTCTGTTTAACGGCCTGTTAGCTTTGGCGGTAACCGTGTTGCTGCAGCAGCAGGGCCAGTGGAGTCAGGCGCTGCAACAGCTGCCGTGGTTGTTGTTGGCCGCTCTGCTGGCCAACCTGTGTTATTGCCTGGCCTATCCGCTGGATCTGGGGCTGCAGGTTTCGAAATATCGGGACCGATGGATGCCATTTCGCCCCTGGTTGTTTCTGGCCGGCTGCCTCGAGGGGCTGGCTTTAACCTATCTGGTGCTTCCCGAAGTCTTGAAAGGACGCCTGTAAACGATGTGGGGACTCAGCCTGACCAAAAAGGCCATCTTCTTTCGCCAACTCTCAACCCTGATCAACGCTGCGGTGGCCATCGACCGGGCGGTGGTTACCGCCGGCACCGGCATTTTACCCCAGGCGACCGAGATTTCCCGAGGCATCGTCGGCGGGCAGTCGCTTTCCCAAAGCATGGCCCGCTTCCCCCACCTCTTTAGCGACTATGAACTGCATCTCATCAAGGCTGGCGAGGCCTCCGGCACGCTCGACACCCAACTCGAACATCTGGCCAAAGAGACCGAGGAAAACCATCAACTCTACAAGAGCCTGCAAAGTAAGCTGGTTTACCCTGTGTTCGTGGCTCATTTCGCGGTCTTCGTTCCACCGCTGGTCGTACTGATTCAAAAAGGCGTCGAGGCCTACTTCAAGCTAACTTTAAGCACCTTGCTGCCGGTCTATCTGTTGTTCGGCATCTGCTTCTTCCTCTATCGCCTGGGCTCGGTGGGTCCGTTTCGGCTGGTCATGGACACCACCCTGGCCTGGGTGCCCGTGCTTGGCGGCACGCTGAAAGCCCTGGCCCTGACCCGCTTTGTTCGCTCCTTAGGGCACTTGCTGGAGGCCGGCACCCTACCCTACCACGCCTATCAGATGGCGGCCACCACCTGTGGCAACAGCCACGTGGCCAGCCGCTTAATGGCGGCCTATCGCAGCCTGGGGCAACAAGCTCGCCTGTCCCAATGGATGACCCAGAGCGGGCTGTTCAGCCCCACAACGCTGGGCCTGATCAGCAGCGGAGAAGAAACCGGTCAACTCGGTGCCATGTTCGGCAAGGCCGCCCAGTTTCTGGAGATGGAGTTCCGCGCCAAAGTCAACTTGCTGGTCACCGTCTTTCCCGTACTGATGCTGCTGGCCGTCGGAGTACTGGTGGGCTTCCGCGTATATCAAATCATGAGCAGTTATGCGGGCGAGGTGCTCAAGCTGATCTGAAGGCGCCCCGGGGTGAGCCGCGAAGCGGCCGCAATGAATAACAAGCTTCTCTCTGTCGCCCTGATCGCCGGTCTGAGCCTGGCGATGCCTCTGGATTCCAGCGCCGCCCCCACACCTTCGACCGCTAAAGCCAGCAAGCCAGCCGCCAGGGCTCGAAAGGTAGCCTCGGTAGAGGGAATTCACGAGTATGTTCTGGCCAACGGCCTGCGAGTGTTGCTCTTCCCCGACCCCTCATCGGCGGTGATCACCGTCAACATCACCTATCTCGTCGGTTCACGTCACGAAGGCTACGGAGAAACCGGCATGGCTCACCTGCTTGAACATCTTCTTTTCAAAGGCTCCAAGCTGCATCCCAAGATTCCTCAAGAGCTGACCCAGCACGGCGCTCGACCCAACGGTACCACCTGGCTCGACCGCACCAACTACTTCGAGACGTTCCAGGCCACCCAGGACAATCTGGAATGGGCTTTGTCGCTGGAAAGCGATCGCATGGTCAACTCCTTCATCGCCAAAAAAGACCTCGACAGCGAAATGACGGTGGTTCGGAACGAGTTCGAAATGGGCGAGAACAACCCGGGTTCGATCTTGGGCGAACGCGTGGTGTCCACCAGCTTCCTCTGGCACAACTATGGAAAATCGACCATCGGGGCTCGCTCCGATATCGAACGCGTGCCCATCGACCGGCTGCAGGCCTTCTACCGCCGCTACTATCAACCGGACAACGCCATTCTTGTGGTGGCCGGCAAAATCGACCCCGAGAAAACCCTGGGCCGGATCGAGCATTACTTCGGGCCCATCCCTCGCCCTGCGCGCAAGCTGATTCCCACCTACACCGAGGAACCCGTCCAGGATGGTGAGCGCAGTGTGACGTTACGCCGCGTGGGCGATATTCAGGCCGCCATGGCCGCCTACCACGTGCCCCCGGGCTCGCACACCGACTTTGCCGCTGTGGACGTGATGAGCGAAATCCTCAGCGACACACCCTCCGGACGCCTCTATAAGGCCCTGGTCGAAACCGGCAAGGCAGTAGACATCGGCGGAGGCGCCTACCAGCTGCGTGAACCCGGCATGGCCGTATTTCAGGCCAACCTTCGCAAAGACGGCAACCTCGACGAGGCCAGCCAGATCCTGATCGAAACCCTGGAGAACTTCGCCAAGGCCCCTCCCAGCGAAGAGGAAGTAAAGAGAGCAAAAACTACTCTGCTCAAACAGATCGAACAAACCCTCAACAAGAGTGAAAGGCTGGCGCTGCAGCTTTCCGAGTGGGCAGCCATGGGTGACTGGCGACATTTCTTCCTGTATCGAGATCGGCTGGAGCAGGTGACTCCCGCTGACGTGCAGCGAGTGGCCCAGGCCTACCTGCTGCCCTCCAATCGCACCCTGGGCAAGTTCATTCCTACCGACAAACCGGTTCGAGCCCAGGTTCCCTGGGTGGCCGATCCGGCCCTGGCCGTTCGCAACTACAAGGGGCGTCCGCCAATCGCTCAGGGGGAAGCCTTTGCCCCTACGCCTGAGAACTGCGACCGGCGCGACCAGCGCAAGGTGCTGGCCGAGACGATCAAGCTGGCCGAGTTTCCCAAGAAGACCCGAGGCAACACGGTCAACCTGTCGATGGTTTTCCGACTGAGCAACTTGGAGTCCAGTCGAGGCAAGGGTGCAGCTCCGGGCTCGGTGGCCTCCATGCTAATGCGGGGCAGCAAGAAGCACACTCGAGAGCAAATCGCCGACGAACTCGACCGACTCAAAGCCCGGGCCAGCCTGAGCAGCGACTCCAACGGCTGCACCCTGAGCATTGAAACCACCCGGGACAACCTGATTCCCACCCTGCAACTGATGGGGGAAGTGCTGCGCGAACCCGCCTGGAACGAAAAAGAGTTCGAACTGCACAAGCAACAACTGCTGGCCGGAACGGAAGAACTGCGAAACGACCCCGAGAGCCAGGCCAGCATCGCCCTTCAGCGCCACCTCAGCCCCTATCCGGCCGATGATCCCCGCCATGAGGACTCGGTGGACGAGATGCTGGAATCGGAGAAGAAGCTCACCCTTCAGGATATCCGCAGCTTTTACGAAGCGACCTACGGCGCCTCCGAGGTCGAGGCCGCCGTGGTTGGGGACTTCGATGCGGCCGCCGTCGAGCAAACCCTGACCACACTCTTTGGCAACTGGAAAAGCCCGACACCCTATCAACGCATTGGCGCCGAGCACTTTGCGGTGCAGCCCCTGAGCCAGACCATTACCATCAAGGACAAAGCCAATGCCATTGTGCTCGGGGGACTGAACTTCGAACTGCGAGACGAACACCCCGACTATCTGCCCCTTACCTTGGGCAACTTCATGCTGGGAGGTGGCTTTCTGAACTCACGCCTGGCCACGCGAATCCGCCAGAAAGAGGGACTGAGCTACGGCGTCGGCAGTGGATTTTCGGCCGGCACCCTGGACAACCTGGCCGGCTTCAATTTCTACGCCATTTGCGCTCCCCAGAACGTAGCCAAAGTGGAGGCGGCGATGAAAGAGGAGGTGCAGCGAGTCCTTAAAGACGGATTTACCGATGCCGAGCTCAAGGACGCCAAAAGCGCGCTTCTGCAGCGCCGCGAGGGGGCGCGCTCAAACGATGCCAACCTGGCCGCGACCCTGGTGCGCTATCAGCGCGTAGGAAGACGCTTCAGCTGGGATGCCGACCTGGAGAAGCGCATCAAAACAACCACCAATCAGCAGATTGTCGAAGCGATGAGGCGCTACCTCTCCTGGGAGAAGGTATCGGTGATTCGAGCCGGCGACCTGTGAGAAAAACAAAAACCGGCACCAGAGACGGGGGGGACATTCTGGCGCCGGTCCGGTCGATTGCTCGACCACCTTTTTATACCTCGATGTATAAGTTTTGTCAACTTTTTGGAGGCAACTTTTTTTGAATCCTGTCGAGCTGCCGCAACCCGACCAGAAGCGCCATTGCTCTCTGTGCCAAAGCCTTTGCGCATCGGGCGAATTGGTGTTTCAGGGAGAGTCACTGGAGCCGATTTGCAGAGCCTGCCTGCAGCGTGTCGATCCTGCTCGCGCGAAGATTTTGTCCAACATTTTTACTCAGAGGACGCCCTCCCCTGGAACGCCATCCGACGGATGAGTTGAACCTTCGCAATACGCTGGCGGCCCTGGCCACATTGTGGTTGGTCGCCTCGTTCTGGGTCCAATTCATTCCCTCGGCCGACCTCTGGTGGTTGCTGGCTACGGGCCGCCAGGAAATCGACTCGGCCGCGATACCTTCGAGCGATCCGTTCTCGTGGACTGCCCCTGCGGCCCCCTGGCACAACGACCAGTGGTTGACGGCCGGTCTCTTCTACGTACTATACACCTACGGCGGCCTATCCCTTCTCCATGGTTGCAAGGCCTTGATGCTGACCCTCACCTGGGCTCTGGCGGTCGACGCCGGAGTTCGTCGACTTGCTGGGGGCCGCCCCCGACTGGCAGCGATCATGCTGGCTACGGCACTGGCACTCAGCTTCAGCGAGGCCCGCTTTTTTTTCGACGTCCGTGCCTACCTCTTCACTTACCTCGGACTGATGATTCTGTGGCGCTGGATTTTGCTCGACCGCCTGCGCCCCTGGAAAGTGTTCCTGCTCTTTCTGGCCTGGTCCAACCTGCACGGAGGAGTCAGTTCCGGCTTACTGCTCCTGGCACTGGAGGCGTTGCGACGCCGCCGACGACACGAGGTCCTGCTGTTCGGACTGGCACTGGCGGCAACCTTGCTCAATCCTGGTGGCCTGAACCTGCTGCTGCACCCCCTGAAGCTCCTCGGCAGTTACTGGGGAAAACACCTGAACGAATGGGCACCTGCCTGGAAACAACCCGGGCAGTTCCTCTGGCACCTGTTCCACCTGAGCCTCTGGCTGGCAGTTCTTCTCTTTCAGCGTGGCCCTCGCGGACACCAATGGCTGCTGGTGGCTCTGGGGCTGTTTTCCCTTACTGGCTGGCGCCACATTCCACTCTTCGCCTGGCTCAGCTTGCCCCTCTGGATCGAGCTGCTGGCTCCACGGCTACCAGGCTGGACCCGCTGGCCAATGGCGGTGTGCTTCCTGGCGGCGGCGGGGCTGCGACCCCTGGCCCTCTTCAACCCGATGCAAAGCCTGGAAGGCCCGATGTTCCCCGCCGCAGCCGCCAACTTCTTAGCCAGCCAGAGCTACGAACCGAGACTGTTCCACCCCTACGGCTTTGGCGGCTACCTGGCCTGGCGACTCTACCCTCGCTACCAGGTCGCCATTGATGGGCGAGCCGTTCAGGTGTATCCCTGGCAAACCTACAGGGAATACCTGCAAGCAGCCTACGACCGCAAGAAGCTGCTCGAATACTGTGAGCGCCACGGCGTCAACACGGCCATTCTCTTTGCCCACCCCGCCCGAGTCGAGGCCAACCGCAAACTGCTGGACGGCGTACAGGGCTGGACTGAAGTCTACCGAGATCCGCTCTGCAGCATTTACAGACGGTCCATGTTGTAGTTGAGCTTGATAAAGTAACGCGTATCAGAGTTGACGTCGCTGGCCGTGATTTCGGTTCGCGTGCCGGTGGCCCAAATTTGATCGACTCGACTCTTTGCCGACTTTTCCGGCGAGAAGATAATCTCGAGACGACGTTCGCGCAAGACCAGGTTGACCTTGGCATGCTTCACCGGCTCTTTGTCGGGTTCACGAACCTCAACCTCGCCCACAGTATCCCGGTTGTATTGGCCACCTCGATTGTCCAGTTCGCGGCCAGCAAAACAGGGAGTGGCCAACATCAACAACAGCAATATGCTTCGCATGTCCATTCCTTTCAGGAGCCCAATGTAGCAACCATAATCGCTTTGATGGTATGAAGCCGATTTTCGGCCTCATCAAAGACTAAACTGTGGGGCGACTCGAAAACTTCCTCCGTAACTTCCAAACCGTCGGGCATATCGAAGCGCTGAGCCATCTCGGCCCCCACCTTGGTGTCGGCATTGTGGAAGGCGGGCAAGCAGTGCAAGAAACCCACCTTGGGATTGCCCGTCAGTTCCAACACCCGGCGATTCACCTGATAGGGGCGGAACAACTGGACCCGCTCGGCCCAAGAATCGGCGGGCATTCCCATGCTGACCCAGACATCGGTATAGAGAAAGTCTGCACCGCGCACGGCTTCTTCAACCGATTCGGTCAGCGTGATGTTGCCCCCCATGTCTCGACACTGGGACACCAGTTCGGCATCGGGGAAATAGGCTGCCGGGGCGGCCACTCGAAAATCGACGCCCATCTTGGAACATCCCACCAGCAGCGAGTTCCCCACGTTGTTCTTGGCGTCGCCGAGATAACAAAGGCTCATTTGATTCAAAGGCCGGGACGAATGCTCGAGCATCGTCTGAAAATCGGCCAGGATCTGGGTGGGGTGATACTCGTCGGTCAATCCGTTCCAAACCGGCACTCCTGCATACTGCGCCAACTCCTCGACGGTGGCCTGGGCGTAACCGCGGTATTGAATCCCATCGTAGTAACGCCCCAGCACGCGGGCCGTATCTTTCATGGTTTCCTTACTGCCGATGTGGCTTCCCGAGGGGCCCAGATAGGTGACCCGTGCCCCCTGATCGTAGGCCGCGACCTCGAAGGCACAGCGGGTTCGCGTCGAGTCTTTCTCGAAGATCAGGGCAATCGACTTCCCCTCCAGCCTTGGGCGCTCGGTACCCAGGCGCTTGGCGGTCTTCAACTCTTTGGCAAGGTCCAACAGGTAGCCTATCTCGGCCGTCGTGAAGTCGAGCAGCTTCAGGAAATGTCGGTTGCGCAGATTCAGTGGCATAGGGCACTTCTTTCCAGAATATTGAGGGGGAGCAGTTCCGATCGGCGGGAAGGATTCCTGCGACTAGCGAGGAGGATACCCTGTGAGCAACATCGCGGCCTGGAACCTGTACAAGACCACTCTGCACTGCAAACGTCCTTTCAAAATCGCCACCGGCGTTTCCGATACATGCCACGGCTTGCTGCTGGAGCTGCGTGACGAACAGGGGCGGAGCGGCTGGGGCGAAGGCGTGCCCCTCCCGGTACTCACAGGAGAAACGCTAAACGGCGCCTGCTCTGCCCTTTGCGACATTTGGCTGCCCGGACTGATCGGCCGCGATCCGACTCATTTCCAAGGCCTGAGGACCTGGATGCACAAAACCCTGGTGGGTCACACCGCGGCCCGCTGCGCCGTCGACCTGGCCCTGCACGACCTGGTTGCCAGGCAATGGAACATCCCCTGCTGGAAACTGCTCGGTGGCGACAACCGCGCGGTGGCCACCAATTACAGTATCGGCCTTTGCCCACCCTCGGAAGCGGCCGAACAGGCACGCAGCCTGGTGGAGTGCGAGTATCAAATCATCAAACTCAAAATCGGAGAGGACCCCGACCTGGATCTGGAGCGGGTGGCCGCCGTTCGCGCCGCTATCGGCCCGGATATTCGTTTGCGAGTGGACGCCAACGAGGGTTGGAACTACCTGCAAGCGCAGCGCTTTCTACGCCGGGCCGGAGCCTATCACATTGAGTTTATCGAGCAACCGCTGGCACGAAGCGACTGGGAAGGCCTGCGTCGCCTGCGCCAACAAAGCTCCGTTCCCATCTGCGCAGATGAATCGTTACGAGGCGTGCAGGAAGCCCGCCAGCTGGCTCAGCTTGAGGCCGTGGACATCTTCAACCTGAAACTGATGAAGTGCGGCGGGCTCATGGAGGCAAGAGAAATCGTTACCATCGCGCGGGCCCACGGCATCGCGCTGATGGTAGGTGGCATGGTGGGCGAATCTTCTCTGGCAGTTGGGGCGGCCACCGCACTGGCCTCGAGCCTGGGTTTTGAATACGCCGATCTGGATGCCGATCTCTTGCTACGTGACAGCTGCTGGTCGCTTGAGCCCCCCTGCTTTCAGGTAGGCTGGCGCCAGAATCCCTCCTCTTCGGGTTGGGGCCTGGGGGACCCCGACCACTCCCGATTGGAACGAGTGGCCGGAAGCTAAAGGAGTTCCTGCTTCCTCAACTGAAATCCATGCCGAAACCAGTCAATGGGTTGAGTAGGGGCATCCGGTGATCTGATGGACGGTGGCGGCTTTGACAAACAGAAGTTGGTCCAGGAATTTGCCAATCTGCTTGCCCAAATGGAGCAGGCAGTCCGGGGTTCTTCCGGTGGTGGTGGCGGAGCGGCGGAAAGCCCCCAACGCAGCCCGGAAGAACACTACTCGAAGGGGACGATCGACTCATTCGCCGGCTACGAGGAACTCAATCTCGAGGACGGTCGCCTGTTGAGAAGGTATGACTCGGGTGCAGTTCGGGTGGAGAACCCGAAGAGCGGCGTTATCCAGGAAGAACGAGCCGACGGCAGCCTGATTATCTCGATGCCCAATGGCAAGGTCATTTTCCAGGAATATCGCGGAGAGCCGCTGCTGGTATACGATACCGATCGGGGCGGCCCGCCTATGCTGGCGCGGGTGGGAAGCGCCACCTTGCCGGGTGAGACCCAGGCCCGATTCGTCTTTCACTTCCAAGATCCAGAGGGAAGCCATCTGGTCGACCTCGAGACTCTGCGATACTATCGAGTGAACCGACCACCCAGCTGAAAAGGGGACGACGATGAGCGAAAACCAAGAAGGGCAGAAGAAGGTCAGCATCGGCGACGCCCTCGATGCCATCCGCAGTGGAAAGAACCTGCCCGCCGAAGCCAAGTCGGGACCCAAGCTTCCACCGACGAACAATTTTGAGTACCAGCGCGTGTCACCCTCGTACTGGCTGGAGAACCTGCAGGAAGGCATTCAGCGCAGCCGCGACCAGCTCTTTGACTCGATCGCTTCCGACCCCAAGTCTGCCAATGGAATGAGTCGACGCGATCTGCACGCCACCGAGGCCTTCTTCGTACCGTCGGAATGGGTCAACGAGGTCGACCTGAGCAAAACCGAGTCCAGCGCCGAAGCCATCAGCGCGGCGCCGGCGCAAGAAATCAACATCGGAGCAGCCAGCCCGTCATCGGAGGCCTCAACGGTGGTGTCTGACGGTACCAGATTCAATTCTTCAGAAAACCTTAACGTTCAGGCCTTGCACGTAGAGGAGGTCGAGAGCGAAGATGGTGGAGGAGAAATGAGGGTGCGTGTCAACCCAATGATCCGTGAAATCTTCAAGAAAAAGTCAGAAGGTTAAAAAAAGTTTACGGCACCGGAGCAACAGGTGCCGGGGCGGACAACCGCCAGGCATCGGTTGCAAGATACTGAACTAGGCAGAGGAGAAACATCGAATGGCGTTTGTAGGCGGCGTAAGCATCAATCAGCTATTTGGACCACAAGGAAACTTTGGAGTCCAATCCGGCTTCGGCTTTCAACAGGTGGCAGCGCCCACATTCCCCCCGAACAGCGCGCAGCTGCTCCAACTTTTACAAGGGGTCATGCAGACGCTGTCTGTGCTTCAAAGTCAGTGGGGAGCCATCGCCTCTCCCAACTTCCAGCCGCAAGCCTTTGCTCCAATTCAGAACCCCGGTTTCGCCCCCACCTACAGCCCCCCAGTGGGCGGCGGCTACAGCCCCTCACCCTTCGGTGGTGTCGGTGGTGGATTTGGCACGACGAATGCCATTAACCAGCTCTTCGGCGGCTTCGGCGGCGCGCCCGTCGGTGGCGGCGGCTACGGTGGCGGCGCTCCTGCCCCGGTAGGTGGCGGTGGCTACGGTGGCGGTGCCAAGCCTCCCGTCGGCGGCGGCGGTGGCTACGGTGGCGGCGCTCCCGTTGGCGGTGGCGGCGGCTACGGCGGCGGAGCTCCCGTCGGCGGCGGCGGCGGCTATGGTGGCGGTGGTGGTGCCGTCGGCGGTGGTGGCTACGGCGGTGGCGGCGTCACCGGTGGTGGCGGCGCCTACGGCGGTGGACCCACCCGGTTCCAGCCCCAGTTCACCGACACGTTCGGCTTCCAGGCCTACATCGACGCTGTCGATCAGAACGGCAACGTCAATGCCAACAAGATCAAGAAAGGCCCGAACGGCCAGGACATCCCGGTGGCTGCGCAGCGCCGCCGGATCATCGAGGGCTACAGCGCCGAGTTCTATGCCGGTAAGCGTATCGAGAGCGCCGAGGAGATGAACCGCTACGCTCAGATCGTCAACCGCGATCTGAACAGCAGCAACCCTGCTGCTCGCGAAGCGGCCACGTTCTCGCTGGTCGCAGCCTCGTTCAAGAACGCCGGTGGCAACTACAACAACGGAAACTTGAAGAAGGTGCTGGAGCAAACCGGCAACAAAGACCTTGTTACCGGCGGCGTGGGCGACAAGGACGTGCAGACTCTCGGTGCCATCTCGACGGCCATCAAGCGCGGCACGCTGAAACTCAGCCAGATCTTCGGGCCCGATGGCAAAGACCAGTTCGGTCGCAACTCCATCAATGCTGGCGACAAGGTGAAGTATGACGCAGCCATCGCCGCGGTCACCTCGGGTAATCTGGGTGCCAACATCGCTGGCGTGAACAACAACACCAAACCAGCTGACTTCAACCTGAACACCTCGGGCTTGGCGGGCAATGCCGGTAACGCGGGCAACGCCGGTAACGCGGGCAATGCCGGTAACGCGGGCAACGCCGGTAATGCGGGCAACGCCGGTAATGCGGGCAATGCCGGTAATGCGGGCAACGCCGGTAACGCGGGCAACGCCGGTAATGCGGGCAACGCCGGTAACG
>CAZYPN010000085.1:0-22451 GCA_964649085.1 uncultured Burkholderiales bacterium | reverse complement strand
CAGCCGAAGCCGAGGGCGCTGACCTGTACCTTTCCGAGTTGTCGAGTCATGACGCTTTCTACTCCACGGGGGGCGAATCACCCCTTGGGGTGTTGGGGGTATCAGGCGGCAGCCATTGGCAACTTCCGCAAATTTTCAGGGTGCCTCGTTAGTCTGAAGGCGTGATCCTTTCCTGGTTTCGCTCTCCCGGGGTGTCGCCCCAGACCATTCGCAGCTTTGAGCGCGACGGCGAGGCCGTGCGCCCGGTCGACTTTGCCAGTTTGCCCGCCCGCGACGCCGGGTGCGCGCGGTCGTGGCCCAGGGAAACGGTCGAACTCGAGCAACTGGAGTCTCAGGAGAAGGAGCTGCGCAAGCAGCGTCAGGCCGAACTGAAACAGCAACGCCGTGGGGCTGGACAGCCAGTGGCCCCGCCGGTGGCCAAGGACAATACGCCCGACCCCAGCGCCTACTGTATGGCGTATGATGCGGCCGACCGGGCCAGCCTGGGGCTGATTTCCCAGATGGCGGCGGTGGGTCGGGTGGAAGATTTTCAGGTCCTGGCCAGTTGTTTCCCGGGGGAAGACCGGAAGTTGCAGAAGCGACTGCACCCGGACACCGTGGGCAATGTGACCACGGTGGTGAATCCAGGGGCACACGACACCTGGGCCGAGGACCATGGCGAGTATACCGATGCCGGTGAAATGGTCATTCCGGCCATGTTGTCCGAGAGGTTTCCGATGGATTCAGCCATCAAGAACGGCCGTATGCACCGCTTTTATCCCGAAGCCTCGGGGCTCAAGCTGGAGGACTTCAGCGCCTATCCGAAGGTGGAGTTTTCCAGCCAGGGTGCGGTCAACGACCGCTTTACCCAGCAGGAGGCGTTGGCCACCGCTATGGCCACGGGGGCCTCGGGCTACCGCATGGCGGTGAGCTATGTCGAGGGTGGCAACTTCATGCCGGGTCGGCGAGCCGATGGCACCCCCTTTGCGCTGATTGGCAAGGACAGTCTGGCGATTACCTCGGAGGTATTACGGCGGGCGGGACGCCAGGGACACAGTATGGGCGATGCCCTGAAGCAGGTGGCTCGCGACTACGGCCTGAGCCGCGACCAGGTGGTGCCGGTGGAGCAACCCGGCGAGTTTCACATCGATATGGCCATGGCTCTGGCCGGCCCCGGTCAGGTGATGCTGAACGATGCTCGGGCCGTGGCTGATCTTCAGAAGCAGTGGGTGGAAGAGGAGTATGCCGGGCGCTGGTTTCAATGGGGCAAGCGGTCGGCTCTGGAAGCCATCGAGAAACGCGCTGAGAAGCTGGCCGAGTATGAGGCTATGGTGGAGAGGGATCTGCGCAAGGCCGGGCTGGAGGTCTATCGGATCCCGGGGTGTTTTCCGGCCACCGCGGCCAATGCCGAGATGAATTTTTTCAACCTGCGCCAGGGGCGCAACGCCGAAGGACAGGCCTTTGCGGTGGCGCTCGGGGGCGAGGAGCGAGCCGAAAAGGCCTTCGCCGAGACGCTGCTCACTCGGGTGCCGGCTGGCTACCAGCGGATTCACTTCTTGGATCCGGAGTTGACCGAATTGACGCTGGAGATGAGCGGTGGCATCAAGTGTCGCACCAAGGGCCGGGTGGACCAGCCGGCCTGATCAGCGTCGCTCGAGGCGGGCTCCTGGATAGTAGTGCTCAAGGATTTGACGGTAGCTGGCACCGCCCCTGGCTCGCCCGGCGGCGCCCTCCTGGCACAGCCCGATGCCGTGGCCCCAGCCGCCTCCCACGAAGCGTAGCTGACGAACATCGTCTTTGACTTCGTCCACCAGATAGAAGAGGCTGCTGGGCAGAGCCCCGGGCCCGGGTTTGCCACCGCTGGTCAGCCAACGCACGGCGTCGCCCTCGACGGTGGTGTTGCCGGCGCCGTGCTCGATTCGCAATTCGGCCACCCGGCCCGAGCGATCGCGGCGTTGGATCTGGACCGATGTGATGTCTTTGATCTGGAGAGCGGCTTCGACTTTGCCACGCCAGCTGTTCCAGCTGTGGCTTTCCTGCCAGCGGAACCGGCTGGCCGCCTGGCAGTAGGCGGGGTGGCCAGCCTCGAGCCAGCCACGAAAGGTCTCTTCCTGGTGTAGTTCGGGCAACAGGGTGTTGGGCAACTGGTCGTAGGTGCCCGCCAGGTAGGGCAGCGGACTGGAGCGTGGCCAGGCGGCCTGTACGTCGACTCCGTGGCCTCCGCAGCAGGCGTGAAAAAGGGTCTGGGCCAGTTGCTCGCCGTGCCACAGCCTCTCGCCCCGCGTTTGCAGCACGGCCGCAGTGGTAGCGGGATGTTCCTGGGGCAGGCCCCGATACACCTGGCAGTGCACCTCGCTGCACAGGTCATAGCCGTCGCCAGGATGGCGCGAACCCCGGCCAGAGGCGTAGGTGCGCGCCACCACCGCCATGGCCTTGAGAGACTCGGGGGGAAAGCTGGCCGGAACTTCGCTGGGAATTACCCCGGCCAGATAAGCGTCGCCGGGCAGACGGTTGATGCCGAAGAACTGCCCGTCGCGGACCTCGAGTTCGAGGACGCCCCGGTAGGCGTTCCAGTGGGCGGTGCCCTCGGGCGATTCGTTCCAAAGGTGCAGATAGGGTGCCCCAGAGAGGGTCAGCTTCTGACTCACGC
This sequence comes from uncultured Burkholderiales bacterium, assembly GCA_964649085.1. Taxonomy (GTDB): domain Bacteria; phylum Vulcanimicrobiota; class Xenobia; order Xenobiales; family JADMJV01; genus JADMJV01. Next base: position 19,822 of record CAZYPN010000085.1, on the reverse strand, counting down.
CCGGGCGCGCCTCCAGCGAGAGTTCTTTACCCAGCGCCTTGCCCTGGCCGTCGCGCAGGCTAAACAGGGCCCGCAGATGGACTTTGCTTCCCAACGATCCCAGGCCTACACGGATTTCCGACTCGTCGGGCGCCTCGGGCTGGGAGGGAAGCGGCTGAAAGGGGGGCTCGGGTTCGAGCCGGGGCGGAGCCTGGCGGGGCCAGCGCAGGCGCAGAGTTGGGTCCAGGCGATTGAAAAGCCCGGCCAGCAAGCGCACCACCTTGAGGCTATGGGCATTTTCCGGAGCCAGCAGGTCTTCGCAGAGAAAGAGAGCTCCGCCGCGCTGGACGATGGCGGGGGCCTTTTCGGGCTTTTCCCAGGTGGCCAGCACGGTGGCCTCGGGCAAGGTTTCTACCACCAGGCCTTGATGGCGCGCCACCCCGATTCGGCCATAGGGAGGGGCGACCTGGAGGGCCTCGGTTTCGCCGCGCTGGTTGTTGCGACGCAGGAATCGCACTCCCAGTTCGGGACCCAGGCCCAATCCATCGTTTTGATAGGAACTTTGGTAGGTGGCCAGCAACCGACCCCCCGAGGACAGATGCTGTCTCACCGCTTGCTGGGTTTCCGGCCCCAGGTTGCGGGCGTTGGCCAGCACAAGAATCGAGCTGGAGCAACCTTTGCGGGCCAGTTCCTCTTCGCTGACGACCTGCACTTTGAGGCCCAGATGCTCCAGGGTACGGCGCGCCCCCTGCCATTCCCAGCGTGCCCGCCAGGCCGTGGGCTCGAGGCTGGCCTGATGGCGCAGCAGGGTGAGGGTGGGTTGGGCTGCCAGGGCCTGGGAAAGGGCCACGACCAGCAGGAGGCGTTTCAAGGCTGGGCGAGAGCCTTGCGCAAGTCGCCCTGGGCGTCGGCCAGGCGTTTTTCGGCTTCTTCCCAACTGATGCCGGCCTGTTGGGATAGTATGCGCAGGCTGCGGATGCGTAGCTTTTCGCAGGTGGGTGTGAGATCGGCCATCAGGTTGCCCAGCGTCTTGCCCAGGCCCACCATCACCGCGGTGCTGAGCATGTTGAGGGCCATTTTGGTGGCGGTGCCGGCTTTGAGGCGGGTGGAGCCGGCCAGAATTTCGGGGCCGACTTCGAGCAGCACGGGGTGCTCGGCGGCCTGCTGCAGGGGGCTGCCGGGGTTGCAGAACAGGCTGCCCGTCAGCGCCTGGCGGCGGCGAGCTTCGGCCAGCGCACCCAGGACAAAAGGGGTGCGCCCCGAGGCCGAGATACCCACCACCACGTCGAGTTCGCCGACGTTGCGCTCGCCCATTTCCCGCTCACCCACTTCAAAGCGGTCTTCGGCTTCTTCGACGGCTTTCACAAACGCACCCTGGCCCCCGGCCAGCACGGCCTGAACCAATTCTGGGGGTGTGCTGAAAGTGGGCGGACATTCGGCCGCATCCAGCATGCCCAGGCGGCCACTGGTGCCAGCCCCGACGTAGAAAAGGCGACCGCCCTGTTGAAGGCGCTGTCGGGTGCCCTCGATGAGGGCCGCCAGGGGCGACAGGGCGCGCTCGACGGCGGCCACCACCTGGAGGTCCTGGCGATTCATCAGAGTGACGATTTCCAGGGCGCTCATCTGGTCGAGATTGCTACTCTCGGGATTGGCTTGTTCGGTGAGGGCTTGATTGAGGTCCATGGCGGCCTGTTTCCACTCGGGTAGGGCTGTACCTTCTGAGGTCGTTTGAAGGAAAAGCGGTCCGATGCCTTAACTGGCCAGGCATGAAAGTGAGTCTGATTTTGGAGTCGAGCAACCTGGAGGAAGGTCGGGGCGTCGAGGCCTTCGAGCAGGTGATGCAGTTCGTAGCAGCGAGTGTGCCGGACGATTGCGAGCTCCTGGTTGCCGATGTCATCGGCAGTGCCGAGTTTGGCGCCGCTCTGCAGGCCAGGCATGGCCGATTTCGCCGAGTCGAGGCCGTCGGACTGAACTATGATGCCTCGAAGATGCGCGCGGTAGAGGCGGCACAGGGCGAGTTCGTGGTGTTCCTCGACGGTGACTGTCAGCCCCAGCCGGGCTGGTTCGAAGCCCTGACTCAGGCCCTGGCCAGCGGGCACGACGCCTGTGCGGGGGTGACGACTTATGGCTCCGGCTTTCGCAACGAACTGATGAGCGGAATGGACTTTGGTTGCCTGTTTCCCTGGTATCCTCGAAATTTGGAGTGCTACGCATCCAATAACTGCGGTTTTCGGCGTAGTCTGTTGCTCCAGTTCCCTTTCGGCTTTGAGGGGATTCGATGTGGCTGCTATTCTCATGCTCAGCGGCTCAAGGCTGCCGGAAAGCCGGTGTGGTTGGTGCCCGAAGCTCGAGTTGTGCATGAGCCACCACCCTTTCTAGAGGAGCACAGTCGCCAGGGCTATGATCTGGTGATGTCGGGACGATGGATGCCAGATTCTCCTGAGCATCGTCTGGTGAAAGCGGGCCTGGCTTCAATGCCTCTGCTTTATGGACTTTCGGTGGCCCGCGATGTGCGAAATCTTTGGCGAGCCAGACGGGATTTCGGTTGGAGCGCCTTGCAGTTGGCGGCGGCCTGGGTCCTGACGCCCTGGTTGCGGGTAGTAGATTGTCTGGGTATGGTTCGCGGATTCTTGGGGGGCAAGGTTGCGGCTGGCTGGGGCGGCTTTAACCCGATTGCCTGAGCTGTCGGTACTCTTGCCCACTTTGGGCAAGGGCAGGTTAGCCACGGTCCTGGCGCATCTGGCTGCTCAAGAGGAGGTAGCGAAGCTCGAGGTGGTGGTGCTCGCCCCTGCCGAGGTGGTTTTGCCTCCCTGTCCTCAGGGTTTGGGTCTTTGCAGGTATAACTGGAGGCCCGAAGATGGACTTGCTGTGGGGATATCTCTTTGCCAGGGGCAATGGGTGGTTCGGGCCGATGATCATTCCTACCCCGGACCCGGATGGGCAGCAGCTCTCTTGCGTCAACTGGAGCAGGCGGGCGCGGGCATGTTGGCCCCGCGGATTTTGCCCTGGAATGAGCAGTTGTTGGTGAGCCAGGTGGACTATGCGCTGAATTTCAGCCAGCCATTTGCCTGGCACAACAACGCCTACCCGCGGGACTTCCTGCTTTCCCAGCCGGATCTGGAGCAGTGCTTGCAGGTAGAGTCGTTGTTGCAGGAGCGCGTGCGTGCCGAAGGGCTGGAATGCCGGCTGTGTAGCGATGCGGTTCTCTATCATCGCCAGTTGGAAAGTTGGCAACACTGGGGCGCAACCCTTCTCTACGCGGGCCGACTGTATGGCGGCCATACCTTAAAGCCAACCAGAGCCTTGTTCAGGCTGCTGATCCTGCCCTGGGTTGCCTGGCGTCGAAGCCGCTCGCTGTGGGTCGGTCGTCCGTTGCCGCAGAGGATGGCCATCGTTGTGGGCATTCTCCTCCATCTGCTGGGCGAATCGTTGGGGGGGCTGGCGGGACCGGGCTCTGCGGGGCTGGTAAATTTGCGTCACCAGTTGGAAAGTTGCAGGGGCCGACTCTAGACAGCGTCCCTGATCGGGGTGAGAATAGGGTATTCCGTTTCCGGGAGGGCTATCTAATGATTCGAGACAACCAGCCGATACAGACGTCCGAGGCGCGCATTTTTCCACGCCAGGGCGGTTGGGGTCGGCCTGCCGAGCAGGAGTCCTCCGAGTATTCCCCGTCATCGTTTCAGCGCGGTGGTGGGGAATGGAAGCAGATGAGCCTGCAGGATCTGTTGGATCGGCTGCAGGACCAGCCCTATTGGAATCATCGCCACCGTCCCTGGAGCGGCGATCTGGAGACCTCGCCCTGGCAGTCTCCGGACCAGCGCTGGGTGGCCCAGCCGGTCTATGGTTCGCCTGCCGACCGCGACGTGGTGGCTCAGCCGGTCTACGGTTCGCCGGTCGACCGCGAGATTGTGGCTCAGCCGGTGTATGGCTCCCCGGCTAACCGCGAGATCGTGCTACAGCCGGTGTACGGAGCGCCGAACCGGCCTGAACCGGTGGCCCAAATGGTCTACGGTTCGCCCTTCAGTTAATGGCTGAGGCCCTCAGCGAGCGACGCCGAACCCACAGCTACGCGGTTTGGGAGATTACCCTGAAGTGCAATCTCGCCTGCTCACATTGCGGTTCAAGAGCTGGTGATAGTCGAGTAGACGAGTTGACCACGGCCGAGGCACTGGACCTGGTGCGGCAGATGGCCGAAGTGGGCATTGATGAAGTAACCCTGATCGGCGGTGAAGCTTTTTTACGCCGAGACTGGTTGGACATCGCTCGAGCCATTGTCGACCACGGAATGATCTGCAGCATGACCACGGGCGGTTACGGAATCAGTCGTACCGCCGCCGAGAAAATCAAGGCTGCCGGGTTGTCTACGGTTTCGGTTTCGGTCGATGGCCTCGAAGCCACCCACGATCGCTTGCGCGGCAGGCAAGGGTCCTGGCAGCGTTGCTTCGAGTCGCTGCGCCATCTGGGTGAGGCCGGAGTTAATCTGGGGGCCAATTCCCAGATCAATCGCCTCTCGGCCCGCGAGTTTCCGCTACTGTACGAGCATCTTTACAAGGCCGGCATTCGCGGCTGGCAGTGGTCGATGACCGTTCCTATGGGCAATGCCGCCGACAATTGCGAGATTTTGCTGCAACCCGCCGAGTTGTTGGATGTGTTCCCAATGCTGGCCGAGGTTGCCGAGCAGGCAGCTCGCGATGGGGTGCTGGTGCAGCCGGGCAACAATGTCGGCTATTATGGCCCCTTTGAGTCAATTTTGCGCAATGGGGGGCGGCCCACGGGTAACTATATCTGGCAAGGATGTCAGGCGGGCATGAACGCCATCGGCATCGAGGCCGATGGCACCGTGAAGGGTTGCCCTTCGCTGCCGACCCGGGCCTACGCCGGTGGCAATATCCGTCATTCTAGCCTGCGCCAGCTGGTGGTTGAAGCCCCCCAGATCACGTTCAATCAGGCCCAGGGAACGCCCCAGGGGACCGAGCATCTCTGGGGATTTTGTGCCAGTTGCGATTTTGCCCCTATCTGTCGGGGCGGATGTAGCTGGACTGCCCACGTATTTTTCGACCGCCGAGGCAACAACCCGTACTGCCACCACCGGGCCCTGGTGCTGGCTGGTCAGGGGCTGCGCGAGCGAGTGGAGCGGGTTCGAGGGGCCGAAGGTGTGCCCTTTGACAATGGTGAGTTTCGTCTGCTGGTAGAGCCCCTGGATACACCCTGGCCGCAGGAGGACTCGGGGCACTTTACCTGGCAGGAGTTTCAGTGGCCAGAACGCTGGTCACCTTTGAAGAGGAGGCAGTCTTGACCGAGCTGGTGTATTTGTTTCGAGTGGCCGAGGATGAAGAGTTGCTTCAGGCGCTATGCGATAGGCTCCTCTTGGAAGTCGCCCCAGAGTGGCTCAGCGTATCCACGTTGGCTCCACTGACCAATTTTGGCTATTCGGAGGGCGTGGTGGGGGCGCTGCTGGCCTTGCACGAGGCCGGTTTGACCTACGGATGCGAGAAAGACCCCAGCGTACCTCGAGTCTTTGTGCCCTGGCAAAACATCGCTTACCTGGCCGATGGCGACGCGATGTACCGCCGTCAGCAAGAGCAAGCGGAGTTGCTGGCCCGGGCCGAGCAGGCAGGCGAGTAACCACGGGCTGACGGGGTCGATCCCAGTCCGCTAGGGACGATCCTGCCACTCCAGCCAGGCGGTCCCCCCCGGCGGAAGCACAATGTATTCTTTGCGACGCCGCCGGTCGCTTTCGCGCTGCAGGTTGGAGGTCTGGCCGCTGCCGTCTACGACGTTCACCCTGTCGGGTGGCCATCGGGTGATTTCGGGGTAGGTGGTGCGGGCTGGTTTCGTGCTGTTGTTGTGCAGGAGCAACAGGCGGCTGCCGTCGGCCTTGCCCAGATAGCGACGTTCTACCACAGGCCAGGCGATCACAGAATCGAGCATGGCCGGTTGGGTCATGAGCAGGCCGTTGAAGCGAATTCCAAAGCTGTGAGGGCCGGAACGCAGGCGTCGAGGCCCATCGACAAAGTCCATGTCGACGTAGGGGTCGCTGGCACCACCCAAAGGAACCTGGATGATCTTGTCGCCATCGATGCGCATCAGCACTGAGACCAGACCCCCCTCGAGCTGGCTCTTGAGGAAGATGAGGTAGAAGAAGTAATCGTCCTCGCGGTCGACGTCGAAGCGCATCCAGAACATCTGGTCGCGCCCCACCCGGACCAGCTTTCCCTTGTCACCATTGGGATAATCGACCTCGAACTCGTCAAAGGCTTTGTTGACGGCTCGGCCGTTTTCGGCCTCCATGATTTGGTAAGTAACAGGTGGGGCCAATTCTTGATAACCTTCCCACAGGGGGACACGGGCCTCACTCAGGCGTTTGCGGGCATAGTCCTGGGCGGCCTTTTCCGACTCATTGGCGGGCGACTGTTCCAGGCAGGTTTTGCCAGCCAGCCCGGCCAGCAGCGGGTAGACGGGGCTGGAGGTGGCGCTGGCAAGGCTGAGCAGATTGTCTACCGCAGCCACACTTCCCAGCACCGTCGATTGGCCCGTAGGGCGGGGCAGGAAACCCCAGGGCCAGCGGTTCGAAGTGACCAGATGGCTCCACATGGCCAGGGCCTCGGATTGAGCTTCTTCCAGCAAACTTTTGTCGCCGAGATGGGCCGATGCTGCGGCCAGAGCCTTGACCTGGTAGCTGCGCTCGGCCCGCCACAAAGCTCCCGGAGCCTTGCCCAAAGGATTGCCGTTGCGGTCGAGCAGAGGGGCGTAGGGTGGGGTATCGCCGCCACCGCTAAACGACACGTGAGCTCCGAAGGGGTAACCCTGAGTATTGGGATGGTGGAGTTGGGCCAGTCCCTGAGCAAACTGGCGAATCGCCTCGCGTCGACGGGGGTCGGGTTGAGCCCGGTCCATCTCGATAAGGGCCAGTGTTACCAGCGCAGCCTGCTCGGCTTCGCCGCGTATCCAGGCCGGTTCCCGATGGCCATGAACTTCATTGATTTGGGGAAAATCGGTCAGCCACTCGAGATAGGGTTGTAGCAGTTGCTGGGCCTGCGACGCTGAACCTGCTTCAGCCAGGGCCAGGGCTGCAAAGGCGCGGCTGTAGCCGTCTTTGGGAGTCGAGGCCAGGCTTTGTCGCTGACCGGCACGCAATTGCCACAGCTCAGGCTCCTGGGCCTGGACTGGAGATAGCAAAGCCAGGCCGCCGAGTGCGGCCGCGAATAAGGGCTTTTTCATTGGTCGACTCCGGGCAGGCGTGGGGGCGGTGCTGCGGTGGGAATGGCGATGGGAAACGGGGGTTCAAGGGGTTTCGCTTCGGCCGGAGAGGGACTGGGGGTGGTCTCCGGTTGGGGCTTCTCGGCCTCTTCCATCAGCGTGCGAGCGGTAACCCCACCATCGGCTTCGACCAGGTTGGTTTCCAAGTTCATGCGCGCGCGTTGCGCGGTAAGCCAGTCGCCATCCCCGCGTTCGACCCGCACGTTGCCCTCCAGGTAGACCATTTTGCGGTCGCGGTAGTAGATGGCCTCGTCGGCGAAGGCTTGCTTACCTTCCTGAACCACCAGTACGTGGCCTTTGACGGCTCCGTAGCCTTTGGCCCATTCATACACCAGTTCGTCGCCGGTCATGGTCGTGGGCGCACCGCCTGGTCCTTTGTCGGTGATCAGGCGAACATCGCCCACCAGGGTTGCTTTTTGGTCGGTGTAGAACACCTTCATGCGCTTGCCCGTCAGCGTCGATCCTTCGCCTACGATCTTCACTCCGCCCTGAAACTCACCGATCTTGCTTTCGGTGAAAAACTCGGCATAGGGCGAGGTCATGACATAGGGTGCCGAGGTGATCTTGACATCGCCGATCAGGCGCACCTTCTTGCGCTTGGCATCATAGTCGAGCTTCTTAGAATACATTTGCACCTCGCGGGGCGCGGCCAGCACAGTGGAGGCAAGGAGCAGGAGAGCCAGGGTGGACTGCTTCATCCACTTCTCTTTGGAGCCCATGAGTGGATTCCCCCCGACAATGAAAAAAGGCTCCGCGCTGGGAGCCTTCCTTCTATTCACTTACCCGCGAGGGTCAATTGCCTGAGCTTGAGCCTAAATTCTGTCGGTAGAGTATGTATGCTTCTAAGGAACCGGTCGACTGAAACAATTTCCAGAACATCTCAGTGGTCATCGTCATGGGGTCGTGCCTCCTGTAACTCTAGTCGAATTGCGCTCCGCAGCTCAGGCAGTTGCAGATTGCGATTCCGCGTTTTACGGAACAACCGAGAGAAACCCGTCACCACGGGTCTCGCTATCCCGGGCTGAAATCCGGGGTCAATATAACACAACCCAAAATGGATGGCAAGCACCCCGCTCCCAAAGGATTTTCCCAGGGAGCGGAGGGGCGTTGACTTCAAGCCGTTTTTGAATATTTATCAATTTTTCCTAAACGTTTGCTGTTGCCATCAGCTTCTTGAGTTGTTCCACCAGTTCCTGAGTGGTGTCGGCCACCGGAATACCCGCGCGCTCAAAGGCTTCCACCTTGCCCTGGGCGGTGCCCACGCCACCGGAAACGATCGCGCCGGCGTGGCCCATGCGCTTGCCTTCGGGAGCGGTGCGACCGGCGATCATGGCCACCGTCGGGATGTTCTTGCCCGTCAGGTAGGCTGCCGCTTCTTCTTCCTGACCGCCGCCGATTTCACCGATGAGCACCAGAGCTTTGGTGGCGGGGTCATTGAGGAACAGCTTGACGCAGTCGAGGAAGCTGGTGCCGATGATGGGGTCGCCCCCGATGCCCACGCAGGTCGACTGGCCCAGCCCGTTGCGGGTCAGCTCGTCGACGGCCTGGTAGGTCAGCGTTCCCGAACGAGAGACGAAGCCCACCGGGCCCGGGCTGAAGATGTGGCCGGGCATGATGCCCAGCTTGCACTCGCCCGGAGTGATCAGACCAGGACAGTTGGGGCCGATGAGTCGAGCCCCCAGGCGATCAACCTCGGCCTTGACCGGCACCATGTCCTGGATGGGCACGCCCTCGGTGATGCAAACAATGGTCTGCATGCCCGCGTGGGCGGCCTCGAGCACCGCGTCGGCGGCACCTCCGGCAGGCACAAAGATAATCGAGGTGTCGGCGCCGGTGGCCGCTCGGGCTTCGGCGACGCTGTTGAACACGGGGCGGTCGAGCACGCTGGTGCCGCCTTTGCCGGGGGTTACGCCGGCCACCACCTGGCTGCCGTATTCGAGCATCTGGCTGGCGTGGAACTTGCCCTCTTTGCCGGTCAGACCCTGAACCAGGATTTTGGTGTTTTTGTTGATGATGATACTCATTGTCGTCCTCCTCCGTTCAGTTCCGGGTCAGCGCCACGATTTTGCGGGCGGCCTCTTCCATGGTGGCGGCTACTTCGAAGCCATTGTCTTTGAGAATGGCCCTGCCTTCGGCCTCGTTGGTGCCCGAGAGGCGGATGACCAGGGGCACCTTGAGCTCGACTTTCCGGGTGCCTTCGACAATGCCCTTAGCCACCTCATCGCCGCGAGTGATGCCGCCGAAGATATTGAAGAGAACGCCCTTGACGTTGGGATCGGAGGCTACCAGCCCCAGGGCATTGGCTACCAGAGCCGCGCTGGCTCCACCGCCCACGTCGAGGAAGTTGGCTGGCTTGCCACCCTCGCGAGCGACGATGTCGAGGGTGCCCATCACCAGACCTGCTCCGTTACCGATAATGCCGACTTCGCCACTGAGGCGCACGTAATTGTTGAGCCCGCGGGCTTTGGCCTCGCGCTCGAGGGGGTCTTCCTCGGCCACTTCACGCATGGCTTCGAGTTCGGGGTGACGATAGGTGGCGTTGTCGTCGAAGTTGATTTTGGCATCGGCGGCCACTACCCGGCCGTCTTTTAGAATGGCCAGCGGGTTGATTTCGGTCAGGGTGCAGTCCCATTTGCGATACAGCTCGTAGACCTTGCGCACGAAAAAGTGCAGTTGTTTTCTGATTTCCTGGCTGACGGGCACCTTGTAGAGCATCTCGCGGATTTCGTAGTCCTGCAGGCCCAGCGTGGGGTGGGCGTGGCAGCGGAAGATCTGCTCGGGATGGGTCTTGGCCACTTCTTCGATGTCGACGCCGCCCATCGGGCTGAACATCACTACGTGTTTGCGAGCATCGCGGTCGAGGGTGAGGCCGAGGTAGAACTCTTTCTCGATTTCAATGCACTCTTCCACAAGCACCTTGTGCACGGTGAGGCCCTTGATGTCCATACCCAGGATCTGGCGGGCCATTTCTTCGGCCTGGTCGGGGGTTTCGGCGATTTTCACGCCGCCGGCTTTGCCGCGGCCACCAACGTGGACCTGCGCTTTCACGACAACTTTCTTGCCGATTTCGGCGGCGATGGCTCGGGCCTCGGCCGGGGTCGAGGCAACCCGACCCTTGGTGGTGGGAATGCCGATCTGATCCATCAGCTCTTTCCCCTGATACTCGTGGATGACCATACTATGCTCCTTCCCGTTGGGCGCGCCGCTGAGTGAGTTCCTCTCGGAAGTAAGCGACGATGTCCTCAAGGGGGGAGCCCGGCCCGAAAAGCCGTCCCACCCCCAGTTTGCTCAGTTCTTGCATGTCGTCTTCGGGGATGATCCCCCCACCCGAGAGCAGCACATGCTGCAAACCCTCGGCGTCCATCAGTTCTTTAACTCTGGGAAACAAGGTCATGTGGGCTCCGGAGAGGATGGACAGGCAAACCGCGTCAACGTCTTCTTGTAGGGCCGCCGTCACAATCATCTCGGGAGTCTGGAAAAGACCGGTGTAGATGACTTCGAATCCGGCGTCGCGCAGAGCGCGGGCAATGACCTTCACGCCCCGATCGTGACCATCGAGGCCGGCCTTCGCCAGCAGAACTTTGAGCTTTGCTTCCATATCACTCCAACTCGGTGGTGGTTAGCCGTTGACGCACCTGGGACCAGACTCGTTGGGCCGCCTGATGCAGACCCACTTCACCTATTCGCAGGAGCTGGGCGGATTCGGCCAGGCTTTCCAGCACCTGGGGGTCCCGCCAGAGCTGCTCTTCCAGAGCCGCTCGAACCAGTTCGCGAATCCTCGTTTGATGCTGCTCCAGCCGTTTCCTGTCGAGCCGCTCTCCGGCTTGGAGCCAGGTCCAGTGCGCCTGCAGTTGCTCGTAGAAGGGTTCGATGCCCTGGCCGAGTTCGGCCGCCACCTTGAGCACGGGCGGACGCCACCCGTCGCGCTCCAAGAATCCGGCCGCTTCGATCAGCTGGCGTTCCATTTCGTCGGCCCCAGGTCGGTCGGACTTGTTGACCACAAAGATTTCGGCGATTTCCATGACGCCGGCCTTCATGGCCTGAACCACGCCGCCAGCCTCGGGCACCAACACCACCACGCAGGTATCGCAACTGTGGGCCACCGAGAGTTCACTCTGGCCTACCCCCACGGTTTCCAGGCATAGGAAGTCCTTCCCCAGGGCGTCGAGAATATCGGCGGCCTCCTGGGCGGTGCGGGCCAGGCCTCCCAGGCAGCCACGCGAGGCCATGCTGCGCACGAAGACGGCAGGGTCTTCCAGGGCCCGACTCATGCGCACGCGGTCGCCCAGCAAGGCGCCACCGGAGAAGGGCGAGGAGGGGTCGACAGCCACCACCCCAACCTGGCGCTGGTGAGCCCGGGCCGTGCGCACCAGCTGGTCGACCAGGGTCGATTTGCCGGCACCCGGGGGGCCGGTGATGCCAATGCGATGGGCTCTGCCTTGATGGGGGGCCAGGGCCGTCAGCAGAGGCTCGGATTCGGGGGTGTGATTCTCCACCCAGGTCATAGCCCGGGCAGCGGCCCCAACCTGACCTTGAAGGATGCGCTCGGCGAACTCGAGGGCTCGGGTCACGAGAGACTGGAGGCGCGCACGTGCAGGACCCCATCGCACTGGCTGATGGCCTGGACGGCTTCATCAGAGACCGGCTCCTCGACCAGAATGCGCACGCTGGCTGCCTTGGCCCCGGAGAAGACCAGATTCTCCATCTCTTGAACGTTGGTGCCGTTCTGCTTCAGCACGCCCAGCACACCGGCCAGCACGCCCACGCGGTCCTGGTGGCGCACCACCAGCGCATAGCCGCTGCTGGGGGGGCGTCGCAGGTTGACACAGTTGGGAATGGGATGGCCCGAGACAAAGGCCTTCACGATGCGGGCGGCTTCCATGCCGGTGTCGAGTTCGGCCTGATCGGTGGAGGCACCGATGTGGTGGGTGCCATAACAGTTGGGATGGTGGCCGAGCGGCGAGGCGAAGTCGCCGTCTTTGCCCCCGGGCTCCTGGTCGAAGACATCGGTGCCGACACGGATTCCCTTGCTGTTCATGGCCTCGAGCAGAGCGGCCTGATCGACGACTTCGGCCCGGCAGGTGTTGATCAGAAAGGCCCCCGGCTTCATGGCATCGAGGAAGTCCTTGCCGATCATGCCACGGGTGTCGGCCGAAAGGGCCACGTGCAGGCTGACCACGTCGGCATGTCGGGCGACATCCAGGGGGGTGGCGCAATACTCGATACCCATGGATTTGGCCTTGTCTGGAGTCAGCGAGCGCGACCAGGCCATCAAGCGTACGCCAAAGGGCTTCAGGCGATCGATGGTTTCCTTGCCGATGGCGCCGGTGCCCACCAGGCCCACGGTGCGCCCCTTGAAGCCCTGGGCTTTGCCATACTTGCCCTTGTTCCACTTGCCCTGGCGCAGATCGGCCACGTTGTCGGGAATGTTGCGGTCGAGCGAGAGCATGAGACCCACGGCCAGTTCGGCTACGGCCACCGAGTTGCAGCCCGGGCAATTGGCCACGTAAATGCCTTTGGCCGAGGCCCCTTCGACATCGATGGTGTTGTAGCCCGAGCCAGCGCGGATGATGAGGCCCAAACGGTCGGCCTTCTCGATGGCCGCCGGCGTGACTTTGGTGGAACGCACGACCAGAATTTCGACACCGGGAAGAGCGCCGGGCAGGTCGTCCGCCCCCAGCGAGGGCCGGTTGTCGACCTCGACCCCGGGGATGGCCTTGAGGGCCTCGACAGCCTGTGAGTGAAGCTTGTCGGCCAGTAAAATCTTCATAGAACCTCCGCGCGCACAGTTGGGCCGGCAGGTTCTCGCGGTGAGTGAAAGACTCCTACTTGTAGCGGTAGGTGATTCGTCCGCGGGTCAAGTCGTAAGGCGAAAGCTCGACGGTGACTTTGTCGCCAGGGAGAATTCGGATAAAGTGACGGCGGATTTTGCCCGAAACATGGGCCAGTACCTTGTGACCATTTTGTAGTTCCACGCAGAAGCGGGCATTGGGAAAAGCTTCTACCACTGTGCCTTCGACCTCGATGGCACCCTCTTTGTCTGACATCCGTTCACCTCCTCGATGGGTTGTTTGAGCGAGAACTATACTTCGACCCCGCAAAACAATCAAGGCCCCCGGTGAAGGGGGCCTTGAAGGGGTTCTAAAGGTCGTCGAGCCCTGGTGGAGGCCCCAGAGCCTGAGCGATGCGAAAGGCGTCGAGCAAGCGCTGACGACTCCAGCCTTCAGCCTGGGGGGGCGGGCTCTGGACGGGGGGCGGCGGCGCCAGAGGCTCTTCTCGAGGAGAAGGCGGGGGCGCCTCGCCCTGAGGTTGTTTTTTGCGTCGCCGTTTCTCGCCCTTTTCCGGCTTGATCACGGGCGCGTTCTGCTGTCGCTCCAGGTCCTGGAGCAGCTTCATAACGGCGTCCATCAGTTGCTGGTCCGAAAGCGACCGCTACGCATGGCGTCGGCCAGGGCTTTGGGAACTCGAGACTCGGCCTCGACCACCTTGGCCCGCATCTCTTCCACTTTGGCCTTCATCTCTTCCTCGGCGGCCACCGCTTCGGCACGGCGCTGTTCGGCTCGGGCCTGGGCGATTTGTTTATCGGCTTCGGCCTGGTCCTTCTGCAGTTGGGCACCGATGTTGCGACCGATATCGACGTCCATGACGTCGATCGACAGGATGTCGAAGGCGGTGCCTTTGTCCAGCCCGCGCGCCAGGACGGTTTGCGAGAGCACGGTGGGATTTTCCAACACGCGCTTGTGACTGGAGGCACACCCGATAGCGGTGACCACTCCCTCGCCGACGCGAGCCAGGATCGTGGCCTCGCCGGCTCCGCCCACAAGGTTTTTGATATTGGCCTTGAGCGTGATACGGCAGGTGGCGCTAACCTGAATGCCATCCTTGGCCATTCCCGAGATGGAAGCGGTTTGCAGCACCTTGGGGTTGATCATCATCGAGACGGCTTCAAGCACATCGCGACCTGCCAGGTCGATGGCGGCAGCCGTGCGGAAGTTCAGGTCGATACCGGCTTTGTGGGCCTCGACCAGGGCCCTTACCACTCGATGAACGTTTCCGCCCGCCAGGTAGTGAGCCTCGAGGTCACGCTCGTGGATGCCGTGGACCCCGGCCTGACGACCCATGATGAGGGGACGCACGATGGAGTAGGGGTCGACGCGCTTGAAGCGCATCGTTAGCAGGTGGAAGATGCCAATCGGCACGCCGTTGGAGACCGACTCCAGGTAGAGCGTGATAGGAAAGAAGTAGGCAACGAAGCAGAAGCCGATGAAGAATAGGAAAAGTATATATCCCATGATGTCCTCCTTTTAGGCCAGCCGGGCCGTTTCGGGCGCGGTGTTGCCGGCCAGTCCCTCGCGCATGCGGGTGTCGGCAATCAGGTTCTGCACCTTGTAGTAGTCGCCCACCGAGAAGGCGCCGCTGGCCAGCGCTTCGGCCAGAGCCGAGGGAACCTCGGCCTCGGCCTCGACCACCTTGGCCTTCATTTCCTGCACTTTGGCCTTCATGGCCTGCTGCAGGGCCATGGCCTCGGCGCGTCGCTGCTCGGCGCGAGCCTGAGCGATCTGCTTATCGGCGTTGGCCTGGTCGATTTGCAGGCGGGCACCGATGTTGCTTCCGACATCGATTTCGCAGATATCGATAGAAAGGATTTCGTAGGCGGTGCCGCTGTCGAGCCCGGTGGCTTCTACGGCCTGAGTAATGTTGTCGGGGTGCTCCAGCACCTGGCGATAGTCGGGAGAACTACCGATGGCCGTGACGATGCCCTGGCCAACGCGGGCCAGCACCGTGTCTTCTCCGGCCGAGCCCACCAGGCGGGCGATGTCGGTGCGCACGGTGACCAGCGCAATGGCTTGCAACTGGATGCCGTCCTGAGCCACCGCCTCGATGAGCTTGGTCTGGATGACGCGAGGGTTCACGCTGGTTTGCACGGCCTGCAGCACATCGCGCCCGGCCAGGTCGATGCTGGTGGCCGTGTTCCAGTCGAGGGCAATGCCCGCTTTGGAGGCCGCGATCAGCGCCGAAATCACCCGGTCGACGTTACCGCCGGCGATCTTGTGTTGCTGGATTTCCTGTAGCGTAACGGGAACGTCGGCGAATTTGGCCGTGAGCAAGGGGATCACGACTTCATACGGGTTGATTTTTCGGAAGGCGCGCATGCTGAACAGCTCGCCGATGCCCACCGACACCCCCGATAGCCAGGCGGCTACGGCCAGGGGGAAGGGGACGAAGTGTAGGAAGATGGAGAGACCGATCAGGAAGAAGAAAAATCCTCCAAACCCTAATCCCAAGATCCATTCCATGAGGGACTCCTCTCTGTGTGCAGATCAGTCTGCTTGAACAATGAGCTGGTTGCTTTCGACGGCCACCACGCGCACCGGAGTGCCGGCTTTGATGAAGCCACTCTGGCTGCGCACGCCATAGCTCTGGTTGGCGATGTCGGCTTTGCCGCTGGGCTGAAGCATGGTGCTGGCCACGCCGGTCTGCCCGATTAAGGTTTTGAGTTCAGCGGCAGGGTCGAAGCGTGAAGTTTCTGGGTCGGGTGGCCTCAGGGCCATCAGGCGGGCCGTGATTCGGCTGCGCGGCAGAACCCGCAGCGTGAAAAACAGTCCGGCTCCCAGTGCTATATAAGAAGAGAGCAGGGCCTGCATGCCCATCTGATGGTCGGGGTAAGCCTTCCAGATAGCCGCCGACAAAGCCGCTGCGCCCAGCACGAAAGCTTTGCCAATGCCGGGAATTACCAGAATCTCCAGAGCGAAGAAGGCCAGGCTGGCCCCAAAGAGGGCCAGTGGCAGCAGGCTGTGGGTTTCCTGATAACGACCCCAAAAAAAGAGCGCGAAGGCAGATACCGAGATCAGTTCGGCCGGGCCCGTGCCCAGAGTGAGCAGGGCCGGGATCAAGGTGAGCATCGCCACGCCCAGACTGAGGATGCTTCCCCAGTAGCCCTGCGACCATTGGGCCAGCTGGATCCAGGTGTTGGTGGGCAGGTTGAGGGCCACCAACAAAAGTGTGAGAAATGAGGCGAGGGTTATTTTTTGCAACATATGCAAACTGGCTACCCCCTTTCTTGCACAATACTACATCAAATTAGGACGAAAGTCCAGATGCGGTGATCTGGCTCACATCCTCGAGACGAACTTTTTGCTGGACGCCGCTGGTCATGTCCTTGATTTCCATATCGGCTTCGAAGAGGACGAACGGGATCTGTTTGCGGTTTGCGTACTGCAGTTGCTTCTGCAGCCTGGCGGGTTCGTGGTACGACTCGCAGCAAATGCCTTTCTTTCTCAGCTCGGCCGCGATTTGTCTGGATTTCTCCGGGGATTCTTCCAGCCAGGTGACCAGCACCTGCGTGGGAGTGGGCGGCGGGAGGGGTTGGCTGGAGGCGAGTTTGCTGAAGATGCGCGTGAAACCCAGCGACAGGCCCACGCCCGGCAGGTGGTGGGAGGTGTAGTTGCCGGCCAGGTCGTCGTAGCGTCCGCCGGCGCCGATGCTGCCCAGGGTGGGATACTCGTTCCAGCGGATCTCGTACACCGAACCGGTGTAGTAGTCCAGCCCACGGGTCACGGACAGGTCGACCAGGAAGCCCTGCTGGTGCTCGCTGTAGAGTCGCTGCATGACCTGGGTGAGCTCTTCGAGCCCCTGCTCGAGCTGTGGGTTCTGGACGTTCAGGGCTTTGACCTGATCGGCGAAAGACAGGTCGCGACTGCGGATCTGAGCCAGCGCCAGAGCCCGCTCGGGTTGCTCGATGCCCAGCTCGCGCAGCCCCTGGGTGACTTTCTCGGGCCCGATTTTCTCCAGTTTGTCGAGCCAGCGAGTGACATGAGAAATGGGTTGGTGCTCCCCCAGTCCAAGGCCGCGTAAATAGCCTTCGGTGATCTTGCGGTTGGAGATGCGGAAGTCGAACTCGCCGATGTCGAGCGACTTGAGCACCTCGAAGGCTACCAGGGGGATTTCGCTGTCGAAGGCCAGCGGCAGTTTGTCCAGCGCCACTACGTCGATGTCGCACTGGAGGAACTGGCGAAAACGCCCGTCCTGGGGGCGTTCGCCGCGCCAGCATGGCTGCATCTGGTAACGTTTAAAGGGGAAGGTCAGCTGGCCGAAATGCTGGGCGACATAGCGGGCAAAGGGCACCGTGAGGTCATAGTGCAGCCCCAGCTTGGCCTCCGACTCGGCCTCGGGGTCGAGGCGCTGTAGCAGGAACATCTCCTTGTCGGTATCCCCGCCTTTGGCCAGCAACACCTCGAGACGCTCGACGGCCGGGGTTTCAATGGGGGTAAATCCGTAGAGTTCGAACTGCCGCTGGATGCGCTGCAGCATGCTTTGGGCGGCGCGCTGCTCGGCGGGCAGATACTCGGCGAATCCGCTGATGCTCTTGGGTCGAACCAGTTCCTTTTTCACGATGCTCCTCCTGGGGGGGCGTGGTTCGCGCTACGGTCTTGTCGGCCTCTCAGGTGGTGTGCTATATTCGGGGAACTTTTCAGGCCGAAGTAGCTCAGGGGTAGAGCAACTCACTCGTAATGAGTAGGTCAGGGGTTCGAATCCCCTCTTCGGCTCCAATACGAAACCCCGTCACGGCGGGGTTTTTTCGCTTCCGTGGGTCTGGCGGTCGGGAATTCAAATCGGGGCAACTGTCCAAAAACGTCCAACAGATTCAACGGTGTCGACCAGGTGGTCCTCGGCCGCAACCAGGCTCCGGCGGTTGAGGCTCGAGAGAGCGTTCTTGATCACCTGGTGATCACCGATAAGACCAAGTGCAACAGAATGCCCCGGCCAGGAGGGACGAATTCCAAACCGGGGAACCTGCTGACCCAGAGTGGATGACCAAGCGCGAGACGAAGGCATGCCTTAGCGAATACCAGTAAACCCCGATGATGTGCTCCTGTTTGCAGGCCTTTGCCGTGTGTTTTGATTGGGATCAATCAGGGGGACCGCGAAGACTTACTGTGGCTTGCTCTCGCCGTTCCTTTACCTACCGGACGACCAGCTGGAGCCCCCTCACCCCTCCCTGAATGTTGACCGGCCAGTTCCGCGGTAACGCAGTGGACGAGACTCAAGTGGGAGGAGAGCAATGAAGAGACAACCGTGGGAATCTCAGGGGATGATGCACGGAGCATCAGACTGTCATGAGTAAACATAGCTTGAGCAAGTGTTTGCCAAGCAAAGCTATTCGAAAATGTCTTGCTGAGGAAAGTCGGCGAGTACTTGCCGAGAGCTACTCAAGAGCATCTCTTTCGCATTCGTGTTCAGCCTATGCTTGGCTGAGCCAACAAGTGATCAAGGGTGTTCTTGGCCTCGGCTTGTAGATGGCTGGATACCGGGGGGTTGCACGTGGGTTGGGACGGCTCAGTGCTGGGCTATCACGCCTGGCTGGAACGTTGCCATCCTCAGGGGAGGGAGATTGTAGACCTCACCTCGGAGTTTTGGCCTGAAATCGCCGCCATCACCGATTCGGTTTTGACGAAAAAGCCCCCAGCCTATGTTTGGGAACTTGATGTCCTGCTTCCCTCAGAGGAATGGCGATGGGAGCCTATGCCCGATCTGCCAAGATGTTTGGCAGAGTCAGCGAAAATCGATGAACTCGAGCCGTTGGCTACCCAAGCCATCGCCCGGGCGTAAACTCGCCTGGAGAAGCTCTCTAAACGTTGAGGAGGAAAGCGGAAGCTAATTCTAGTGCTGGATCGCCCGATATGAGCCACCCTGGCCAGGGATCAGGCGCACTGAGTTAGGTGGAAGAATAGACGCATCCCAGATCGGACGATATAAGCTGTTGGAGGCAAAGCTCTATGGCCGCATAGTGACCGAGATCGTTGGCCAGGGCTGGCTCTGTCGTCATTCTGGGTAGCTTGCGGTCCATTTGAAGCGGCGGTCAACAGGCCGGCGAGGGGTGCGGCGCATCCTCGGGACGTGACCTG
Source organism: uncultured Burkholderiales bacterium (assembly GCA_964649085.1). Lineage (GTDB taxonomy): Bacteria > Vulcanimicrobiota > Xenobia > Xenobiales > JADMJV01 > JADMJV01. The sequence goes on along the minus strand of CAZYPN010000085.1, from coordinate 677 downwards.
AGCCCCTCACGCCCCCCAGCCAGCCCTCCCCAGCCCCAAAACCACCCGAGGCGACCCCCCACCCATCGAACACCCCGCAAATCATCCCACAAATCGCCGCCAAACCCCATAACCAAGCCATTCAGAGCACGCCCAAAACTTGACGTTCGCCCCCCACCATGCCCTACCATAGACTAATGACAAAGCTTGACCCCACCACCCTCAGCCCCCGCCAGCTCGAAGACCTCGGCCCCCACGCCGTCCACCAGCTGGCCCTGCGCGCCACCAACACCCTCACCCGCTACCGTCTGCTGCTGGGCCGCTGCCTCCTCGCGCTCCACCGCAGCCAGGACTACCTCCAGTTCGGCTGCTCCAACGCCGTCCACTACGCCACCTCCGTGCTCGGCATGCGCCCCGAAAGCGCCCGCCAGCTGCGCCGACTCGCCTTCCAGCAATCCCCTAACCCTGCTCGCTCCGCTCCCAGGGTAGATGTTGGTTGAGAACATCCGTTCCAGGTTCCTTCGTCACCCAGAACAGCTGCCCTCAACTCGAATCCCTCCCCCAGCTCACCCAACATGCCCAGCAAGGCACCATCAGCTGGGCCAAACTGCGCGAAGTCGCCCGCATCGCCACGCCCGACACCGAAGCCTTCTGGATCGAAGCCTGCCAGAACCACAGCTACCAGGAAATCGAGCGAC
>CAZYPN010000084.1:0-22697 GCA_964649085.1 uncultured Burkholderiales bacterium | reverse complement strand
CAACTCCCCCCGCCTCCCCCCCCCGCTGCCGGGCCCCGCCCCCCCGACACCACAACTCCCCCCACGCCCCCGATGTCGTTCCCGGCCCCACGACACGACAACTCCACCCACGCCCTCACCCCGATGTCGTGCCCAGCCACCTGACACGACAACTCCACCTAGGCCCCGCCCCCGATGTCGTGCCCAACCCCACGACACGACAACTCCCCCGACAGCTTCAGCAAGGGGAATCAATCGGGGCTGCGAAACTGGCCGCCCATGATTATCGAAATCGAAAAAGGCTTCCCCGAAACCGTTCAGCGCATTCGCCAGCTGGCCGAGCCCTATGGTAACGCGCTTGAAACCATTGAGGGCGGAGAGATCTACAATACGCTCCACTGCCTCGGTGACACCCGACGGTTGGCCAATCATATGGACTACATCGCCAATCTGCCCGGAGTGGAACGGGTGTGGCGCATCTCGTCAAGCTACAAGAATATCGCCAGGGTGGTGTCCGACGAGAATCGCCAGAAAGTGCATCGCCCTCGGCGAGTGGTCGAAGTGCCCGGGCCCGACGGCAAAGTGCGCCGCATCGGGGGGGGCAAGCATCTCTTTGTGGCCGGTCCCGATTCGGTGCAAACCCGCGAACAGACAATGATTCAGGCCCAGCGCCTGGCCGAGATCGGAGACCGTTACGGTATCCGCGATCGCATCCTGTTCCGCGCCGGTGCCTACAAACCGCGCACGCGTCCCACCGACTTTCGCGGTCTGGGCTTGGAGGCGATCGATATCCTCGACGAAGTGCGCGAGAAGACCGGGCTGCCCTACGTTACTGAAATCATGGACCATACCCTGGCCGAGGTGCTGGCCCCTCGCGTGGACATGTTCCAAATCGGAACGCGCAATGCCCAGGACTTCAAACTGCTCGAGGCCGTGGGCAAAATGGGCAAGCCGGTCGTGCTCAAAAGGGGATTTGGCAACGACGCCACCGAGTGGTTCAACGCCGCCGAGTATATCGCCATTCAGGGCAACCTCGACATCGTGCTGTGCGAGCGCGGCGTCAAGACCATGTTTTGCAAAGACGGCTACAACCGCTTCACGCCCGATTTTAACGTCATTCGCTATGCCAAGGACAAGACGATTCTGCCGGTGGTCTTCGACCCCAGCCACGCTGCCGGCGACGACCGACTGGTGGGGGAGAATTTTCTGGCCAGCCTGGCTTACCAGGCCGACGCCACCCTCACCGAAGTCATCCACAGCGAGGATTTTCGCCAGATTCAGCAATGCGACGCCCGCCAGGCCCTACACCTCGACCTCTTCGAAAAACTCGTGGTGGCCACACTGCAATATGAAGAACACGTGGCTCCGCTCCAGGCCCACATTGAGCACTACTTCGATGACCGGCGGTCGGGCAAGCCTGCCTGAGGCGGTTCAGGCAGGGGAGGCCAGGCAAACTGGGAAGCCTGTGGCGGTATGAGCGCCATGGAACAACTCCGCGACCTCTGTCGCCCTATCTGGAACCTGTATTCGATCCGCAGCCTGCTGTACTGGGATCAACAGGTGATCATGCCCACGCGGGGTGGGGCGGCTCGGGCCGAGCAACTGGCCAGCCTTGAGGCCGTGGCCCATCAGCTGCTGACCTCGCCACGTCTCTTCGACGCCCTGTGCCTGGCCGAAGAAGGCGAGCCCCAGGGCATCGACGCCGCCTATGTCAGGGCCGTGCGCCGGGCCTATGACCTCTCGGCCAAGTTGCCCGCCCATCTCGTCGAGGAGAAAGCACGAGTCTGCTCGCGAGCCGTCGAGGCCTGGGTCGAGGCCAAGAACGCCGACCGCTTCGAAGATTTTCTCCCTCACCTCCGGGAGGTGTTCCGCCTCAGCCGCGAGGTGGCGGAACATCGCGGCTATGCCCGGCACCCCTACGATGCCATGCTCGATGAATACGAGCCCGGAATGACCATGGCCGAGGTCGATCGGCTGTTCTCCGAGTCGCTGCCGTTTCTCGTGCAGCTCGTCGAGCGCATTCAGGCGGCACCCCAGGTCTCTCGCAAGATCCTGCAGCAAAGTTTTCCCATCCAGGCTCAGCACGCCTTCACGCGCTACCTCGTGCACGCCATCGGTTTCGATTTCGAGGCCGGGCGGCTCGACCAGTCAGCCCATCCCTTCTGCTCCAGCAGCAGTGCCGTCGATGTGCGGCTCACCGACCGACTCGACCCTCGCCTGGTTACGATGGCCATCTTTGGCAGCTTGCACGAGGCCGGTCACGGCCTGTACGAGCAAGGATCACCCCCCGAGTGGATGGGAACTCCGCTGGCCGGGGGCTGCTCCCTTGGGGTTCACGAAAGCCAGTCGCGCCTGTGGGAGAATTTTGTGGGCCGCGGACGCCCCTTCTGGAAAGCCCATTTCCCCGTCTTGCGCGAGTATTTTCCCGAACAGACCTGGGGCTATTCCAGCGAAGACTTCTATCGGGCCATCAACCTCGTCGAGCCCTCCTTCATCCGCGTCGAGGCCGACGAAGTGACCTATACCCTGCACATCGTGATGCGCTTCGAACTCGAACGCGACATGCTCGACGGCACTCTTGACCCCGCCGACCTGCCCGAAGCCTGGAATCACAAAATGCAGAGCCGCCTGGGGCTGCGCCCGCCGAACAACCGACTGGGCTGCCTGCAGGACATCCACTGGTCGGACGGACTGATCGGCTATTTTCCCACCTATTCCCTGGGCAACCTGCTGGCCGCTCAGCTGTGGAATAAGGCCTGCCAACAGTTGCCCGACCTGGAGGCTCAAATCGGCCGTGGGGAGTGCGGCACGCTGCTGGAATGGCTGCGTCAGCACGTCCATCGCAAGGGTTCCTCGGTGTGGCCGGGCGAGCTCGTGCAGCAGGTTTGTGGTGAACCCCTTCAGGTCAAGCCCTTCCTCGACTACCTCGGTAGCAAGTATACTGACCTCTACTCATTATGACCACGAATTCTAGCTCCCGCAGCGGCAACCGCATCGTCGCCAATAACCGTCGTGCCTATCACGACTACTTCATGCTCGAGACCTACGAGGCCGGCCTCGTCTTGCTCGGCAGCGAGGTCAAAAGCCTGCGCCAGGGCAAAGTGCAAATGGGCGACGCCCACGCCCAGGTGGTGCGCAACGAACTGTGGCTCTACAACCTGCACATCAGCCCTTTCGACAAGGCCAGCCACACCAACCACGAACCCATGAGGCCGCGCAAACTCCTGCTGCATCGCGACGAAATCAACCGCCTGATCGGCAAACAAGAAGAGAAAGGGCTTACTCTGCTGCCCCTCAAAATCTACTTTAAAGACGGTAAGGCCAAGTGCGAACTGGCCGTGGCCAAAGGCAAAAAACTCTATGATAAACGCGCCGACGCCGCCGAGCGCGACGCCAAACGACAGGCCGAGCGCGCCGTGCGGCGGGACATCGACTAGTGGAGCCCTTCGAAGAACGCCTGAAACGTTGGTTTCCCTTTCCCCTCGACGAGTTTCAGCGCCAGGCCATGTCCAGCATCGAGGCCGGCCGCAGCGTCATCGTCTGCGCACCTACCGGTTCGGGAAAAACGGCGGTGGCCGAATTTGAAGTCCGCCGGGCCCTCGAGCAGGGCAGGCGTTGCTTTTACACCACCCCGCTCAAAGCCCTATCCAACCAGAAATTTCACGATTTCCGACGTGAATTCGGGGATGCTCAGGTGGGCTTGCTGACCGGCGACGTCTCGGTCAATCGCGGGGCGCCAATCGTGGTGATGACCACCGAGGTCTACCGCAACATGCTCTACGGTACGAGCCTCGGGGAAGTCGAGCGCAACCTCTACGGAGTGCAGGGGGTGGTGCTCGACGAGTGCCACTACATGAACGACCCCGAACGTGGCACCGTCTGGGAAGAGTCGGTGATCTACAGCCCCGAGTCGGTGCAGCTCATCGCCCTCTCGGCCACCGTGGCCAACTCGGCCGATCTACAGGCCTGGCTCGAACACACCCACGGCCCCACCGACCTTGTGGTTAGCGAGCATCGCCCCGTGCCCCTGCGTCACTTCTATTTTCGCGGCTCGCGCTCGGGTCCGCTTTTTGGCCGCGACGGACGCCTTCAGGAGCGCTGGAAGAAAGTGTCCATTCCCACCAACCGCAAGGGTTTTCGTCGACGGCCCAAGGCCGACGGACCCGAAGAGGCGGCCATGCCCGAAGCGGTGGTGGCCGATCTCGACGCCCAGGACATGCTGCCCGCCATCTACTTCCTCTTCTCGCGCCGCGGCTGCGAAAGCGCCATGCAGCGCTGCCGAGGCATCCTGCGCCAGCCTCCCGAGCTGCGCCAGGCCCGCGAAGAGGCTATCCAGCAGCTGATCAGCGATTCGCCCAGCCTGAGTGGCCATCCCCACCTGCCCTTCCTCTACGAAGGATTGTCTGTGCACCACGCCGGACTCTTGCCTGCCTGGAAAGCGGTGGTGGAGAAACTCTTCCAGCAAGGGCTCATCCAAGTGGTGTTCGCCACCGAAACCCTGGCGGCAGGCATCAACATGCCGGCCCGATCCACCGTGATCAGCGCCATCTCCAAATATACCGGCGACGGCCACCGCCTGCTCACGGCCAGCGAACTGCTGCAGATGTCGGGTCGCGCGGGCCGGCGGGGGATGGACGAACTCGGCTACGTGATGTTGCTGCACCACCCCAAAGAGCCCGTCACGGCCGTGGCTCGGCTGGCCAGGGCCGAGGCCGACCCCCTCGACAGCAATTTTCGCCCCGGCTACGGCATGGTGCTCAACCTCCTGCAGCGCCACAGCCTCGACAATTGCCAGGATCTTGTCGAACGCTCCTTTGGCCAGTTTCTCAGCGAGCAGCGTCAGGGGGGGCTGGCCGTCGAACGCGCGCAGCAGCGCCTCGTGCAGCTGAGCCAGCCCCTGTGCCCCGGGCCACTGGGCGACCTGCCTGCCTACCGCAAAGCTCTCGAGCGCGAAGGCTCGCTGCGCCGCCAGATCGAGGGACTCTCGCGGGCCCCCAAGCATCCCAGCGTCAAATACGAACTGCTGCGTATGAAGGCCGATCGCGAGCGCTTGCGCACCCGCTTGCACGACAGCCCCTGTCACGGCTGCAAAGTGATGGGCCCCTGCGCCGAGCAAGCCCACCAGCGTCGCGACCTTGAGCAATGGCTGCGCAAAGCCACCTCAGGCGCAGGCAAAACGCCCTACTGGGGCCAGTTCCTCTCGCTCTGCAAGGTGCTCCACGAACTCGGCTATCTCGAAAACTACCGCTGCACCTACAAAGGCGAAGTGGCCGCGGCCATGCGCGCCACCAACACCATCTTGCTTTCTGAGGTCATCTTCGACGGACTGCTTCACAGCCTCGAGGTGGCCGAACTGATCGCTGTGCTCACCTGCCTCAGCAACGAAGACATGCGGGCGCTCGAGGGCATTCGCCTCAAGCCCCCCCGCAACGTCCTCGAGGTGCTGCACGAGTGCAAAACCATCGCCACCCAGCTCGAGCGCCTGCAGCGGCGGCATTCCGTCGACGTGCCCGCCAGCGTGGTCAGCGGTTATGCGGCTCTGGCTTATCGCTGGGGAGCGGGCTGCAGCTGGGACGAACTGCTCGAGGTCTCGGGGCTCGAGAGCGGCGATCTCGTGCGCGCGCTCAGGCGCACCCTCGACATCTCCCGCCAGCTCTCGTTCATCCCCGGCATTCCGGCCGGCCTGGCCGAACGCACCCGAGCCATCGAACCGGCCCTGCTGCGCGACGAACTGCGCGAGTCTCTGGCCGCCGCCGACCTTTAGGAGCCCTGCAGGGCCTTCAGCTGGGCGTCCAACAGCTTGAATTTGGTGCGGCTCTCTTCCAATTCCACGCGCGAAATGCCGCCCATCTCGAACAGTTCCTCAAAGGCCTTGAGCTGGTCGCGACATTGCTCCCACTCCTTGCGGGTTTGAGCAAGCAGTGTGGCGTTCTTCACCGCCGCATTCTTCTTGTAGGCGGACACGCTGCGGGCCAACGCCTTATCGTTTGCGATGGTGGCCTGCACAAAGGCCTCCACGTCCTTCCAGCCAATCCCCTGGGCACGCGCCTGCTGCTGGGCCAGACTCAAGCGCTTGGCCCCGTTCTTCACGTCCAGGTCCAGCTGTTTGAGCCGCTTGGGCGAGCCGCTCTGCAAATCGCGTAAACGCTTCAGCTCGCGCTGAGCGGCTTGCAGTTCCTCGAGATTTTCTTCCACCGACAGCCGCGATACCAGACCCTGCTCCACATATTCGGCCATCAGCTTCTGGCTCTCCCGCAAGGTGGGCACTTTCTGCTCCAGCGCCTGAATCTGAATGGCTCGCTTCTGACGGTCGAGCTTCTCCTTGCGCCCCTCTTCCTCGGCCAGTTCCATGGCGTTCTTGGCCAACAACCATTGGGCCATCAGGGCTTCCCGGCTCATCCCAAAGGCCCACGAGGGCGCCGGCACCACTCGGGCATTGCCGCCAAAGTCGATATAGTTGCCCTGGGCGTCGCGCATCTTCACATCAACGTGGTCGTAGGCGATGGTTCCCAAAATCTCGCCGGCCTGTACCTGCTGGCCCACTGCCACTCGGGGGGCCACGTGTCCGTAGGTGGTGCTACGCCCGCCCGGCTCGACGACAGTGATGCCATACTCTTCGCCGCCCCAGGGAGTGATGGCCGTGACCACCCCGGCCCAGCCGGCCGAAAACGGGCAACCATAGGGCATGGCTACATCGTAGCCCAGATGCAGTCCGGCCCGGCTGCGATAGCGCGAAGTCGTGCGCCAGTCGTAAAAGCCGCTGGTGACCACAGCACCAGGAAAGTGCCTCTGCTGTAGAGCCACATAATCAGAAAGATCACGCACGCTATGCTGCGAACCAGGTGCCAGTGCATTGGGCAGTTTGTAACGGGAACTCAGCGAGCGCGTCACCGCAGGTATCCGCCGACTTGAGGGAGTCCCAGGAGGTTCGGCTCCCGCTTCTGGACCTGTGCCAGCCAGCGTGAACCCCAGGGCCAGCATGGCCAGCGATCGCTTCTTCATCAGTTGCGTAAACTTTGCAAGGGGGCCGGAATGTTCCCACCCCGCCCAATAAATTTGGCCGAGGAGAATCGGTTCACGGGAATGATCGGGGCCGCCCCCAACAGCCCGCCGAAGCTCACGAACTCGCCCGCTCCCTTGCCCGGCACCGGAATGATGCGCACGGCCGTGGTTTTTCCGTTGATCATCCCGATGGCCATCTCGTCGGCAATAATCGCCGACAGCGTCTCGGCCGGAGTGTCGCCGGGCACGGCCACCATGTCCAGGCCCACCGAACACACGCAGGTCATGGCCTCCAGTTTATCGATGTTCAACGCGCCTACCTGGGCCGCGTCGGCCATGGCCGCGTCTTCACTCAACGGAATAAAGGCCCCGCTCAGCCCACCCACCTGGCCCGAGGCCATGGCGCCGCCCTTCTTCACCGCGTCATTAAGCATCGCCAGCGCCGCCGTCGAGCCGTGCACGCCGCAGTATTCCAGGCCCATCACCTGAAGAATTTCGGCCACGCTATCGCCACGGGCCGGGGTAGGGGCCAGCGAAAGGTCCACGATGCCCATGGGCAGCCCCAGCCGCGTGGCCACTTCGCGCCCGGCCATTTCGCCCAGGCGGGTAATTTTGAAAGCAGCCACTTTGATGCGTTCGGCCAGCTCGTGCAGCGGGGCCTGGGGGGCGCGTTCCAGGGCCGCCTTGACCACTCCCGGGCCGCTCACGCCCACGTGAATCACCACGTCGCTCTCGCCCGGCCCGTGCATGGCGCCGGCCACGAACGGATTGTCTTCGGGCTGGTTGCAAAAGACCACCAGCCGGCAGCAGGGCAACCCCTCCAGCTGAGGTTGGGCGAAGGCGATGTCGCGAATCAGCCTGCCCATCAGGGCCACCGCGTCCATGTTGATACCCGAGCGGGTCGAGGCCAGCGAGATGGACGAGCACACCCGCTGGGTGCGGTTCAGCGCCTCGGGCAGGCTTTCCAGCAGGGCCTGATCGGCCGGAGAGCAGCCGCGGTGCACCGGGGCCGAGAATCCGGCCACGAAGTCCACCCCCAGCTCCTCACCCACGCGGTCCAGCGTCAGTGCCAGCGGCACGAAGCTCTTGGGCCCCGCCCCCGCCCCCACCAGGCTGATCGGAGTTACCGAGATGCGCTTGTTGACGATAGGAATACCCAGATCACGAGCGACCTGGTCCACGGTGGGCACCAGCCGGTGCCCCACCCGCAGCAGCTTGCGGGCTACCCGTTCGCAGCATTCCTGCACGCTCGAACTGGCACAGTCCAGCAGATTGACCCCCAGAGTGATGGTGCGAATGTCGAGGTGGTGCTCCTCGAACATCTGCAGAGTTTCAAAGATTTCGTGTGAGGAAAGACCCATGGGCCCGGGCTTCGCGGGCCAGGGAAGGCGCCCTCCCTGCCAAAGAAAGCCCCATGGCATACTGGCTCTTCAAAAGCGAACCCGACACCTTTTCTCTCGACGATCTTCAGCGACTCGGTCGCTCGCCCTGGGACGGCGTGCGCAATTATCAAGCCCGCAACTACTTGCGGGCCATGCGGCCCGGCGATCAGGGTCTGTTTTACCACAGCCGGGTCGACCCGCCGGGCGTGGTCGGTATCTGTCGGGTGGTCAGCGAGCCCCGCCCCGACCTCACGGCTCTCGACCCGGCCTGCAAATACTACGATCCTAAGGCCACCCAGGCCGACCCGCGCTGGACCCTGGTCGATGTCGAATATGTCGAGCACTTTCCCCGCCTGCTCTCGCTCGACGAACTGCGCAGCGCCAAGGGTCTCGAGTCCATGCTGGTCACGCGCAAGGGCAATCGCCTTTCCATCACTCCCGTCGACCCCAAGGAGTGGAAGGCCGTGCTCAAACTGGCGGCGGGCCAAAAGAAGCGCTGACAAGGGCGTGGTCCGAGGCCCTCGACTCGGCCCACAGGCGCGATCGTAGCAGGCGCTCTCTCAGCCCCGTGGGTAGCAAAATGTAGTCGAACTGGTGGCGCGGACCCTTCACCGGAAAGCTCGCCCGCGGCTCGGCTCCCACCGCTTCCAGGCTGTTGTCGTAACGCTCAAGCAGCCGTTCCACCACGCCTGAGTGACGGCCATCGTTCAAATCGCCCAGCAGCAAGTGTGGCCGCCCCGCCATCTGCTCTTGCTCGAGCAGCCCCAACAGCGCTTCGACTTCGGCCCGCCGCTGCAGCCCCGCGCTCTCGCCCCCGCGCATCGACTTGAGGTGCAGGTTGTATAGCGACCATCGCTCGCCCCAACACTGCACATCCACCCGCACCACATCTCGACTGAAGCCCGCCACAGCCCCCTCGCGAGTGGGATGGGCAAAACGCAGGCTGGCGTGGCTGCGGCTGTCCAATACCGGCAACCTCGACAGCACGGCCAGACCCATTCCCCGGCTGTCATTGCCCGGCCACTGCACTCGCTCGGAAAATTCGGGCAGATACTCTGCCTGCAGCGTTTCCAACACGGGCTCGCGCTGCCACACCTCTTGCAAGCACACCACCTGGCAGCCGCTGCGCCGAATCGTGCGGGCCACAAACTCCAGCCGTCGGCCCCCGCTCAACGTCAGGTTCGAGCAGTTGAAGGTGGCCACCGTCAATTCGCTCACCGCCAAAGCCAGCTCACCGCCAAAGCCCGCTCACCGCAACGGCTCCAACCGGGCCAGCCCCAAACCGGCGCGAATGCGCTGGCAGTCGGGATTGGGTTGGCCTTGCTCGTCCCAGGCCAGAAAGGCCCGGCAGGGCGAGGGGCGTTCGGCATAGATCGAGCATCTCACCCCGGGCTGCCCTGGCTCTCCTTCCAGGGCCACGCAGCGCCCGCCCCCTTTCTCGGTGCCTTTCATGCACACCAACCATGGCGTTAAGGGAGTCACCAACTCGGGCCGATCCAGCTCGCCAAAATAAAATGACACTCGAAAATGTGCGCAGCACCCGCCGCAACTCAAGCATGGGTTGGAGGCATCGTCGGCCATATCGGCCGCCGTCTGTCCATCTTCCAGAGCGTAAAACCGGGAAGGGTCCAACTACAAACCGATACCCATCCCCCACAGACCAGGCGGTGACTCGCTGGCCTGGGCATTGGCGGGTGGGTCAAAGTGTCCGGCCGGAAACGACGGACTGGCCTGAACTTCCAGGCATTCCAGCTGGCCACCGTAAGTTTCGCCCGCGTTGCTGTTGCTGCGTTTCATCAAATAGCCCAACTTGGGGTCGACAAAGCAGTGCATCTCAATCGTGGCTCGCGTGACGTCTTGCGTTACCGTCTTCAAGTGCACACAGTCTCGGCCCTGAACGGCCTTCTCCCCCTCCTTGGTGAAGGGCACCTCCGGCAGCCGCCAAAAATAGATCCAGCGCACTTTGTTGGGGTCTGCTATCGTGTATTGGGTAGGCGGCGTCACTTCGTCGCTGCCCTCGTAGCGATGGTTGAACTCCCAGATCGACTTGCCATCGCACAGAATGTCGCACTGCTCCTTGCTAGGTCCATCCATCGAGGGAATGGTCGAATTTACATGGGCTCGAAAGGTCGAGCCTTTCTCCCACACCTGAATGTCAAAATGGTTTGGAGCGCCCCCGCTCAGGCCATGAACGTCCAGTTTCCAGCGCGCCATCAGTTCGTGGGGTCCATTGGCCTTGGACACCAACCTCGATTCCTGGCTACAACCCCACAGCCCCGAGGCTAACAACAGCGCGAGTAGGTTCCTTATCGATACTTTCATGCTCGTCCCCCTTCGTCGTTCGCTCCATTACCTCATGGCTCGCTGACCACCTCCAGCGAGTCATACTCGACGTCACCCGATTGGATATCGGCACCTTGTGGGCGACCCCCAACTTACGCAAGATCCCCGAACGTTCCAACGGCGCCAGCGAAGGCAGCGGTCCACCCGGGCCACTGACTCGCTCTTCCCGAAGACGGATTTCCCAGCGGATTGGAAACTGTTGGGATATGGCCCAGACAAACACACGGCCATCCTCGCCCCAGCCCTGGCCGGCCCCGGCCCAGAATGCCTCCGAGACCGCCAGCCAGCGGTCTCGAAACAAGGCTTTCACCGCGTGATCAAAGGCCTCCTCACGACGCCCCCGCTGGAAGGCCAGCGAACCCAATCCATAGTGGCGCAGCGCCGAAGTTCCCGGCAGCATGCCATACTGGCGCTCGGCCTCGCGCCAACGTCCTGACATCTGCAAGGTGAGCGCCAGTTGAGCCCTGGCCTCCACCTCCAACGTCAGGTTGACCTGCTCCGAACGCAATCTCACGGCCTCGCCCCAGCGCCCCCGACCCTCCAGTTCCCCTGCCAGCGATTCCAAAAGCTGCAGGTGGGCCTGCGTTTCCGGGCTGGTTCGGTCCGTCCGGAGCCGGTGGCTCCTGCGCAGCCGACGTGATGCCTCCAGAGCCTCCCGGAGTGCCATCACACGCTCACTCTCCCCCTCGCCAGCTGCCTCCGGCGGTAGCTGGAGAGACTCTAGAACCGAAGCCCAGAGTTCTCTATCGCCGCCTTGCTCCAGCTCCTGGCGCAGGCCCTCTACTCGGCGCCAGATCGACGACTCCCCGCCCGCCTTCTCCCTGGCCTTGCGGGCCACCACCACGACCTTTGCTTTCTCACCGTCTGACATCGGCCCCTCGGGCATCAACCTCGTTAGAGCCAGCAGTCGCTCGCGGAGCTTCTCGCCCTCCACGGTGAGGTGAGGTACCCGCTTCGAGACCTCTCCAATCCAGATGTCCCAATGAACGGGCTCCAGGCGCGTCAACGCCTCCTCGCGGCTCAACAGAGTCGCCACCCGCAATTGTCTCACGCGACCCTGGCCGTCGCGGTAGGAATGAATCAACTGAAAACCCCGCCCCTTTTTTCGAAAAAACACAATGCTCCCTCGCTGAATCGCAATCGTCGCCGCGCCTCTGCGCCAGATTGCTCCATGGGCATATCCAGCGAGCAACATCGCCAAACCCCTAATCGCACCCAATCCCTGAGCACCCACGTCGTGTCTCCCCCCCCGACACGACAAACTCCCCAAGCGCAGCGCCAGTCCCTCACCACCCACGTCGTGTCTCCCCCCCGGACACGACAAACTCCCCAAGCGCAGCGCCAGTCCCTCACCACCCACGTCGTGTCTCCCCCCTGGACACGACAAACTCGCCAAGCGCAGCGCCAGTCCCTCAACACCCACGTCGTGTCTCCCCCCCCCCGACACGACAACCCCCCCAAGCGCAGCTCCCAGTCCCTCATCACCCACGTCGTGTCTAGTCCCCGGACACGACAACCCCCCCAAGGGATGCAGAAAGGTTTACAGCCTGGCAATAATCGCGAGCAGCCCTTCCTAAAGGATGCTCAAGGCCTTTCGTAGTTTGGGTTCAGAACAGAGCCACTTGCAGAGAGGAACCATTTATCATGCACCTGACCGACCGATACCTGCCCCATTCGCCCACCCTCGCGCCGCTGCGCCCGCGTTCCCCTGAGAGCCGCCCCCAGTGCGGGGCCGACCCCCAGGATCGATTCGAAGCCGGCGCTCCCGACGACAATTGGCTGCCGCGACTGAGTCGCATGCCTTCTCAGAGCCTCCTGATCGGGGATTTTCAAACCCAGAAGTTCATGCGTCAGCCCACCGGTACCTTTGGAGTGGGCACCAAAGTTGGCTTTGGCGCGCTGGGCCTGGTCGGGGGAGCCATTCAAACGCATCGTGGAATGAGCCAGATTGAGCAGGGTCAGTATATCGAGGGTGGCTTGACCTGCACGGGTGGGGTGGCCACGATGACCGGTGGAGCTGCCAGTATTGCCACTGGATTTGGCGCTGGCGGGGTGGCCATGCGCTGCCTGGGGCCGGGCGCCTTCGGAGTAGCTGCCGTAGCAGACGGAGTGGGCAATATCTATACCGGGATCAAAGCCGGAGATGGCGAGCAGGTTGCGGTCGGGGGCGTCAAAACCGTCGCTGGAGGATTGCTGATCGCCGGGGCCTGCACGATGAACCCGGTGTTGATCGCTTCAGGTGCAGCGGTATACCTGGGCGCCTGGACCTATGAAAATCGAGATGCCATTGCCAACTTCGCGGTGAAGACGGGTGACGCCATCGCCAACGGCGTGGGTCAGGCTGTGGATGCCGTGCAGGATGGCGCGGTGGCGCTGGCGACCGGGGCGGTTCAGGTAGCGGGTCAGGCTGTGGATGCCGTGCAGGACGGTGCGGTGGCGCTGGCAACGGGGGCTGCCAATGTGGCAACCCAGACGGTAAGCACCGTCAGCAACGGTGCCAGAGCTCTGTGGCGGGGAGCAACCAGTTGGTTCCGATAGGAAAGGTCATCGCCGATTGGCCTCAGCAGGCTACTTGAAGCCCGCTTCCCAGAGCGAGCGGCCGGCGATGACCAGCCCCATGAAGATCATCACCACGTAGGAGAAATCACTCAGTCGCGAGATCGTCCCCGAACTGGGATAGCGGTTCTCGAAGAAGCGGGCGGCTGTCACCATGACGACACCGATCAAGACCAGTATGGCGGCGAGGCCCGAGCTAAAAGCCAGCAAGATCAGCATCCCAACGGCCAGCTTGTTGAGTGCCAGTGCGGTCAACAGGACGGCCATCGCCTCGGGGCAGGGTACCATACCGCCGCTTACACCCAGCGAAACCAGCCCTTTCAGGTCCAGACGATCGGGAATGACGTGATGATGGTGATGACCATGACCGTGGTGGTGATGCCCATGACCGTGGTCGTGCCCGTGATCATGATCGTGATGATGGTGCAAGAAACCCGGGGCCTGACGGCTCAGCAACGAGAGGCCAAGGGCCGTGATCAGCAGCCCGCTCACCACCCCGATCCAGGGAATGACCCAGGGCGGTAGATAGCTCTGAAAGACAAACAAACAGAGGAGACCCAGAATCACCACGCTGGAGGTGTGGGTCAGGGTGACCACCAGGCCTAGAAAAATCGCGTGACCAATGGTCCCCTTCGAGCCGATCAAGTAGGCACCAACGATCGTTTTGCCGTGGCCCGGAGTCAGCCCGTGCAGGGCTCCCAGAAAGAAAGCCAGCGCCAGCCCGCCCCACAGGCTCTTGCTTTCCAGAGCACCCAGCAATTCACCGCCGCGGTTGTCGTAGCTCCACTGGCTGGCCCCGCCCGCCTGGGGCCATTTGAGTTCGGGGGCTGAGAAGTCTCCACTCAGTTGTTCCAGCACGACCTCGTGGCGTCCCCGAAAGTGGGAGAAACCCTCCAGTTGAACCTGGCCCTGGGCGGGGCGGGTCCAGTTCCAGCGACAGCGCACCAGCACCGTGGTGGGCCCACCTTCGACCTGGAAGCCGCCGGGCACCAACGCCACCGTTGGATTGGCGACGAAAGGCTTGGAGAACCAGAGTTGCTCGGTCTGCTGGTAGCGGTCGACCTCGGCCTGCGACAACCGGCCGTCGGCATCGGTGTCCAGTTCGCCCCACTCGGCCTGGGCCTGCCGGTCGCGAAAGCGCACCTCGTAGACCACCTGCTGGGCTCCCAATACCCAGCGCGCGTCTGCTTCGACCTGCCCACCCTCGTGGGCCCAACCCCAGCCAGCCAGAGCCAACCACAACCAGAGCCACATCGTGCGCATGATGAAGGGGGTTCTCAACCCCGGGCGGGTTCCCTCGTACACAACAAAACCGCCCGAGCGATCGGACGGTTTTGCAGAGAGTTGGTTTCCCGACCTGATTAGTTGGGAGCGGGCAGGTAGGGGAACTGGTTCAGCAGCGGCTGGTGACCGGTGGCAAAGTTGCCCGGCTCGCCATCGTAGTCGACATTGTCGGTTACGATACGGCCGTTGGTCAACACGGCCAGTGCCACGTCCACCACGTCGTCCGTCAGCTTGCGACCCATGACGGGCGTGCCCTGCGTGTTCACCTGAGTGGCGAAGGCCGGGGCGTTGCCGGCCACATCCTGGGTGGTGTCGATGCGCATCACGTCGGGCAGGAAGGCACCCACGATTTGCAGCGTCGTCAGCTGGCCCAACGGGCTGCCGGTGCCGTTGCCCAGGCCGGTCAGCACGTTGAGCGTGCCCACTGCTTCCAGCAACACCGGATTGCTGATGGGGTTTTCTTGCAGAGCGCCGGCCACCTGGGCCGGGGTCAGCGAGTTGTAGGCGTTCAGCGAGGCATTGCTCAACAACAGCGCCTCGTTGATGCCCGGATTGGCCAGTTGTTCCACCTGAATGACTTCGTTAGAGGTGCCCCCGGCAATGGGGCTGCCACTGTCGGAACTGCATCCGGAAATCAGCGCTGCAGTTGCAAAAAGAGCTAAGGCTACACGTTTCATCACAAATCCTCCTACAGCACGCCGCCCAGAACGCTGGGCACCGTAATCGTTTCCCACACGTCGAAGGTGGTTTCGTTGTTGCCGCCGGCCTGAAGCAGGCTGATGGGTACGCGCATCACGATGGCGTTCACATTGTAGCCCTTGGCGAAATCGATAGCATTGGTGGCATCGGTCGGGTTGTTGCCGGCGGCTCCGGGCAAGGCACCCTGGTTGGGGTTGCCGGGGAGATGACGCTGTGTGCCCGCCGGCGAGGCCGCTCCAACGGCCGCGGCACGGGTGCGGAAGAAGGCGTCGACGTCGAAGAAGAACGGGTCTTCACGCAGTCCGGCAAACACCGTCAGCGTTCCCGCCGCGGTCGGCACCGGGTTGACCTGAGCCGGGTTGGGCCCCAGGCCCACGGGGGCCGGAGTCGTGAAGCCGCCGTTCAGCGTTTCACGGCTGGCCTCTTGACCGTTGGCGAAGCGCACGACGTCCAGGAATATCTGCTGTCGGCTGTTGTTGTCGGGGGTGCCGAAACGGAACGAGAACACCACATCTTGCTGGCCGGTGGCCACATTGTTGCGGTTGTTCTGACGTCCCACGTGGAAGTTATACGAGGCCAGCGTGTTGAAGAAATACTGCTGGCGCGGCAAACTGCGCGGGTTGGTGTTCATCACGAAGATCAGGTTGCTGGCATCAGCGTCGTTGTCTGTCTGCCAGTCTTCGCGGAATACATAGAGGTCGGTGAGATTCAGGTTGCGCGATTTGATGTTGGTCTCACCGTCATCGTGATCCGAAGCCTTCACCGGGGCTGTGGTATGGAATGCCGCGGTGATCAGTCCCGCCGCCACCCCCACGCCTGCCATTTTGGCCAGGCCAGAACGACTGAAAAATTGTTTGAACATAAAGTCCTCCTAAAGCACCTGCGCTGTTCTTGTCTCCCTGAAAAAATCCCTCCAACGCCAGGAACCCCGTATCCTTTGAACAATATTCAAAAGATGAAAGCCGTTCGTACCCTCACCGACTGTGACGATCTCTTCGAGCGTCACCTCTGCCAGGAGATTCTGGATCAGGGATTTTCCACCGTCCACCAGCCTGGCTGGTGTTACACCGTGGGTCTCTGGAAAAGCTGGCAGCATCCCGAACTGATCGTTTTTGGACTGCCTGCCCAGCGCGGCCAGGTGTTGCTCCAGATGGCCGCCCGCCGAGTTGCGGCGGGCCAGAAGATGGCCGGCATCCTGCCCGATCTGGCCGAGGAGTATGCCCTGGAAGTGCAGGGGGTCGATCCCCTGCACTTCCGCGACTACCTTCCCTATGCCCGTTGGTATTATCGGGGGCCTCATTTCCAGGCGGCTCAGCTGCTGTGGCCCGATCCCGACCATCGCCCCCCCAGCGACCCTCGTTTTCAGCCTCACCTGCACGAGCTGCAGCCCCAGTTGCAGTAATTTTTCATCGTCCTGTCGTAGGCTGATCCCATGCAAACCAACCCGCGGCGCTTTCAAGCCGTTTCGGATTTTGCTCCGGGCCTGCCCGCCACGGGCAAGGGCATTGGCATCGCCGTGCTCGACTCGGGAATTGCGCCCCATCCCGATCTCGACGATCGCGTGGTGGCTCAGGTCTCCACCATTCCCAACAGCCCGGGCACCTGCGACTTCATGGGCCATGGCACCCACGTGGCCAGTCTGGCGGCCGGCAGTGGTCAGGCCTCCCGAGGTCGCTTTCGGGGCATGGCGCCCGAGGCCCACCTCATCAACGTCAGGGTGACGGCTGGCGACGAGGCGGGCATGAAGCTGGCCGACCGCTATGCAGCTCTCGTTCAGGGCCTCGAATGGGTGCTGGAAAACCGCCAGCGCTATAACATTCGGGTGGTCAACATGTCGGTAGGCTACCCCTTGCTGGCCCACCGGAGCGAGGCCGGGGCCCGCTGGGTCGACCCGCTGGACAGCGCCCTGCGCAAGGCCGCCGAGGCTGGCCTCGTCATTGTGGCCGCGGCCGGCAACCACGGCGACGCCCCCAATAGCCTGGCGCACACGCCCGCTTCCCATCCACAGGTCATCACCGTGGGCAGCCTGGACGATCAGGGCACGCCCGAACCCGAGGACGACCGGGTGGCCTCATTCTCTAGCCGTGGTTCAACGCTCGAAGGCGCCCTGCTCACCAAGGGTGGCCCCGATCTGCTGGCTCCAGGTGTCAATCTGATGGGGGCTGCCGTATCCCACTCGGTGCTCGAACAGCGCAATGACCTGGCCCTCGAGCAGGCCCATCAGCTGGAGCGAGCCGCCGATTCCGAAATGCTTACCCTGGCGCGCCAGTGGCTCGGCGAGTTCCCGGCCGAGTGGCACAGCTACGCGCCCAATGACCTGCGCCAGGCCCTCATGGCCCGCCTCGACCCCAAGGCCACGGCCGGTTTCCTGCCCAACGGGCATCCTGGCTACATCGCCCTGCACGGCACCTCCATGTCGGCCCCCATCGTGGCCGGGTTGGTGGCCTGTATGCTGGAAATCAATCCCCACCTCGGGCCCGAGGAGGTGCAGCGGATTCTCTGTCAAACCGCCCGCCCCTTAGCCGGACGCGATCCTGCGAGTCAGGGGGCGGGGGTGGTCAACCCTGCGGCTGCCCTGGAAGCCACTCGCCAATCCTTAAGAGAACGCTGAGCACCCCCTGCAATGAGCGACACACCCACTTCGCCCGTCGGCGAGGCTGAAAGCCCTTCCCCGCAGCCCCCTGCCCAGGAGCCTCCTGCCCAGGAGCCCCCAACGCCTTCGGCCGAACCCCAACCCCCCGTAGCGCCAACGGAGGAAGACCCCCCCGCGGAGCCCGAGGGCCACGGTCATCACGGCCACACCGACCCTCAGGGAGCTTACCTGGCGGCTCTGGCCCTGGGAGCCCTCGGAGTCGTCTACGGCGACATCGGCACCAGCCCGCTTTACGCCATGCGCGAATCGTTCCATGGCATGGTCGTCACGCCTACCAACGTGCTGGGCATCCTCTCCCTGATCGTCTGGGCCCTTATTTTGGTGGTGACGGTCAAATACGTCATGCTGATCTTGCGTGCCGACAATCACGGCGAGGGCGGCATGCTGGCCCTGACTTCCAAGGTTCAGCAGTCCAAGGCCTCCAAGCAAAAGTGGTTTCCGCTACTGATGACTCTGGGGCTCTTCGGTACCGCCCTGCTCTATGGCGACGGCATGATCACCCCGGCCATTTCCGTGCTCTCGGCGGTCGAGGGTCTGGAAGTGGCCTATCCCGAGTTGCATCCCTTCATTCTGCCCATCACCATTGCCATTCTCACAGGGCTGTTCTTCGTCCAGTCGGGGGGCACCGCTCAGGTCGGCAAAGTCTTCGGTCCCATTACCCTGGTATGGTTTGCCACTCTGGCCGCCCTGGGGCTCTACCAGGTGGTGCAGGGTCCCGAGGTGCTGGTGGCCTTCTCACCGCACTACGCGCTGCAGTTCCTCATGGAAAATGGTCTCAAAGGTTTCCTCGTGCTCGGTTCGGTGTTCCTCGTTGCCACGGGCGGCGAGGCCCTCTACGCCGACATGGGCCACTTCGGACGCAAGCCCATCCGTATTGCCTGGTTCTGGATCGTCTTTCCGGCCCTGCTCATGAACTATTTCGGCCAGGGCTCGCTGCTGCTGCGCAATGCCAAAGCGGCCCACAACCCCTTCTTTCAAATGATGCCGCCTTCCATGTTGGTGGCCGTCGTCTTGCTGGCCACCGCGGCCACCGTGATCGCCTCTCAGGCCCTCATCTCGGGCGCATACTCCCTCACGATGCAGGCCATCCGCCTCAACTACCTGCCGCGTTTGCCTGTCAAGCACACCTCGGCTACCGAGCGTGGGCAGATCTACGTATCCACCATCAACTGGGTGCTTTGGGGCGCCTGTATCCTGCTGGTGCTGGGCTTTCGCACCTCCAGCAATCTGGCTGCCGCCTACGGGGTGGGAGTCAACCTGGACATGCTGATCGCCACCACCATGTTCTTCGTGCTCGTCCTCTACGATTGGAACTGGCCCTTCTGGAAAGCCCTGTTGGTGTGCGGTTCGTTCCTCTTTTTCGAAACTTGCTTTCTGATCGCCAACTCGGCCAAGGTGGTTCACGGCGGCTGGTTTCCGCTGCTGGTCGGCGGGGTGGTCTTCACGCTGATGACCACCTGGAAGGCCGGACGCATGGTGCTGGGCCAAATGCTGCAGCAACGCACCTTGCCCCTGCGAGAACTGCTGGCCCGACTGGAAACCGACCCGGTCCAGCGCATCCCGGGCATGGCGGCCTTTATGTATGGCAACCCCCGCGGCACCCCCCCGGCCCTGCTCAGCAACCTGCGCCACAATCGCATCCTTCACGAAACGGTATTGTTCCTGGCCGTGGAAATCGTAGAGAAACCCTACTACCTCTCGCCCTCATGTCACGAAATCACCGAAGTGGGCAAGGGTTTCTATCGGGCCGTGCTGCGCTTTGGCTACATGGACAAACTCAACGTGCCCGCCGCACTTTCCACCCTCAAACTCGGTGGCGAGCCGATTCCCGTCAGCAAAATTTCCTTCTTCCTGGGCAAGGAGACCCTGATACCCAAGGCCGACCAGTTTAGCGGTATGTCTCACTGGCGCGAGCATCTGTTCTCCGTGATGGTGCGCAACGCCACCGACGCCACGGCCTTCTTCCAGCTTCCCCCCGATCAGGTGGTCGAACTCGGCACCCAGCTGGAGATTTAAACTTCCAGGAAGGCTCCGGACAAAGAGGAAGAACCCCGAATGTCCGAGCCTGTAGAATTTGAGTGGATCCCCGACCGCAAGGGGCGCAACCATGATGCCGAGAGCACCGTCGACCTGCTGATCAAAGTGCGCGGCACCCTGCCCGAAACCAGCGCGCCCCGGCCAGCCATCAATCTTTGCCTGGTCATCGATCGCTCGGGTTCGATGGGAGGCGAAAAAATCGCCCTCACGCGCCAGGCCGCCTCCAAGGTGGTCGATGCCCTGGCCGACAGTGACTTTCTCAGCCTTGTGACTTTCGACGCCAGCGTCGATGTCGTATTCCCCAGCGCCCCAGTGCGCGACCGTGGTCGGCTGCATCAGCTGATCAACAGCATCCAGCCCCACGGCTCCACGGCCCTCTATGCCGGCTGGCAAACCGGTGCTGCCCAGGCCCTGCTCAGCCAGCGCCCCGACCGCCTCAACCGTGTGGTGCTGCTCACCGATGGTCAGGCCAACGTGGGCGAAACCAACCCCGACCGTATCGGCGACGAGGTTCATCGTCTAGCCGAGCGCGGCATCCAGACCACGTCCATGGGTTTCGGACACGATTACAACGAAAATCTGCTGCGGTCTATGGCGGCCAGCGGCGATGGCAACCACTTTTTCGTCGAGTCCCCCCAGCAATTGGGCCAGTTCTTCGAATTGGAACTCGACGGCCTGTGTGCCACCCTGGGCTCGCGCGTTCGCCTGCAGCTTACGCCTTTGCATTCCGGCATCAGCGTAGCCACCCTGGGCGAAACCGAAAAGAACTCTCAGGGCCAGTATTTACTCAGCGATATCGTGGCTGGAGTAGCCATGCGTCAACTCTTTCGGGTGCACATCGAGGCCGGTGTGCCCGAGGGGCCGCTGCTTGAACTCGAGCTCAGCTGGCACAATCCTCGTGAAGGACGCCCCGAGCGCCTTACCCAACGGGTCGAGCTGCCCACCCTCAGCCCGGCAGAGCGTTCCCAGTTGCCGGTTCACCCCGAGGTCGAGGCTGAGCTGGTGGTTGCCATGGCTGCCCAGGCCAGACGCGAGGCCGTGGCTGCCATGAACCGAGGCGAGTACCGCCGAGCGCAGGACGTGCTGCATTCCGCCCTGCAGGATCCCAAATTGCCGGCCGCTCATCGCGACCAGTTGTTTCAGCTCAAACAGACCGTCGATCGTGGCGACGCCAACGCTGGCAAAAAGATGGCCATGGCCCAGAGTTACAGTTACTCACGCAGCAGCCTCACATTGGGCGACCTGGGCGAAGAATTTCTCAACAGTCTGGTAGCGCAATTGCCGCTGCAAGATGCCCCACTCCTCTCTTCGCCCGCTACTACAGTGCCTCTCGACTGGTCGCGGACCGAAGGCATGTTGGCCGGACTGTGCGTGGGCGAATCCCAGGCCCGGGGGGGCTCTGCTACGGCCCTGGGTGAGCACAGTCGACTGGCCCTGGCCACGCTCGAGGAACTGATGAAGCGCCCCAAGCCCGTCCACATGCTCCATGCCCTTCCCCAGGCGCTGGCTGATACCCCCATTCCCCAGCCCTCGCCCGAGTTCCAGCTCTACCGCGAGCAGCGCCAGCACAATAAGAATCTACTCGAATGCGGCATCGAAGCCCCCACCTGCGGTGCCCTGGCTCGCCTCGCCCCCCTGATCCTCTATCCCTGGGGTAGCTCTCGCATTTGGGGGTATGTCGCCCTGATGTCCTATGCCACCCATCGCGACCACGCTTCCCTGGTTTCCAGTCTGGCCTGGGCCAGTCTGTTACTGCGGCTGATGGAACGCCCCCCCTCACCGCCCCCCAATTTCTATTTTGACCATTTCGTCGGCATTCTCGAGCAGCTGGAGCTCTCTGAACATACTTACGCCAGTCAGGCCCCCCGCTACGACGGCTGGAACGGCCGACTCTCCGAGTATCTTCGACTGGTCATTCCCGACGCCCGCCGCCGCGGCCTCAGCTTTGAAGAAGCCTGGCAGGATTGGGGCTCTTCCCACTACCTTTTGGAGAGCGTTCCCACGTTGCTCTACGCCCTCGAGCAGATGGGCCACATGCCGCGCCAGTGTTTGCAGCTCGTGGTCAGCGGCCCGTCCGCCAACCAGGCCCTCTCGGCTCTGGTCGGTGCCGCCCTTGGAGCCCTTCACGGCACCCAACGCCATTGGGACCTTCCCCCAACCGTCCCACCGATCTTGAACAACTATCGAGACCACCTCGGCCACAGTTAAGATCGAGTTACAACCCGCGTCCTACAATGGCTTCAACACCAGAAAGGACGTGAAACCTATGATCGGAAGCATCGGAAAACTGGCCGGAGGCATCACCGGAAAATCGAAAAGCGGCATCACCGGTGGAGCCCTGGGACTGGCCAACGACATCACCGGACTGGCCGGTTCGGGCAAATCTGCCAAGTCCGGCAAGGCTAAGGGCGGCGGTAAGGCCGCAATTCTCCAGCAAATCCTTTCGGCCATTACCGCCGCCAAGGGCTAGACCCATTCTCGTAAGGCTATAGGCGGCCAATCGCCTCGGACTCCCACGCCCCGACATCGGGCGCGTGGGAGGCCCCCGTCCCCCGACCTGTCGTGTCCACGGGCGAGACACGACAACTCCCCCAAGCAACCCACCCCCCCAACCCCCGTCCCCCCGCCTGTCATGCCCACGGGCGAGACACGACAACTCGCCCCAAGCAACCCACCCCCCCAACCCCCGTCCCCCCGCCTGTCGTGCCCACGGGCGAGACACGACAACTCACCGCAACCCGCCCCAACTCCCGTCCCCCGAC
>CAZYPN010000083.1:0-24419 GCA_964649085.1 uncultured Burkholderiales bacterium | reverse complement strand
CGGTTTGTTTTCACAATACCGGCTAGACGGGTTGATATCCGATAAGGGTGTCCAGCAGGTTCAGCGCCTCGCTGCCCTCTCCCCCTTTGTCCTTCGCCACCGCGGCGTCGAACATTTGCTGGATCGAGTCGCGCATGAGCACTCATTCTACAGCACCCTCGGGGTCGCCTGTGGCTGCGGGGGAGGGACCCTGGGGAAGCGAGAACACCTGCTGGTCATGGGGCGCAAGCTGGCTCGTTTTTTGAAGATTTTGCCCAAAGTGTACCGCGAGTTTGTCAAGGACGAGGCGCCCTGGCTGGCTGCGGGCATCGCCTTCTATGCCTTGCTCTCCCTGTTTCCCATTTTGTTGGTGGGAATTTTGATTCTCAGTCACGTCCTGCCGGTGCACCAGTCGGCCCACGATTACAGCTGGCAAATGGCCGCCCTCTACCTGCCACCCAACGCCCTCGACTATGTTCAGGAGAGCCTGACCAAGATTCAGGCAGATGCCAGCAAAATCGGCATCTTTGGCGTTCTGGCACTGCTCTGGTCGGGGCGCCACCTGTTTCGAGCGCTCGAACTCAGCCTGCATCGAGCCTGGGAGATCCCTGTTCGGCGCACCTTCTTTCGCGGGAATCTGCTGGCCATCGGGCTGATCCTGTTGTGCGCCTTGATGACGCTGGCGGCCGGCATCATCACCGCGGTGCTCACCTGGTTTCAGGCCGTGCTGGCTCATCTGCCGGTGCCCACCTTCGCAGGCTTTACCCTCGACCAGGCTATCTTCTGGTCCTGGTTCCATCGATGGATTTTGCAGCCCGCCATTACCGGGCTGCTCTTTCTGATGCTCTATGTCATGCTGCCGTCCAGACAGGTGCCCTTCATGGCCGCGGTGCCCGGGGCACTGTTTGCGGCTACGGCCTGGAAGCTCTCCAGTTATCTCTACGTGCACTATGCGCTGCAGTTGCTCAAGATGAACCCGGTCTATGCCTCGGTGGGCAGCGTGGCTGGCCTGCTCCTCTGGCTTTACTTCGGCGGCCTCGTCTTCATGATGGGAGCCGAACTGGTGTATTGCGTGCTCGAGGAGTATTATCCCGAGTTGCCCAAAGTCAAGGCTCGCCACCTGAAGAAGCCGGCCAAGGGGTAATTTCAGTCGGATTTCATGGGGGTATGGCACCCTCGGCTCATGAAAGTTGCTCTGACGCCCTCTCCAGCCCCAATTCTCAAAACGGTTGCCAGCACGCCTGCTGCGCTCGAGGCCGAACCCCAAGACGTCTTCCTGGCCTCCGGTGAAAGTTTGGGAATGAGTGATTTTGCGCTGGGTCGACACAAGCCCGGAACGGGCTACTCGTATTTCCAGGGCAGCCACAGCGAATTACTGCATCTGGTTCAACAAAACTGGGAGCAGCGGGTGCCCGGTGCCGGGCGCAACAATCTGGAGGAGGTCGTGATCGTTCCGATGCCCTCCGCTCGTTTTATGACCACCACCGTAGCCGTGGATAATGAGACCTCCCTGAAGGCCACAAACTTCCGTCGTCGCGAGCACGAAGACCCCTATGTGCGGGTGACCGCCGAAGGCGAGGCTCGCCCGGCCAACTTTGCCCAGGTGGTGCTGTATTCCAAGGAAACCCTGGGAAAGAATGATGAACGCTCGCGCCGAGCCGATTGGGAAGTGGTTTCCATTATCGCCAGCCCGGTGGCCAACGAGCCGATGGACCCGGTCACCATGATGCGCAACATGCGGGGCAAGGCCGGCGGCAGTCAGGTGAACTACACGGCCGAGCAACTGCTCGACTCGATCGATTTCTGGTCGCGCCACGTAAAAGTCAGCGGCTGAATTCCCCCTTACAGGCAGGTCGACCCCGGCCGGGGTCATAAGTCATGCTTGAACGGAGGTATTCCGCCATGGCGTTACGCAGCGGCAATCCGGCCCTCAAGGCCGACACATTCAGCAATTATCGAACCACGGTTACGGGTTACTCGTCCGGCGAAACCATGTCGCTCACCGGCGTGGTGCATCGCACGGCCCTTCTCCTGCTCTTCCTGGTGGGAGGGGCTGGGGTCACCTGGAAAATGGTGGCCGCCGGCCAGTTGTCCATGCTCTACCCCAGCATGATGGGCGGCCTGTTGGTGGGCTTCATTCTCTCCATGGTCACCATTTTTCGGCCCCACCTGGCGGCTTACACGTCGATTCCCTACGCGCTGTGTGAAGGGCTGGCGATCGGCGGAATCTCTGCGATCGTCGAGTTTCGCTATCCGGGCATCGTAATGCAGTCGGTGGGCGCCACCTTTGGCACGTTGCTGTGCTTGCTGGCCGCCTATCGCTCGGGCATGATTCGTGCCACCGAGAACTTCAAGCTGGGCGTGGTGGCCGCCACCGGAGGCATCTGCATGTTGTATCTCACCAACATGGTGTTGCGCTGGTTTGGCATGGACATGCCTTTCGTGCACGAGACCGGCACATTCGGCATCCTCTTCAGCCTCTTCGTCGTTGTGATTGCGGCCCTCAATTTGGTGCTCGATTTTGACTTCATCGAGAGTGGTGTCGAAGCCCGTGCCCCCAAGGCCATGGAGTGGTATGCGGCCTTTGGTCTGATGGTGACGCTGATCTGGCTCTATTTGGAAATTCTGAACCTGTTGATGAAGCTGCAGGGCGGTTCGCGACGAGACTAGCGCACCCGCGAAACGGCGGTGCGTCCTAGTAGTTCGCCTCGACGAATCGGGATGGGCGTGGCTGGCGAGCTGACCCGCAAGGCGAGAAACAGTTGCCGATAGAGTTCGTCCCACTCTACCCAGCCGTCGCTGTCGAGGTCGGCGGCTTTGCCGCTGGCCTCGACGAAGCCACTCAGAAAACGGCTGCCCTGGGCGCCATCCCGCTGACTGGCAGGAGCGTCGACGCTGGAGAGCACGGCCCAACCCTGGCGTGACAGTCGTTCGGCGAACTCTCGAGAATCCAACCAGAGCTGGTCGTGGCCCGCGTTGTGCAAATTGCTGTGGCTGGTGTCGACGAGCAGGGCCACGTCGAGTTGTTTGAGGTCGCCCACGGCAGCACTCAGTTCGCGAGCGCCCAGGGCTCCCTCGTCGAAGCCGCGGGCATCATAGGGCAACAGGGCCTTGGAGGCTTGACTGCTGGCACTGAAGCCGGCGAAGTAGACGAGCAGCATGGAGCGCTCCTCGCCCTCAAACTGAGCCAGTCGCGACAGCGACTCCAGAATGCGGGCCCGGGTGGCTTCTTTGCCGCTGAGCACCACCACCTGTTCGAAGTCACCTTTAAGGTGAGCCTGCAGACGGTTCAGGTCGTCGGCGACGCGGGGTAGGGGGGGAAATTGACTGGAAGCATATTCCGACACCCCGATCAGCAAAGCCCGGCGTCGGGCCGGGTTGAGCCCGGGGCTGCGGGCATCGCGATAGAGCAGTACTTCTCGCGAAGCCATGCGCCCCGCCTGGTCTTGCAGCTGCACCTGGGCCCGGTTAAAGCCGGGAAGCAGCGGCAGCATCAGGTCCATCTTCAGGCGCAATGAGGCCATGGAATCGGGGGTCTGCCAGAAAGGTCGACCGTTGACTCTCAGCCGGGCCGACTGCAGCCGCGAGGGGGTTCGCAGCAGCCCTTTGAGGGCCACCTGGGTTTTGGGGGTCGATTGGAAGTCCTGAGGCTCACTCAGTTCAATGCTGGGAGCGTTGGCCGGGTCGTCCCAGCGCAGCAGGATTTCCCGTTGCTCGCTGGCCTTGCCCACCCAGTGCTCGCCGACCATTTCCCCCAGGGCCAGCTCGGCCACCACACGCGTGCGCCACAGCGGCTGCCCTTCCCCCGGGGGCAGCGATTCTACGCCGCCGATTCCCAACACCCGGGTCAACTGCACCTGTTCCCAGGGCTCCATGCCGGGTCGGCGCATGCTGCTGCAGGAAAACACGTTGAGCACTTCCGAGCTGGCCACCACTTTGTAGCCCTCGCCCTGGGGCTTGAGAATTCGAATGCGACCGTCGTAGGTGATCGAGATACGCTCGGGCTGGCCGTCGCCGTCCAGATCGCGCTGCAGCGAGCGCAGTTCGTGGATTTTTTCCTGGGTCAGTTCGGCCACCGGTGGGCTTTGCAGCTGCACCCGAATGCGTCCGGGCAGTTCCTGGTGCGAGATGACCTCGGCCCGCAGCAACCAGTCCAGCAGCACCCGATTGGGATGTTGATCATCCAGGCGAAAGCGCCGATGCTCCTGGGGCATGTCTTTGGGAAACAGGCCCATCAACTCGGCTCCCTGCCAGAACAGCTGTTGATAGCCACTCAATACCGCAGCCTGGTATCCGAGTCGCTGTCCCAACTCGGGATCGCCCAGGGGCACAATGCCGTTGCCTTCCACTTTGAGCCGTTCATCGAGCAGTTCCACAGCGTTGGTGGGCGAGGGTTCGGGCAGGCCTCCCTGTGCCCGGGAAGGCTGTCCGTGCCAGGCCCAGATCCCCCCCAGAGTTGCCAGGTAGATGGCCAGTTTACGCATTGCTTCCCAATCGGTCGTATTTGAGATTGTTGCCCCGGCTCAGTTCCACCGGATAGCGGGCCGCGTTCTTCTGCAGCTTGGCCTCCATGGCCTGGGGCAGATCGATGTCGGCATCGTGGGCTAGCAGCAGAATGAAGTACAGACAGTCGGCCAGTTCTTCCCCCAGGGCCTGCTTCCACTGGGGACGTTCGGCGTCGATCTGCTCGGGCGATTTGAAGCGAAAGACTTCCAGGACCTCGGCGGCTTCGATGGCCAGGGCCAGGGCCAGGTCTTTGGGGTGGTGGAACTGCTTCCAATCGCGGGCCTCGCGAAACTCCAGAATTTTCTCGGTAAAGCGCTGCAATTCGGTCATGGCTTTGGCTTTGGCTTTGGCGAAGGCGTGGGTGTGGGTGTGGGTGTGGTCGCGGGCTGCAGAGCCTTTTCCAGCCGGGCCGCGGCGGCTTCCGCTTCCTTAACGTTGGGGTCGCTTTCCACCGCTTTCTTGTAGCTTTCCAGAGCTTCGGCGGGCTTCTTGAGCTGCTCCAGAGCTTCTCCTTTCAGTAGCCAGGCCTGGGTGTATTCCGGATTGCGCTTCAGACAGGAGTCGCAATGGGTGACCGCCACCTCCCATTTGCTGTCGAGCTTGGACAGTAGAGCCAGGGCCAGAAAGCCCACGTCGTGGCGTTGATCGGACAGGCGTTGGATGCGCATCAGCTGCTTGCGGGCGGTGTCCTTGCGGCCCAGCGCCAGCAATTCCCAGGATTCATTCAGCAAATAGGCCGGGTTCTCGGGCACCAGCTTGGCGGCCATCTGGAAATGCAGCAGCGCTTCCTGGTGCTTGCCCTGGGCCTGGGCCAGCACGCCCAGGTTGTTGCGTGACCGGCCATCCTTAGGGTCCAGGCGAGAGGCCTCTTTCCAACTGCGCTCGGCGGCGGCCAGGTTGCCTTCCTGATAGGCCACTACGCCCAGGCAGTAGTGGGCCCGGGTAGCCCCTCCAGGAACCCCCAGCATCTTTTGATACACGCTGCGGGCGGCCTCATATTTCTTTTGCGCCGTCAGCGCCTGGCCCAGGTAGGCGTAGGCCTCGTAAAACTGAGGATCGAGTCCTACCACATAGCGCAGCTTTTCCTCGGCCTTGGGGTAGTTGTTCTGGCCCAGGTAGGAAAGGCCCATCAGGTAGTGGGCATCCAGAAAGGTGCTGTCTTCTTTAATGGCCTCTTCAAAGCAGGTGATCGCTCGCGAATAGTCTTCTTTCTGAAAGTGGCCTCGCCCCACTTTGTATTTGTTGCGGGCCGACACGGGCTGACCCCAGAGGGGCAGCGACAGGCTGCAGAGCAAGAACAGAGAGAGCCACCAACGCATCTTAGAAGCCTATGTCCAGATTGGGGTTACCGACAAACTTGATCTGGTGGGTGCGATGCAGGCTGCGCTCCAGAAAATCGGCCCAGCCGTAGAGATGGATCAGAGAGGGAGCGGTGCCTTCTTCAGTGTCCAGCGGCACCCGTTCGTTCTTTCCCTCGACCACGAAAAAATAGGTCAGGCGCAGCAGAGCGGGATCGTTGAGGGCCTCGATGCCCGCCAGGTGGGCGCCCCTATCGTGCAGTTCCCGAACCTTTTGCAGAAAGGCTTGATGGGCCACTAATAGTCCTCCTGGCTGGAGTAGATCAGCACCCGCATATCGTCGCGAAAGCCCGTGAGCACAGCCTCTCCGGGCAGGGCGCGCACGCGTTCCAAACAGCGGTGAATGACCTCGTCGTGCTGGTCGGTATCTTCCTGAGGGGCTTCTTCATTGAGCGCCAGGGCGTCTTCGAAGTATTCGTTGACCAGGCTGACCAAAAGGGCCAGCTCTTCCAGGCAAAGGCTGGCCAGGTCGCGGACCACCGAGAGAGTGCTGACCTCCACCCAGCCATCTTCGTCGAGCAGAAAGGGCAACTCGTGAAAAGGCGCCTGGCCCCGCACCACTTCGTGAAAGCTGGGCTCGAGGCGTTGCAGTTGGAAAAAGACCCTCCACGACAGCTGCAGGCGCCGCTCAAAGTCGCTCCACTCGTCTTCGGCCAGCTGGCGGTGGAAGTAGAAATCCAGCCGCAGGCGATGCAGTGGCACGGGTCTCTCGCTGCCGCTGAAAAGCCGGGCCGAGCCGATTTCTCGAAAGCGCACCAGCAGGGCGGTTAGAAAGGCCACGCCCTCGGGCGAGTCGGATACTCCGCGGTCGTTGGTCAAATCGAGCGAGCGATTCATCGCGACCTCGCACTGGCTTCAAGATGTCGCACCACGGTTACGCGGACCGGGGGTGATCCCTGGAGTTGCTCTTCTATCCTGTCGGCCAGTCCCTGTGCCAAGCGCATGCAGCCTTCATCATCGACCACTTCGGGGCGAACAAAAACTCGAACTTCACGGCCTGCCTGCACCACCTGGCACTCTTCGACACCTTCCAGCTCCCTGGCCAGGGCCTCCAAACGTTGCATTCGCTCCAGGTATTGGTGGGCGTTTTCCTGACGGGCCCCGGGGCGAGCAGCGCTGATGGCGTCGGCTACCTGAACCAGGGTCGCCTCGAGTCGCTGCTGGGGCACCTCCTCGTGATGGCTCTCCACACAGTGCACCACGGCTTCCGACTCGCCTCCTCGGCGACACAGCTGGGCGCCTACAAGAGCGTGGGGGCCGGGTTCGCTGCAGCCCTTGCCGATGTCGTGCAGCAGCCCCGCGCGGCGGGCCAGTTCGGCGTCGCCGCCGAGCTCGACGGCCAGTTGGTGGGCCAGCCAGGCTACCTCCACCGAGTGCTCCAGCACGTTCTGTCGATAAGACGTGCGCAGGGCCAGCCGTGACAGGTCGGCCAGCAGAGCGTCGGACAGTCCGCTGATGCGGGCCTGCCGGGCCGCCTGACGGGCCCGCTCCAACAGGGCGGCGTTCAGGTTCTGGCGGGCCAGTTTGACGGCCTCCTCCATTTTGGTCGAACTGAAGCGCCCCTCCTGGCAGAGTTGCTGCAGGGCCATGCGGGCTACTTCGCGGCGCTCGGGGTCGAAGCTGCTGAGCGATACACAGCCGGGACGGTCGTCGATGATCAGGTCGACCCCCGTCAACAGCTCGAACTGGCGCAGGTTGCGCCCCTCCTTGCCGATGATTCGGCCCTTGAACTCGTCGGCCGGCAGCTCCACCGTGGCCACCCCCGAGGCGGCCTGATGCAGCACGACGCTGCGCATGCAGTCGCTGATTTTTCGGGCCGCCAGGGTCTCCCACTCGTGGCGCTCCACAGCCTCGATTTGCTGGCGTTTTTTCACGCGAACTTCTTCCAGAAGCTGTTGCAGGGCTTCTTCACGAGTCATCGAGGCCAGCTGCTCCAGGTCGGGCTTGGGCGCGGGCGTGGGCCTGGAGGTGTCTTCAGCAGGGGCGGCTTTTTCCTGGGGGCCAGAGCCGAGGCGGGACAATCCGGCCCCCAGTGCACCACCCATCAACAACCACCACCATACCATCGCCCTACCTTCTGGGTCGCCCCCCGGGGCCCTGTAAACAGGAGGTCGCAGCCGAGGGCAGCGAACACGTTGCCATGCGACGAGCCGCCTGGATGTTGGCCCTGCTTGTATATGCTGGATGTCAGGCCACTCCGGCCCGGCCCCCGGCTCCTTCGGCACCGAAGCCCGAGGCATCGCCTCCGCCCCCGGTGGCCACGCTGGCCGATGCCCCCATCTGGAACTACGAGGTGGTCGCGCGCTATCCGCACGATACCCAGGCCTTTACCCAGGGGCTGCTCTTCGATTCCAAGGGGGCGCTGTGGGAGTCGACGGGACTAAAGGGCAGCTCGACGCTGCGTCAAGTCGATCTGAAAACCGGAACCCCCAAGATAGTTAAGCGCCTGCCCGCTGACGAATTCGGCGAAGGACTGGCCCTGCTGAACCAGCAGTTTTTTTGGCTCACCTGGCAAAATCAGCGCTGCCATCGCTATAGCTGGCCGGAACTGCAAGCCACCGACGATTTGCGCTACGAGGGCGAGGGTTGGGGTCTGTGCAGCGATCCCAAGGGCGGGCTGTGGATGAGCAATGGCACTTCGCGCCTGAGCAAGCGCTCGCCCCGGGATTTTCGGGTCGAGCAAGAGCTTGTGGTGCAGCGCCAGGGTCGTGAAACCAGCTTTCTCAACGAACTGGAGTGGGTCGACGGGCGGATTTTTGCCAATGTCTACACCACCTCACTGGTGGCCGTGATCGACCCCGCCAACGGTGAAATCGAGAGCTATATCGACTTCAGCGGGCTGTTGTCGGAACAGCAGGCCTCGCAAGCCGACGTGCTCAACGGCATCGCTTATCTTGCTGGACAGAAGCGGCTCTTCATTACCGGCAAGCTCTGGCCCACTCTGTTTGAAGTCAAGGTGCTGCGCTAGAGCAATAGAGGACGCGCCATGGCTTATCGGCGAACCTTTGAGCATGCATCAGAATCCCCACCTGCGGCAGTTGCGCTGCACCCTGTGCCAGCGAACCTTTGAACCCTGCGACGAGTTCATCTATAGCTGCTCGGCCTGCGGGCCCATGGGGACGCTGGAGATGCTTTACGATTACCAGGCCCTGGCCCGCCAGTGGCAGGGCCGCAAGGGTCAGGGCCTGGTTCGCTACGCCGCCTGGCTGCCTATCAGCGGCCCCCAGGCCCTGCCTCCCTTACTGGTGGGCGACACGCCTTTGTGTCGGGTGGATCGGCTGGCCGCTTCTCTCGGTTTGCAGCACCTGTATGTCAAGGAAGATCATCGCAATCCGACGGCTTCATTCAAAGACCGTGCCAGCGCGGTGGTGGTGGCGGCGGCCCGCGACCGCGGTATTGAGCTGATCACCGGGGCCAGCACCGGCAATGCAGCCTCGTCGCTGGCCGGATTGAGCGCCTCGTTGGGCCTGCGCAACGTCATTTTTGTGCCCCACACGGCTCCCGATGCGAAAATTGTTCAGTTGCTGGTCTATGGCGCCGATGTGTTGCTGGTCAACGGCACGTATGACGATGCCTTTGAGTTGAGCCTCGAAGCTACCCGTCGCTTCGGCTGGTTCAATCGCAACACGGGCTATAATCCTGTTACGCTCGAGGGAAAGAAGACGGTGTCTCTGGAGATTTTCGAGCAGTTGCCCGAGGCCGACGCCGTATTTGTGTCGGTGGGCGACGGCTGCATTATTGGCGGCATTGGCAAAGGCTTTCAAGATTTGCATCGAGCCGGTTTGCTGCCGCGCATTCCTCGACTGTACGGGGTTCAGGCCGCAGGTTCTAGCGTATTGAGCAAGGCTTTCCGGGCCGGGCAACTGGTGGCCGAACCGGGGGCCTGCACCTACGCCGACAGCATCTGCGTGGGTGAGCCCCGGGTGGCCCATCACGCCCTTTCTGTGGTGCGGGCTTCGGGGGGTAATTTCGTGGTGGTCTCGGATGACGAGATTCGCGAAGCTCAGCTTCATTTGGCCCGCATGAGCGGCATTTTTGCCGAACCGGCCGGCGCCGCCGCCGTGGCCGGCCTGCAGCGAGCCCTCGAACAGGGCTGGATCAGCCCCACCGACCGGGTGGTGGCGGTGATTACCGGTCACGGGCTCAAAGACGTGCGCGGGGCACTCTCGGCCGTGCGCCACCAGGCCCATCGCATTTCCAGCGACCCCGCCCTGCTGGCCGAGGAACTGACCCGCTGTCAGGTTTTTTCGGCGGCCCGATAGTCGACGAAGCGATAGCCCAGGCCGCGCTCGTTGGTGATGTATTTTGGCCCCTCGGGGTTGGGCTCCAGCTTCTTTCGCAGGTAGGTCACATAGAGGCGCAGGATTTGCGTGTCATCTCGGTATTCGGCCCCCCACACCCGGCTCAGCAGCTGCTCGTGGGTCAGGATGCGTCCGGGGTTGTTGAGAAACTGGTAGAGCAGCTTGAATTCGGTGGGGCGCAGATGCACGGTTTTCCCCGCCACTACGGCTTCGCGCTTGTCCAGATCGACCGACAGATTGTCGTCCACCTTGACCATGCCTCGAGTGACCGGAGCCGGCATCTCGGCACGCCGCAGCACCGCCTTGATGCGGCTGACCAGTTCGCGATGGTTGAAGGGTTTGCCCAGATAGTCGTCGGCTCCCAGTTCGAGTCCAAAAATGCGGTCGTCGTCGCTGGCCTGCACCGTTAGCATGATGACGGGGACCTGCACGGTGTTGCGGATTTCCCTGAGCACCTCGAAGCCGGAGATGTCCGGCAGGTTGAGGTCGAGAATCACCAGATCGGGGATCTCGTCGCGCAATTTGGCCAGGCCCTCTCCACCGCTGGTGGCGCCCGACACGATGAAGCCGGCGCCTTCCAGGCTGATTCGGACCAGATCGAGCATACGGGGTTCGTCTTCGATGACGAGGATCAGACGATTTCGGAACTGACCAGACTGTGACACTACTCGCTCGCTTTCTCACGGGGCACCGTGAAGTAAAACACGGAGCCCCCCTGGGGATCGGCTTCGACGCCCACCTTGCCCCCGTGGGCGTCTACGATGGCTTTGCAAATGTAGAGCCCCAGACCTGCCCCCCGGATGCGCTGCTTCAAGGGGTCGCCACCGCGTTCAAAGGGGTCGAAGATGCGCTCCCGATCGGAGGCCGGGATGCCCGGGCCCTGGTCGCGGATCTCGACGCGAGCCCAACGGCTTCCATCGCTGACGATGCGCACCCGAACGGGTTTGTTGCCGGAGTATTTGACGGCGTTTTCCACCAGATTGGTGACGACCTGCTGAAGCTTTTCTTCGTCGATCAGGGCGCACAGGTCGGCGGAACCTTTTTCCAAGGTTAACTTGCTACCCCGTGCCTCGATGACCGGGGACAGCCTGTCGCAGATCTTTTTCAGCCAGGGGCGAAGTTCAACCGACTCGCGTTGCAGGCGCACTCCACCGGCCTGGATTCGGGTGGCGTAGAGCATTTGCTGCACCATCTGCTCGAGTCGTTGAGATTCTTCCACAATGACCTGAGCTTGTTGACGCACCTGCTCGGGCGGGGTGGCCACCTCGGGGTCGGCCATCAGCCCGGCATAGCCCCGAATAATGGCGATCGGGGTTTGCAGTTCGTGGGACACAGCCGAAAGAAAAAGCTTGTGCAGGCGCTCCATTTCTTTGCGGCGGGTGATGTCGCGAACCGTCATCACCCAGCCCAGGGGCCGGGCCTGGCGGTCGAACAGTGGGGCGCCCATGACTTCTACCTCGACACTCTGGCCGTTCTTGCCCAGCAGTCGGGCTTCCACCGGGTCGGTGGCGGCTACCCAGGGCATCGAGCCGGGCACGGCAATGGCCTGGGTGGGCGCTACTCCCTGCGGGTCAAAGACATGGCCGCTGGTTTCCAGCAGTACCAGCGGAAAGGCCTCGTGGCCGAGTTCGCCCACGGCCTCGCCGAGCTTCCAGCCCGACAGGCGGGCCATGGTCAGATTGTAGCCCAGCACTCGCCCCTGAGGGTCGTGGATGACCACTCCATCGGTGCTGTGTTGAACCACGGCCTCGAGCCATTTGCGTTCGTGCAACAGGCGCTCGAGCAGACGCGCCCCCTGCAGCCCCACTTCGAGCTTGTCCAGGTTGAGGTGGACCAGCCCGGGGCTTTCCTCCAACAGCGAGGGTGCCTCGCCCGGGTGCCACAGGCAAAAGACCCCCACGGGCCGACCTCCGCTGCGCACCGGGATGGCCAGGGGCCTGCCGCAGCCTTTGAAGCGGGCCTCGTGTTCGAGCATCGAGAGTCCGTCGGGCGATACCACCCCTTCTTCGACCAGCGCCTCCATGAGACGGATGAGTCGCTGCGAGTCCTCCCACTCCACCCCGTAGCACGAGGTATGGGGCTCGTGGCCGTTCCCCAGGCGGGTGGTCATCACTCCGGCCTGGCCACCGGCCGCATCCACCAACTGGATCAGCAACTTGCCCAGGTGTTCCGGATGGGCCTGGCTGGAGGGGTCGAGGTCGAGGTCGATATGATAGTCTTCCACCTCGAGGTATTTGAGCCCGCGAGGGGAACCCCCTGTGCATGAAGCGATGCCTTCTGGCTCTCACGCTGGCCTTGGTTTGGGGCTGTAGCCGCGCCCCGCGCTGGCCCGACCGGGTGCTGATCCCCAACGAGCCGGTGCAGACCAGCTGTGAGGCCAGGAGCTGGAAACACGGCAACTATTTGCTCAAGGCGCTGGCGCGCTTCGATGTTCAGGGGCGTGTGTTGCTTACTGAAAGTTTCTCCTCGGGTCGCGAGGCCGAACTTTCTCCCAAAGACCTCAGCCTGGGCTGGGGCAAGATGTCGCAAAACGGTTATCTCAGCCAGATTCGCCTGGCCCACATCGACCGCTACTATCAGTGGGAGATCACGGGCGAGGTGCCCGAACCCGAAACGGTCAAGAACCAATCGGCCAATATGCATTTCATACCTGCCGATGCGAACGTGGCGCAAATTTTAAAAAGTGTGCGGGTGGGCGATCTGGTTCGGGCTCAGGGTTTCCTGGTGGAGGTCAATGCCCCCGATGGCTGGAGTTGGGTGAGTTCCACCACCCGGACCGATTCGGGCACGGGTGCCTGTGAATTGATCTATGTCGAGAAACTCGAGGTAATGCTCAGCCCGCCTGAATGAGGGAGCGGTAGCTGGCAAGTTGGGCCTGAATATGGCGCAGCTTGACCAGCAAGGCCGGGTCCTGGGCATTGTCGGCGGCGATGCGCCGTGAGCGAACCGGCGAGGCGATGGCCACGGCTGGCACCACCTGGGTAATGGTCTGCGAGGTGGAATACTGAGCCGGGGTTCCCAGGCCGGTGAATTCCAGGGTGGGCTGCACAAAAACTTCCGCTTGCATCTCGGTCTACCTCCGCTGTTTGTCTCTGATGCCATCCTAGCCCGGGTGTCGGAGGCTGGGGCTGAAGCCGGGTTGCCGAAATGTAAACAGTTCGAGGGCAGGACCCTCAGGGCTGTTTTTGAACCTTTGCAGGTGGCCACGCGCACCCGCAAGCAAAAAAAGTGCCGCCCCGTCGAGTGGCAGGAGCCAGGCACGGTGACGGCCGACCCCAACGCCCCCCAGCCCGTGATCGACGTGGTGAGTTTTGGGGTCGATCAGTGTCTGGAAAAGCGCGTCAGCGCCGAATGGGTGCAGCACAATCGCCATTTGAATCCGGTGCTTTGGGTCAACGTCGACGGACTGGGCGACGCCAAAGTGATTCAGGAACTGGGGCGCATTTTTCAGCTGCACCAGCTGTCCCTTGAGGATGTGGCCAACTCTCGCAATCGACCCAAGGTGGAGGTCTACGACGGCTTTCTTTTCGTGGTGGTGCGCATGTTTCATCTGTTGCCCGATCATCAGATGGAAATCGAGCAACTGAGCCTTTTTCTCGGTGCCGACTATGTGATCACCTTTCAAGAAGGCATTCCCGGCGACTGTTTTGAGCCGGTGCGCGCACGTCTGCGTAAAGACGGCTCGCGGCTGCGTTCTGGCGGAGCCGACTTTCTGGCCTACCATCTGATCGACGCGGTCATCGATGGTTACTTTCCGTTGCTCGAACGGCTGGGCGAGCGTCTGGAAGACCTGGAGAACGTGGTGATCGACCAACCCAGTCGAGCAGTGGTGGCCCAGATCCACGACATCAAGCGCGAGTTGCTGCTGATTCGGCGGGCCGTGTGGCCCCTGCGCGAGGCCATCAACTCATTGGTGCGCGAAGAGTTGCCGATGATCACCCCGGAAACGCGCATTTTCTTGCGCGATTGTTACGACCACTGTGTGCAGATCATCGACCTGGTCGAGTCCTATCGCGAGTTGGGCTCAGGGCTGATGGACGTCTATTTGAGCAACGTCAGCAACCGCATGAATGAGGTGATGAAGGTGCTGACCATTATCACCACGATTTTCGTGCCTCTCACGTTCGTGGCCGGGGTCTACGGGATGAACTTTAATCCCGAGAAATCCCCTTTTAACATGCCCGAACTCAATGCTTATTGGGGCTATCCGATGGCGATGGCGGCCATGGCCGTCATCGCCCTGCTGGAGCTGTACTACTTTTGGAAGAAAGGCTGGCTGTGGTCAGGTCATGTATAAATGGATCGTTGCTCTGGTGATGAGTGGAGCAGCCCTGGCGGCGCCCCGAACCCACCAGAAGTTTTGGGTGGACCTCAACGGCGACGGACGCCCCGAGCAGGTTCTGTTGCAGACCTATGCGCTGGAGGGGGTGGAGAAAGGCCAACTCAAGGTGCTGTCTTCGGCTGGCAAGGTGCTCTGGACCTCCCCCCGAGTCAAGACGCCCTACGAGGAGAGCCCCTGGTCGTTCCTGGGCGAATTCGACCGGGGCGATCTGTGCTTTGTGGATGACTACAACGGCGACGGCCGCGTCGATCTGGTGGCCACCGGCCAGAAGAGCGATGTGCGGCCCACGCTGTTCAAGATCTACCACTGGGACGGTCGGCGCTTTGTCTTCGAGCGAGAGGCCATGCTGGTGGCGGCTCCTCAGAAGCCCGGAACCTTTCCCTGGACCCGCTATGACCCGGGGGCCAGCAGCTGGATCGACACGCTGCAGCGCACGGCTCCGGGCCGCTATCAGGCCAGCCTCTGTGAAATTCCTCACCCCTCCCAGCAGCTGAAGCTGCGCTACCAGACCGGTGAGGGTTTTGTGGTTTCAGAGTAGCTGATAGAGGAAGTCGTTGAAGCGCGGCGACAGCTTGTCGGCCAGCAATCCGTTGGATCCAAATTGGGCCTCGGCGGTAGAAAGCGCTTCATAGTAGTCTTCACGGCGAGCTTCGCTCAGCCCACCGCGGCGCGCCAGCAGGGCTGTGTAGGTGCGCACGAAGCGGGGCACCAGGGCAAGAATCCACAGGTTGTTCAACAGCGGACGGTCGCAGATCAGGGCCTTGCGGTGGACCTGCATGGCCACCCAACGATCGATGTCGTCCTCGAAGCGTTCGCCCAGTGCCTGCTGTTGAAAGCGCAGCAGCTGAAACCAGCTTTCCTGCCAGTTGAACTCGGGCATGGCCAGCCCCTCGCCGGCGTCGAAGGCGGCGTCCAGCGCCTGCAGCCTCTCCGGGGTGCGCTCTTCGAGAAAGAGCTTGATCAGGCCGAAGTGACAGGTGTCCAGGGCGCTGTTGACCTTGCCTCCCAGCGGCGGGTCCTCCAGTTCGAAGTCGTTCCATCCTTCGGCCAGGGGGGCTCCGTCCAGCCCCGAGAGGGCCGTTAGCACCAGGGCCTGCTGTACGCTCAGGTCGACCCCTTGCTGGCCTATGCGTCGCGATAGTTCCTGTTCGAAGGCTCGATAGTCGGCCCACGAGGTGTGCTGCTCTTCGCTCAGCGGCACTTCGTCACCGATGATGGTGGCTCGAACGCCTTTTTTCATACGCTCCATCAGCCAGGGCTCGTGGGCCTGCAGGGGGCGGCCCGAATTCTCGCGCACCGAAGTGCAAAAGAAGCTGGCTCCCACGAAGATGCCGTCGGGCGTCTTGGTCATCATAAAGGGAAACTGCTGGCAGGTGACCGGCTTGGCGTCGATGCCCAGTTCGGCGTGGATTTCACAGCGGTTGTCGTCGAGCAAGAAACCGCAGCGCGGATCGTCGAGGTTGGGAAAGTGAATCACGTAGCCATCTTCGCTTTTGTCGAAGGCGCTGCCGTTTCGGTTGATAACGCGCAGTCCCAGAGGGTGTTGCTCGATACGCTCGGCTTCTTCAGGAGCCACTTTGATTTGCCAGGCGGTTTTGCAACCCCGTCCGCACATCACGCAGTCGTAGTTTTGATCGGGAGCAAAGAGCACGTGTACCATCGTTTCGGGTTCCCGACCCCGGTCGCTTCCCCCTTTTTCAGCCGGATTTGAGGTCGCTCCCGTAGACTGCCAGAGCATGTTGATCCATCGTGATAGCTGGGCCGGTCGATTGGTAGGGGCCGGAATGTTGGGGCTGGCCGGTCTGGCTGGCGTGAACTCGTGCCAGCCCACGCCGCCGCCACCCCAGCCCGATACTGTGCACGTGATGGTGCTCGACGAGTTTCCTGCCCATCGCGACAGCCCCTCGACCACTCACGGTACGCTGGTAGAGCAGGTGCTGCGCAGCCAGCGATCCGTGCAGAATGAGCGTATCCAGGTGTCGCTGGGAGCCTCGATGGAGGCGGTTCACAGCCGTCAACCCGGTGGCCTCGAGGACTACGTCGTGCAGCGTTTCACCGTGCCCACGCGGGCCACCGCTGAGGCCCTGCGGGCCATGGAGGGCCCGGGCGTGGCCAGCCAGTCACAGGGGTCCAGCCCCTCGCGCGTGGTGGAAAGCCTGTGGAACGAGGCCAATCATCGACCCGAGATCCGCAGCTTTCTCGAGTCTGAACTGGGGTTGGCGGCTGGCTCCAGCGATAGCGAGCTGTTGCAGGCCCTGGTGCATCGAGTGGACGACCTGCGCCAGAGCCATCCCGAGATTCGCAGCGCTCGTCGTGAGCTTTTGGGCGCCGCCCGCAGTGCCTCGGAACAGGGGATCATCCGGGTGCTGTCGGCGGGCAACAATGGCCATCTGGACAACACGCTGGAGCGGCTGCAGGTGTCGATCCCGCGCGATTTTTACTGGAGCGATCTGGCCGACCCGGCCGCCATTATTGTGGGAGCTGCCGACCTGCGCGGCACGCTCGACCCCGCCGACGATGTGGCCGCCGCCATCGCCTCTCCGGGGGCAGGAGCCCTGGTGGGAGCTCAGGGCGTCGATGTGCCCATCCGGGTGGGCGACCAGGTCCAGCATCACAGCGGTTCTTCTTACGCTCAACCGCAGGTGGCCGCTCTAATTGTGGGCTGGCTCCAGGCCGAGCCGGGCCTGACTCGCGATCAGATCGCCGTGCGCCTGCAGCAGGTGGCTCGCCCGATACCCGGCGCCGAGGCCAAAATCGGGGCCGGGATTATCGATTCCGAGTGGAATTTGACTCGATAACCCGCAGCAGCCAGGCCACCGCATTGGGAAAAAGCCCGTCCAGGGCCAGTGCCCAACCCGTAGGAATGTGGGTCACCCGCTCGGCGATACCGCGGTCGATGCAGCTCAGCACACAG
The DNA here is from genome assembly GCA_964649085.1 of uncultured Burkholderiales bacterium. Taxonomy (GTDB): domain Bacteria; phylum Vulcanimicrobiota; class Xenobia; order Xenobiales; family JADMJV01; genus JADMJV01. Next base: position 7,019 of record CAZYPN010000083.1, on the reverse strand, counting down.
TCGGCCACCTGCTCGGGGGTTTGCACCAGGCCACGTGCCCGATAGCTCTGGCTGCTGGTATTGGTGGCCCGCTGGAAGAACGGTGTGGCCACGCTGATGGGTAGCACCTCGCTGACGTGTACGCCGTGTTGGGCTGCTTCCAGTCGCAAGACCTGAGTAAATCCGTGCAGGGCCGCTTTGCTGGAGCCATAGGCGCCCATGCGCGCCAGGGGGCGGCGTGCGCTGGCGCTGGTCAGGTTGACGATGTGGCCCTTTCTGCGGGCGGCCATCAGGGTCAGGGCCTGACGACAGAGGCTGACCGGAGCAAAGAAGTTGACCTCCATGACCCGCCGCAGCAGTTGGTCGGAAAGATCGATGATTTCTCCGTGATGGCCGATGCCGGCATTGTTGACAAGCAAGTCCAGCGGGCCGTGCTCGGCTTCCAGGCGCGCGAGCAGGCCGGCAACCTCTGGGGCCTGGCTCAGGTCGCACAGCACCGGGTGGGCTGCGGGTCCGAGCGCAGCACAGGCCTGCTCGAGTTCGGGCTGATCGAAACTCAGCAGCAGGACTCGGGAATAGCGTTTCAGGCATTTTCTGGCCAGGGCCAGACCTATTCCGCTGGAAGCGCCGGTGATCAGGGCTGTGGACATCAACGGGGATCCCTGTGGATAACCTGGGGAAAAATTGTAAAACTTTTCCTAATTTTCGGACACGCCATTACTCCGCCTCGCCTTCGGGTCCCTGCTTGCAAGAGGTACAATTTCTGGGGTTTCGAGTTCGTCCCCAGGGAATCGAAATCACGCCTCGCTCGGGATCGGTCACTTTCAGCGTGCGCGTGTGGGGGTCGATTTCCAGCACCTCCCTCGTGCCCGCGGGGGTCTCTACCCGGTCGCCCACTTGGGGCAGGCGTCGCTTTTCCAGCCATCCCTCGTATTCGTAGCGCAGGCAGCAGAGCAGGCGACCGCACACTCCAGTGATGGCTTCAGGCTGCAGTGAAAGTCCTTGTTCTTCGGCAAGGCGTACCGATACCGAAGGGAACTCCCGCAGCCAGGCGCTGCAGCAGCATTCCAGCCCGCATCGCCCCTGCATGGATTGACGGCTTACCCTTTGCCGGTCGGAGAGTTGATACAGTTCCAGTTTCTTGCGATAGCGGCCAGCCAGCGATTGGACCAGGGGGCGAAAGTCGACTCGCTCGGGCGCGCTGAAATAGACGATGATCAGCTCTCCCCCCAGGGTTTGACGGGCCTCGACGATGGTCATCGGCAATTCCAGTTCGGCCACGTCGAGATGAGCCTGGGAGGCCACTTCTTGAGAGAAGAGTTTTTGACGATGCTGGCGTTGCAGGTCCTGCGGGGTGGCGGTCCGACCCAGGCCCTGGGGTTGCTCGCAGGAGGGACCCAGGATCCAGGCCAGATGCTCGCCTCGGCTATCGCCGACCACCAGCGGCCCCCGGGTGGCGGCCTCTGGGGGAAGTTCCCAGGTTTGGCGGGGCTCCAGGGGGTGGATGTCCACTTCCACCCGGCTCATCGGCGCAGGCGGGTCATCAAGTCTTGCAGCAGCAGTCGGGTATTGACGTTGGCCTGCAAGTAGGTGCGGGCTTCCTGCAGAGCTTCTTGCCAGCGGCCCAGAGCCTGGGCATGCTGGCTCCAGCGCTGCAGTTGTTGGCGCCGGTGAACATGCACCAGGGGCAGGGGCTGCTCGGCCGTTTCCAAAGCCTGCATGGTGGCATCTCTCAGGTAGAGCTGGATGCGATCCAGCACCCACTCCAGTTGACCCCGCCCCTCCAGACCCGGAACCCTGAGTTTCTCGAGCTTTCCGGCCACCTCCACAGCCGCTCCCAGGCTGCTTCCGGCCAGGCTATCCAGGGCGTCGAGCAGCTGCTCGCTGGCCTGCCACAGCAGGGGCTCTTCCCAGAAGCGTCGTGCCTCGCCGGGACAGCCCTGGGTGAGGTGCGCATAGGTTTGGGCGGCCTCTTCCGGGCAACCGCGCTGAAGGAGCCATTCGACCATTTCCTGGCCGGGCACGGGACGAAAGCGAACCATACGGCAACGACTGAGCACCGTGGGCAGCAGGCGTGACTCCTGGCTGCAAATCAGGATCAGCATATTGCCCTGGGGGGGTTCTTCCAGGGTTTTTAGCAGGGCGCTCTGGGCTTCTTCGGTGAGTCGCTCGGCTTCGTCGATCAGGCACACCCGGCTGCGAGCCTGGTAGGGGCGCAGTTGCAGCTGTGCGATCAAATCCCGCACCTCGCCCACGCCCAGGCTGAGTTTGCCGGGTTGCCGCTGCAGCCAGACCAGATCGGGATGCTGATTTTTCAGATAGCGGCTACATTCCGCGCAACTGCAGGCCCAGGGAGGCCCTTGGGGCGGAGAAGCGCAGTTCGTCCAGGCGGCAAACCAGGCGGCGACCAATCGTTTGCCCAGACCCGAGGGGCCGCTGAACAGCAGGCTGGGGAAAAAGCCGGTGCGAACCAGCCGCTGGCGTTCGGCCGCGTGGCCGACGATTTCGTCCCAATGCTGCAGGCCGAGCGGCTGCTGAGTGACGACTTCCGACAACTTATTCCAGGTTGCCCCGCTCGAAGGTCAGCTTGCGGGGATGGGGCACCACCCGGCTGATCTCTTTGATGGCGCACTGGTAGATTTTCTGTTGTAAGACTTCGGTTTCCAGGTGTCCGTCGAAGATGCGGAACCGCTGGGGCTCTTCCTGGGCGATTTCGAGGAAGCCCTCGCGCACCCGCTCGTGGAAGCCAAAATCCATGTTCTCAAAACGATCCATCTGGGTCAGGGTTTGCACCGAGCGCGTGCGCACTCGCCCCAGCCCCACCTCAGGGTCGATGTCGATCAGCAAGGTCAGGTCGGGTTTTACGCCCCAGGTGCACATGTCGGCCAGTTCGCTGATTTCTCTCAGGTGCACCTGGCGTCCAAAGCCCTGATAGGCGGTGGTGGAGTCGAAGAAACGGTCGCAGATCACAATATTGCCCTCGCCCAGTTGAGGACGGATGAACTGTTCCACCAGCTGGCTCCGTGAGGCCGAGAGCAACAGCACTTCGGTCAGCGGGTTCAAGTCCTTGAAGTCGGGATTGGCCAGAATGCCCCGAATGGCCTCGCCGACTTGGGTTCCGCCGGGCTCTCGCGTAAGGTGGACGGGCCAGCCCTCCTTTTGCAACTGATCAAAAAGCGCCTGGGCCAGCGTGGACTTGCCGGCCCCTTCGATGCCCTCAAAAGTGATGAAAAATCCTGATTGGCTCACGACGCTCTCCTCTGCTAACGATAGATCCGCACGAAGCGCTCAGGCTCGACCCCAAAACTGGCCGACTTGAGCTTCTCGGCCTCGGCCCACTCGTGCTGAAGGCGGCGAATGGGGGCCTGTTGGGGCGAGAGATCGATGGCCTGTCCGGCGGCTTTTACCCGCTTGATGGCTTCCTTGGCCTCGCGCAGAGCAATCTCCTCTGGGGTCAGATGCTGCAGTCGGAAATACTGCTTGAGAAACGATTGCAACTGGGTCACCGTATTGGCTCTCACGAGGTGCACCGGAATGTTGCGACGGCGAAGTTCATCAAATTTGAAATTGCGCTTCTTGATCTGTTCCTTGAGGGTGATCACCACGTCGGCATATTCCCAACTGCGCACCACCTGAGCTTCGACTCCCAGGCTGGCGATGGCGCGCTCGAGCCGGTTGCGGCTCACCGAATAAGGAAAGATGCGCACTCCTTCCAGCGGCTCGTGTCCCGGCGGAGCCGGTGCCAGGCGGCCGTCGGCATAGCGGTCGATTTCCTCTTCACTGTCTTTGGAGGCGCTATATTCCAGGAACTCGCGGTTGGACGACTGGACCACTTCTACGTTGCCCGTGCCTTTGCGCATGCGCACCTCGGGCTTGACGGGCTGGCCTCGCAGCAGCAGGTCGACGGTGGTGGCCACGTCGCCGTGAATGGCGAAGGTGTCTTTGTCCTGAATTTCGATGAGCACGTCAAAACAGGGAGGCGCTTTGCGCTCCAGGATGGATTTTTGAGTGCCGCGGCGGCGAGCCTCTTCGTCGGACAGCGTGACCGATTGAATGCCCCCGATCAGGTCCGACAGGGTGGGGTTGTTCATCAGGTTTTCCAGGCTGTTGCCGTGGGCCGTGGCCACCAGCGCCACGCCCCGCTCGGCGATGGTGCGGGCCGCATAGGCCTCCTGCTCGGTGCCGATTTCGTCCACCACGATCACTTCGGGCATGTGGTTTTCTACGGCCTCGATCATGATCGAATGCTGCTCGCTGTTGTGGGGCACCTGCATACGCCGCGCCAGGCCGATACCCGGATGCGGCACGTCGCCGTCGCCAGCGATTTCGTTGGAGGTATCGACGATCACCACCCGCTTGCGAAGATCGTCGGCCAGCACCCGGGCCACCTCGCGCAAGAGCGTGGTTTTGCCTACGCCCGGACGCCCCAGGAAGAGGATGCTTTTCAGGCTCTCGACCACGTCGCGGATCACGTGTTCGGTGCCGTAGATGGCTCGGCCCACGCGGCAGGTGACGCCTACCACTTCGCCCACCCGGTTGCGAATGGCCGAGATGCGATGCAGGGTGGCTTCGATGCCGGCCCGATTGTCGGGCCCGAACTGTCCCACGCGCTCGGTGACAAAGCGCAGGTCTTCGCGGCTGATGGGGTCGGGGGTCAGGATGTGAAACCGGCCCGGCAGGCGGGCCTGGGGCTGGCGGCCCAGATCCATGACCACTTCGATGAGGTCCACCAGCTCGTCTTCGATATCTTCCAGACCGCGGCGTACGTTGCGCGGAAAGATGTCGATAAGCTTCTCCAGGTTGTCGGTGATTTGAAGCGTTTGTTGTTGCATCGCTAGCTCAGGACCCTCACGGTATTCAGAAAGGCATCTTCCGCGCCTTGCAGCAAAACACCCACGGAGGCCTCTTCCCGAAGTCGCTCGATCAGCCCTTTGCTCAGCACCTCTCCGGGGTAGACAGCCGGCACCCCGGGCGGGTAGGGCGTGAGTGTCTCGGCGCTAATGCGCCCGGCAGCCTGCTGCCAGGGCACTCGCTGCGAGGGCTGTTCAAAGGCCTGGCGCGGGCTCAGAGCCACCTGCGGAAACTCGCCCAGTGGGCGGGCCGCAGGGCGCGCTTCGGGTTCAGCATCGCGCAGGCTGCGCAGGGCCTCCACCAGCCTCTGCCCGTCGGCCGGTCGATGGCCCACCGTCAGCAAGCAGACGACGTTGAGGGGGTCGGACATTTCCACCTGCAGGTTGTGCTCTTCGCGCAGCCGGCGTTCCACGGTGGTGCCCCGCAGCTGGCGGTGCTGGAAGACCAGTCGAGTAGGGTCCCAGCCCTTGGGCTCGGGCAACCACAACCAGGGCATGGCCTGCAGTTGCCGACGCACTTCGTCAGCCAGTTGAAGGGTGGCCTCGAGCAGCTCCTGCCCTTGCTGCTCCATCTGGGCTCGGGCCGCGTCAAGCGAAGCCAGCAGCAGGCAATTGGGGCTGGTGGTTTGCAGCAGGCTGAGCACGTTTTCCAGTCGGCGAACCTCGACACGCGGGCCCTGCAGATGCAGCATCGACGCCTGCGAGAGTCCGCACAGCAGTTTGTGGGTGCTGTGCACCACCAGATCGGCCCCGGCCTTGACCGCCGACAGTGGCAGCCGGGGATGAAAGGCCAGGTGCGGCCCCCAGGCCTCGTCGACCAGCACCACCAGGTTCTGCTGGTGGGCCCAATCGATCACTTCCTGCAGTTGCGGCAAGCAGGCGCCGTAGTAGGTGGGCGCGCTGAGGTATACAGCGTGCACGGGCCCGGGTGCGGTCTCCAGAGCGTTCTGAATCAGGTTCAGTTCGGGCGGGTGGTAGACTCCCATGTCGGGGTCCCAGCGCCCTGCATAGAAGCTGACCTCAGCCTGGCTCAACAGGGCCCCACCCAGGGCGGCCCGATGGGCGTTGCGGGGCAGCAGCACGCGCTGGCCGGGTCGCAGGGCGGCCATCAGCATGGCGTGAATGCCCCCGGAGGAGCCGTTTACGAGGAAGTAACTGGCCTGGCTGCCATAGGCCCGGGCCGCCAGTTGCTGGGCCTGACCGCAGGGTCCCAGCGGTCGATGCATGTCATCCAGGCCCAGCACCTGGGTCAAATCGGCTTGCAGGGCGTGGGACATCAGCTCGCGCAGCCTTTCGGAAGCCCCCTGGCCTTGCTGATGGCCCGGCATGTGAAACGACAGTGTGCCCGCTTTCACATAGTTCATCACCGCATCCAGGTACGGGGTCAGGGGTCGATGCGGATTTGCAGGATCTTCCAACTTCCACCCTCCCACACCAGATTGACGCTCAGGGTGGCGGGGCATCGCGAAAACTGAGCCCGATAGACCAGCAGCCCGGCTGGAGCCTGAAGCGAACTTCGCTCATTGACCAGCTGGCGGCTTCGGTAGCTACCTACCTGTTTGTAGCCGCTCTCCAGATAGACACTGTGGAAGCTTTGCTCGCTGCAGTGGGAGCGCACTCGCTCGGAAAAATCTCGATAGAAGTCTTGCCAGTCGCCTGCGTTATAGGCCCTCAACGCATGTTCGACCAGAATTTCGCAGGCTTTGAGGTGCTGGGCATCGGGGCTCTGGGCCTGGGCCAGCCCCAGCACGCCCAACGACCATCCCAACAGGGCTCTGCGCGATAACATCGGGAAGAATTCTCCGAACCGGCCAATGTCTCCCGTCCGTGCTGCCCTTGACCAGGGGCGGGCTCAGCTGGGGCGGTTTGTCGTGTCCGGACGAGAGACACGACATCTTCCCCGAGGGGCCATCGGCCCGAGTGGTGCTGCCTGCGACTCAGCTGGGGCGGTTTGTCGTGTCCGGGCGAGAGACACGACATCTTCCCCGAGGGGCCATCGGCCCGAGTGGTGCTGCCTGCGACTCAGCTGGGGCGGTTTGTCGTGTCCGGGCGAGAGACACGACATCTTCCCCGAGGGGCCATCGGCCCGAGTGGTGCTGCCTGCGACTCAGCTGGGGCGGTTTGTCGTGTCCGGGCGAGAGACACGACATCTTCCCCGAGGGGCCATCGGCCCGAGTGGTGCTGCCTGCG
>CAZYPN010000082.1:0-24602 GCA_964649085.1 uncultured Burkholderiales bacterium | reverse complement strand
CATCGGTTGAAGGATTTTCGAACATTCGTACGGGATTTGGAAACACCCTGCTAGTCAACTGTAAAGCTCAGCGCAAGTTGTAGTCCACCGGAAGTGGGAGCCAGGTGAGCTTTGGTTGAAACCCTGGTAATTCGGCCAAAAAATTCGGCCAAAAGAAGGAGCGGCGAATGAGCAAGAAACCTCAAGTTACCCTTTCTACGAGATTTAAGGAATGGTATTCCGAGCAGAACGTCTTCGTAAAAGCTGGAGTTGTCGGCGTGGCGAGTCTTGCCGCTGGCGGGGTCGGTATGGCAGCTGCCGTCGGAGCAGCCCCCGCAATCGGTGCAGCTGTGTCGGCAGCGGGCTTTGGAGTGGGCGGCGGGTCATTAAGCGGTGCTGCCGCTTCCTCTGCCGGACTCGCTTACTTGGGCGGTGGTTCGTTGGCTACCGGTGGAGCCGGAATGGCTGGGGGAACAGCCGTGATTGGTAACGTTGGGGGCGTCCTCAGCGCTGGTGCAGGCGGCGGTGTCGCCGCAACAGTAAGTAGCAAGATAAGTAAGATGGGCAAGAAACTAGGAGACCTTGGCAAAAAGGCCCGCCAGCAGAAAGTTTCCGACGACGGAATTCGCTTCGAGTGAGGGAACAACAATGGAGAATGTAGCAGACTTTGCCGATGACTTCGCTAGGCGCGCTCGCAACGGCGAGAAGCCCAAAATTCGTATGGATTTTCAGTACGCTGAGGCATTCTTGGGTCAGCTTGCCAGGCTTGGGCTGTCTTTTGCCAAGGAGAGCCTGGATGAAATCTCTGACCCAAGATTGAGAAGAGTCATCGAGACTCTCTTCTTCTCTACGGTGGCCGGAGCGGCAGCTGGCCTCGCAATCGGAATGGCAGTAGAAGCCATACCTGTTGCAAAAGCAGTGGCAGTTGGCGCGGCCGTCGGTTGCGGCACAGGGCTTTTAGCACTTGTTATTGTCGCGCAGGAGGATCAGGGACGCCGCCAGCTCGTGTTTACGGTCAGGTAAGGCGGTTCAGTCGCCTCATCCAAGCAACCAGTGCAATTGATTCCGACGCCATCTGTGTCTGCCTCGAGACCTACCGGATCCACCCTCAGACAGGTGGCTCACAGGCGGCGCGGGTCTGGCGCTCGGACTGTTGCTTCTTGCGCATCGACATCGCCTTCGGCCTGCGTGAGGTTGCAGGGCCGGAGAAGTCCAACTCTTGGTAGGGTGGGTCCATTCGCCTTCGCCCGATGCGGTTCGTGCGGTGTTTTGGGCAGCCGTCCCGAAACCTCGGGCCGACCCATTTGTGGCAGCGGAGTTGCTTGCCTCGAAGGACCCTTGGGCAAAGTCCTATGGTTTGCAGAGGCTCACCGAAGTTGAGGCGCCCGCCACACTTCGGCAGCGCGGCAAATGCAGCATCCCGCGAGACCATCCACAGTCTGTGGAGCACGAGACATGTCGGCAAGTTGGCCGCTGCTGCCTTGTTCCACCAGGAGACTGGAGTTGCGCCACCCAGAGACTGGATCTATGAAGGCTAGGCCACCTGTGTTCCGCACGGCACATCCGTCGGCGCCCCTGTAGGTCACCACCAAGGGGCCTGTTTGCTACGGACTTCCTCCAGCAAGAGCAGTTCAGCACGCCAGAGAGGTTGATGAAATCGTCGGCCGGAATGTTGCGCGATGGAGATGCGCGCTGCCTACGCGGTGCCCAGCCTGGAACAGGTGGGGTTGATGCTGGCCACGGCCGATCAGGAGGAGTTCTCTTTGCTGCTGTGTCGCCTGCTGTATTTCGGGGGGCTGCGGGGCGGGGAGGTCGAGGGGTTGAGTTGGGGCGATTTGTGCCCCGAGCAGCGCATGCTGTTCATTCGCCAGGGCAAGGGATCGAAGGACCGTTATGTGTTGCTCGACCCGGAAACCACCCGGCTGCTGGTCGAACACGGGAAGCGGTTTCCGTTGGGCGACAACACGGTTGGCAACCGCTTTCGCGCGCTGGCTCGAGAGTGCGGGCTGTATCAGCATTTCGCCGCTAAGGGCCAGGTATTTTCGCCCCACGCTTTTCGCCACGCTTTCGCCACCCATCGTCTGGAGCGAGGCATGGACTTCGGTTTGCTGTCGCGACTGCTGGGCCATTCGCTGGCCAATGAGACGGTGACCTACACGCGACGGGCCCGGCTGCAGCTGCCCGAGGTATATGCGCGCTGCCATCCGCTGGCCCGAACCCGGGCCCAGGAGGAAGCAGCCTTGGTGCGGCCCGAGGAAGAGCCTGGGCCGCCCTCATTTCCCGCGCTGCGCGAGCGCGAGAGGGAGTTTGCCGCGCAGCCCCAGGCCATTCCCTTCAGCTGCTTGCCGGCCGTGCCTTCCGCGGCGGAGGTGGCGCGGGTGTTGGATCGGGCTCAGACTCGACCGCTGGTGGGATTGTTCTTCCGGCTGCTCTATGTCACCGGGCTGTGGCCCCAACAGCTGCTGGACTTGCAGCCTGAACAAATCGACCGGGAAAGGGGGCGGCTGCGCTTTGGTCCGTTGGAGGTGCGGGTGGAGAGGGCCAGCTGGGAGCGGCTGTTGGCGAGCCTGGGCGAGGGTCCGGTCTTCGGCTTTGGCCTCGCCGAGGCCCGGGAGTTCTTTGGCCAGTGCACCGCCGACAGCGGGTTGCAGGCGCGCTTTGACGCCACGGGTCGTCCTTTGAACCTGGAGGTGTTGCGCTATGCCTTTGCCACCCACTGCTGCGCCCGCAACATCGACCCTCTGAGCCTGGCCGGCATGCTGGGCACGCGCTACCACGAGACCACCGAGGCCTATTTTCGCAGTGCCATGAATCGTCACCTGCCCGCTTACGACGAGAGCACGACGGAGCCCCATGCCGCTCGAGCTTAGGGTAGCCAGTGGCAAGTTGAGCCCGGGCCAGGTGCGGCGGTTGCTTGGCTGCGCCGTTGGGCACCCACGCGACTATTTGCTGCTGCGCCTGCTGTATTTCACCGGGCTGCGTAGGGCCGAGGTGGTGGCGTTGCGGGTGGGCGATATTCTTTGGGAGATTCCCGCCCTGTTTATCCGCAGCGGCAAGGATGACAAGGACCGTTATGTGCTGCTTGACCCGACGACCTGCGAGCTGCTGCGCTCGTATGTGCAGGGGGTGGAGCTGCGACGAGAGATTTTTCCCCACACCGGCAAGTGGGTTCACGATACCTTCTTGATCTATGGCAACCGCAGCGGCCTGATCGGCGAGTTTCAGTCGCAGGGGCTGCGTCTTTCGCCCCACTCGCTGCGCTATGCTTTCGCCAGCCACCTGTACAATAACGGCCTGAGCCTGGAGCTGCTGGCCGAGCTGATGGGACACGACCTGATGAGCGACACGGCCCTGTATGTGGCCCCGCCGTTGGAACGAATGGAGGCGGCCTATGAGGCCTGCCAACCGCTGGCCGAGGGCCCCGGGTTGTCGCCGCCGAGGCTGCCTCCGCTGCGCATCTGGGGCAACCTGTGGCCCGACGCCCGCGCCGAAATCGAGGACGAATTTCGTCACCAGAGCGCCGCGGCCCGCACCAACGGCCTGCCCGCCCTGGCCACGCCGGGCGAGATCGGGGCGGTATTGGAGGCCTGCGACCGGGAGCTGTATCGCTTTTGTCGTTTTCTTTATGCCAGTGGGCTTCGCTGGGAACGGGCCCTGAGCATGAGCGCCGCCGAGTTGGACGAGGTGCTGGTCGACCGCGAAACCCGGTCGCTGCTGAGCGGCGGATTTGAGCTGGCGGCCGAACGGGTGGAGGCGGAGTTTTTGGCCTGCTGTACTCGAACCGGCCTGGCCCAACGCATGGCCGCCATCGAGCGACCTGTGCACCTGGATGTGCTGCGGAGCTCGTTTGCCATTCACTGCGCGACCCACGGGATGGACCCGATCAGCCTGATGAGCCTGCTGGGCTTGCGCTACTACACCAGCGCGCAGCGCTATTTGCAGGCCGCCACGGTGGGCTTTGCGGCGCAGTATCGGCGGGCCCTGGACCCGCGGGTGGAGCCCTGAGGCAGGGGCGGGGAGGTTCCTTTGTTGGCAGGGAGGAAATCCGCAGAATGGCGGATGTGGACGCGGCCTTGGAAGTTCTGTCCCAAGACCCTGATGTTCAGGCGGTCTATGTGTTCGGCTCGCAGAGCCGAGGCCGTCAACGCCCGGACTCGGACCTCGATCTGGCGGTGCTGTTGGGCTCGTATTTGTCGGACAGAGAAGTGTGGAAAAAGCGCCTGGAGCTGGGCGCCCGCGCTGCGGAGCAGGTGAGTCGAGAGCTGGACCTTTTCGTGATGGGCGAGGCAGACCTGGACCTGACCTTTCGCATTCTTCAGCAAGGACAGAGGCTATTTGAAAGGGACCGAGCCCAGGTGAGGGCTCGCGAGGCCTATCTGGTCAGCCTGTATTATGACTACCAGCCCTTCCTGGAGCGATACTTGAAGCGGACCGCCGAGCACTATGGATAGGTCCTTGCTGTTACGGCGGTTGGCGGTGACGCGCGGATGTTTGCAGCGAATAGAGTCGAAACGGCCGTTGAGCCTATCGCAATTTCTGGCCGACGCGGACGCTCAGGACGTGGTGTTGCGCAATTTGCAAGTCGCCATTCAAGCCTGCCTCGATTGCGCATCTCATCTCATCAGTGAGCAGGGTTGGGAACTTCCGGGCAGCAGCGTTGGCACCTTTGGGGTGCTGGCACGGCACGGGGTGCTTGAGCCCGAACTGGCGCAGCGCCTGAGCCAGGCCCTGCGATTGCGCAATATGCTGGTCCATGCCTATGACTCGCTGTCGCTGGAGCGCATCTATGAAACCTATCAGCAAGACCTGGGAGACCTTGAAGACTTCTGTCGAGCGGTTGAAAGCTCCAGCCGCTAAGGTCTAGAAGAGGCCGGGCAAACTCCGACTTCTGTACGTTCGATCACAGAGACCTGTTGGGCAAAGGACTATAGTCAGCCCATTCACCTACGGAAAGGACACAATTCCTTGAAACTCTGGTGCTCCGCCCTTCTCTTCTTAGGCCTGACCTCGTTGGCGCCCGCCCAGGCACCGGCCCAGGAGCCCGCCCAAGCGCCGCTGCAATTGTTCATCCCTTTGCCGGGCTTGGGTTCATTTGCCATCCCCGGGCGTCGCATGCAACATTCGGACTTCACCTCGGAGTTCACCACCAATTCGGCGGGCGAGTATGGTCTGCTGCTCGAGTTCGATGGTCTGTCCTCTGGATTTCCCCTGGCCCTGCCCACGGGAATGCCGATGGGCTCGTCACTGGGTTTGCCCGGGATGCCGCCCTCCTTCACCCCCTTGCCTGTCGAGGGGTCCTCGCCCGGTCAACCTCGCTGCCTGACCGGTCAACCTCTGGAGGACTATACCTGTCTGCAGTCCGGGGGGCGGCCCTTCGCGGTGCCTCGTTCGGAACTGCCCATCAAGCTGTATTCCCACTTTCACCGCCCGCTGGCCGAGGGAGCCGCGGAAATGTGGAACCGGGTTGGGCAGAAGGCTCACGGCATCCGCTTCTTCGAGGTGGTCGACAGCCCCGAGCAGGCCCATCTGAAGGTGGACTGGTCGGGCGCCGGACTGAGCGAGAAAGCCGACGCCGTGACGCGGATGAAGGTGACCACTAGCCGCCTGATTATGACCGAAATCAGCATGCGCACCGAGAACCGCAAGCCGGACGAGTTGCGGGAGTCGCTGGCTCACGAACTGGGTCACGTGCTGGGACTGGACCACTCGGAGAACCACGACGATCTGATGCACTATTGCAGCAGCGCTCGCACCGAAACCCCGCGCTCGGACGCCAGCGCGCGCGACGCCTGGATGGTGGGCTGGCTCTACAACCAGAGCAACCCCTACCCCATTTCGTTCCATCGTTAGAACTGCCAAAACCCCGGCGAATATCAGTCGGAGCTAGTGGATCAACGACGTCGATGAATGCGCATTCCGTGCCTGCTCGGCATCGCCGGGCCTGGTCTGGTCAGCGGGTTCAAGGGATTCGAGGCATCCCTGATTAACTCTGTCCCCCATGGCCGATGGCCCCCCGGTCCAGGCCCCATCACTTGAGTTCAATATGCCGTATCATCTGCGTGTCGACGCCTCAACCGCCTGCCAGTTGCGCTGCCCAGGGTGCCCCACCACCGAGGGAAAAGTCCGCGAAGGGCTGGGCACGGGTCTGCTCTCGGCGGCCGGGCTGCAGCGACTGCTGGACGAAAACCCCGGGGTAGGCAGTCTGGAACTCTCCAACTGGGGGGAGATCTTCCTGAACCCGGAACTGCCCGACTTGTTGCGCATCGCCTGGGAGCGACGGGTGGACGTGACGGCGGCCAACGGCGTGAACCTGAACTCTGCCTCTGCCGAGGCCCTGAGAGCGGTGGTGGCCTATCGAATGCGTGCCATGACCTGCTCTATCGACGGGGCCACCCCCGAGGTCTATAAGCAGTATCGCCGGCGCGGTCAACTGGAGCAGGTGCTGGAAAACATCGCCCAGATACAAAGCTGGAAGCGCCGCTACTGGAGTTCCTTTCCGCGACTGACCTGGCAGTTTGTCGTCTTCGAACACAATGAGCACGAGCTGGAGCAGGCACGCCGAAAGGCTCGGGAGTTGGGTATGGCCTTTGTGGCCAAGACTTCCTGGGGAGGGCTTCACGGCACTCAGCCCCCGCAGGGCGGAAATCGCCAGGGACAACTCGAGCGTCGGGCCATCGAGCGCAGCGCCTGTGCCCAGCTGTGGCAGGCACCTCAGATCAATCACGACGGCCGGCTGTTGGGCTGCTGCATCAACCACTGGGGCGATTTTGGCAATGTGTTCGAGGCCCCCCTGGAAGAGCTGCTCGAGGCCCCGCCGATGCAGGCCGCCCGCCGCATGTTGAAGGGTGAGGCCCCGCCCGAGGAGGGGGTGCCCTGCAGCCAGTGCACCCTGTATCACCAACTCCGAGCTTCTGACGACTGGCTGAGCCCCGAGGAATACCGAACTTCGCCACGGCTCGCCCGCATGTTAAAGGTGCGCCGATGTCTGCCGGCCTGGGTCTGGGAAATGTTGCGGGAACTGAGGGCCCGTGTGGGGTGAACGTCTTGTGAGTCCGATCCGCGGATGCGTGGTGGTGTGTACCCACAATCGCTGTCGATCACTGGAAACCACCCTGCAGGCGCTCGACCGGCAGGCCGGGCTGGGAGCGTTTTTTCGCGTGTTGGTGGTCGACAATGGCAGCACCGATGCCACCCCCGAACTGCTGCAGAGCTGGCAGAGCAGCCGCGCCTGGGCCGATTCGATCGTCGAGTTGGAACTGGGCGTGGCCGCCTCACGCAATGCGGCCCTGCGAGCCTGCACGGAAGTCGACGTGCTGCTGTATCTCGACGACGATGCTCAGCCTATCCACCCTGATTGGGGAAGCCGCCTGCTGGGAGCCTTCCGCGACCCGGCGGTAGTCGCCGCCGGGGGGGATGCTGTTCCGGTGTGGCCAGCTTCGGGCCAACCCGACTGGCTGCCTGACGAGTTGCACGGGCCCCTGGGGTTGGTCGAATTCAGTTCGACCCGGGTGGAGCGCCTGCGATATCCTCGTCTTCCGTGGGGGGCGAATCTCTCGTTTCGACGTTCTGCCTTACTGGAGATCGGCGGGTTCTGCACCGCGTTGGGATTTCGTTCGGGCAAGTCACTGGTGCCTGGGGAGGAAACCGAGGCCTGCCTTCGCCTGCAACGGCGAGGGGGACAGATTGTGTCCGTGCCCGGCGCGGCGGTATATCATCAGGTCAGCTCGTTCAAATTGTGCCGCGATTGGATTTTGCGCCGAGGGCTGGCCCAGGGACGCTCCGAGAGGTGGATCGACCGCCGGCATCGAGGAAGCCTGGAGTGCGCTCTGCGAGTGGCTCGCCGCTGGCTGGCGCTGTGGTTTCACCTGGGAAAGCCGGCCCTGCTTCGCCCCTCCAGCCCGGCTCTGGCGCTCTACCACGCCTATTTCGCTCAGGTTGCCAGGGGTTATCTGCAAGGATGATCGTGAGCGTCCTGATACCCACCCTCAACCGGCCAGAGTATCTAAGGCAGTGTCTGCAGAGTTTGTTGAGCCAGCGGCGGGCCCCCGATCAGGTTCTGGTGGTCGACGATGGGTCCACCGACCCGAGCGTGGCCCAGGTGCTTCAGGAGTTCTCGGCTGCGGTCGAGAGCTTTTCTACCACCGGTCTGGGTCGCGGGGGAGCGATCAATCTGGCGGCAGCACGGGCCAGGGGGCAACTGCTGTGGGTCTTCGACGATGACGATATCGCCCTGCCGGACGCGCTGGAGCGGCTGCTGGCTCCTTTCCTGCACGCGCCGGACCTGGGGTTCAGCTATGGTTCCCACCGCCGGGGATTGGGCCTGCGTGATCCGGTGGCCGAGGTGCCTGGCGAGGACCAATTGTGGCAGGGGCTGCTGCTCGGCAATCTGTTGCCGGGCGGCTCGATGCTGATCCGCGCTTCACTTTTCCAACAGGTGGGGGGGTTCGACGCAGCGCTGCTTCGCTCTCAGGACTATGACCTGGCCCTGCGCCTGGCCCGCACGGCTCGCTGCCGGCGGGCCCCTGGAGGCCCCTTATTCTTGCAGCGCCAGCACGACGGGGTTCGTGGAGGCCCCGGGCAACGGTTCCCAGCTCAACAGCGCAACGCCTACTGGCTAAGCTACGACCAGCGCATTTTTCGCCGTCTCTATCAAGAACTGAAACTGGCCGAGTATGGAGCAGAGGAACGGTCGGCTCTGTTGCAGCGGATGGTGGCCATGGCTGGTAAGTTGTTGATTCCAGAAGTGATCGGCGACCTTCAAGAGCTGGGCCGCCTCCCCTATCGACCCTGGAACGATGCCGAGCAGCGGCTCTGGCTTATGCTGCACAACCAGCCCTACTACAACCTCGGCCACGTTCTGGATGAACCCGAGGTGTGGAGGGCGCTGCTGCAGTTCGGACTGGCGGCTCGGGTTCGCCGTAGCGGTTGGCTCTGGTGGTGTCGCCGGCCAGGACTGGCCAGGCTCCGGCAGCTTTTGGGAAGGCTGTGGTTGAGCTACACCGTCGCTACTCCAGGTCGGAACGCTTCAGACCCGTGGCTTTGAAAATCACTTCGTCGGACTGACCCAGGTCGAGAAGCTGCCGGGCGATGCGCCTGGCGGCTTCCGCCTCGCCACGGGCCTCGCCGCGGGCCTCGGCGGCTTCGAGGGCGACATTCATCTCGGTTCTGCGGTCCAATTCCCATTTTCGGCGGGCTTCGATGGCGTAGCGAACTTCGTCGTCGCAGAGGGCGTTGTGGGTGGCTTCCATGGCGGTAATCATCCCTTCTTCTTGTTGCAGGGGTTCGGGAAGTTCGGAGACTCCCTGGTAATGGGTTCCTTGGCGGAGAAAGTAGAGCCAGCGCTCGAGGGGGTCGTGGAGTTCCTCGAGCTGGGTTTTGCGGAATTTGGCGATCTCGAGGTAGTGCAGCTCGAGCAAGTCGCCCAGCGTAAGGTTGTGCTGCAGGTCGTGCAGACGGTAGATGCTGTGCAGGTCGTGGTAGTCGGGAAACAGGACGAAATCGGTCAGTGAAATATGGATGGTCTTGCGCAACTGTCGGTAGTCCTGTCCAGACTCGATCTGGGCGTTGATCATGTTGGCCGCGTAGTAGAGTGAGCGCTCTCGGTAAGCAACCTGAGCCTGGACCTGCACTTCGATGTTGTAGACCCTTCCGTGGCCGTCGCGGGCTTTGACGTCGAGGGCCGTGCCTTTGTCTTCAAGCCGTTCCTTCTCGCGCAGGGGGTTGAGTAGCGTAATTTCGGCGATGCGATCGGCGCCCTGAAGACCGAGAATGGCATTGAGCAATCCTCTCAGCGCCTCGGAATGGCGCTGGGTGCCGAAGACCACTTTGAAGAGGATGTCGTTGAGCAGGGTGATGTGCACGCCGTTGTCAGTATAGCGGAAATCACGGCGGAGGGCGATGGCGATGGGTCGGGTGAAAGCGGACTCAGGTGACGAAAGTGATGCGGCCGTCGCTGTGGATGATGGTGTTGCCGATGCGGGTGGAGCTGCTGCCATCGCTGTTGAGAAGGGTGTTGCCCAACTGAGTGGAGGAGGTGCCGTCACTGCGGAACACGGTGTTGCCGACAAGCGTGGAGCTGGTTCCATCGGAGCTGAGGATGGTATTACCGAACTTGGTCGTCACCCCTCCGTCGCTGTCGACCAGGGTGTCGCCAAAGCGCATTTCGACTTTGCCATCGCTGTGAAAAAGGGTATCGCCCACTCGGGTTTGCTGGCTGCCGTCACTGTGGAACACAGTGTTGCCGACCCTGGCCTGGCTTCCCTGACCCGTGATGGCGAGATTTCCCGGACCCAGGGCAAAGCCCCCGGTGGCGTCGAGCAGAGTGCCGTCGGAGGTCTGGTGGGTGAGACCGAAACCCAACAGGTCGGCCTTGGAAGCCTGATCGGAACTTTTCTCCTCTGCAGCTACAGGGGTGGAGGTGGCGGGCGGCGACTGCAGCGGGGGCGCTTCCTTGGTGGGCGTGAGCTGCAGCGAGTCAAGACCGCGCTGGGTGTTTTCTTCGGGCGGCTGCGCTCGCTCGGCCAAAGCCCTGGTGGGGCGGGTGGGCCCGAGGCGGGCGTTGGGAACCGAAGGAGAGATTTCTCGCATAGTGGCCGGAGTTCGCCGCAAATGCCCTGAGTCCTATGCCTGCCGGAGGGACCTACCTGGACGAGGAGCGCCGCCGATGAAACTGGAACCATTGGAACTGGCCACGGACGAGGCCTTGATCGGCTGCACTAGCAGCCCGTGAGGAGCGAAAAATGAGAAACAGCAAGGCGGTTTGGCAGGTGGCCTTTCGCCCGTCTGGGGCCCAAATGGAGGACGGGAGCAGCCCGCAAGTGCTTCTCTGGGGAGAAAAGTCGGGCGGACAAATCCGCTTTTTCGAGGTCGTGCCCGAGGGCAAGTCGCTGAAGGATATCGATTGGCCAGCCATGTTCAAGGCAGCCTGCCTGGAGCCCCAGAATGGCTGCCAACCCACTATGCCTGGAGAAATACAGGTCGACGATGAACAGCTGCAAGGACATCTGAAGGCCTGCTTGGGGACAGTTCAGGTTACGCTGCGCAAGAAGCTGAAGTCGATCGACGATGCGGCCGAGGCCCTGGCTTCTCTGCTTTCGGGTAAACTTGGATTCAGCTACCTGATGGGCACAGGGGTTCACCAGGAGGAAGTAGCGGCACTGGCCTGCGATATGGTGGAGTTTTTGCAGGCGCGTCCCTTCGAGGTCCTCCACGGCGACCAGGTTTTGCAGATCGAAGGGCTTTCGACCTCGCCCGTGTTCGTCTCGGTGCTCGGCATGGAGGAAATGGAGTACGGCCTGGGGATTTACTTGAGCCGCCAGGCGGCCGAAACCTACCTGCGAGGCATAACACCCGATTGGGTGGACGTGCTACCGGTCCTGTCGCTGACCCTGGTGACGGAAGACAACTGTCCCCTGGCGCTCGACGCTGAAATTCGCGCTCAGCAATGGCCCTGCCACCCCATGGGTTTTCCTTTGCTGATGAGGGTCGACGGCGAGCGAGCCCAACCCACTTCGGAGGAGATTGTTCTGGCACGCGAGCTATTGCGACTGGTAGTGCGCTACGCCAAGAAACAAAAACCCGGACGCTATACCCTGGACGGGCGCAGGGTGACGGTTCAACCGATGGAGCCAGCTCCACCGGTTTTTGACCTCTCCTCCTCGATTTTTTCACAGCTGCTGGACGCCGAGGGCATGTCGCAGCCCAAGAAGCGGGGTCGCTCCAAGCGCTAGAGGCGAGCTGCCGGTTCAATGAAAGAGTCCTAGCGGGTCGAGCACATCGGCCGCCACTTTGAGCACCGTGGGCGCGGCGGCGGCCACCACCGGCGCCGCCTTGACGCCCAGCATTACGGGGCTGGTTTCGATGGCGGCTCGCGCCACCACCGGAACGGTGTTCATCACCGGCTTCACGGCGGCCGCCGCGGCGTCGCCCAGGAGGGGACCGCCGGCCAGGCGAGCGGCGCCCTGCAAGTCGGCGTCGGAAACGACGAACTGGGCTCCGCCGCCGGCCTGTATGCCCAGGGGAGGAATGGGGAGGATGGCGGTGGTGCCAAAGCGGGTGGTTCCGGCAGCGTTGTCGCGCACGAATCCGGCGCTCAACTCTCCACCCTTCCCTCCCACGCCGGCGGCGGTGGTGAGGTTGAGGCCCGATCCGTTGGGCGTGGTCAGGGAGGTGTCGTTGCGCAACGTGAGCGATTCGCCCAGCTCGAAGGAGCCGCCCAGCCCCAGGGCGAGCCGCTGATCGGTGGCCTGGTATTGGAGCGCTCCCGAGGCGCCCGCGCCGTAGGCGGCGCGCAGGCTGGTGGTGCTGTTCAGGCTGGCGACGGGGGTCTGCAGGCCGGCACTGTGGGTCAAAGAGACTTCCGCGCCGGTGAAGTGGGAAAAGCCGACGTCCACGGCCCCGCCTTGAGCGTTGAGGGAGAGACTGGCCGGGCCGGAGGAGTGCCCGGGGGCCTGGCCCAGCCCGCCCAGCTGGGCGCCGCCGATGTGGGTGCGCGAACCCACCAGGGCTCGGGCCTCGAGCGAACTGTTGAGGCTGACCGGGCCCAGCGAGGCAGCGGTGGAAATCTTGCCCTGAGCCTGAGCCCCCACCACCTGCTGATAGGTGCCGCTGGCGCTGATGCCGTTGGGCCCGATGTTCAGGCTGCCCTGGCCGCTTTGGTGCAGGCCCAGGCAATGGGAACCTTCGGCGCTGGTCTGCAGGGCAAGCGGGCCCAGCTGCGCCTGGGCCGTGACTTTGCCCACGCCGGCCGGACCTGCGTGGTCGCTAAAGCTGCCGCTGGCGCTGAGCCCGTTGTGGTTGAGTGTGGCCGAGCTCTGGCGCTGGCTCCCGTTGGGAGTGCTGGAGCCGGAGAGGGAAGCCGCGAAGCTGCGAGGCATCGGCTTCCACACCTCGGTGGCTCCGAGCGTCACGGTATCGGCGATCATGGGCAGCACGGTCTCGGCCGCCGAGGGCAAGGGTCGGGGGGTGTAGAGCCCCAGGCTGCTGCTGGGGGAACTGGAGTTGGATGAAATGAGTGCCATAGCGTTGTGAACCTCCGCGTGCTGTTGGGTTGGCCTCAGACTACGCGGTTGATTGGTCGTGTTTTAAGCAGAGCGGGGGGCACTCTTTGCCGACTTGTTAACTTCTGGAGACCGATACTGGCTGTGTCGCGTAACAAGGAGAGAGGAACTTCACGATGAGCAACCTGATCTCGACTTCCAACGGTATGGTCTTCGCCCCGGGCTTGAAAGAGCGCCAGCAGATTCAGAGGGCCCGAGTGTCCGACGGCATCAGGGACGGAACGCTGACCGGCAATGAGCTGAAGGTGCTGAGAGAGATGCGGCAGGATTATCGAGCCGAGCTGGCCGACGCCAAAGGCGACAATGGCTGGGTTGGACCGCGCGAGCGCCGTGCACTGCACCAGGGGCAGACGATTTACGCTCTGGGAGCCTTCAGCCTGTGCCATTGGCGTGGTACGCGCCCGCCGCTGGGGGTTACTTCTTGTTCACTGCATCTTAGCTAGGTAGAGTTCTCGGCGCTGGCCTGACTTTCCATCCAGCGATAGGCCTCCTGGTAGGTGCCCATCATCTGGTCGAGGGCGCGGCGGAAGACTTCGAGGCCGCCGGGTTCGAGCAGGCCCTCGAGGGCCTGACGATACTCGCGGAGGGGGGTTTCGAAGTCGACCGGGGTTTCGGCCTTGGGGAGTTCTTTGAGCATTTTGTCGACCTGCTGGAGCTGGGGCTGGATGCGCTGGCTGAGGTCGTCCCAATCTTCGGGAAGGCCGCGCTGGTGGGCGCGTTCGGCGGCCTCCATCAGGGCTTCCCAGGGTTCGCTGCCGACCTGGGGCTGGCCCAAGGGGCCCTGGCAGGCGGGGCACTGTTGGGCCTCCTCGGGAAGGGCCAGCCACACCTGGCAGCGGTCGCACCAGCGGGTGGGGGTGCCCTGCAGGGAGTGCAGCTTTTCGAAGAGTTCCAGGGCCTGGTCGCAGCCCTGGCGCAGGGCCTCGAGGGATTCGCTGGCCGGGAGCTGTTGCTGTTCGAGCGCGGCCTGCATCTGCTGGAAGATGTCGTCCTGGACCTCGAGCAGCTCGAGAACCTGCTCGACCTCGGGAGAGTGGAGGGGCTGCTGGGCTAGCTGCTGGTGGAGGGCCTGAAAGTGGCGGCTGACGGCGGCCAGGCGCTGCCCCAGCAGGCTGAGCGGCAGCCGACCTTGCTGGGCCAGCTGGCAGGCGCGCAGGAGCTCGGAAATATAGGGGCTGGAGGCCAGTTGGGGCAGGCGCTGTTCGGCCTCGCGCAGGGGCGTGAAGCGCTCGAAGAGGCGCTCGAGCGAAGCCCGAACGGGCTCGAGGCGATTTTCGGGCAGGGCCGACCAGCCCTGGCGCTCGACCTCTTCGAGCAGCAGGTAAATGCGGTCGTGGACGCGCTCGAGCTGCTGCGAGACGGCGTCGATGAGCTGGCCCCAGCTGCTGCGCTCGTCGGCGGGGGACAGGCGATCGCGGAACTGGGACTCCCAATGAAAGACCTCGGAAATGAAGCGAAAATCGGTGAGAAACTGAGCCACTTCTCGTTCCAGGTCGGCCTGCTCCATTTCGCCTTCGTGGAAGGCGGCGTAGGAGAGAAGCAGGCTGTTGAAGCTGGTCAGAGGGGTGAGGCCAGAGAAGCCCAGGGTGGCGGCAGACAACATGGTGGATCCTGGATTTGTGGAGCGGCGGCGACTTCCTTTGTTTGCATGAAGGTCACATGCGGCAACAAGTGTAACCATTTTGTAACAAATGGCCTCCCCATGACCCCGGGTGGAAGCCCTATACTGAGGGGGAAATTTCTAGCAAGGCGGCGCTATGTTCCAAGCACAAATGTCCTTCGGATTCGGTCAACCTGCACTCGGTGGTGGATTTGGAATGCCCGGTGGAATGCCGGGATTCGGGATGCCCGGCATGGGAGGCTTCGGCCAGAACCCCATGATGGGGATGATGATGCAGATGATGCAGATGCTCCAGATGATGATGGGGCGGATGATGGGCGAGATGATGGGCGGCGGGATGCCGGGCGGAATGCCCGGGATGGACCCGTTCGGCGGCTTTGGCAATCAGATGGGCGGCGGATTTGGCTTCCCAGGTGCCGGTGGCGGCTGCGGTTGCTGCCCCCAGATGCCCTTCGGCGGCGGCTTCCCGGGCGGCGGATTCCCCGGTGGTTTTCCGGGTGGCGGCTTCCCGATGGGCGGTTTCCCCGGTGGCGGTGGCTTCCCCGGAGGCGGCGGTTTTAACCCGGGCTATGGTGGACCCTCGCCCGGTTTCGGCACCAACCCCGCCGCTCCGATGGTGGGCCCCGGACAGTTTGGCGGACCCTCGGCGATGGGCAATCGGCTGGCTGCCGACGCCAACCAGATCGCCCGCAGTGGCATTGCTGGCAGCGGCGGTAACTGTAAGCGCGGCGTGCGCATGGCGCTGGAGCGCCAGGGCATGCGTCTGGAAGGTCTGTCGGCCTACCAGGCCGCCGACCAGTTGGCCCGCAATCCGCGTTTCCGCGAGGTTCAGGTACCGCGCGAACAGCTGCGCAGCCTGCCCCCCGGCGCCATCGTGGTGTGGGATCGCAAGCCCGGTAAGCCCCACGGCCACATCTCCATCGCCCTGGGCAATGGCAAAGAGGCCAGTGACGTGATCCGCAATCAGATTACCGGTTACGGCTCCCGGCACCGCGTGTTCCTGCCCAAATAATGGAAGACGACGACGAAGAGTATTTGCCGCCTCAAGAGGCGGACGACGAAGAGCCCGAGGATCCGGCGGCACTGCTGGATTATCTGCGCCAGTTGAGCCAGCAAGGGAGTCCGGTGCAGGCTTTGCTGCTGGCCGGACAACGCTATCTGGAAGGCGGCGGCTCTGCCCAGGAGGTGGAGCAGCGTCTGCTGGAGGTCGAGCCCGACCTGCCCGATGATCCGCTATTGCACAGTCAGCTGGATCGTCTGCAGGACGGCCTGAGTGACGGGGCCAACGACCAGGTGTTGTACGCCTTGCTGGGAGTGGCCAGCCAGCTCAGCCCTTAGTGCTGGAACAACTCCACGACTTTCTAGCCTCCAGCCCGATTCTTCGCCTCTTTGGCGTGATCGGGCTGGGTTATGTACTGGGGCGGATTCGCCTGGGGGGCGGCTCGCTGGGGGTGGCGGCGGTGCTGTTTGTGGGCCTGGCGCTGGGAGCCTGGGACGCCGCGGCCTTTGAGGTGCCGGCCCTGCTGGGCACGGTGGGGCTGACCCTGTTTGTCTATACCATTGGCTTGTCGAGCGGGCCGGCCGTGGTGCGCTCGTTGCGTAGCCGCAGCGGTTTGCGACTGACGGGCCTGACGCTGGGGGCGGTGACGTTGGCCGCGCTGACGACGTTGGCGATGGCCCGCCTGTTGGCCCTGCCGCCGGCCCAGGCGGCGGGGCTGTTCTCGGGAGCGATCACCAACACCCCGGCCCTGGCCGCTCAGCTGGAGTGGTTGCAGCATCGGGCGGCTGAGGGGGAGAAGGTGGATGCGCAGGGCCCCACGGTGGGCTATTCGCTGAGCTATCCGTTCGGGGTACTGGGTACCTTGCTGCTGATGATGGCGGTGCCGGGGGCGGGGGCAGAGGCGGCGCCGTCGGAGACGGTGGAATCGCGCAACTACCGGGTGACGCATTTGAAGCCCAATGGCAATCAGCTGGAGGCCGAGTGGGTGCGCCAGCAGACCGGGCTGGTGGTGGCCCGGCGGCTGCACTCGGGGCAGCTGGACGTGGTGGAGGGCGAGAGTGTGCTGGCCCTCGACGACGTGGTGCTGGCGGTAGGGACTCCCTCGATGCACGCCCGAGCCCTGGAAGTGCTGGGTGAGCCCGCCCCACAGCATTTGGAGCAGCACCCCCAGCTGGTCTACCGGCGCTTTTTTGTGTCCAATCGGGCGATTATCGGCAAGCCCCTGAACCAGGTGTATTTGCAGGCGCTGCACGCCACCCTG
This sequence comes from uncultured Burkholderiales bacterium, assembly GCA_964649085.1. Taxonomy (GTDB): domain Bacteria; phylum Vulcanimicrobiota; class Xenobia; order Xenobiales; family JADMJV01; genus JADMJV01. The sequence continues at coordinate 7,683 of CAZYPN010000082.1, read as the reverse complement.
ACCCGCGTTCGCCGAGGCGATGTGGAGATGCCGGCCTCGCCCGATCTGGTGCTGCTGCAGGGCGATGTAGTGCGAGTGGTGGCCCATCCCGATCAGTTGCCGCGGCTGGCCGAGTATTTTGGCGATTCGCTGGACGATATTGCCGACACGGACTTTCTTTCGATTTCGTTGGGGATGGTGCTGGGCGTGATGGTGGGCGCGCTGCCGTTGCCCTCGGGGGGCAGCCTGGGGGTGGCCGGGGGCACGTTGCTGGTGGCCTTGTTCTTGGGCGCGCGGGGGCGCACGGGGAGCATTCTGTGGACGCTGCCACGAGAGGCCAATCTGGCCCTGCGCCACTTCGGGCTGCTGCTGTTTTTGGCCAGCGTGGGGCTGCGGGCCGGGGGCGAGTTTCGCGCCGCCCTGGGGGGCAGCGGCGGGAAGCTGCTGCTGGCCGGGGCCTTGGTGACGCTGAGTTCGGCCTTGCCGTTGTTGGCCGTGCTGCGCTATGGGATGGGCCAGAGTCTGGCGGCCACGCTGGGGACGGTGGCCGGGGCCCACACCCAACCGGCCTGCCTGGCCCTGGCCGAGAGCCGGGTGAAGCCGGGGCCGACTGCCGAGGTGGGAGTGCACTATGCGGCCGTGTTTCCGGTGGCGATGATCGGCAAGATTGTGTGGGGGACGCTGCTGCTCACGTTGTTGGGGGCGTGAGCTTGGGGCGGATGTCGCGCGACATTGTCGCGTTTACGGGGTGTCGCGACGCTCAACCGAGCGACCACCGGCGGGCCGTTGTGGAACTGGTGAAACTAAGCGGCCACTCTCTAGCGCTCTACTTTGACGCCTTTCCAGAAGGCGACGCGGCCCGCAATTTGGGCAGCCGCGGGTTTGGGGCTGGGGTAATACCAGGCGGCGTTGCCATTGACTTCGCCATTGACCACCAGGTCGAAATAGGAGGCGGTGCCTTTCCAGCCGCACTGGGTTTGATGCGAGGACGGTCGAAAGTGTGCTTCGTGCAGCGAGGCTCGGGGGAAGTAGAGATTGCCTTCCACCTCGACCAGGTCGTCACTCTCGGCCAGCACCTGGCCGTTCCACATCGCTCGCGCCATGAATCCTCCGATGTCTCGTATCCGTTGGCCTTCGAGCGCGCCTGGCCTTCGGCCTGGAAACTGGAGGAGGGCAGGTTGGCCTGGCCGGGAAACGAATGAGAGCGTTATGGAACCGATACGCAACGTCTTCGGCGAAATCGACTACCCAACTTCGGATGGTGAACCTATGGGGGAAACGGACCTGCATCGCCAGATGATGGTCGATCTCATCGAGGCATTGCGCCACTATTATCGGGACGATCCCCAGACCTATGTGAGCGGCAATATTTTGCTCTACTATGAGGAAGGCAACCCCCAGGCCCATTTGTCGCCGGATGTTCTGGTGACGCGGGGGCTGGCCAATCGCCCTCGCGAAACCTATAAACTCTGGGTGGAGGGCAAGGCTCCAGAAGTGGTGGTGGAGGTGACCTCGCGATCCACTCGCCTACGCGATGTGGGTGTCAAAAAGGGTCTCTACGAGGCGCTCGGGGTGCGGGAATACATTCTTTTCGACCCCCGCGAAGAGTATCTGTTGCCCCGATTCCAGGTATTCCGCCGCGAGGGCGCGGGCTTTGTGCCTTGCCTGGTGCCCGAGCAGGTGGGCTATTCCAGTGACCTGGGGCTGACCTTCCGGGTCGTGGACGGAGTCTTGCGTATCTTTGCTCCCGACCAACAGGTTCTGCCAACGCCGGCCGAACTCGGTCGAATGCTGGAGAGCGAGCGCGAAGCCGCCGAGCAGGAGCGACAAGCCGCCGAGCACGAGCGGATGAGGGCCGAAAGGCTGGCCGAACAACTCCGGGCAGCAGGGCTGGAGCCGGAAGTTTAGCCACGGGCTTGGGAAACCACAACCGGAGGCGCTTTTTAAGCCGGCTCTAAGCCAGCGCCGGCACACTGCAGGTATGACTATCACTCAGCACGTTCAACTCTCGTCCGAGCGACTTCAGAGCGGCCGCCTGACGGCCCCGGAGCGCCAGGCCTTGGAGCGCGGTAGGCAACTGAAAGATGCGGTGGACATGCTGGTTCACCAACCCGAGCAGTTCGAGAACGTGGGATACACCCGCTCGGCCTGGGGGGTGCGCATGGAGACCCACAACGGGGAAGGGCAAAAGGTGGAGTTCAGCTATACCACCCAACCTTCCAAGTCTCGGGGCTTTCGTCGGCTGGTGGCGGCCAGCGCGCGGAGCGCCAGCAACGCCGCCGTGGCGGTGGGAGGGGGTCTGGTGCGGCTGATTCCCGGCGAGTCGGGAAAGATGCTGATGGGGCTGGCGCTGGCCACTCCTGTGGGGGCCCTGGACGCCTCGGCGCAACGGCTGGAGCACGACCCCGAGGAAGTCGACCAGGTCTACCATCGGCAGATTGAGGATCCGGCCTTGGGGCGGGTGCTGGTGTCCGAGACCGTGCTGCTGCACCCGGATGGTTCGTACGAATATATCGCTCGCTGAATCAGTTCGGAGGGAGCGTGCCCAGTTGCTGCAGCTCGTGGATGCTGGCGGCAATGGAATCGCTGGTGGGGTCGAGCTGCTGGGCACGCAGATAATCGCCAAGGGCTTCGGGCAGCCGGCCCTGTTGCTTGTAAAAGTTGGCGCGATTGGTCCAGGGACCGGGGCGCTGGGGGCTGAGCGCGACGGCGGCGTCCAGGTCGCGTTCGGCCTCGACGAGCAGGCCCAGGTCCCAGTACACCAGAGCCCGATTTTGATGGACACTGTCCTCGGGAAAGCGCCGCTCGTAGTCGTGACAGGCCTGCAGAGCGTCGTGGAGACGGCCGGCCCCCCTCAAGGCGGTGGCTCGGTTCAGATAGGGGCCAGGACGCTCGGGTTCTAACTGGATGCATCGGTCGTAGTCGGCCAGGGCCCGGGTCCAATCCTCGAGCAACTGGTAGGCCAGGGCACGCCGTGACAGGAGCAGGGGATTGTCGGGGTCGCCCTCGAGCAGCTGGGTGTAGTGCTCGACGCTGGCACGCGCTTCCCGCAGCCACGATTCATCGTTGCGACCGCGCGAGCGTCGGTAGGGCTCGTCGGCCAGCACGAGGCGCACCGAGAGGTCGAGCGCGAAAGCCATCTTGACCAGCACATCCAGACTGAACTTCTCGGTCTTCCCCCTCATGAGGTCGGACAGTCGCGGTTGACTCACCTCCAGGTAGCCAGCGGCCTGGCTCTGGGTCCAGTCGCGGGCCCGGATGGCCTGGACTAACTCGCGACAGGCTTTCTCCTTCAGGCTAGACCAGTGGTTCTCGGCGGCGACCAGGTGGTAGGGGCGGGCGGAGTCGGACATGGCACCTCTTTATATTTTTTATGATAACAAACTTATATCATTGACGATATGGATCGGCAAGGCGGGGACGAGTTTATGCTTTTTGTGCATATCTCTGATTACAACAATGCATTGGACAGATGATGCATCCCCGCCTAAGATGTGGCCACAGCGCCGGACCTCGTGCGGCTCTCAAATCAAGAACAGGTGTTGGAACGACCGTGCAAGTAGCGACCCTTGAAGCCCCCCAGAACCAGCCCATCCTCGACGAACTGGCCGTGGCCTACCAGCGCACCTCCACCCCTTTGGAGACGGCCAGGGCCGTTTTGAGGGAAGTGATGCAGTGCCGTCGGGCAGCCGGCCCCCACACCTGCAGCCCCGAGGCCCCCTGCGCGGCCTGCAGCGGGTCGCACCTGCCCAAGATGCTGGCCAAGATCGAGAAGGGCGAGCCCATCACGTTTGTGCTGCCGGCCTTTCCGGGCAAATCTCCCAACCTGGCTAAGGTGCTGGGCACCTTGCCCGATATGGCCGAGCGCCGCGCGCTGATCTTTTTGCAGCAGCTTTGCGAGCGCATTGGCCGCATCTACGAGCCCGGCGCCCGCATGGTGCTGGCCTCGGACGGCCGGGTGTTTAGCACCGTGGTCGGCATGAGCGATGAGGCGGTTTCGGCCTACCGCGACGAGCTGCGCCAGATGATTGCGCAGCTGGGCCTGGACAAGATTTCCACCTTCAACCTGGAGGAACTCTATGAGGACGCCAGCTTTGACGAGATGCGCGAGCAGATGATGGAAGATTTCGGCCAGTCGCTGGAGGTGTTTCGCTCGGCGGTGGGCCGGGCCGCCCGCGACCCGCAAGCCAGCGACGAAGACCGCGAGATGCATCGCCTCTACTGCGGAATCACGCGCTTTTTGGTGGAGGACGCGACCTTCCCGGGTCAGACCCTGAGCCGCAACGCCCTGCAAAAGGAGTGCCGCACCCGGGCCTACCAGGTTATCCAGCACAGCCAGGCCTGGAGCGCCCTGGTGGAGCGATGCTTTCCCGAGGCCGTGCGCCTGTCGATTCATCCGCATGGTTGCGGCTCGAACAAACTGGGAATTCACTTCATCGAGACCGCCGAGGGCGACAACTGGATGACCCCCTGGCACGCCGTGGCCCTGGAGGTGGAAGCGGGACACTTTATCCTGACCCGACGCTCGGCTGCCCAGGAGCTTGGCGCCCGGCTGGTGGTGGACCAGGGCCGCCCCAGTCACTTCACCCTGGTGAAAGAATAGGAGCACATGATGACTTTTGGCCTGTTGATAGAAGCCCAAGGGCCCCAGCAAGATATCCGCGAGCTGGATGTGGAACAGCTGCGCCAGCGGCTCTGGAAGGAACGCCTGATTGTGCTGCGAGGCTTTCGCACCTTCGACAGCAGTCAGGCCTTCGCCGACTACTGTGAGCGCTGGGGCGAAATCAGCCTCTGGCCCTTCGGCAAGGTGCTGGAACTGATCGAACAGCCCGACGCTCAGGACCATATCTTTGACAACAACTATGTGCCCCTGCATTGGGACGGGATGTATCGCCCGCAGGTGCCCGAGTTTCAGCTCTTTCACTGTGTGTCGGCTCCGCAGCAGGGACAGGGGGGGCGCACCACCTTCTCGGATACGGTTCGCGTGTTGGAGAACGCTTCCGAGCAGCAGCGCGCCCTGTGGTCCAAGGTCACGGGCAAGTATCAGCGCAAGATGGAGTTCTACGACAGCGTGACCGTGTCACCGATCATCGATACCCACCCGCTGCGCGGCTACGAGGTGATTCGTTACAACGAGCCGCCCCAGGCCGAGGGCACGTTCCTGAATCGTCCGAATTTGGAGTTTCAGGGGCTGGCCGAGGACGAGCGTGAGGAGTTCTTTCGCAGCCTGAACGAAGCGCTCTATGCCCCCAGCAACTTCTATGCCCACAGCTGGCAGACCGGAGACGTGGTGGTGGCCGACAATTTCTCGCTGCTGCACGGGCGCGAAGGCTTCGAGAGTAGGGCGCCGCGTCATTTGCAGCGGGTGCACGTGCTGAGCAACCCGCCCTGGAACAACAGCCGGCTGGTGTCTCACTCGTAGGCTGAGAACAACTCGCGCAGCCAGCTGTGGATGGGGTTGAGCTGGTTGCGGATGTGCCAGTAGAGAAAGATGGAAAAGGGCGGCACCTCGAGGGGTAGGGGCAGGGTTTTGAGGTTGCTTTGCTGCTGCTCGAGGTGCAGGCCGAGCTGGCGGGGCAGGGTGACCACCAGGTCGGAGTTGGCCACGATGTGGGCGGCCGCCAGAAAGTAGGGAACCCGCACGCGGATGTTGCGTTTCTGCCCGCGCTCGGCCAGAAAGCGATCGACGAATCCTGGCGTGTGCTGTTCGGCGAAGGAAACGACGCAGTGCTTCATGGCCAGGTAGTTGTCCAGGGTCAGCTCCTGCTGGGCCAACTCGTGGTCGGAGGCCAGCACGCAGACGAAGGTTTCGCGCAGCAGGGTGCGGCGGGTTAGGGTGGCCAGGTTGCGATCGGTTCCGGCCACCACGAAGTCGACGCGATTTTCCTCGAGCGGCGAGAGGTCGTCGCCCACCATGGGGCGGAGGCTGAGGGTGAGTCCGGGGGCCAGCTGGGAGACCCGCGCGATCATCGGGGGCATCAGGGCGGCCATTTCGTAGTCGCGAGAGGCGATGACCACTTCGCCTCGCATGTCGGCGGGATCGACGCTGGGCGAGGCGATCAGGTGGCTGACATCTTGCAGCAGGTCTAAGAGCGGCTTGAGCAGTTCGTTGCCTCGGGCCGTGCGGGTCATGCGGCCGCCGCTGCCGCGCACCAGCAGTGGATCGGCGAACATCACCCGCAAGCGCTGGAGGGCCCGGCTCATGGCCGGTTGGCTGAGGCCCACCTTCTCGGCCGCATGGGTGACGTGACGCTCTTCCAGCAAGGCTTTGAGGGGGACGAGCAGGTTCAAGTCGAGGGCCCCTAGATTCACTTCGCGCATAGGGAGACTATAGCAGCTCCGGGAGGTGAACCGAAATCGGAGGACAAGGAAGAAGCGTGCTATGAACACCGATCTTATCGTGGTAGGAGCCGGACCGGTGGGTCTGCTGTCGGCCTATCTGGCCCGGCTGTGCGGGCTTCAGGTGGTGATTTTCGACCGCTCGGAAGGACCCCTTGAGGTGGGTCGGGCCGATGCGTTGAATGCCCGAACGCTGCAGCTCTTTGAAATCGTGGGGCTCTTCGACCCGCTTTATCCGCTGGGCAAGCCCTGCAATACCAGCTCGGTGTGGGCCAACGGCGGCTTTGTGTCGCGGCAGTCGCATTGGTGGGAGAGCTTAGAGGGGTGTTTGCACCGGCACTTTTTGATGCTGGGTCAGTCCTATGTGGAGAAGCTGCTGGACCGCAAGTTGAGCGAGCTGGGATGCCCGGTTCGCAGGAGCACGGAAATCCACAGCCTGGAGCTTTCCGATTCGGGCTGCCAGGTGGTCACCTCGACCGGCGACACCCTTGCCGGGCGCTACCTGATAGGCGCCGACGGCTCGCGGTCGTGGGTGCGGGCGCGTCTGGAGATTCCGTTTGCGATGGTTCGTCCGCAGATTATCTGGGCCGTGATCGACGGCGTGCTGGACACGGATTTTCCCAAGGTGCCCGAGATCATTGTCTTTCAGAATGAGACTTCGGACGTGGCCTGGATTCCTCGCGAGGGCGACCTGGACCGCTTCTACGTTCGCTTTGACAGCCACGATTTTACCTTCGAGCAGGCGCTGGAAAAGATCGAGAGGGCCGTCCAACCCCACTCGATCCGCTTTGAGAAGGTGGTCTGGTTTTCTCAGTTTTCCGTCAAGGAGTCGGTGGCTGCTCACTATGCTGTGGGTCGTCGGGCGTTTTTGGCCGGGGACGCCTGCCACGTGCATTCGGTCAATGGGGGCCAGGGGCTGAATACCGGGCTGGCCGACGCCTTCAACCTGATTTGGAAGCTGCATTGGGTGATGAACCACGGGGCCGATCCGGCCCTGCTGGACAGCTACGAGAGCGAGCGAAAACCGGTGGCCCAGAGCGTGATTGATTCTTCTGGGGAGCTGGTTCGGGCCACCAAGTTTTCCGAACAGGGCAGCCACGCGGAAGACTATGTGAAGATCGTGGAAAAGCGCGCCGGCAACATTACGGGAATGGGCATTCGCCACGGCCAGGGCCGCTTTCACGACTTTGAGTTGCTGCACCAGGGGCGGGCTTATTCGCTGCTGGACTACACTCGCTTCAGCCTGTTTCTGTTTGGCGCGCTCGAGGGCGAGCTGAGGCTGCCCGACGGCTGCCGGCGGGTGGACGTGGGCGAGCAGGGGCCGCCGGAATACCGGGGCATGGCCGTGCTGGTGCGGCCCGACGG